>NZ_LMGQ01000024.1:181173-653079 GCF_001427465.1 Pseudomonas sp. Root569 | reverse complement strand
TTATCCACAAGGCTGGCTGTGTAGACGATGTTGCCGCCTTCACCTACGGTAGTCGTGGCACTCAGAACCACATCGACCTTGTCGATGGTGTCGTTGATCGTGGTGGTCGCACCATTGCCTGCAACTTCCAACTTCTCGAAGTTACCGCCAGTAGTCTCGGTAATCTTGACGGTCTGGGTGCTCTTGTCGATAAACACATCATCGGTCGGTGCAGGGACAATTACCGTGCCGACGGTATCGCCAGCCTTGATGGTGATCGACGAGCCGTTGTCCAACTTCAACGTAACGTCAGTGCCCGCTTTGTTGGAAAGCGTAGCGGTGTACGTAATTTGACCACCTTCGTTCACCGCGCTAGGCGCGGTCAGCGTGACAGTTGTGGTGTTATCAGTACCGGGAGTATCGGTAACGGTGGTGTTAACCGCCGCAGTACCTGGAACCAGATTTTCAAAGTGCTCGCCGCCAGTGACGCTTGTGATAGCGGTGGTGACGGTCTGATCGCCCTTGTAGACGTCATCCGGCGCCAAGACCGAAACAGTGCCGCTCGACTGGTTCACACCGATAGTGATGGTCTGGCCATTATCGAGAGTGACGGTCAGCGGGTTGGTGATGTTTGTCACCGGCGCGCCGTTCTTATCCACAAGGCTGGCTGTGTAGACGATGTTGCCGCCTTCACCTACGGTAGTCGTGGCACTCAGAACCACATCGACCTTGTCGATGGTGTCGTTGATGGTGGTGGTAGCACCGTTGCCCGCAACTTCCAACTTCTCGAAGTTACCGCCAGTAGTCTCGGTAATCTTGACGGTCTGAGTGCTCTTGTCGATAAACACATCATCGGTCGGTGCAGGGACAGTTACCGTGCCGACGGTATCGCCAGCCTTGATGGTGATCGACGAGCCATTATCCAACTTCAACGTAACGTCAGTGCCCGCTTTATTGGAAAGCGTAGCGGTGTACGTAACCTGACCACCCTCATTCGTCTCAGTCGGCGCCGTCAGCGTCACAGTGGTGGTGTCGATCGAATCAGTAACCGTAGTGACCGCCGGTGTCGTGCTCGGCACCAGGCTTTCAAAATTGCCGCCGGTCGCGCCGGTGATGGTCGTGCTGATGGTGCTGCCGTTGACGTAGACGTCATTGGGCGGCGTGTCCACGACCACGCTGCCGACGGACTCGCCCGCCTTGATAGTGATCACCGAGCCATTGCTCAAGGTGACAGTAACAGGCGTCTGTGCCGGGTTGGTCAAGGTCGCGGTGTAGGTGATCTGCCCGCCTTCGGTAACGGTTTCGCCAGCGGTCAGCGTGACGGTGGTGGTATCGACCGAATCAGTAATGGTGGTGACCGCAGGCGTCGTGCTCGGCACCAGGTTTTCAAAGTTGCCGCCGGTTGCACCGGTAATGGTGGTGCTGACAGTCGAACCATTGTTGTAGACGTCGTTCGCTGCAGTATCGACAACAACGTTGCCCGCCGACTCGCCGGCCTTGATGGTAATCACCGAGCCATTGCTCAAGGTCACGGTGACCGGCGTCTGCGCCGGGTTGGTCAAGGTGGCGGTGTAGGTGATCTGGCCGCCTTCAGCCACGGTATCGCCCGCCGTCAACGTGACGGTGGTGGTGTCGATGGTATCGGTGATCTGCGTCACGGCCGGGTTAGGGTCGAGGGTCAACACCAGGTTGCCGCCGCCGGTGGTACCGGTAACGCTGACGCTGATCTGGCTTGGATCGATGTAGGGGCTGTCGTTGGGGGCCAGGGGCACATTGACGGTGCCGGTCAGTTGGCCGGACGGGATGGTAATCACCGCGCCATTGGACAAGGTCACGGTCAGGTCGCTGGTGGAGGGCCGCGTAACGGTAGCGGTATAGGTCAGCACACCGCCGGCTTCGGTGATGGTTGGGGTTGCGCTCAGGGACAGGGTCGCGGGCTGCAGCGCCAAACCGGAATCAGCGGTGCCTGGGGCGCCGGCCAGTACGTTGAGTGTCGAGGTGCCCTGGCCGAGAGGGCCGGTTGGGAAACCGATGGTCGGGTCGACCCGGCCGGCGGTGGCGTCCAGCACCACGAAGCTGTGACCCCCCCCCGCGGCGCCATTACCGGCAGCGGTTGCACCCGCGGCCGTGGCTTCCAGCTCGGTGGTCGGGTCGGCACCAGCGGCGATGGCTTGTTGCAGCTCGGCCACCGACGGCGCAGCTTGCTCGGTGGCAGCGGCCAGGTCGACGCTGGAGTCCGGTAGATCGGCGCTCCACTGAGTGTCCCGGCCCAGGTCCAGAATACGGCCGTCGGCCAGTTCCAGGCTCACTGCGCCCGACAGGCCAGTGTCGACCTGGTCGCCCGCGAACAGGCGATCACCTTCAATAAGGACGCGACGAATGCCTTCCGGAGAAACAACGAAAACTTGACCAACAATGCTTTTGACGATGGCAACAACACTGCTCATTAAAATTTTCTCCGGCGATTCGTTCGAAATTCCATTTTGCAGCGCGCAATTAGGGCTGCCAACTGGAGGACGTAGTCTATAAAGCGATTGACGTCAAATATTTGGCTAGATTTTTTAGTGATCTAGTTTGTGCCAAACTATTGACCTTATGGCCGCCATCCTAAACAATCGCTCCCGTAATGTCACATTGATATTTAAGCGGCGAACCGTCCTACATGTGTGAAGCAGTTCCGTTTTTTGAACTTTCCGACGTACGGTCATTACGGTAGCCATTATCCGACGCAGCGGTGCTAATCGCTGTGATTTGAGACAAGAAGTCCTGGGGAAATTTTTAAATGCGCCTGCACCTGTTCAAGGCAATTCCGTTCGTTCTCGCCGCCAGTTTCGTACAAGCCCAGACGCTGCCCCAAGCCATGCAACAGGCCTTGGATGTGCACCCGGAAATCCAGGCAGGTGTTAACAGCCGCATCGCTGCTGACTATCAACTGCGCGCCGCCCAAGGTGGCTACCTGCCGCGAGTCGACCTGAACGCCGGTTATGGCCGCCAAGGGACCGACAACGCCACCTCCCGCGCCAACAACCCCAGCGGCAACCACTGGGACACGCTCAACCGTGGCGAATCCAGCCTGCGCCTGCAGCAAATGATTTTTGACGGTTTCGCCACCTCCAGCGAAGTCGGGCGTCAACAAGCCAACGTTAATGCCCGTGCCTACTCCTTGCTGGGTACTTCCGAGCGGACGGCGTTGACCGTTGCCCAGGTCTACCTCGAGGTGTTGACCCGCCGTGAGTTCGTGCGCCTGGCCGAAGACAACCTGCGCAATCACGAACGCATCTACGATCAGATCAAGTTGCGCACGCAGCGCGGCGTCGGCAACGGTGCCGACCAGGACCAGGCCGAAGCGCGCCTGGCCCAGGCCCGCAACAACCTGATCACCGAGCAGACCAACCTGGCAGACGCGCAAACCAACTACCTCAGCGCCGTCGGCCAGATGCCCGACCAGCTCGAGCGCCCTGCGCCGTTCATGGCCATGCTGCCGGCGGACCTGAATGAAGCCCGTCGCCAGATGCTCGACAATAGCCCGGTGTTGCGTTCAGCCGAGTCGGATATCTCCGCCGCCGAAAAACAGTACGAGGCCGCCAAATCCAGCTTCTACCCACGCTTTGACGCTGAGCTTGGCACCAACGCCGACAACAACGTCTCCGGTGATCCGAACCACAGCAACGGCTGGGAAGCCATGGTGCGCATGCGCTTCAACCTGTTCGCCGGCGGTAGCAACAAGGCCGACCTGCAATCGAAGTCCTACCAGGCCAACCAGGCCCTGGATATCCGCAACAACGCCTTGCGCCAACTCAATGAAGAGCTAGGCTTGGCCTGGAACGCGTTGAATAACGCCAATGCCCAATTGCCGGTGGCACAGCAGTACGTGGATCACAGCTCCCGTGTACGCACCTCCTACCAGCAACAGTTCAGCCTCGGCCAGCGCACCCTGCTGGATTTGCTCGACAGCGAAAATGAATTGTTCACCGCTTCCCGCCGCCTGGAAGAAATCAAGAACATTCAGTTATTTACTCAGTATCGAATCAAGGCGACCATGGGTGAATTGCTCAAGAGCCAGGGAGTGGTCGCACCAATGGCTTCCGTCGTACAGAACGACGTGAAACCTAAAGTCCAACTGCCTGGGATGAATTGAGCCACCCCAATAGCCCCATCTGTTAGTCGAGAGTGCACCGCGTGGAACCTGAAAGCAGTCGAGTTCATCTCAGTCATGATCCACGCGCCCTGCATGACGACCCGTTGCTCGACGGGTTGTTGGCACTCTGCGCCCTGCATCAGAAACCGGCCAGCGCAGCGATGCTCACCACCGGCCTGCCGCTGCCCTCGCAACGCTTGAGCGCCGAGCTGCTGCCGCGTGCCGCTGCACGGGCCGGGCTGCAAGGCCGGGTGCTGCAACGCAAGCTGGAACAGATCCCGACCATTGCACTGCCGGCCCTGCTGTTGCTCAAGGACGGTCGCAGTACCGTGCTGGTCGGCTGGGAAGGCGAGGATGAAGCACGGATCCTGCTCAGCGAAAGCGACGGCGGCGAAGTGCTGATAAAACGTGAAGCACTTGCCGACGACTACATCGGCAAGGTCTTCTTCGCCCAGCCGCAACACAAATTCGACGTCAACCACGGCAGCCTGATTCCACGGGCGCGGTCGTGGTTCCGTGACACCCTCATGCGTTCGCGCTGGCTCTATACCGACGCCATCGCCGCCAGTTTCCTGATTAACATCATCGCCATGGCTGCGCCGCTGTTCGTGATGAACGTATACGACCGCGTCGTACCGAACCAGGCCACCGCCACCCTGTGGGTGCTGGCCGTGGGCATCTGTGGCGCGTACCTGTTCGACCTGGTCCTCAAAAGCCTGCGCAGCCTGTGCCTGGACCTGGCCGGCAAGAAAACCGACCTGATCATCTCGGCCACGCTGTTCGAACGCATCGTCGGCATGTCCATGAAGTACCGCCCGGCACGGGTCGGCAGCTTCGCCCAGAACATCCATGAGTTTCAAAGCCTGCGCGACTTCCTCGCATCGCTGACCCTCACCAGCCTGATCGACCTGCCGTTCACCTTGCTGATCTTCCTGGTGATCGCCATCCTCGGCGGGCATCTGGTGTGGGTGCCGGTGCTGGCGTTCCCGCTTGCCCTGGGCATCGGCTATGCCCTGCAAAAGCCCTTGGTGGCAACCATGGAACGCACCATGGCCCTGGCCGCCGAGCGCCAGTCGAGCCTGATCGAGACCCTCGCCGGGCTCGATGCGGTCAAGGTCAACAACGCTGAGAGCGAGCGCCAATACGGCTGGGAACAGACCATCGGCACCCTGAGCCGGCTGGAGCTGCGGGTGAAGTTGCTGTCGGGTCTGTCGATGAACATGACCCTGCTGATTCAGCAATTGGCCGGCGTGATCATGATCGTGTTCGGCGTGTACCAGATCATCGACGGCAACCTCAGCATGGGCGGCCTGATTGCCTGCTACATGCTCAGTGGCCGCGCCCTGAGCCCGCTGGCCTCGCTGTCGGGCCTGCTGACGCGCTACCAGCAAGCCAAGGTTACCATGACCTCGGTGGACCAGATGATGGAGCTGCCCCAGGAGCGCAATTTCGACGAGCGCCCCATGAGCCGCCGCACCCTGCAAGGCGCCATCGAGTGCCGAGGGCTGAATTTCACCTACCCGAACCAACAGAACCCTGCGTTGAAAAACATCAACCTGGTGATCAAGCCCGGGGAGAAAATCGGCATCATTGGTCGCAGCGGCTCGGGCAAAAGCTCCCTGGCCAAATTGATCGTCGGCCTTTACCAGCCCGACTCCGGCGCCTTGCTGGTGGACGGTGTGGACGTACGCCAGATCGACGTCAGCGAACTGCGCCACAACATTGGCTACGTTGCCCAGGACATCCAATTGCTCGCCGGCACCTTGCGCGACAACCTGGTATCCGGGGCGCGCTACGTCGAGGACGAAATGGTCCTGCAAGCTGCCGAACTGGCCGGCGTACACGAATTCGCCCGTCTGCACCCCCAAGGTTACGAGCTGCAAGTCGGCGAGCGTGGGCAGAACTTGTCCGGCGGCCAGCGCCAGAACGTCGCCCTGGCCCGAGCGCTGCTGCTCAACCCGCCCATGCTGCTGCTGGATGAACCCACCAGCGCCATGGACAACACCGGTGAAGAACGCTTGAAGCAACGCCTGCAAGCCGTGGTGCAAAACAAGACCGTGGTTCTGGTCACGCACCGCGCCTCACTGCTCTCCCTGGTGGACCGCCTGCTGGTGGTCGACCGTGGGCAGATTCTCGCGGACGGCCCGAAAGCCGTGGTCATGGAAGCGTTGAAGAAGGGGCAGATCAGTGTTGCTTAACTCCATCAAGAGTGCGGTCGGGCGCTATTTCAAAGGTTCCGACTCGCTGCAGGGCCAGCCCCTGCCCGAGGTCAACAAAGCCCTGATCGAAGATGCGCCGCGGGTCATCCGCCTGACCATCTGGGCAATCATCGGGTTCTTCGTGTTCCTGGTGGTGTGGGCAGGGTTTTCCCAGATCGACGAAGTGACCCGTGGCGACGGCAAGGCGATTCCGTCGTCCAAGTTGCAGAAAATCCAGAACCTGGAAGGCGGTATCGTTGCCGAGTTGTACGTCAAGGAAGGCCAGATCGTCGAAGCCGGTGCGCCATTGATCCGCCTCGACGACACGCGGTTTGTCTCCAATGCCGGGGAAACCGAAGCCTTGCGCCTGGCCATGCAACTGCGCGTGGAGCGCCTCAGTGCACAGGTGGACGATCGCCCGCTGAACATCCCTGACGACGTGCTCAAGGCCGCGCCGAGCCAGGCCGCCAACGAGCGCTCCCTGTATGAAAGCCGTCGCCAGCAATTGAAAGACGAAGTCGGCGGCTTGCAGGAGCAACTGGTACAGCGCCAGCAAGAGCTGCGCGAGTTCACCTCCAAGCAGAGCCAGTATCGCAGCCAGTTGTCCCTGCAACGCCAGGAAATCAACATGTCCGAGCCGCTGGTAGCCCAGGGCGCGGTGTCGCCGGTGGAAGTGCTGCGCCTCAAGCGCGCCGAAATGGAAACCCGCGGCCAGTTGGACGCCACCACCCTGGCGATTCCTCGCGCCGAGTCGGCGATCAAGGAAGTGCAGCGCAAGATCGACGAAACCCGCGGCAAATTCCGCAGTGAAGCCCTGACCCAGCTCAACGAAGCCCGTACCGAACTGAACAAGGCCGAATCCACCGGCCGCGCCCTGGAAGACCGCGTCAGCCGCACCTTGGTTACCTCGCCGGTACGTGGGATCGTCAAGCAGTTGCTGGTCAATACCGTCGGTGGCGTCATCCAGCCAGGCAGCGACATGGTCGAAATCGTGCCTTTGAACGACACCTTGCTGGTGGAAGCCAAGATCCGTCCGCAAGACATCGCCTTCCTGCACCCGGGGCAGGAAGCGGTGGTCAAGTTCACTGCCTATGACTACACCATTTACGGTGGCCTCAAAGCCAAGCTCGAACGCATCGGTGCCGACACCATCACCGATGAAGACAAGAAAACCACCTATTACATGATCACCCTGCGCACTGACCGCAGCCACCTGGGCACCGATGAGAAGCCGCTGCTGATCATCCCGGGCATGGTCGCCTCGGTGGACATCATCACCGGCAAGAAAAGTATCCTCAGCTACCTGCTCAAGCCGATCATCAAGGCGCGGGCCGAGGCGTTGCACGAGCGGTAAATCTCCAGCGCCTGTGCCGGCCTCATCGGAGGCAAGCCCCCTCCCACATTTGACTGTGTTCACAAATCAAAATGTGGGAGGGGGCTTGCCCCCGATGAGGCCCTCAGCATCCCCCAGCACCTCAAACCAAACGCCATATCGATATGCCCTAACAGTATTTAAACTTCCTTTCTTATACCTATAAATTCACTCCCCTGACCGCCGGAAGTGAATCCAATGTCCGCCACCGCTGCTGCCCCCACCACCGCCCAAACCTTCAACATCCGCCCCTTCCCCGGCAGCGTCGGCGCCGAGGTCATCGGCCTGGACTTGTCCCGCCCGGTCAACGACCAGGACTTTGCCCGTATCCACCGCGCGCACCTCGACCACCACGTCGTGGTATTCCGCAACCAGCGCATCACCCCCGCACAACAGATCGCCTTCAGCCGCCGTTTCGGCGTGCTGCAAATCCACGTACTCAAACAGTTCCTGCTGGCCAACCACCCGGAAATCCTGATCGTCTCCAACATCATCGAGAACGGCCAACCCCTGGGCCTTGGCGATGCAGGCAAGTTCTGGCACTCGGACCTGTCCTATAAGGAACTGCCCAGCCTGGGCTCGATGCTCCACGCCCAGGAACTGCCCGCCGAAGGTGGCGACACCCTGTTCGCCGACATGCACAAAGCCTGGGAGCAACTGCCCGAGCACCTGCGCAACGCCGTGCAAGGTCGCAGTGCCACGCATTCCTACACGGCGCGCTACAGCGAAGCCAAATTCGAAGGCAACTGGCGCCCGACCCTGACCCCCGAACAACTCGCCCAGGTCGCCGAAGTGGTGCACCCCATCGTGCGCACCCACCCGGAAAACGGCCGCCAGGCGCTGTTCGTCAGCGAAGGCTTTACCACCCGCATCGTCGGCCTGCCCGATGACGAGAGCCGCGACCTGCTGGCCCAGCTCTACGCCCACAGCGTGCGGCCGGAAAACATCTACCGCCACCAGTGGCAGCCTCACGACCTGGTGTTCTGGGACAACCGCTCGCTGATCCATTTGGCCGCCGGTTGCCCGAGCCATCTGCGCCGCAAGTTGTACCGCACCACTATCCAGGGGGATGCGCCTTTCTGAACCGGTAAAGCCTGCTAGGATTGCGCCCAGTTCACTCTCAATTGCTCACGAGTGCTTGGCATGCAACTACCCGACATGAACCTGCTGGTCGCCCTCGACGCCTTGCTCGATGAGGGCAGCGTGGTCGGCGCTGCGCGGCGGATGAATCTAAGCCCGGCGGCCATGAGCCGCACTCTCACACGTATCCGCGAAGCTGTAGGTGACCCGATCCTGGTGCGTGCTGGTCGGGGCCTGGTGCCGACCCCCAAGGCCCTGGAGCTGCAAGGCCAGGTGCGCAACGTGGTGGAGCAGGCGGCGTTGCTGTTTCGCTCGGCCGATCAAGTGGACTTGAGCACCTTGCGCCGTCGCTTCAGCGTACGCGCCAATGACTTCTTCATCGGCGTGTATGGCGGTCGGCTGTTCGACACCATGGAGCGCGTGGCCCCCTTTTGTGAGCTGCGTTTCGTACCTGAAGGCGACACCGACGACGAAGCCCTGCGCGAAGGGCGCCTGGATCTGCGGGTGAGCAACACCATGCCGGCCAGCCCGGAAGTGAAGGTGCAGAACCTGTTTTCCACCACCTTTGTCGGCCTGGCGCGGCAAGACCACCCGCTGTTCGACGAAGAAATCACCGCCGCACGCTTTGCCAGCTATTCCCACATCAGCATTTCACGGCGTGGCATTGCCCGTGGGCCGATCGACACCGCGCTGAATGAGCAGGGCCTGGAGCGCCGTGTGGCGATGATCGCGCCGGGTTTCCACGGAGCGATGTTCATGTTGCCGGAATCCGACCTGATCATGCCGGTGCCCAAGGAAGCGCTGCTGAGCGCCAAACGCCTGAATCTGCCACTGCGCGCCTTCCCGTTGCCGATCTCCTTGCCGACCCTGGTATTGGCCCAGTCCTGGCACCCACGCTTCGACAAAGACCCGGCGCACAAATGGCTGCGCGAGACGATGCGCGAGAGTTGCCACGCCACCTGGCTGGAAGCTCAACCCAACTAAAAACCTCAAGCCATGCACAATCAAATGTGGGAGGGGGCTTGCTCCCGATGGCGGTGTATCAGCTTCACATCAGGTGGCTGTCATACTGCCATCGGGAGCAAGCCCCCTCCCATATATGGATTGCGTCTGGCGCACTTATAAGCTTCCGATAAGTAACTTTTTTGCAGGGTATAGCCTGATTAAACTGCTCAGGTATTTATCATTCCGAGTTACCTGTTCATGACATCCCTCGCTGCCCCCGCTTTCCAGGCCGCAGCCCAACCTGTTGCTCCAAGCCCACCCATGTTCGGCCCACGCATCATCATCGGCCTGGTCGGCGTGCTGCTGGCGGTGCTGGTGTCCGGTCTCAACGAGATGGTCACCAAGGTCGCCCTCGCCGATATCCGCGGTGCGCTGTATATCGGTTTTGACGAAGGTACCTGGCTGGTCGCGGCCTACACGGCGACGTCCGTGGCGGCCATGGCCTTTGCGCCCTGGTGTTCGGTGACGTTTTCGCTGCGCCGTTTCACGCTGTGCGCCATCGGTTTGTTCACCGTGCTGGGTATTCTCTGCCCGTTCGCGCCGAACTACGAAAGCCTGCTGCTGCTACGCACCGTGCAAGGTTTGGCCGGTGGCGCGCTACCGCCGATGCTGATGACCGTGGCGCTGCGTTTCCTGCCGGCCAACGTCAAGCTGTATGGCCTGGCCGGCTACGCCCTGACCGCCACCTTCGGCCCGAGCCTGGGTACGCCGCTGGCGGCGTTGTGGACCGAATACGTCGGCTGGCAATGGGCATTCTGGCAGATAGTCGCGCCCTGCCTGCTGGCCATGGCCGCCGTGGCTTACGGCTTGCCGCAAGACCCGTTGCGCCTGGAGCGCTTCAAGCAGTTCAACTGGCGCGGCCTGCTGCTAGGGTTCCCGGCGATCTGCATGCTGGTGATCGGCCTGTTGCAAGGCAATCGGCTGGACTGGTTCGAGTCGGGCCTGATCACCTTCCTGTTGTGCGGCGGTACCGTGTTGCTGATGTTGTTCCTGCTCAACGAATGGTCGCAGCCAATACCCTTCTTCAAATTGCAGATGCTCGGCTTGCGCAACCTGGCCTTTGCCCTGATCGTGCTGGCCGGCGTGTTGATGGTGCTGACTTCGGTGATCATCATCCCGTCGAGTTTTCTCGCCCAGGTCCAGGGCTACCGGCCGCTGCAAACCGCGCCGGTGATGCTGCTGATGGCGCTGCCGCAGTTGATTGCGTTGCCGCTGGTGGCGGCGCTGTGCAACCTGCGCTGGGTCGATTGCCGCTGGGTGCTGGGGATCGGCCTGGGCATGTTGGTGGTGTGCTGCATCGGCAGTTCACACCTGACCTCGGCGTGGATCCGCGATGATTTTTATGGCTGGTACCTACTGCAGATTTTCGGCCAGCCGATGGCCGTGTTGCCGCTGCTGATGCTGTCCACCGGCAGCATTCAACCCATCGAAGGGCCGTTCGCCTCGGCCTGGTTCAATACCGTCAAGGGCCTGGCCGCTGTGATCGCCACCGCGGTGCTGGATACATTGACCACCCAGCGCGGGCATTTCCATTCAACCATGTTGGTGGACCGCCTCGGCAACTCGCCCCTGGCCGACACGCAGGCGCAGGGCCTCGCCCACCGCTTGCACGAGCAGACCGTGGTGCTGACCTCTTCGGATCTTTACGTCGTCATGGCCGGTGTCGCGATGGCGTTGATCCTGCTGATTTTCTGGATGCCCACGCGGATCTATCCGCCTCGCGCTCCGACCTGACCACAAGGACTTTCCATGAAACGCAAAGACAAAATTGCCGTCGCCGTTATTGCTGTATTTGCCGTCGGCGTACTGGTTTACCTGGTCGCGCCGGGAGTGCTGGGCAGCAAGCGCCAGACTACCAACGACGCTTTCGTCGCCGCTGATTTCACCCTGGTCGCGCCGCGGGTGGCCGGCTTTATCAAGGAGGTGTTGGTGGAAGACAACCAGCGCGTCAAGGCCGGCCAGCTGTTGGCGTTGATCGACGACCGCGACTTTCGCGCCGCCGCCCAGGCTGCCGACGCCGATACGCTAGTGGCCCAGGCCCAACTGAAAAACGCCACCGCGACCCTGGAGCGCCAAAGCTCGGTGATCGCCCAGGCCCAGGCCACGGTGGCTGCTGACCGCGCCGAAGTGGCCTTCGCTGAACATGAACTGAATCGCTACAACCACCTCGCCGGCGTCGGCGCGGGCACCGTGCAGAACGCCCAGCAAGCCAAGACCCGCATCGACCAGGCCACCGCGCGTCTGGCCAAATCCACTGCGGTGCTGGCGGCCGAGCGCAAGCAGGTGGAGATCCTCACCGCCCAGCGTGACGCCGCAGAAGGTGGGCTCAAGCGCGCCCAGGCGGCGTTGGAAATGGCCAGTTATCAGCTGTCCTACACGCGCATCGTCGCGCCGGTGGATGGCATGGTCGGCGAGCGCGCCGTGCGAGTCGGCGCCTATGTGACACCGGGCAGCAAGATCCTCGCGGTCGTGCCGCTTGCCGAAGCCTATGTGGTGGCCAATTTCCAGGAGACCCAACTGTCCCATATGCATGCCGGCCAGGCCGTGCAGGTCAGCGTCGACAGCCTCGACGGCGAGTTGCTCAAGGGCCACCTGGAAAGCCTGGCGCCGGCCACGGGCGTGACCTTTGCCTCGGTCAAGCCGGACAATGCCACCGGCAACTTCACCAAGGTAGTGCAGCGTATTCCGGTGAAGATCGTGCTTGAGCCAAACCAGCCACTGACCGAGCGTTTGCGCGTCGGCATGTCGGTGGAAGCCAGCGTCGATACCCGGCCGGCCGCGCAACAGCGTGAGGTGGCCCAGCAATGAAACACGTCGCCTGGCTCACCTTGAGCCTCATCAGCCTGAGCGCCTGCACCGTCGGCCCGGATTTCCAACGGCCCCAAGGTCCACAGGTCAGCCAGTGGAGCGAGCCCCAGGGTCGCCAAGCCGCAAGCCGCGCCGTCAGTGACCCCTTGCAGGAGCGCTGGTGGGACGTATTCCACGACGAGCAACTTTCAGCACTCACGCGCCGCGCCCTCAGCGATAACCTCGACCTGAAACTGGCCAGCAGCCGCCTGCAACAAAGTCGCGCCGTACGCCAAGTGACCACCGCCGAACGCTACCCCAACGTCGATGCCGGTGGCGGTTACCAGCGCAAGCGCAACAGCGGCAAAGGCTTGAACGATCCCTCCGGCGAGAACGGTCGCTCGGCTTTCAACCAATGGGACATGGGCTTCTCGGCCTCATGGGAACTGGACTTCTGGGGCCGGGTCAAGCGTGAAACCGAAGCAGCCGACGCCACCCTGGAGGTCGCCGAAAACGACCGCCGCGCCGTGTTGTTGTCGGTACTGGCCGAGACTGCCCAGGACTACATCCAACTGCGCGGCGTGCAGAACACCCGTGCCGTTACCGAGCAAAACCTCGACGTGGCCCGTCACAGCCTCAAGCTTTCGCAACTGCGCCTGGCTGATGGCGTAGCGACCGACCTCGACGTGGCCGAAGCCGCCGCCCAAGTCGCGGCCATCGAAGCGCGCCTGCCGGACTTGCAACAGCGCCAGGACCAACTGATCAACGCCCTGAGCCTGCTGATGGGCGAGCCGCCCCAGGCCCTGCACGCACAGCTGTCCAAGGACGCCGCCGTGCCGCAAACCCAGCGTCAGGTCGCCATTGGCCTGCCCTCGGAGCTGGCCGAACGCCGTCCCGACATCCGCCAGGCAGAAGCGCGCTTGCACGCCGCCACTGCCAGCATCGGCGTGGCCAAGGGCGACTTTTACCCGCGCATCACCCTGTCCGGCAGCCTCGGCTCCCAAGCCATGCAACTGTCGGACTTCGGCTCCTGGGGCTCCCGCGCATTTGCCCTCGGCCCGCAATTAAGCCTGCCACTGTTCAACGGTGGGCGCCTGCAAGGCATGGTGGATTTGCGCGAAGCCCAGCAACAGGAAGCGGCCCTTGCCTACCAGCAAACCGTGCTGCGCGCCTGGCATGAAATCGACGACCAACTGACCCGCTACAACGCCAGCCAACTACGCCGCGACAGCCTCGCCGAAGCCGTGCGCCAGAACCAGATCGCCCTTGCTACTGCGCAACATCAGTACGTCGAAGGTGTGGTGGATTTCGTCAACGTCCTCACGGTGCAAAGTGCGCTGCTGGCGACCCAGGAGCAGTGGGTTGAAAGCTCTACCAGCGTGTCCTTGGCCATGGTCGGCTTGTACAAGGCGTTGGGAGGAGGTTGGGAGTCGGTGTATCCGTTGCAGACAGCCGGGAGCTGAGCAACAAAGAGTTTTGTCAGTTGCGAAATAAGATGTAATGATAATTGCTCTCAATAACGTGACTGAGCTTTTCATGAGCATCGCGACGGACGGCCAGCAACAGCTTCACATCCTGTACCGCGACCACCACGGCTGGCTGCAAGGCTGGTTGCCCAAACGCCTGGGCGACCGCGAGCATGCTGCCGACGTGGCACACGACACTTTCCTGCGCCTGTTAGTGTCCGGGCGTTTCCCAGGCGACAAGGAAAGTCGCAGCTACCTGGCACAAATCGCGCGCAACCTGGTGATCGATCAATGGCGGCGCTTGCGTATCGAGCGCGCCTACCTGGAAAGCATCGCGCACCTGCCCGAGCCCGAGTCGCCGTCCCTGGAAACCCGTGCACTGATCCTCGAAACCCTGATGCAGATCGATGCCATGCTCGACCGCATGCCCGATAAGGTGCGCCGTGCATTTTTGCTCTCGCAGTTTGAAGGCTTGAGCTACGCGCAGATCGCCGAGCGCCTGGGCGTCACCGTCAGCTCGGTGCAGAAGTACATGACCCGCGCCATCGTCGCCTGTTACCAGGCGGTCTACGAAGAATGAATCACGATGCGCCCATCGCGCCGGCGATTGTCGAGCAAGCCAGCGAGTGGCTGATGCTGCAATGGGGCGGCGAACTGCAAGGGGAACAACGCCAGGCATTTGCCCAATGGCAGGCGGCCGATCCGGAACACCGCCGCGCCTGGCAGCGCTTGCAGCAGTTGCAACACACCCTTGGCGGCGTGCCCGCCGACAGCGCTCGCGCCGTATTGCGCGACACCCCGGATACCCAGCGCCGCGCCGCGCTGAAGTTGCTCGGTTTGCTGTTGGTGGCCGGGGGCAGCAGTTATCTGGTCCAGCGCAGCGAACCCTGGCAGGCCGCCTTCGCCGAGCACCGCACGGCCACGGGCGAAATTCGCCACGTCACGTTGAGCGACGGCACGTTACTGGACCTCAACAGCGACAGCGCCGTGGACCTGCGTTTCAGCGCCACCGAACGGCGTATCCGCTTGATCCGTGGCGAAGTCCTGCTGACCAGCGGCCACGATCCCTCCCGCCCGTTGATCGTTGAAACGCCTGCCGGTGATGTGCAGGCCTTGGGCACACGCTTTGCCGTGCGCGAACTGCCCGACGCCAGCCGCGTCGACCTCTACGAAGGCCGCCTGCGGGTTACGCCGCTGCATGGCATGGCGGTGCATATGAATGCCGGTGAAAGCCTGTGGTTCAACGCACACCAAAGCGCTGCGCTGCCGGCGGTGAACGCCAATGCCAGCAGTTGGACCAAGCACCGCCTGGTCGCCGAGCGCCAGCCGCTGGGTGAGTTCGTGGCCCAGTTGAGTCGCTATCGCCAGGGTCTGTTGCGCTGTGATCAAGCCGTGTCGGGCCTGTTATTGACGGGTGTGTTCCCCCTCAACGATACCGACGCGATCCTGGCGGCCCTGGAGCGTTCATTGCCGGTGCAGGTCCAGGCTGTGACGCGTTACTGGGTGACGATAAAGGCGCGGGCCTGAAAAAAATATCGCCGGCGCTTGTCGGTTTCTGCACGCCGTGCGGGATACCTCTTGAAAGCCAATCAAGAAGCGTTCTCACGGGGAGTCCTGCAATGTCGCACCACCCAATCCAACCCTTGGCCCGCGCTCTGCGTCGTGGCTTGTTTGCTGGCCTGCTGGCAACCGCGCCGGTGCTGCCGAACATGGCTCAAGCCGAAGAAAGCACCGAGGCGCTGCGCACCTTTGACATTCCTGCGGGCAGCCTCGACCAGGCGTTGAACCGTTTCGCCAGTGCCTCGGGCATTCTGTTGTCGGTTGACGCGACACTCACCGAAGGCAAGCGCAGCGCGGGCCTGAAAGGACGTTACGGCATAGGCGCGGGGTTGGAGCGCTTGCTGGCGGGCAGCGGTCTGGTGGCAGTGCAGTCCCAGGGCAGTTGGGCATTGCAGGCCATTTCCGGTGGCGGGGCCTTGCAATTGGACGCGACCCAGATCAGTGGCCGGCAGGAGCAGGAAAGCGCCTGGGGCCCGGTGGACGGCATTGTCGCCAAGCGCAGCGCCTCCGGCAGCAAGACCGACTCGGCGCTGGTGGAAATCCCCCAGACGATCAACGTGATCACCGCCGCCGAGATCAAGGCACGTGGCGCCCAGAGTGTCACCCAGGCGTTGCTTTACACACCCGGCATGAGTGCCGGCGGCTTTGCAGACCGGGTCAAGTTGTTCGACGAACCGACCTCCCGGGGTTTCTCGCCCACACCGCTATATCTGGACGGCTTGCACTTGCCTTACGGCGGAGGCAGCACCGGGGGCGCGTTGCAGATCGAGCCGTATTCCCTGGAGCGCATCGAAGTGCTCAAGGGGCCGGCGTCCGTGCTTTACGGCCAGAACCAGCCGGGCGGTATCGTCAATATGGTCAGCAAGCGCCCCAGCGAAACCCCGATACATCAAGTGGTGTTGGAAGCTGGCACCTACGAACACAAAAGCGCGGCCATCGACCTGAGCGGCCCGCTGGACGAGGAGGGGCAGTTGCTCTACCGCCTGACCGGGCTGGCCAACGACGCGCAAGACGAAATCAACTACGTCGAAAACAAGCGCCAGTTCATCGCCCCCAGCCTCACCTGGCGGCCCAACGACGACACCAGCCTGACCCTGTTCGCCCAGTACCAGAAAGACAAAGGCGTGCCCGAAGCCCAAGGCTTGCCGGCGTCTGGCACGCTGTGGGACAACCCCAACGGCAAGATCAAGCGCGATGTGTTTATCGGCGAGCCGGGCGTCAACCAATACAACCGCGAGCAATACGTGTTGGGCTACGAGCTTTCCCATCGCCTCAACGACGTCTGGACCCTCAAGCAAAACGCGCGCTACGCCGAGGTCGACGACCGCTACACCGCGCCGTTGCACGGCTACCGCTTTGTCGCCAACCCAAATACTGGGGTGCAGGACCAACGCTATCTGCAGCGCTTCGGGGTGGACTGGTCGCAGACCAATAAAGTGTTCGGCGTGGACAGCATCGCCCAGGCTGAATTCGACACGGGCGCGTTGTCCCATACCTTCATCGCTGGCCTGGACTACTACCATTCCAACTCGCAGTTTCATGGCTTGTATGACCGTAACCCACCGGTTATCGACCTGTTCAAGCCGGTGTACGGCCAGCGCCTGAATTTCGGCCAACCGTACCGCTGGGACCGCACGATCACCCAGACCGGCCTGTACCTGCAGGACCAGATCAAGCTGGATAAATGGGTGCTGGTACTCGGTGGCCGCTATGACTGGGCCAATGTGGTGAACAAAGAACCGATCCAGGACACGCGCTTCGCCAGTAAAGACCAGGCCTTCACTGGCCGTGCTGGCCTGGTGTATCTGTTCGATAACGGCGTATCGCCCTTCGTCAGCTATTCAGAGTCCTTCTTGCCGCTGGCCGGCACCGATGCGAACCGGAAACCGTTTGAGCCGTCCACCGGCAAACAATACGAAGTCGGCGTGAAGTACCAGCCACCTGGCCAAAAGAGTTTTATCCAAGCCTCTGTTTACCAACTGGACCAGGACAATGTGCTGACCACCAACCCGGTAGACACCACCTTCAGTACCCAAAGCGGTGCGATGCGCTCGCGGGGTGTTGAACTGGAAGCCAAGGCCGTCTTGAGTGACGCCTGGGAAGTGGTTGCCTCGGCGTCGCGCAATGACATCAAGTACACCAAGGACAACGACGGCCGCCAAGGTCGCCACCCGGCCGGCATTTCCCCGCTCACCGCCTCGATGTGGGTCAACTACACCGTGTTGGGTGACACACCGCTGGCCGGCCTGGGTGCGGGCCTCGGCGTGCGCTATGCCCGTCAAAGCCTGGGCGACTACTACGAAGGCGCCTTCAACGTGCCGTCCTACAGCGTCTACGATGCGAGCCTGCGCTACGACCTGGGCGCCTCGCCGCTCAAGCTCAAAGGCGTGAAACTGGCGATGAACGTGCAGAACCTCACCAACAAGACCTACGTCTCGCAGTGCACCAGTAATCTGGATTGCTACTACGGGGAAGGGCGCACGGTGGTATCGAGCCTGACGTACGATTGGTAACTAAGCGTTTACGTGATATTTGCCGCGGTGCGCACCCGTCAAGGGTGCGCTCTGTTGCCGCCCGAGATCTTTGACCCTACACCAGGTCCGCTGCAAATCGTGTACACACATTGGAAAGCATGCGCACATCGGCACCGCTACAGCCTGCCGCTTCGAAAAAGCCGGAGGCTTCTCGCACGACGGCATACATATCCGTGACGATGGATCTTGCTTCATCCGCCCCCAACCCAAAGCGTTCAGGCGTACTCAGCAAATTGCTGACAGACGATACCCTGCCCTCATTCCCGATGATCAACGCCTGCAAGCCTAGTTGCGTGGGGTGGGGCAACACGTCAAATACTGGCGCAAGGGAATAGCCCGAGGCGCTGGTCAGCAGAACCCCGGTTTGTTTCAGGTGGTCGTCGCTATTGCCGATCAGCACATTGAAGGCCATACGCTTGTAAAGCTCACGCATGTCAAAGGTGGCATCGTCGCAGACCTTCTTCAACACGTCGGCGATCCTGGAATAGGAAACGGCACTCTCAACCGCGTCAACGCGCATTCGCGGCTTCTCAGTGCTGATCAACGAATTGCAGCTGACATAGTGCTCGCGCCCAGCCCCCTCATGCCGGTCAAAACGCTCGACCATCAAAACCGGTTTACCGGCGACCTCTACCAACTTGTGCCCGGCTGCGGGTAGACCTGCCGCATCCGCCATTTGAAGGCTGGCGAATTCAGCACGTGGTTGATCGAAAACATCGTCGCTACGGCCGAATTTAGCAATCCATTCCTTACCTTCGTGAGTCACGGTGACCTTCGGCCTGGCGCCGCCCATGGAACTGCCGAATTCGAATAGTCGTGCGATTTCCGCAGGCAGGTCGACATTACCTTTTTCGACCTGATCAAGGCCCACCATGATTTTCTCAAGGTCTTCAAATCGCGGCGGTTGGTGCAGAGTCGGCAACAGGTTTCTTGACGCACTGAACAGCAGGCAGCCCACTCCCGCACCCCGCGAAGCAAGGAGCCATTCAACTTCGTTTTGTGGATGCTGTTTGTGGGTCGCCAGTAGAGCACGCCGACCCCAATTGTCGGGCGTTGCGTCGTCGAGCACACCAAACATGCGTGTCGAGGAATACTGGTTAGGGGTCAGTGGCAGGCTAAGCGGGTCAATCGCAAATGCTTTGGGGCGCGCAAGCCAGCTGTTGGCGTAGCGAAAAACGAATCCGCTTGCGTGCATGGCCACCTCACCAACAGGGACCGGATCACCGACTGAGTGAGCTGAAAAAACGAATGCGTTACCAATCGGCTTCCGAGACATCAGGTTCCCCTTCTGTGCGAATTCGGTCGGGCTCACGGGCGAGGCTCATGGTAATCCCAACCTGGTCAAGTTCTGGTGACGCAATGCTCGCCATACCTTCTTCCAGGTCCATCGCGCTAAGCACATTCATCAGCACGCCGAGGGATACGCCGGCCTCGCCCTGTCTCAGCCGCTGATACGTCTGTCGTGTAATGCCCGCCCGGCTGCATATGGTCGAGATTTTCAAACGGCGACGAATGCGGGCTATTTCGATACCGTTCCCGATACCTCTCATCAGTTCAGCGCTTCTCTCTGAGATATACCCTTTGTGGGGGTATGGCTTGGCTGTTTCTTGCATGATATATCACCCTTTAAAGCAGTAGAGGTAACTTATATCATCCAAGTCTCTAAGGCCACCTGCAAAAAATCGGCTCGATGCTAAGGCTTTTTGTAGGAGCTAGCTTGCTCGCGAACAACTCACAGGCGCCGCGTTCAATCAGGAAACACGCGTTATCGTTGACGTTTTTCGCGAGCAAGCTAGCTCCTACAGAGGGCATTAGGCTCTATGCCCGGTTTTTTGCAGGGTTGGAAGCCTCAAGGGTTCTGCAAAAACACCACATACCCGCGAAACCACTCATTACCCCGCAGATACCCCGGCTCTTGCCACTCCCCACCCTGAATCAAACCGATCTTGAACGGAACTCCCATTCGGTTCATCCGCGGCAAATACGCGGCGTAATCCGGGATGCTGTGACGGCCCTGATACGTCTGCACCACCACTTCATCCACTACGCCTTTGAGCTGGGCGATGGCGGCCGGGTCGGCGTTGCTGCTCCAGTCCATCAGGCCGGTGATGCTCAACCGCAGGTCGGCAGGCAGGCGCTGGCGCAGGTCGCGCAGAAAATCGGCATATTCGTGCAGGTATTGGGTGCGGGCGTCGAAGTCGATCTGGATGCCAACCACAGGGTTGCCAGCGTCACGCCAGCGTTGCACCTGACCGAGCAGTTGGGTGTAGACCTGTTCCGGCCAGTGCAAGGTGTGGGCGCGGTAGACCACCCAGATTTCGCCTTGGGTAATGCGCGGTACGCTGATGCCCTGGGCGATCAGTTGCACGCCGCGTTGCGGCGCGCGGCGAGTAGAGTTGATCTGGCCCTGGAGGATGTACAGTGTCCGGGCCTGCTTGATCACCGGCTGGGGCGTGACACCACTCCACAGCCAGAAAGCGTCATAGTCGCGGGCGTCGACCGCACCGAAAGCCGGGCCTGCCAGCAACAGCAAACCCAGCCACAGCGACTTCACCAGTAGTACTGCAGCGATTTGCCCCACTGGGTGTCGGCGAAACCGGTCTTGAGCTGGCGGAACCAGGCTTTGCGTACCGCGGGCGCGACGTCTTCGCCACCGCAGCTGTTGTAGCCGGCCGGCGCGTAGCAATTGATGGCGCGGAACAGTGCATAGGCCTTGTCGGTTTTCGGCGCCTTGGCATTGGCGATCACCTGTTTGTAGCCGTCCAGGCGCGAGAAGGTTTCACCCTTGAACTGCGATTCGGTGCTGCCCAGGCTGCCGGCGGCGCGGGGGTGTTCCAGGGGCATGCCGTCCAGGCCGTTGCGCAGGATGAACTCACCGAAGCAGTTCAAGGCGTGGGGGTTTTTGGCCTCATCCTGCAAGGTCGCGGCGGTTTGCGCGATGCTTGGGCAGGCGTAGCCGGATTCGGCTTTGTCACCGTTCCACTGGAACAGCTTCAAGGACTGGCCGCTGGTGTAGGTGTAGCCCAGGCTGGTGCCCAGCTTGTCGTCAGCGAGCGAGGCTTGCTTGAGGTCATCGGCAAAGGTGGCGTACTGGCCGTGCAGCAGGTCTTTATAGAGCAGCACGAATTGCGCACTCTGGCGCTCGGTCGAGTCGCTGGCCTTGGCGATCTGCTGGCGCAGCAGGTCGGGCCCGGCGACGTTGCGCAGCAGGATGTAGCGCACTTGCTTGGCGCTGATCGGCGAATCGGTTGCGAACACCTTGGCCAGTTGGCCGCTGCGCTCATAGTTCATCGCCAGGGCCAGCTCCAGCTGGTCGCGTTGCAACGGCTGCTTTGCCAGGGGCAGCAATTGCAGCCACAGCGCTTCGGCGCCTTGCCAGTCTTGCTTGGCTTCCAGGGCCAGGGCGCGCAGGGTCTGCTGGCTGAAGGCGAAATAGTCGAGGCTCGACGGCACGCTGTCGGGCAGATGCTTCAAGGCGTTGTCAGGCTGATGCTCGACGTACAGGGCATACGCCGCTTGCAAGTAGTCGAACAAGGCCGGCTCGTTGGCGAAGGTGCTCTTTTGCTTATCGAGGTCTTCTCGGCTCAGGAGCGGCGGCGTATGAGCACGCATCGCCATCAGGTCGCTGACCACCTGCAGCATCGGGCTGTTTGCCGACTTGTTGCCGACCATGAGCAACTTGAGGTCGGCTTCTTCGACCAACTCGTCGACGCTCACGTTACGCTGGGCGTCAGTGGCCTCGGTGAATTGCCAGGTGAAGTCTTCGGCGAGCTTGGCGTCGTCGTTCGCCAGCCAATGCACGCGGCGCAGCAGGCCACGGGCGGACGCAACGTAATCGCCTTGTGGATAATGTTTCAGGTAACCGAGAAAGCCTTCTTCGGCGTCGCTCAAGGCAGACTTATCCACATGCTCGCGTTGCGGCATACCGTACTCATCGAAGGCTTCGGCCTGGGCCCGGTTCAACGAGGTGCGTGCGGTCATGTACAGCGCGGTCTCTTTCAGCCAAGGCAGATCGCTGGTCGCGGCGGCGGCGAAACCGCGTTCGGCGTAAACGAAGCGACCGCCGTAGAAATCGGCGGCGGCCTGCAGGTAGGTGCGAAACAGCTGGGCATTGGCCGAGGGCGTCAACTGCGCGTCCACCACCTGGCCTGTGAAGTCACAGGTGGTCAGCAACTGCAACCGCGCTTTCACCAGCACGTCGCGCTCGGCTGGCGGCATATCGGCTTTGATCACCTGACTGATAAACGCTGTGGCGCTGTCATCGCTGTTGCTGCGGCAGCGGCTGCCTTCGCCATTCAGGAACGCTTCACCGGCAGTCTTGTATTCCTCGCGCTTGATGCCCAGCGGTTGGAGCAGGGTGTCGAGTTCGGCCGTGCGTGAATCGTCCGCTTTGTTATCGGGCTCATCATTCGCGGCCGGCACCGGCACCAGGCGATACACCGGAAACGGCACCGGTCCGAAACCCTGGGCCAAATCGTCTTCGCCCAAGGCATTGGGCGTCAGCGGCGCGGCTTTTTTGTCGGCCAGCAACAGGCGCAGGTTGACCCGGCTGTCGTTGCCCGGGCTGAGAAAGGGCTGGTTGCTGCAAGGTTCGAGGCTGTCACGCGAGACACGCCAGTCGGGGTAGCATGAATCGTCGGAGCTGGCCTGAGCCTGTAGGGAAATACCGGCCAGCAGAGCCAGTGCCAGAGGTGACAAAAAACCGATGCGCATGACGTGTCCTTGATCCTGAGTCCTTGGAGGGCCCCAATAATAGCCTGTTCTGAGCTGTGCTTCGGTGAGGTCCTACGCAAAATACCGATTTGTCCGATTCCAGCGGCGAAGCCTGGGCTTTTGTCCTAGAGTGGCGGTGTTTGCGCTCAGGCAAGCGAGCTAATGCCAGGGGTATTGAAGTGCGTCGGTCTGTGGTTGAGCAAAACGAAAAAGCCGGAGCGCTGCCAGCCTTGCAGCGCCTGACCTGGCAAAGTGCTGGTCGACTCAGCCGTCTCTGGTGGGTACCGATCCTGGCGCTGGCCATGGCCCTGCGGTTTTATCACCTCACCTCGGCGGCGATCTGGGGCGATGAAGGGTCGAGCCTGTTGCTCAGTGAATACGCCGTGGCCGACCTGTGGTTTCACGCGGCCCATGATGTGCATCCGCCGCTGTATTTCTTCCTGCTGCGCGGCTGGATCGAAGTGTTCGGCGACAGCATCGGGTCCATTCGCAGCATGAGCGCGCTGCCGGGCGTAGCCGTGGTTGGCTTGGGCATCTGGCTGACGCGGCAACTGTCCACCCGGCGCACGGCGGTGCTGGCGGGCATCCTGCTGGCGCTGTTGCCGACGGCGGTGCGCTACAGCCAGGAAGTGCGCATGTATTCGCTGCTGGGCGTGTGGCTACTGGGCGCCACGCTGGCGCTGGTGTACTGGGCGAGACAGCCTGAACGCGCGCGTTATTTGGCTGTGTATGTGCTGTTGATGAGTGCCGGTTTCTACACGCATTACTTCACCGCGCTGTGCGTGCTGGTGCATTGGGCTTATCTGGGGATGCAGGCGCCAGGCCAACGTTTGATAACGCGGCCTGCATGGTGGGCGGCCAACGTGGTGATCGTGTTGTTGTACCTGCCTTGGCTACCGAACCTGTTGGACCTGGTGCAGCATGTCGACCAGCTCAAGGTGGGCGGCGACATCGGCTGGGAAGAGCCGGTCAACCTGCTGTCTGTGCCCTCGATGATCTGGCAGTTCGTGTTGCAGGATGAAGGCGATGATTTGTGGACGCCGCTGTTCTGGATATTTCCGCTGCTGCTGATTGCGGTGGTGTGGATGACGGCTTGGCGCCACCCGGGAGCTCGTTTGCTGGCGTTGTTTTTCTTGTTGCCGTTGCTGTTGGTGTATGGCGTGTCGTTTATCTCGCCGGTCTTTATCGAGCGCTACCTCACGGTGTATGCCCTGGGTTTGCCGATGGTCCTGGCGCTTGCCATCGACCGCTTGCCGTCACGCTTGTCATGGCTGGGCGCAGCGCTGTGGGTGCTGTTTGTGGGCATGGAACTGCTGGGCCTGAAGAACAACTTCGAGGTGGATGAGCACGACCAATTCAACGTGCCGGTGGAGTTCGTCAATCGCAATTACCAGGAAGACGACCGCATCGTCCTCAGCGACATGATGTGGTATCTGAGCTACGTGTACTACGACGAAACTGACGCCCAGTTGCAGCTCTACACCCCGCCCAAGCCCGACGGCACGTCGACCCGGCCAAATGCCTACGGCTTCGGCACCCTGGTAGATCAGGATGGCGGGCGCATCTATCTGGATTCTTTATCGGCATTACCGGCCAATACCCGGCGCGTATGGCTGATCAGCAGCAATGAAGCACCGGACGACTTCGCCCCGCTCCCCGAAGGTTGGCGCGAGCTCAGTCGCCAGGACGGCGGTGGCGCACGGGCGCGTCTGTTCGTGTTGTGCAACGTGCCGGCGCCGCAACCTGAGGGTTGCCGCTAGACTCGATTAACCCTTCTCTATCAGGAGCTCATCATGGAATCGCCAGTGCATAGCTTGCCGTCGTTGTTCAAACAGCTTGGGTTGCCGAATGACCCGGTCAGCATTGAGCAATTTGTCGCCTCTCATTCGCCGCTCAAGCCAGATTTGAAACTCGCCGATGCTTTTTTTTGGAGCGACGCCCAAAAGGCATTTTTGCGCGAGGAGATTCTGGAAGATGCGGATTGGGCGGAGGTGGTGGATGAGTTGAATCTGATGTTGCGGGGTGGACGACGGGTGTAAAAAAATATCCCAATAAAGGCCAGCATGTAAAAAAAAATGGTGAGCGGTAAAAAAAACTGGGCTTTAATCGCTTAAGTGAATTTTTTCTGGAAAAGCTCGCCATGCCAACAGTCGGATACGCTCATCTGTGTGAGGCGCTGGATCTAAAGGTTATCGCACCGTTGCGCGCTGCGATGATCAAGCCGGTGACCAGGATTACCCTGATCGGTGACTGCCTGGCGGTGCCCCATTCTGTGGCGCCTGCCCAACATGCGCTGTTTGAACATGTGCTGTTTGCGCTTAAGCATGAAGGCGTGAACCTGGCGATACTTGCCCAGGTGTTTGAACAGCTTGGCCCAGAACCATTTTTGGCGGCACTGGCTGGCGCGCCCAACGGTGCGTTTATCCGAAAAGCCTGTTTTCTTTGGGAAGGCTTTACCGGGAAAATGCTGGATCACACCCTTCCTGTTCGTGGTCGCGTTGTTCCCTTGTTCGATCCCCAGCGCTATGTAACCGGTCCGAGCATTCGCAACAGTCGTTGGCGAGTGGATTTCAATGGTTTGGGCTCTTTGCATTATTGCGCCACCGTAGAGCGAACGCCTGAGCTGGAAGCGTTGTTGGCGCTTGATGTATTGGCTCGTGCCAAATCCTTCATGGCCACCCTCCCTCCCGAAATGATGGACCGCGCCATCCAGTGGGCATACCTGCACGAAACCCGCGATTCATTTGCCATCGAAAAAGAACAACCCAGCGAAGAAAAATCCCGCCGCTTCGTCCAACTCCTGCGCCAGGCCCACGAAGGCCGGTTGCTCACCGAGGAGTACTTGGTCGAGCTGCAAAACAGCACCGTCTCCAATCCCTTTGACAAAGCCGTCGCGTTTCGCCACGAACAGAACCATCTGCACAACGGGCTGCGCGGCGCTGCCGGTGTGAGCTACGTGCCGCCAGTTCCCGCGCTTTGCCAGGAACTGATGGAAGAGCTTATGGCCTTCGCCAACCAGCCCGTGCGGGACGTCGATCCTTTGGTGGCGGCGGCAGTCACCGCTTTCGGCTTTGTCTTCCTGCACCCGTTCATGGACGGTAATGGGCGCCTGTCTCGCTTCCTGATTCACCAGACGCTTTGCCACTACGGCGCACTGGAAAATGGCTTGTTGCTGCCAGTCTCCGTCGCCATGAAGCATGAAGAGCAAGCCTACCTGGAGGCACTCAAGACCTTCTCCCAACCCATGCGGGAATTCTGGAACGTCACCTGGCTGGACGCCGACCACATGGCGTTCGACTTCATCGGCCACACCTCGATCTACCGCTACTGGGACGCCACCCGCTGCGTCGAATTCACCCTGCAAATGGCCCGCCGAGCCCTGGAAGTGGAACTGCGCGAAGAAACCGAATTCCTCGACCGCTACGACCGTGTGATCAAGGCCGTGAACCAACGCTACGACGTGCGCGGCAGTGAGTTGTCGAAGCTGGTGATGATGTGCCTGGATAACGGTGGGAAGCTTTCGAAGCATCGGCGTAAGCAGTTTCAGTACCGCGTGTCGGAGGAGGTGTTTGGGTTTATTGAGGAGGAGGCGGGGCGTGCTCTGCGCGAAATCGGGAAATTTCCTTTCGACTAAACAGAAACGGGCGATAGTTGCCAGCGTGAGGAGATCGTTATTAACAGGTGCTGGCTACCTGTTCTGGACACAACATGAAACTGACGCGCATGCATGTTTTTTGGTTTTGGGGAGCCATGGATGCCCTTTATCTAATTCGGTATACAGTAGCAAGCGCAATAGAGGGAAGGATTCCCTATTTAAGTGATATTGAAAATGCTTTATGGGTGCTGCGTGATCACAGTCGTGGGCAGTTATACATGCTCGGCATTGCCATGCTGCTGCAAGTTTCGATCCTGATCTCCTGCGTACTGCTCTTCCTCGGACATGAACAGGTGAGGTGGGTTACTTACCTTCAAACACCCTTGCGATTGGCTTTTATCGTGCCTTCTGTTTCGCTGTTGCTGGTAGGCGCTCAGCTTGTTCCTAACTACAACCTGGTGTTGATGGCTGTGCTAGTGGTTATCTCTGAAGTCGTTAAGGTCTGGAGCGTATGGCGTTGGTGCAAAAAATCCTGACCGGCCAATAGGCTTGGCAACCAAAACTCCATCATCTAATCACGTGCGCATGGGTCTCGCTGCGCAATGGCCAGGACATGATGGGCGAAACCCAGCGTCGCCTGGAGGGTCAGGCTGAAAAATAGCCCCCACATCCGACGCTGATCCAAATGTGGGAGGGGGCTTGCCCCCGATGAGGGCGTGTCAGTAAACGCATCTGTGACTGACCCATCCACATCGGGAGCAAGCCCCCTCCCACATTCGTCCTGCGGTGATGCCGCTGAATCGCTCCATCCATCGAGAAATTGTTTCAAAACTTGACGACGCCTCATCCCTCCACCATATTAATAGTTAGCAAACTAACTGTATGCGAACTATCCAGTGCCTCAATCCCTCGAACAACTCCAGATGAACCTCAGCAGCAGCATGGTGGTGGGCGCCCGTAACTGGCGCAAAATCTGCCAGACCACGCTGGTGAGCTATGGCATCTCCGAAGCCTGCGCCGTGCCGTTGTTGATGATCGGCCGCCTGGGAGACGGTGTGCACCAGGTCAAAGTAGCCCAGGCCTCCGGCATGGAGAGCCCGTCGCTGGTGCGCCTGCTCGACCGGCTGTGCAGCGACGGCTATGTGTGCCGCGCCGAAGACATCCACGACCGCCGCGCCAAGGCCCTGAGTCTCACCGAGCGTGGCCGTGAGCTGGTGCAGGCGGTGGAGGCGCAACTGGTGCGCCTGCGTAACGAAGTCCTGGCGGATATCGCCACCCCGGATCTGGAAGCCGCATTGCGCGTGCTGCGGGCCTTCGAGGCGGCCGAGGCTGTGTCATCTTGAGCGGATTTTTTACCGGTTTCCCGCCTGCCCGCGACTGGTTCTATGGGGTCCGTACATTCGCTGCGTCGATGATCGCGCTGTACATCGCCATGCTGATGCAAATGCCGCGTCCGTACTGGGCGATGGCCACGGTGTATATCGTCTCCAGCCCGTTTGTTGGCCCCACCAGTTCCAAGGCGCTGTACCGCGCCATCGGCACTTTCATGGGCGCGGCGGCGGCGGTGCTGTTCGTGCCGATGTTCGTGCAGTCGCCTTACCTGCTGGTGGTGGTGATCGCGTTATGGACGGGTACCTTGCTGTTCCTCTCCATGCACCTGCGCACGGCCAATAATTACGCCCTGATGCTGGCCGGCTATACCTTGCCGCTGATCGCCCTGCCAGTGGTGGATAACCCCTTGGCAGTCTGGGATGTGGCGGAGGCGCGTACCGAAGAAATCTTCCTTGGCATCGCGGTCGCGGCGGTGGTGGGCGCAATGTTCTGGCCACGGCGCCTGATGCCGGTGTTCGATGGCTCGGTGGCCAAGTGGTTCAGCGACGCCCAGGTCTACAGCCAGCGCTTTCTCAGCCGCAAGGTCGACCCGGAAGAAGTCAGCAACCTGCGCGGCGGCATGGTCGCCACCTTCAACACCCTTGAGTTGATGATCGGCCAGTTGCCCCACGAAGGCGCGCGGCCGCAAACGGTGCGCAACACCAAAGAACTGCGCGGGCGCATGATTCACCTGCTGCCGGTGATCGACGCGCTGGATGACGCGGTGTATGCCATCGAACACCGTGCGCCTGAGTTTCTTGATCAGCTCACGCCGCTGCTGGAAGAGGCCAATGCCTGGCTCCAAAGCACCACCGAACAAGCGCCCTTGGATCGCTGGCGCGTGCTGCGCGACAAGATCGACGCCGCGCAACCCCAAGGCGAAGCGCTGGATGACCGTCACACGTTGCTGTTCTCCAACGCCCTGTACCGCCTGGGCGAATGGATCGATCTGTGGCAAGACTGTCGCAGCCTGCAAGCCGCCATCCAGTGCGAAAGCCAGGACACCTGGCGCGCCGTCTACCGCCACTGGCGCCTGGGCCGGCTCACGCCGTTTCTTGACCGTGGCCTGATGTTCTACTCGGCGTTTTCCACCGTTACCGCGATCATCGTCGCCTCGGTGCTGTGGATTCTGCTGGGCTGGACCGATGGCGGCAGCGCCGTGATCCTGGCCGCCGTGGCCTGCAGCTTCTTCGCCTCGATGGACGACCCGGCGCCGCAGATCTACCGGTTCTTTTTCTGGACCGCCATGTCGGTGCTGTTCGCCAGCCTGTATCTGTTCCTGGTGCTGCCCAACCTGCACGATTTCCCCATGCTGGTGCTGGCTTTTGCCGTACCGTTTATCTGCATCGGCACGCTTACCGTGCAGCCAAGGTTCTACCTGGGCATGCTGCTGACGCTGGTGAACACCTCGTCGTTTATCAGCATCCAGGGCGCCTATGACGCCGACTTCCTCAACTTCGCTAACGTCAACCTGGCCGGGCCGGTGGGCCTGCTGTTCGCGTTTGTATGGACCTTGATCGCCCGGCCCTTCGGCGCAGAACTGGCGGCCAAGCGCCTGACCCGTTTCAGCTGGCGTGACATCGTTGGCCTGACCGAGCCCGCAACCCTGAACGAACACCGGCACATGGCCGCGCAAATGCTCGACCGCCTGATGCAGCACCTGCCGCGCCTGGCTCTCACCGGCCAGGATACCGGCAGCGCCCTGCGCGACCTGCGCGTAGCGCTGAACCTGCTCGACCTGCTGGCCTACTCGCCGCGCATCCTCGGCGTGCCACGGGTGCTGCTCAACCAGGTGGTGGAAGGCGTGGGTGGTTACTTCAAGGCTTGCCTCAAGGCGGGTGAACGCTTACCCGCGCCCAGCGGTCTGCTCATGACCCTGGACCGCACGCGCCGCGCCCTCAACGGCCAGGGCCTGCAAGACGAAGACGATACCCGCCTGCACCTGCTGCATGCCTTGGCCGGCCTGCGCCTGGCGCTGTTGCCCGGCGTGGAATTCATTGGCGGCACGGAAATGGAAGCGCCGCTACCCGATGGAGCGCCTTTATGATCGGTGATCTGGATATCAGCGGGGTGTTCCTGCCCACGCTGCTGGTGCTGATGGGCATTACCTATGTGTTGTTTCTGGTGGTGCACGGGCTGTTGACGCGCATGCACTTCTATCGCCTGGTCTGGCACCGGGCATTGTTCAATGTGGGGCTGTACGCGCTGTTGCTGGGCGCGGTGGACTCACTCAGTCGATATTTGATGACATGAAAAAACCTTTTTTGACTATCGGCCGTGTCGTCCTGACGTTGTTGATCGTGAGTTTCGCGGTCGTCGTTGTGTGGCGCATGGTCATGTACTACATGTTTGCGCCCTGGACCCGTGACGGCCACATCCGCGCCGACATCGTGCAGATCGCCCCGGACGTGTCCGGGCTGATCCAACGCGTCGACGTGCGCGACAACCAATTGGTGACCAAGGGCCAGGTGCTCTTTGCCGTCGACCAGGACCGCTTCAAGCTGGCCCTGCGCCAAGCCCAGGCCGCCGTGGCTGACCGCCAGGAAACCCTGGCCCAGGCCCAGCGCGAGTACAAGCGTAACCGTGGCCTCGGCAACCTGGTGCCCAGCGAGCAATTGGAAGAAAGCCAGTCCCGCGTGGCCCGCGCCCAATCGGCCCTGGCCGAAGCCCAGGTGACGGTGGACTCTGCCCAACTCAACCTCGACCGCTCGGTGATCCGCAGCCCCGTGGACGGCTACGTCAACGACCGCGCACCGCGCACCCAGGAGTTCGTCACCGCCGGGCGCCCGGTGCTGTCGGTGGTGGACAGCAATTCCTTCCACATCGACGGCTACTTCGAAGAGACCAAACTCGACGGCATCCATGTCGGTATGGGCGTGGACATCCGCGTGATCGGCGACAACGCTCGCCTGCATGGGCATGTACAAAGCATCGTCGCCGGTATCGAAGACCGCGACCGCAGCAGCGGCTCCAACCTGTTGCCCAACGTCAACCCGGCGTTCAGCTGGGTGCGCCTGGCCCAGCGGATCCCGGTGCGCATCGCCTTTGATGATGTGCCGGCGGACTTTCGCATGATCGCCGGGCGTACGGCGACGGTGTCGATCATCGACGACAAAGTTAAAGACGGGGACAAACCATGAAGCGGCTTCTGGCAACCGCTTCCCTGGGGTTGTTGCTGTCGGCCTGCCAAGTGGTAGGCCCGGATTACAAACTGCCGGAACAGGCCGCAGTCAACCGTGGCGACCTGCAAGGGCCGATCATGGGTGAGGGCAGCAACGTGGTCTCGGCGCCGGTGCCGGCTGACTGGTGGAAGCTGTACAACGACCCGCGCCTGGACCAGCTGGTGCAGCAGGCGATGGCCTCCAACACCGACCTGCGCGTGGCCGCCGCCAACCTGCAGCGTTCGCGTTACCAGGTGCAGCAAGCCGAATCCGCTGGCGGCTGGAGTGCCGGCGCCAAGGCTGAGGCCCAGCGCTTGCAAGAATCCGGCGAAGCGTTTTTGCTGCCGGACAAAGTCCCGGTCGGCAATATCGGCAGCGTCGGTATCACCACTTCCTATCAATTCGACCTGTTCGGCACCTTGCAGCGCGGCATCGAAAGCGCCAAGGCCAGCGCCGATGCAACCCAGGCGGCAGCCGATATCGCTCGCATCACCCTGGTGGCCGATGTGGTGCGTTCCTACACCCAGGTGTGCGCGGCCAACGAAGAGCTGGCGATTGCCAACCAGTCTCTCGACCTGCAAGCCCAGAGCACCAAGCTGACCCAGCGCCTGCGCGATGCCGGGCGCGGCGATGAAACCCAGGTGACCCGTTCGCAAACCCAATACAAATCCCTGCGTGCCGAGATGCCGCGCTACGAGGCCTCGCGCCAGGCCGGGCTGTTCCGATTGTCGATGCTGCTGGCCAAACCGGTGGACCAGCTGCCGGCCGGCACCAATAGCTGCGCCGAGCTACCGCACATCGCCCAACTGTTGCCGGTAGGCGATGGCGCCACGTTGCTCAAGCGCCGCCCCGACGTGCGGCAGGCCGAACGCCAACTGGCCGCCGCCACCGCGCGCATCGGCGTGGCGACCGGCGCGCTGTACCCGGATATCAGCATCGGCGCCACGGTAGGCACCGTGGGCCTGCTGGAAAACCTCGGCACACCGGCCACCAACCGCTGGGGCTTTGGCCCGATGATCAGTTGGACGGTGCCGACCAACGGCGCCCGCGCGCGTATCCATGAAGCCGAAGCCGCGACCCAGGGCGCCCTGGCCCACTTCGACGGCGTGGTACTCAACGCCATCCGCGAAACCCAGACCGGCCTGGCTCAATACACCGCCGTGTTGCAGCGCCGCGACGCCCTGGCCGAAGCCGAACAATCCGCGCGGCAGGCAGCGGACCAGACCCACCGCTTCTTCCAGGCCGGCCGCGAATCGTTCCTGGCCGACCTGCAAGCCACGCGCACCTACACCGAAATGCGCGCGCAACTGGCGGCGGCCAACACCCAGGTTGCCATGAGCCAGATCGATCTGTTCCTGGCCTTGGGCGGCGGTTGGGAAAGCGGACGAACGCAAGGTACAAAACCCGGCAAACCGTGAGGTGATTGCTATGCTTTGTCAGGGGAGGTGCCGTGACGCTTCACCCGACAAAGTTTGCGTTTGCTCATGGGGATTCCAATAATGAAAAACCCTTATGCTCCCGCTTTCTGGTGCGTGCTCTTCGCACTGGTCCTGTTATCGGCCGCGTATTTCTATGGCGTCATGCTCGCCCATCAACTCGACAAGGCCATGGTGTTCCTCGACAGCGCCTGCCTGGTGATCGGCACCTTGTCCATCGGCGTCGTTGCCTGGGCCTCCTACCAAAATCAACGGGTGAAGAAAAAGCTCCTCGAGCAAGGCAAGACCCGCGTCGCGATCTGGGACACCAAGGTCGCCCTGCGCCGGGTCGAAACCGTGTTCGACCGCTATTTCTGGGGCAGCTACTGGCAGCCCGGGCGCACCTTCCAGGAAGTCATGGGCGATCTCACCGGCACCCCGCTGGAAAAAAGCCTCGAAGTCCTGAAAAAACAATGCGTGCTGCTGGATCGACAGGTAGCCGACGGTAGGCACTGGCTGAATAACGCGCGGGAATTGTCCGATGTGGCCACGCAAATGGCCCGTGAGCGCTATCAGCTGGATTTCTGCGACCCCAAGGCCGACACTCCCGGCAATGCCGTGATACACCGCGAGTTTGAGGTGTTGGTGTACACCTGGACCGCTCGCTTGAAGAGTTTTGATCACCAGTTGGATGAAATTGAGCTGGAGTACTCCTGAACCATGCCTGAACTGATGCCTCTGAAAGGTTGGGCCGTTTGCGCCCGCCAGTGCTAATCTTCCCCAGCCTTCGGCCCTACGGGCCACTACTGTAGGAGCGAGCTTGCTCGCGAAAGACGTCAACGATAACGCGTGCATCCTGGATAAACGCGTTGCCTATGCGTTCTTCGCGAGCAAGCTCGCTCCTACAGGAACCCCGTCGGGGTTCAAGGAAGACAGCCCACTTCTCACAGGATTTGATCAGGTCACTTCATGAATAAGCCAGCCGTTGTTTTCTTGGGTTTTGTTGTCGCCATCGGCGCCGTCAGTGCGGGCGGTGCCTGGTACACCGGCAAGCAACTGGAGCCGGTCCTGCAGACCGCGATCCAGAACGCCAACAAAGAACTGCAGACCTCCATGGCCGGCGTCGACGGCACCCTGGCCCTGGAGCTGGTGTCCCTGGACCGTGGCGTGTTCAGCAGCACTGCGCACTACCGCCTCAAAGGCCAGGGCAGTGTGTTCGGTGAAGACAACCCGAACCCCGAGTTGCTGTTCGTCGACCACATCGAGCACGGCCCGCTGCCCTTCTCGCGCCTGGTGACCCTCAAATGGCTGCCGGTCATGGCCACCAGTCACTACGAACTGGAAAAGAACCCCACCACGGAAAAATGGTTCGCTGCCGCCAAAGACGTGTCGCCGCTCAAAGGCGTGGCGAACATCGGCTATAGCCGCTCGGTCAGTGGCAACGTCGAATTGCTGCCCCTGGAATTCAAGGACGACACCTCCTCGGTGAGCTTCTCCGGCGCCAACCTGGATTTCGACAGCAGCGCCGAAGGCCAGAAGGTCAAGGCTGACGGTTTCATGAACAGCCTCAAGGTCGCCGCGGTGGATGCCAACGGCGCGCCGTTCGAAGCCGAACTGGCCGGCCTGACCGTGGCCAGCAACCTGGAGAAATCCACCTTCGGTTTCTACACCGGCCAGAACACCGTGGAGCTGACCGACACCAAGGTCACCTTCGGCCCGCAGAAAGCCGTGTTGACCCTCAAGGGCTTCGAGCAGAAAGATTCCACCCAAGCCAAGGACAACAACCTGGCCGGCCGCGTCGACTACAAGATCGACGAGATCGGTTACCAGGGCAAACCTGTCGGTTCGGCCGCCATGGCCGTGAGCATGAAGAACGTCGATATCCCGGCGATGCTGGTGCTGACCAAGCTCTACCAGGACAAGATGCAACCGGTGCAAGCCGCGGCCGCTGCGGGCCAACCGGTGCCGGAACTGCAATTGACCGAAGCCGAGCAGACCCTGGCCGAAGCCAACGTCAACCAGGTGCTGGCCGCCAAGCCGCAACTGGCGGTGGAAAACCTGTCGTTGAAAACCACCCACGGCGAAAGCAAATTCAACCTGGTGGTCGACCTGGCCAAGCCAACGTCCATGGAACTGCCGCCGGTTGAACTGGGCAAGCAAATGGTCGCGCTGCTGGATGCCAACCTGACCCTGTCCAAGCCGATGATCAGCGACGTGGCGGCCCTGCAAGCCCAGGTCGGTGGCGTGACTGACCCGAAGGCCATCGAGCAGCAATCGCAGATGGCGGCCGAGATGGTCAGCAGCATGGCGGTCGGCACCCAATTGGCGACCCTGGTGGGCACCGATGTGGTTTCCAAGCTGCACTACGCCAACAACGAAGTGACCTTCAACGGCCAGAAGATGACTGTTGAGCAGTTCATCAGCTTTGTGATGTCCAAGGTCGGTGCAGTAAGCGGCGCCCAATAAGCCTGGAATGCGCTAAAAAATGTGGGAGGGGGCTTGCTCCCAATGGCGGTGGGTCAGTAAAAAATATACTGCTGACACTCCGCCATCGGGAGCAAGCCCCCTCCCACATTTGTATGTGTGCCTGGCAAGAAATCTCTGTCAGCCAATTCTGAACAATTGTTCTGAATTGCCCTTCCCCTGACATCGCTAAGGGATAGTTCGCCCAGGAAAGCTAGGTCGGGTCCCGAGACGCCGACACCCTGATGCACAACGCTCAGGATCACCCATCGTTGCAGCTTTCCTTGTAAGGAAGCCGACGACATGTTGCGAATCCATCCACTCAGTGCATCAGGCCAGTTGCGACTGCTCATTGGAGCAGCCTTGTGCGGCCCATTGCTGATGCCGGCCTATGCCGTGGCTGACCCTGCCTACGACGCCCTGATCATCCAGGCCCGCAACGGTCACTTCACGCCCGCCTTGACCCAGTTGCGCCAACTGTCCGCCGAACGCCAGAGCCCAGGCCAGGTCAGCGACCACCTGGTGATCGCCGGCTGGGCCGGGCAAGACGCCGAAGTGCTGAAGGTGTACGAGGCACAAGGCAAGTATCGCAACCTCACCACCCAGGCGCTCGCCACAGTGGCGCGCACCTATCGTAATCAAAAGCAGTGGGCCCAGGCCGAGGCGGTCTATCGCCAGGCGTTGCTGCGTGAACCGAATAACGTCGACCTGCAACTGGGCCAAGCCCTGACCCAGGCCGATGGCGGCAAAGCCAATGAGGCGGTGCAACGCCTGCGCACGATGGTGGCGGCGCAACCCAACGACCCCAACCGCCGCATGGCCCTGGGTTATGCGCTGACGCGTGCCGGCTTGAACTACGACGCGCTGTTCGAGTTCGACCAAGCCTTTATCCGCGCCGGCGACAAGCCGGAAGTGGCCCGTGAATACATCGTCGCCCTGCAAAAGGCGCGTATGCCGGAGCCCGCCCTGCGCCTGTCGGCCAAGCGCCCCGGCCTGGTGGATGCGGTGACCCAGCGCCGCCTGGAAGGCGACCTCGCCGCCGAGCGCGTGCGCATGGCCGAGTTCGCCACGCGTACTGAGAAGGAGCGCTATGTCATCGCTGATCGCGCCCTGCAGGATTACGACAAATTGATCAGCCGCTGGGGCCCGGACGCCTCTGCCCACGACGACGTGGTGGGCTGGCGTATTGACCGCCTGGGCGCGCTCAAGGCGCGGGCGCGCACGGCTGAGGTGATCCGCGAGTACGAAACCCTCACGGCCGAGGGCGTGCAATTGCCGACCTATGCCGTGCGCTGGGTGGCCGCGTCCTACCTCGATCAGCGCCTGCCGGAAAAAGCCGCGCCGCTGTACCGCCAGGCGCTGACCGCAGCAGACGCCGACGTTGGTGATCACGTCAAAGACAGCACGGCCCTGTTCTACGCCCTGTTGGAAAACGACCAGGTCGATGAGGCGCGTGCGGTCGCCACGCAGTTGGCCAGCACCGAGAAGCCTCGGGTCGAACTCAAGGGCCTGCCCATTGGCAACCCCAACGACGAGTGGATGGACGCCCAGCAATTGGCGGCCCAGGCCGGCACCTATGGGGCAGACCTGAATGCCAGCGAACAGAGCCTGGAAGACCTGGGCAGCAAAGCCCCCGGCAGCATCGGTGTGCGCCTGGCACAGGCGGAAATGTACCGGGCCCGTGAATGGCCAAGGCGCGCTGAAGACTCCCTCAAGGAGACTGAAAACCAGAGCCCCCGTGACATCGGTGTAGAAATGTCCCAAGGCTTCACCGCGCTGGACCTGCAGGAATGGCGGCAACTCGATCTGCTCACCGATGACGTCGTCGCCCGTGCCCCGGACAACCGCCAGGTACAGCGCCTCAAGCGCCTGCGCGATGTGCACGACATGGCCGAAGTGCGGGTGGAAGCCTACACCGGTAAAAGCTTCGGTGGCGGCAATAACCAAGAAGCCGGCGCGGTGTCGGGTAGCCGTGACTGGGGCATAGAAAGTGTGATCTACACCCCGCCCATCGACGAAGACTGGCGCGTGTTCGCCGGTGTCGGCTATGGCACTGCCGATTTTGCCGAAGGCACCGGCCATCACCGCTGGCAGCGTGTGGGTGTGGAGCGGCGCACCCGTGACATGACTATCGAAGCCGAGGTATCCAACCATTCCTATGGCGATGGCTCAAAGCAAGGCGCGAGCGTGTCGATCGCCCGCGACATCAACGACCACTGGCAGTACGGCGGCAGCCTTGGCTATCTGCTCAACACCACGCCATTACGGGCGTTGAATGATGGGGTCACGGCCAACGGCGGCAGCGGTTTTATCCGCTGGCGTGCGAATGAAAGCCGCGAGTGGAAACTGACTGTCAGCCCGTCCCATTTCAGTGATGGCAACGACCGCGTCGAGGCCTTGCTCACGGGCCGCGAAGGCATCTATAGCTCGCCGAAAGTACAAGTGGAGCTGGGCCTGGACGTCGGTGCCAGCCGCAACAGCAAGGAAGACACGATCTACTTCAACCCCAAGTCCGACTTCAGCGTGTTGCCCACCGTCAACGTCAACCATGTGCTTTATCACCGCTACGAAACCCAGTGGAGTCAGCAGTTCCAGATCGGCGCAGGCACCTATAGCCAGAAGGATTACTCCACCGGTGGCGTTGGCTTGATCGGCTACGGCCAACGCTTTCGCTGGAATGACGTGCTGGAAGCCGGCGCCAACCTGAGCCTGGTCAGCCGACCTTATGACGGCGAGCGCGAACGTGATCTGCGCCTGCTCCTCGACCTCACTTACCGTTTCTAGAAGAGCCTGACCATGACCCTCCTCAGCCGTTGCTTTCTGGTCCTGGGTGTAATGCTGGCCGCCGCCTGCGCCCAGCAACCCGCGCCATTCGTTCCACCTGCCGAGCGGCCGATACTGGCCAGCGAAGCGCCGTGGCCGAAGAACCATTTCCTGGGCATTGCCTACCACGACGTCTCGGACAACGACCCCGACCAGGCCGTGGTGGCGGTGCGTACCGAACGTTTGATCGAGCAACTGGCCTGGCTGCGAGAGAACGGCTACCAGGCGGTCAGCGTCGACCAAGTGCTCGCTGCGCGCCGGGGCGGGCCGACGCTGCCGCCCAAGGCCGTGATGCTCAGCTTCGATGACGGCTATTCCAGCTTCTACACCCGCGTGATGCCGATCCTACGGGCCTACAACTGGCCTGCCGTGCTGGCGCCGGTGGGCAGTTGGATCGATACGCCGCTGAACCAGCCGGTGGACTTCGCCGGCACACCACGGGCGCGGGGCGACTTCCTGACCTGGCAGCAGATCCGCGAAGTGTCCCAGTCGGGCCTGGTGGAAATCGCCGCCCATACCGACGCCAATCACAAAGGCATTCTCGCCAACCCCCAGGGCAACCTGGAGCCGGCCGCCACCACGCGTCGCTATGACCCGGCGACCCGTCGCTACGAAACCGAAGCACAGTTCCAGGCACGGATGCGCACGGACGTCGCGGCCATCTCCAACAAGATCCGTACCGTCACCGGCAAGTCGCCGCGGGTGTGGGTGTGGCCTTACGGCGCGGCCGACGGCACCACCCTGGCCGTGGTGGGTGAACACGGCTATGAGATGGCGCTGACCCTCGACGACGGCCTGGATGATTCGAACAAGCTGATGAACAGCCCGCGCTTCCTGGTGGCCTCCGACCCGGATGGCGAACACTTCGCCAGCAGCATGGTCGCGGTGCAGGCCAAGGCGCCGCTGCGCGTGCTGCACGTGGACCTGGATCATGTCTATGACCCCGACCCGGTCCAGCAGGCGCACAATCTCGACGTGCTGGTGCAGCGCGTGGTGGATATGGGCGCAGTCACCGTGTTCCTGCAAGCCTACGCCGACCCCAAGGGCGATGGCCTGGTGCATTCGCTGTACTTCCCGAACCGCCACCTGCCGATGCGTGCCGACCTGTTCAACCGTGTCTCCTGGCAGCTGCATACCCGTGCCCACGCCAGCGTGTTTGCATGGATGCCGGTGCTCAGTTTCGCCCTCGATTCCAAGCTGCCACGCGTCACCCGTTGGGACCCGCAAACCGGCAAGGTCGGCACCGATTCGGATCAATACCAGCGCCTGTCACCCTTCGACCCAAAAGTGCGACAGATGATTGGCGAGATCTATGAAGACCTGGCGCGCACCAGCAACAGTGCCATCGACGGCGTGCTCTACCACGACGATGCGCTGCTCAGCGACTTTGAAGACGCCAGCCCCGCCGCACTCAAGGCCTACGCCGCACAGGGCCTGCCGGACAACATCGCCGCGCTGCGTGCCGACCCTGCGCTGATGCAACGTTGGACGCGCTTCAAGAGCCGCTACCTGATCGACTTCACCAACGAGTTGACCGTCAAGGTCCGTGCTATTCGCGGCCCGCAGATACTCACTGCGCGCAATATCTTCGCCGAGCCGATGCTCAACCCTGGCAGCGAAGCCTGGTTCGCGCAGAACCTTGATGACTTCCTCCAGACCTATGACTGGACGGCGCCCATGGCCATGCCGTTGATGGAAGGCCAGTCGCTCAAAGACTCCAATGCCTGGCTGGAAAAACTGGTAGCCACGGTCAAGGCGCGCCCCGGCGCCCTGGATAAAACCATCTTCGAGCTGCAAGCCAAAGACTGGCGCACCAAGGCCGCGCCGGATATCAGCGCTACGCAATTGGCGCAATGGATGGGTGTACTCAAACGCCAGGGCGTCACCAGTTTCGGCTACTACCCGGACAACTTCCTGGAGAACTCCCCGGACTTGAAGACCATACGTCCGGCTCTTTCCAACCAGTGGAATCCTTAGATCATGATCGACAGAATCCTGGCTATATTCGTCTTGGCACTGGTGTTGGGCTTGCCCCTGGGCCTGATCTTCCTGGTGACCGGGCAGTTCCTGATGGACTTCGTGTTCTTCTACCCGCTGTTCATGTCGGCGCTGTGGATCGCCGGTGGCCTGTATTTCTGGCTGCACTGGGAGCGCCATTGGCCGTGGGAAGCAGACACGCCTGCGCCGACCCTGGCCGGCGAGCCGCTGATCTCGATCATCATTCCTTGCTACAACGAGGGCGATAACGTCGCTGACACCATGGCGGCCGCATTGGCCCAGGTGTACTCGAATATCGAAGTGATCGCCGTCAACGACGGCTCCAGCGACAACACCGCCGCAGTGCTCGACGCCCTGGCGCTGCAACACCCACGCCTGCGCGTGCTGCACCTGGCGCAGAACCAGGGCAAGGCCGTGGCCTTGCGCATGGGCGCAGTGGCTGCGCGCAGCGAATACCTGGTGTGCATCGATGGCGATGCCTTGCTCGACAAAAACGCGGCGGCCTACATGGTCGCGCCGATGCTCGACAACCCGCGCCTGGGCGCCGTCACCGGCAACCCACGTATCCGTACCCGCTCGACCTTGATCGGCCGGGTGCAGGTGGGCGAGTTCTCCTCGATCATCGGCTTGATCAAGCGTACCCAGCGGGTGTTCGGGCGAATCTTCACGGTCTCGGGAGTGGTGGTGGCGTTTCGCAAGAAGGCGCTGGACCGCATCGACTACTGGAGCACCGACATGATCACCGAAGACATCGATGTCAGTTGGAAGCTACAACTGGATCACTGGTCGATCTTCTACGAGCCGCGTGCGCTGTGCTGGATCCTCATGCCCGAGACCGTCGGCGGCCTGTGGAAGCAGCGGCTGCGCTGGGCCCAGGGCGGCGCCGAAGTATTGTTCAAGAACATCCGTGGCATCTGGCAATGGCGCCATCGCTACCTGTGGCCGCTGCTGTTCGAGTACTGCCTGTCCACCGGTTGGGCCTTTACCTTCCTGCTTTCGGTGGTCTTCTGGGCCATGGGGAAATTCGTCACCCTGCCGGCGGCCATTACCGTGGACTCCCTGGTGCCGCCCGCGTTTACCGGCCTGGTGCTGGCGATGGTGTGCCTGCTGCAGTTTGCGGTGAGTATCCTGATCGACCGGCGCTACGAAAAAGACCTGTGGAAAACCCTGTTCTGGACCGTGTGGTACCCGATGGTGTTCTGGCTGGTGAGCCTGTTCACCACGCTGGTGAGTTTTCCCAAGGTGTTGTTCAACCAGCATCAGAAGCGCGCACGCTGGGTCAGCCCGGATCGCGGAATTAAACCTGCCGCAGAGGAGGCGTGAGCATGAAACTGGTCAGAACTCGCCAAAGCCCTGTGATGTGGATCATCGATGTGTTGCTGACCCTGCTGGCCTGGGGCGGGCTGGTCTGGTTGCTGGCACGTGGTATCGGCGCCATGCTCGAAACCCATGGCGGCCCGCGCATCGAAGCGCCGATCTTTGCCGCGCTCAACACCTTGCAGATCTACCTGTGGATCGCCTTGTTCAATGCGTTGATCCTGATCGGCTGGGCACGCTATCAACAACGCCGCGGCCGCCAGTTTGCCCAGCGCCGCGCCGAGGCCAATGCCCTGAGCGATAAGCACTTGAGTGAAAGCTTCAACCTGGGCGATGGCCACCTGGAGCAGTTTCGCAAACCCGGCGTGCTGGTGATCCACAATAACGAGGAGGGCGGTGTGGAAGACGTGAAGTCCCATGTCTCTCGCGACGTCGAACGCCCCGGCCTGGCCCTGGTGCCCGGCACTGACAAAGACAAGGGCATTGGCTGACCTAGGAGTACCCAATGTGGGAGGGGGCTTGCTCCCGATAGCAGAGTGTCAGTCACCCTATATATGACTGACACACCGCGATCGGGAGCAAGCCCCCTCCCACATGTAAGATTTCCAGCCCATTAATTGCAGTGGTTCAGCCCCCTCCCTGGAATTCCGATAAATGGGATCCAATTCACAAAAACCCCGCGAACTTTTCTCCCTTCCTCGGTACTAACCTATCTCGACGAAACTTGATGGCTAAATAATGGCAATCAAAAATTCATTCGTCAAATCGCCATCAAAATAGTCGCCACTTGTCGGAATAATCACTCCGTGTGCCCGGCCAAGACTCTTTTGATGAAAATTTATTATTAATAATCAATAGGTTAAAAGACTAACCCATCGAAAGACCCAACTTCGCCAGTTTCTAGGCTAGCGGGAAGTTCGATGTTAGTTTGCCGGCCCTTGATTTTCGATGGATCGAACATGTCCTCACTATTGCCACGGACTCGGTTTCTTTTATGCGCCTTGCTCACTTGCCTGAGCCTGAACAGCGCATTCGCCGCCCCCACGCCTGGTGACCAGGACCTGATCCGCGACCGGCAAAACCGCCTGCTCGAAGAGCAACAGCGGCGCCTCCAGGAACTCCAGGACCTGCCCGGTAAAGCGGACAAGCCCCAAGCCCCGGCAACGCCCGCCGACACCCGCTGCTTCCCGATCAAAGACATCGAGCTCAAAGGCGCCGACAGCCTGCCGGCCTCCGACCGCGAGCGCCTGCTCAAGCCTTATATCGGCCAGTGCCTGGGGGTGTCCCAGCTCAACGAACTGCTCAAGGCCATCACCGACTACTACCTCGGCAAAGGCCGCGTCACCAGCCGCGCCTACCTGCCGCAACAAGACCTCTCCAGCGGCCACCTGCAAGTGCTGGTGGTCGAAGGCAAGCTCGAAGCCCTGCGCAGCGCCGAAGGTAGCACAGTGACCGAGCGCGAACTGGCCATGGCCTTTCCCGGCAAGGTCGGCGAGGCGTTGAACCTGCGCGAGATCGAGCAACTGGTGGACCAGCTCAACCGCCTGCCGTCCAAACAAGCGCAGATGGAACTCACCCCTGGCAAGCAGATCGGCGGTAGCGACGTGGTGGTCAAGAACACTGCGCAAAAGCCCTGGCGCGCCAGCCTGTCGCGCAATAACGACGGCCAGAAAAGCACCGGCGAACAGCAATGGGGCGCCGGCCTTGAGTGGGACAGCCCGCTGGGCCTGGGTGACCAACTGATGTTGCGCGGCGGCCACGATGCCATGAGCGACCACCAGAAAACTTCGAAGAACACCATGCTCTACTACAACGTGCCGTGGGGCTGGTGGAACTTCAGCTACACCTACAGCGAAAGCGACTACCGCACCTACGGCAGGACCGACGACTACAAATACAAGCAGGACGGCGACAACCAGAACCACCAACTGCGCGCCGAGCGGGTGATCCACCGTGATGACGTGAGCAAGACCTCGGTCAACGTCGGCCTGGCGCACTTGCGCACCAACAACTACGTCCTCGATGTGCGCACCGCGCCCAGCAGCAACCGCCTCAGCGAACTGCAACTGGGCATCAACCACGGGCGGCGTATCGGCAATGCCTTCGTCAACCTCGACCTCGGCATGCAGAACGGCATCGGCTTGTTCGACGCTCAGTCTCAGGAAGAGCGTGACTCCATCGGTCGGCGCCAGCCGAATTCGCGCTACCGCAAATACACCGCCACCGTCAGCTACCTGCAACCCTTCAGCCTGTGGGGCGAGTCGTTCAGCTTCAGCAGCCTGGCCACCGGGCAACGCAGCGAAGACCCGCTGTTCTCGCCCCAACGCATGAGCCTCGGCGGCTCGGCGTCGGTGCGCGGCTTCAAGGACCAACTGTTGACCGGCGACAGCGGCGGCTACTGGCGCAACGAAGTGCGATGGGCGCGCCCGGTGACCCTCGACTGGATGCGCCCGGCCTTCTTCGAATACGGCGCCAGCGTCGGTTATGACCAGGGCGTGATCCGCAACGACCGTTACAACGACAACGTCCATGGCCGGGTGTCCAGCAACTCCCTGGAGCTGTTCGCCCGCGGCAAAAACGTCAGCACCAGCGTGACCTTTGCCCACTCGCTGGAAAGACCCGGTGTAGTCACCGAGCGCGAAGCGCCGATCTACTTCCGCATGGATTTCTTCCTGTAATTCAACGCCCCGCTGCAACGAGAAACTGACAATGGATGTTCGCCAATTTGCCTTCCTGGCCCGCCAACCTTCTGCTGCCCTGAAGCCGCGCAACTCGTTCTTCGGCCTGCCCAAGCGCGGGCTGGTGCTGATCCTGGCCAATGCGCTGTTCTGGCAGCCGCTGCTGGCCCAGGCCGAGGGCATCGTGGTCAGTGCGCCGGGCACCACCGTGGGTGCGGCGGGCAATGGCGTGCCCGTGGTGAACATTGCCACGCCCAATGGCGCGGGCTTGTCCCATAACCAGTTCAAGGACTACAACGTCGGCCCCAATGGCGTAATCCTCAACAACGCCAACGGCGCCATGGTCAACACCCAGCTGGGCGGCTACATCGTCGGCAACCCCAACCTCAAGGGCGGCGCGGCCAGCGTCATCCTCAACGAAGTCAACGGCGGTAGCCGCAGCCAGTTGCGCGGCTATACCGAAGTGGCGGGGCAGTCGGCCAAGGTCATCGTCGCCAACCCCTATGGCATCACCTGCAGCGGTTGCGGCTTTATCAACACCCCGAATGTCACCCTGACCACCGGCAAACCGGTGATCGACCAGAACGGCCAACTGCAGCGCTACCAGGTCGATGGCGGCGCCGTGGCCATCGACGGTGAGGGTTTGAACGCCAGCAACGTCGAACGCTTCGACATCATCACCCGCTCGGCCAAGATCAACGCACAGATCAACGCCCGCGAACTCAACGTGATCGCCGGCCGTAACGACGTCGATGCGCAAAGTCTGAAGGCCACCCCCCGCGCCGACGACGGCAGCGCCAAGCCTGAGCTGGCGATTGACTCCTCGGCCCTTGGCGGCATGTATGCCGGCGCGATCAAACTGGTGGGCACCGAAGCCGGTGTGGGCGTGAAGCTCGACGGCACCCTGGCGGCCAGTGGCGGCGACATTCAGCTCGATGCCAATGGGCGCCTGAGCATGGCGCAAACGGTAGCCACCGGTAACGTCAAGGTCACTGCGCAAAACGTCGACCTCACCGACAAGGTCTACGCCAACGGCAACGTGCAGGTCACCAGCGCCCAAGCCTTGGTCAACCAGAAAAGCGTGGCCGCCGGCCAACGCATCGAACTCAACGCGGCCACGCTGACTAACGCCGGCATCATCGAAGCCGGCGTTGCCCCCGACAACAGCCGCAACACCACCGGCGATCTGGTGGTGAATGCGCAGACCGTCAACACCAGCGGCAACCTGCTGGCCAGCCGCGCACTGGCGATCACCGCCGCACAGGCGCTGACCAACCAGGGCGCGATCATCCAGGCCAAGACCGTCGAGGTCAGCAGCGCCAAACTGACCAACCAGGGCGCCAGCGCACGCTTGTTCGGCGAACAAAGCCTGGCGATCAGCTCGCCGGCCATCGTCAACCTTGGCGGCCTGATTCGCTTCGGCGAAGGCCAGGCCGCCACGCTCAACAGCGCCTCCCTGGACAACCGCCAGGGCCGTATCGAAATGGCCGGTGGCAGCCTGGTGCTGACCAGTGCCGACCTGAACAACAGCGGCGGCCAAGTCATCGCCAACGACCTGACGGTCAACGCCGGCCAGCTCTATAACCAGAACGGCGTGCTGGTGGCCAAGACCGCCACCGTCAATGCCAGCGACCTCGACAACAGCCTCAAGGGCCTGATCCAGGCCGACGGCGGCGCGCTCAACCTCGCCGTCACCAATGGCTTCAACAATGCCCAGGGCTTCGCCCAGGCCAGCACTGACCTCAACGTCAACGCCGGCACCCTCGGTAGCAACGCAGGCGGCGTACTGAGCGCCGACACCGGCAAGCTGACCCTCACCGCCGCGCAACAGCTCAACAACGCCCAGGGCCGCTTACAAGCCGGGCAGGGCAATATCGAACTGCACGCCGCGAACCTGGATAACCAGAGTGGCGTGATCGTCGGCAAGCAACTGCTGCTCGACGTTGCTGGCGGCGATATCGACAACCGCGTCGGGCGCGTATTGGGTGACCAACTCGACGTGCGCGCCTCCGGCCTCGACAACCGCAACGCCGGCCTGCTGGCCGGTGGCGCCCAGGGCGTAAGCCTGCTGCTCAAAGGCCCGGGCCAGTTGCTCAACGCCCAGGGCCGTATCCAGAGCGAGGGCCTGCTGCAACTGCAAGGCGAGCGCTTCGACAACAGCGCCGGCATCCTGTTGGGCCAGACCATCGACGTCACCGCGCAGACCTTCAACAACAGCAACAAAGGCGCGCTGGTCAGCGATGGCGGCGACTTAGTGCTCAAGGTCAGCGACCTGCTGACCAACGTCGGCGGCCAGATCGACGCGGGCGAAAGCAGTGTGTTGGTCAAGCAACTCACCACCCTCAACAACAACGGCGGCACCCTGCGCGGCAAGCGCCTGGACATCACCGCCCAGCACCTGAATAACAACGACGACGGCCAACTGCTGGCCGGCGCCGGGGGCTTGAACTACAGCGGCCAGGATGTGAGCAACCGCAAGGGCCTGATCCTCAGCGGCGGCGCCCTCACCGAGTTGCACACCACCAGCCTGGATAACCAGGGCGGCACGGTGCAAGGCGACAGCCTGACCGTCACCGCTGACAGCGTGAACAACGGCAGCGGCGGCCTGATGGCCAGCCTGGTCGGCAACCTGCAACTGACCGTCGAAGCCCTCGCCAACCGTGGCGGCAAACTGTTCGGCAAAGAACAAGTGACCGTCAGCGGCGCCAGCCTCGACAACAGTGCGGGCGGCCAGATCAGCGGCAACCAGCTCAACCTGACTTCACGCGCCACTCTCACCAACCAGGGCGGCCTGATCGAAGCCAACCAGGGCCTGAGCCTCAACGGCGGCAGCCTGGATAACAGCGCAAGTGGCCAACTGCGCGCCCTCGGTGGCGCCACCAGCAGCGTCAACCTCAGCGGTGCGCTGAACAACCAGAACGGCACCCTCGAATTCGGCAGCCAGGCCTTCAGCCTCGACGCCGTCAGCCTCAACAACCAGGCCGGCCAGATCCAGCACGCCGGCACCGGCCTGTTCCGCCTCAACACCGCCAGCCTCACGGGAAGCCAGGGCAGCATCAATGGCATGGGCACCGCCGACTGGGCGTTCGGCAAGGTCGACGGCCTGGGCCGCGTGCAGCTCAACGAAGTCCTCACCTACAAGAGCGACCAAAGGCTGACCCTCAGGGCCGGCGACCGCATGGCCAGCGCCAAGGGCTTGGTCCTCAACGTGGCCAGCCTGGACAACGGCGGCGAACTGCTCAGCGACGGTGACATCAGCATCACCACCGGCGACCTGACCAACAGCGGCCGCGTCTCGGCCCTGCAAACCCTCACCGTCGGCGCCAACAACCTTAGCCAGAACGGCGGCCGCCTGGCCGCCACCAATGCTCGCCTGACCCTGGGCGGCACCCTGGACAACCTCGGCTTCCTCACCGCCCGCCAGCAACTGGACATCGCCGCCGCGCAAATCAACAACCGTGGCACCCTCGGTGCCCAGGGCGCGGTGAACCTCACGGCGGTCAACGGCATTACCAATGCTGCCGATACGCTGCTGTTCAGCGGCGGCGACATGACCTTGCGCAGCAATGGCTTCAGCAACAGCTATGGCGACGTCTACAGCAAAGGCAACTTGAGCTTCGCCGCCCGCGATGGCGGGCGCGCCGTGCTGTTCAGCAACCGTTCCGGCACCGTGGAAAGCGAAGGCTCCATCGGCATCAATGCGGGCTTCATCGAAAACGCCAAAGACGAATTCGAACTCGGCCAGACGCTGACCACCGGCAGCCTGTATTGGGTCTGTGGCCAGCACTGCGACGAGAGCGACAACTGGGAGCGTGGCGAGATCACCATCTACGAGACGTACCTTGAGGCGGCAACCAAGGATTCGGTCGCGGCGCGCCTGGTGGCTGGCAAAAACATGCTGCTGCAAGGCGACAACGTGCAGAACCGCTACAGCCTGATGGCCGCCAATGGCGACCTGAGCATCACCGCCGGTGACCTGCTCAACCAGGGCGCGGCCACGCGCACGGGCCAGCGCAAGCTTGTCATCAGCACGCCAGGGCACGTTCCCGACGATCTGTTCGAACGCATGCGATATGTCGACGTGCCCGCGTTCAATGCGGCCACGGCGGCTGGCAATTTCGACAAGGCGCGCTTCGAAGAACTGAAAAGCCGCTCACCCAATAGCCGGCCTTTCGCCTACGCAAGTGACGTCACCACCTGGACCAATAACGGCGGCCCCGGCTACGACGCCACCCTGCAAGCGGGCGGCACGGTCAACCTCAACGTCGCCCGCACCCTGCAAAACGGCACGCTGCACAACAACACCCTGGCCCAGTTGACCGGCACCCTCGGCGACGACCAGACCGGTATCCCCGTCGGCGGCATCAACATCAACCTGAGCAAACACGCCAACGACCCGAGCGCCCAGGCGCCAGGCAGCGTGTTACCCGTCGTGGGCGTGGCCCCCGGCGGCGGCTTCGTGCCCGTGGACTACACCGGCACCGCCTTCGCCCCGGTCGACCCCACCACCTCGCCCACCTTCCAATTGCCCAAGGGCGAGTACGGCCTGTTCGTCAAGAGCGCCGACCCCACCAGCCACTACCTGATCGAGACCAACCCCGAGTTCGCCTCCGTATCCGGCTTCCTCAGCTCCGACTACATGCTCGGCAAGCTCGGCTACACCTCCGACGACGCCTGGCGCCGCCTCGGTGACGGCCAGTACGAAACCCGCCTGATCCGCGACGCCGTACTCGCGCAAACCGGCCAACGCTTCCTCGCCGGCGGCCTCTACAGCGACGCCGACCAATTCCGCTACCTGATGGACAACGGTCTTGCCAGCAAAGACGCCCTGCGCCTGAGCCTCGGCGTGGCCCTCACCGACCAGCAAGTCGGCGCCCTGACCCACGACATCGTGTGGATGGAAAACCGCGTCATCGACGGCCAGACCGTCCTTGTGCCGGTGCTGTACCTGGCCCAGGCCGACTCGCGCAACGTGCGCGGCAACAGCCTGATCCAGGGCCGCGACCTCAACCTGGTCACCGGCGGCGACCTGATCAACGTCGGCACCCTGCGCGCCAGCAACAACCTTACCGCCATCAGCAGCGGCAGCATTTACACCGGCGGCCTGGTCGAGGCCGGCAACAATCTGAGCCTGCTGGCCCAGGACAGCATCCGCAACGCCATGGCGGGAGAAATTCGCGGCAAGCAAGTCAGCCTCACAGCGCTTAAAGGCGACATCACCAACGACACCACCGCCATCCAGGTGCGTGACGGCGTCGGCATGCGCACCCTCACTGACACCAGCACCGGCACCATCGTCGCCCGCGAAAACCTCGCCATCGACGCCGGCCGCGACCTCACCAATCGAGGCGCCCTGACCGCTGGCAACGACGCCAACTTAACCGCCGGCCGCGACCTCAACCTCATCGCCGCCAGCGACACCAGCGTCAAACACGAGACCCGCGACGGCGGCGAGAAATCCAGCATCACCACCAACGTCAAAAACCTCGCCGCCAGCGTCATGGCGGGCGGCAACCTCAACATGCAGGCCGGGCAAGACGTCAACATCATCGGCAGCACCGCCACCGCCGGCAAAGACCTCAAAATCGCCGCCGGCCGCGACCTCAACGTCGCCTCGGTCAGCGACATGCACAACGTTGAGGGCAAGGAAAAGGACGGCAAAAAACGCATCAAGACCTCGGACGACCAGACCACTCAAGTGGCGAGCGTACTGACGGCAGGTGGGGATTTTGTCAGCCAGGCTGGGCGTGATACCACGATCGTGGCGAGCAGGATCAGCGCGGGGAATGAGGCTTATCTGTATAGCGGGGATAAGTTGAGTTTGTTGGCGGCGCAGAACAGCACCTACAGCCTTTACGACATGAAGGAGAAGGGTGGCTGGGGCGCGAAGAAGACCAAACGTGATGAGGTGACCCACGTCACGAATGTGGGGACTGAGATCAAGACTGGTGGTGATCTGTCACTGGTCAGTGGCGGTGATCAGTTGTATCAGCGGGCCAAGCTTGAGGGTGGTAAGGACCTGGCCATCACCAGTGGCGGCGCAGTGACCTTCGAGGCGGTCAAGGACCTGCACCAGGAGAGCCACGAGAAGAGCAAGGGTGACCTGGCTTGGACCAGCGCCAAGGGCAAGGGGAATACCGACGAGACGTTGCGTCAAAGTGAGTTGAAGGCACAGGGTGAGTTGGCGATCAAGGCGGTTAACGGGCTGAAGATCGACATTAAACAGATTGATCAGAACACGGTTAGCCAGACGATTGATGTGATGGTCAAAGCAGACCCACAGTTGGCTTGGTTGAAAGAAGCCGAGAAGCGTGGGGATGTGGATTGGCGGCAAGTGCAGGAACTGCATGATTCGTTCAAGTACAGCCATTCCAGCTTAGGCCAAGGAGCCATGCTGGCGATCATCATCGTAGTGACAGTTTTGACGGCTGGGGCCGCAAGTAGCGTCGCGGGCGCTGCTGCGGGTGCCAGTGCCGGGTCTGGTACGGCAATGGCTGCGGCAGGCAGTTCGGCTATGGTCTCAGCTGGTACGGCGGTTGGGACCGCAGCAGCCGGTTGGGGCAACGTTATGGCAACTGCTGCGTTAACTTCAGTTGCCAGTGGAAGCACCGTCAGCTTCATCAATAACGGCGGAAACATCGGTGCAACTTTTCAAGACATTACGTCAAGCAAAGCCTTGAAGGGGTATGCAACTGGGGCGTTAGCTGCAGGTTTTACCGCTGGCGTGCTTGATCCTGCGTTTGGTGTAACTGGCGACAACGTCAATCACATTACAAAAGGGTTTGACCTCAGTTCCGCGTCTGACATCGGTAGGTTTGCCGTCTATTCGGGGGCGCAAGGAGTTGCCCAAGCAAGTTTAAGCACTGCTATTCAAGGCGGTAGTTTTGGAGACAATCTCGGTAGTTCCCTACGGTCGCAGTTGCAGAGCACGTTGCAAGCGGTCGCCTTTAACGCTGTAGGCGATTACTCGAAAGGCCAAAAATGGTCAGAATCAGGGCCTCAAAAAATCGCTCTGCATGCTTTGGTTGGCGGGCTTTTGAGTGAAGCTGGCGGCGGCAGTTTTGCTACGGGCGCTCTCGCTGCTGGAGCTAACGAAGCACTGGTAACCTCACTGGCGAAAGTGGTAGATGGCGATCCAGCGTTGTTGCTAGCCGCTTCGCAATTGGTCGGAATTGCGGCCGCTGGTGCGACTGACGGTGACGTGCAGAAAGGTGCTGAAATCGCGAAAAATGCCACGGCCTATAACTACCTAAATCACCATGAGGTTGATGATTTGGTTAAGGATTTGAAAGGGTGCCGTGGGGCAGCCAGCCCTTCATCCTGCCGTAGCGATGTAGCTACTAAGTACGCAGGAATCAGTGATAAGAAAACTGGCATTACGCTGCTGAAGTGTGATGATCCTACGAGTTGTAATGCGCAGCGCCTGGACGTGGAGGCGGGTAATGCAGCGCTGGATAAATATGACCAGAGCGGCGGGCTCAACAAAGCAGAACAGTCTATCGTTCGGGGCTTCCAAGATAAGAATCAGGACGACACGCGCCTCGCGGTCCAGCAAACCATGAAGGGTGATCATTCCGAAATGGTTGGCATGATGTTTGGCGGTGGGTTGGGAGGTGCGGGTAAGGTTGCTGGGAAAGTTATTGGCGCTGAGGTTGGAGTAGCCAAGGAAACGACGGCAATCTCAAGCGAGGCCGCTAGCGTTAACGCCCAAGCTGCTTTGAGAGGCAAGCTTTCAGGGCTGCAGAAAGCTCAGGAAAATGCGGCTATCACGAAGACTTTGCCGGATGGCCGAATTCGGTACTACACGCAGGAAGTACCCGCTCGAACAGAGGGTGCTACACGAGGTGCTTCTTTCGCAACTGAGTATAACCCTGCAACTGGCGCCACTAGGCAGTGGATGGAAAGCTATGATCATGCAGGGAACGTAATTCGGGTGCATCCTAAGAGCATTAATGGGCAACCTGTGAGTGCACAGCATTATCCGCCTACAGGTGCAGAATTGAAGAGTTGGAAATAATGTACACACAAAATGATCTTGCTAATGATCTTGAAAAAAAATTATCCGCAGGGTTCGACGTGTTTAAGATTTCTAAATTTGCGTTTGAAATTTATCAACGTCATGGATTAGAGATCACTCCTCCGATGGATCGAATACTTCTCTCATTGATGGCAATGGAAGAAGGGGAAGAGTTTGAGCTGACAGAAACTGAATTTTTAGATTTGATCTCAGAGCTTAGGATTATGGATTGACAGAGCTCAAAATGGAGAAAAGCGGAGAAGGACGAAAAGGGGACAGATTTATTTTAATTTGCGCTGGGAGCTATTAAATAAATCTGTCCCCTTTTTGTTCGTTAGAGTAATAGATATCCTTATTGAGCAAAATATGAAGAATAGGGGTCAGACCACGTTTTTGCGCTTTTGAAGAATAGGGGTCAGACCACGTTTTTGCGCTTTTGAGGAAGAATAGGAAGGGAATAGGGGTCAGACCACGTTTTTGCGTTTTTTAGAGTTCAGCAGAGTTGCTCTTTAAAAATATGATTTATTTTTTGTAATTATTCTATTTGGTTGGCCTGTTGATGGGCGGCTAAGCTATAAACTCTTATCCAGTTAGGAGGTTATATGGCTCGCCGTCCTAGGGTTTTACTGCCGGGTATCCCGTTGCATATAATGCAGCGGGGAAACAATCGGTCTGCGTGTTTTTATTCAGATGAAGACTACATTTTTTACATGGATACATTAGCCGTGCTTGCTCAATTGTATGGCTGTAAAATTCACGCATTGTGCTTGATGACAAATCACGTTCATTTGTTGTTGNCTGATAAAGAACTCATGCTCTCCGGCGCAGGGGCTGGCCTACTTATGCAGGGGCTGGGGCAGCGCTATGTTCAATATGTCAATCGAACATATCAACGAACGGGCACATTGTGGGAAGGCCGTTTCCGCTCCTGTTTGGTTCAAGAAGAAAACTATGTTTTAGCTTGCCATCGATATATCGAAATGAATCCGGTCAGAGCGGTATGGTTGCTCATCCGGGCGACTATCGCTGGACCAGCTATAGGGCAAACGCACAGGGTGAGCTATCAGGCTTTATAAGTCCGCATGCGGTTTATAGTGAGTTAGGTAGCGGCACCGCACAACGAGCCGAAGCTTACCGATATATGTTCAAGGGTCGGCTTTCATCTGGATTGATAGAAAAAATTCGATCTTCTACAAACGGTAATTACGTTTTAGGCGATCAGAAGTTTGCGTCCGAGATCGCGGAGATATTAGGTAAAGGAGTTTCACCGGGTGCGTCAGGACGCCCGAAAAGTGTGAGTTAAAAGAATAGAAGAATAGTGGTTTGACCCCTATTTTTACTTCTCCAAGCGGATTGAAGACAGAAGGTTATTACGGTAAACCAGACGGTAGGGGCACGACAGCTTGGCCGGTCTATCAAGGGAAAAATTGATAAATATGGCTATGGGTAAAATTCATTTTGTGAAATCTTCTAAACTTAACCGTTTAGACGTTTGGGCCACAGACCCAAACGCGGACCCACGGCTCTCTTCACCAGAAAGTGTTGGCGTTAGAGAAATAGCCGCTTGGCTGTCTGATGACGTGAACAGCCGTTTGTCAGCAGTTGGATGGATTGAGCGATTGGAAGCTTTAGAAAGCGCAGGAGCAAAAGCGTATTTGGGAACAGGTAATGCTCATCACGTGGGGGTCATTAACGAGTACATATTTTTAGAGTGTGAGTTTGTAGACGATTTCAAAGTTTTGATGCATACGAAAAATGTTATTTCAGTATTAAGGTTTTATGTCGGTGCTCATGAAGGGTATGCAGCAAATGTTTGTTTTGATGTGGAGTACGAAATGGAAGGCGAGCAAGCTCTGAATCGCTATCTCGAATTGGGTGGGCGGTTAGGTCTTACCGATACGGAAATAGCCGAAAATACGCGGAAAGTTAAATTGTCACGTAAAAAGAAAGCAGATAAGCATCAACAGCGGTAGGTGGGATGTATATTTTTTCTTCGTCGTCTTAAATATTTTCCGTGAGTGAGTTATTTAACGATTAATAATCAAGGATGGCTATGAAGAATTTGACTGCGATTCTGTGCGCCGTATTTGCATTATGCGGTTGTGTCACAAAAGACCTGAATGTTGAAAACCGACAAAAAATTAAGACGCTCACAATCTTACCTGCCTCGTTCTCGAAGCAGCAGTTCAAATACACAAGCATGGATCAAGCATGGGGTGCCGGCTTGGGCGCGGGTGCCGGGGCAGCTGTAGGAATGGGATCGGATGCATCAAAAGTAGCAACTAGCGCTATGGCAGGAGCTGGATTGGTAGTAGGTGCGAAAATAGCTGCTGGCGGAGCTTTGAGTCCTCGACAGGCAGTTTTGCTGAACTTGAAGCGCAATCAAATAGATCCGGGGCAGTTGTTTAAGCAGGAAGAATAGGGGTCAGACCACATTTTTGGAAGGGAATAGGGGTCAGACCACATTTTTGCGTTTTTTAGAGTTCAGCAGAGTTGCTCTTTAAAAATATGATTTATTTTTTGTAATTATTCTATTTGGTTGGCCAGGAATAGTGGTCTGACCCCTATTTTTTTACCCCTATTTTTCTTCGATTTTGTCACATTGCCGGATGGGACTATCAAGGTCAGCCGCCCAAATGTGAATGAGCAATTTTCAACCCATCTGGGGCTTAGCGGGGGGGGGGAAGTTAAATATGCCGGGTCTATACGCTTTGGTAATAATGACGGTCCAGAGCGAGGAAAAATAACAAGATGGGATAATAGCTCCGGTCATTATCAGCCACCTGCTACCCTAAAGGCTAACTCTGGGTTACCGGAAAACTCATTTAATCCAAGGAAATAGTTTGGTATGGATTCAAGATTGATATCACTCTGTAAAGAGTTGGCGAAAATGACTTCTGATCAGGCGGCAGCTTGGATATTGAGCCGGTACCCGCTTGCTTCAGATAATTGGGGTGATGCTTTATTACTCCTTCCTCATAGATCTTGGAAAAAACCAGAGCAGAAACGTTTAGCGGATTATTATTTTAAGAAAATTCCGTTCTCTAGCGCTAGAGGATATGAAGCGTTCGCGTCAATTATGTCAGTTAAGTTAATGGTTGCATGCATTAACGATGCTTTGCCCAAAGATCCTAGCAGGCTCGAGTTATTGTTTTATCATCTTGTCCCAGTGCTTAAGCGTTTTGCAAAGAATGATGCAGATCGAAAAATTATTGAGGCTTTCCTTTCGGCTTTTTCGATAAGTTTGCCAAAACATAATTGAGAACAAAAAAATGCGGTTTGTTTGATCTGGCTAGAGAAGTGAAAAAAGGGAGCGGGAAAAAAGAGAGCAGATTTATTTGAGTTAGGGGAATAGGGGAATAGGGGGCAGACCACGTTTTTGCGTTTTTTAGAGTTCAGCAGAGTTGCTCTTTAAAAATATGATTTATTTTTTGTAATTATTCTATTTGGTTGGCCTGTTGATGGNAGAATAGGGGTCAGACCACGTTTTTGCGCTTTTGAGGAAGAATAGGAAGGGAATAGGGGGCAGACCACGTTTTTGCGTTTTTTAGAGTTCAGCAGAGTTGCTCTTTAAAAATATGATTTATTTTTTGTAATTATTCTATTTGGTTGGCCTGTTGATGGGCAGCTAAGCTGTAAACTCTTATCCAGTTAGGAGGTTATATGGCTCGCCGTCCTAGGGTTTTACTGCCGGGTATCCCGTTGCATATAATACAGCGTGGAAACAATCGGTCTGCGTGTTTTTATTCAGATGAAGACTACATTTTTTACATTGATACATTAGCCGTGCTTGCTCAATTGTACGGCTGTAAAATTCACGCATTGTGCTTGATGACAAATCACGTTCATTTGTTGTTGACTCCCACCTGCTGCGCAGGGGCTGGCCTACTTATGCAGGGGCTGGGGCAGCGCTATGTTCAATATGTCAATCGAACATATCAACGAACGGGCACATTGTGGGAAGGCCGTTTCCGCTCCTGTTTGGTTCAACAAGAAAACTATGTTTTAGCTTGCCGCTACCTGGTGACCCAGGATGAAGAAGACCGGCATGTGNATGCAGGGGCTGGGGCAGCGCTATGTTCAATATGTCAATCGAACATATCAACGAACGGGCACATTGTGGGAAGGCCGTTTCCGCTCCTGTTTGGTTCAACAAGAAAACTATGTTTTAGCTTGCTATCGATATATCGAAATGAATCCGGTAAGAGCGGGTATGGTTACTCATCCGGGCGACTATCGCTGGACCAGCTATAGGGCAAACGCACAGGGCGAGCTATCAGGCTTTATAAGTCCGCATGCGGTTTATAGCGAGTTAGGTAGCGGCACCGCGCAGCGAGCCGAAGCTTACCGATCTATATTCAAGGATCGGCTTTCATCTGGATTGATAGAACAAATTCGATCTTCTACCAACGGCAATTACGTTTTGGGCGATCAGAAGTTTGCGTCCGAGATCGCGGAGATATTAGGTAAAAGAGTTTCACCGGGTGCGTCAGGACGCCCGAAAAGTGTGAGTTAAAAGAATAGAAGAATAGTGGTCTGACCCCTATTTTTCCAGAGCGAGGAAAAATAACAAGATGGGATAATAGTACCGGTCATTATCAGCCACCTGCTACCCTAAAGGCTAACTCTGGGTTACCGGAAAACTCATTTAATCCAAGGAAATAGTTTGGTATGGATTCAAGATTGATATCACTCTGTAAAGAGTTGGCGAAAATGACTTCTGATCAGGCGGCAGCTTGGATATTGAGCCGGTACCCGCTTACTTCAGATAATTGGGGTGAAGCTTTATTACTCCTTCCTCATAGATCTTGGAAAAAACCAGAGCAGAAATGTTTAGCGGATTATTATTTTAAGAAAATTCCGTTCTCTAGCGCTAGAGGATATGAAACCTTCGCGTCAATTATGCCAGTTAAGTTAATGGTTGCATGCATTAACGATGCATTGCCCAAAGATCCTAGCAGGCTCGAGTTATTGTTTTATTATCTTGTCCCAGTGCTTAAGCGTTTTGCGAAGAATGATGCAGATCGAAAAATTATTGAGACTTTACTTTCGGTTTTTTCGATAAATTTTCCAAAAGATAATTGAGAACAAAAGGAGGCGGTTTGTTTGATCTTGCTAGAGAAGTGAAAAAAGGGAGCGGAAAAAAAGGGAGCAGATTTATTTGAATTAGGGTTGAAAAATCTATTAAAAAAATCTGTCCCCTTTTTCTGATTTCCGGATCAGCATCAGGGTGGAATACATCGTGCTGGAGGTGTGCCCAGAGAGATTTTTTCAGATAAAAAGTAGGGGGTGAAGGTGGATATTAAAACTTTTTTGAAGAGTAAGAAAGAAGAGCATTTGCTTGATGGCTTGGCTGCTGTAGATGATGTCAGTCTTAATGCAATAAAGGTAGGGCAGAAAAATGCTCCTGATGATTACTTGGAGTTTTTGCAGGAGTTCGGAAGTGGGGAAATTGAAACAGCCGGATTTATGCTTTATAACGGCCTCCTAGAGGCAAGTGATATTTTTGATGATGAGACTGCGGCGCAATTCGAAAGTGTTATGATTTTTGGTGATGATATGCAGGGGCGATGCGTCGGTTTTGATAAAAATGATAAATGGGCTGTAGTGAAAATAGACTCTGCAGATATGAGTGTTAAGAAGTTATGTGAAACATTTTCTTTGTTTGTTTATAGTTTGTTGAGGTGACTCTGGGAGAAAAGGGAAGGAAATGGGAAGGGAAAGTGATTAAGCCTAGATCAAGGTGGCAGGCGTTTTTGTTATTGTTGATTTATCTGTTTTTATTGTTTTTGTTGGTGGGGGTTATCGCAAAGCTCATGGGGGCGCTGGTTAATTATTCAAAGATTGGTGTATGGGACTTTAGTTGGGCTGAAATCGTAGATATGTTACCCGGTGTTTTTGCCTATGCAATACCTACTGGGATAGGCGTTTGGATACAGTCCTGGTTGAAAAATCGTAAAGAGAGTGGCCAAGGGAATTGAGCGCAAAGCGGGCGACACAAAGGCCGCCCGATTTTCACTCAGGACGGATCGGCATTCAGCCTGCGACTGATGACATCCAGCAAATCACACCCATCGCGCAGCGGAATGGCCAGCAAGTGGGCGAAGTCTGAAAGCACTACGGCATCGCTGCTGAGTTGTTCGCGGAAGGCCAGGTTTTCCAGCAGTTGGGTGACGGCCCGAATGCGGTGCACGGCGGCGTCGTGAAGGACGTCGAGAGGTGCCTGGGTGTCGATGATCAGGGCTGGGACGGTGCAGTCGTGGCCGGTTAGGGGCATGTATCTATTCATGGGTACAACCTCGGTCAGTAAGTGAGGCTGTCACTTGTCGTCGCCAAACGAATGGGTGACAGCTGTACGCAGGTTGGCGAACCGGGACCGAGTTCCGGCAGACCCGAAGGTCTCCCGCGCACAGCTGCCATAAAGCAGCAATGCGGGTACGGAAGCCCCTGCAAGCAAGCAGAAAGCTTTCGCATACGGTCAACGGATCGCCAAATCCGATCGCCCTGTTGGGCGACCGCCGGGCTATAAGCCCCTCACCCAAAACCGCGCAAGGCATCACCGCAATGGCACCACCCGTCACGCAATGGCATCCATCGTGAAGCGTCTTCCCCTTGGGCTTTGAACATTTCGTTTATCCGAGTGTCTTTACCCCGCCCACCCGCAATCGGTCGGGCTGCATGGACTGCATCGTTTTCAAATGACATTAAGGATTAATGTGAACCTCTCCCCTTTATGGCCCCCTTTCTGCCACCGCTCGCGGTGCATTGGCTCGCGCCCGGAATTTGCAGGGGCGCCCGGGGGGCCTCATTCGGATCAATTGATCCTTTCGCTCAGCACACCTACTACCGCCGGGCGTATTGGCGGCTTTGACTGTAGTTCATGGAGTTTGAAATGAAGCGTAAGCAGTTCCAGAAAAGCCTGTTGGCAATCATGGTCGGCGCCATCAGCACCCAGGTGCTGGCGGTCGAGTTCGACCTGGGTCAGGGTAAGAATATTTGGGCCAGTGAGTCGTTCAGTGAGCCGGTGACCATCACCGGTCAGTTTTCCCGCGTGGTCGACACCAACACCACCGACCCCGCCGGCCTGGGATTTGCCAACACCCAAATTCAAGGCTCGCTGATCAATCGCGCCGACATCACGCTGGACTCGCAAGGCCGCACCATCCGTGCGATCGCCATCGACCCGATGTTCTGGACTGGCCCTACCGGTTTGGCCCCGAGCACTGTCACCGGGGATGTGGTTCAGGCCGGCAACCTGCTGATGCGCAACGGCGCCTATGAAGGGCTTGAGATCGGCCCCACCACCATTGGTGGCAGCCTTATCAACTCAGGCACCATTCGCTCCACGCCTCCGCTGGGTACCGTGACGACGCCCGGCTACCTGGGCGGCGGTGAAGGCATTTACCTGCACGGCACCACCATTGCGGGTGACGTATCCAACACCGGTGTGATCGACATGGCCGGCCCGGGCGCGATTGGGTTGATCCTTGACGTCAACGGCGACACGCCGACCACCATCGGCGGCAAGATCCTCAACTCGGGCTCGATTACCGCAACAGGCGAAGGCGCTTGGGGTGTGGAAGTGGAAACCGATACCAGCCCCCTGCGTATTGAAAACAGTGGCCTGATTTCTGCCAATGGCGATGAGGCCAAAGGGCTGTTTCTCTACGGCGGCACCTTTGATTACATCCTCAACACCGGCACCATTGAAGCCAAGGGCGCGTCTGCCAATGCCTTCGATCTTTCCGGCGCCAGCTTTGCGCAGAACAGCGCCACGGGCGCACGCGGCATCGTCAACCGCGGCCTCATCGCGGCGGACGGTACTGCGATCCATGTGGATACGACCGAGCAGGTTGCGAGCTTTGAAATCAACCAGCAAGCCGGCGAAATCCGCAGCAACAGCGGCATCGCCGTCGACGCCAACAACCTTGCCAGCCTGAACTGGACCGGCGGCAAAATCACCGGCGACCTGCTCAACCTCAGCGCCGTCAACATCGGCGGTCAGGCAGGTTTCAGCGGTAGCCGTATCATCGCGCCGGTGTCGGTCAACTCGGGTTCTCTGAACCTCTCCGCGCCTGGCACCGCCATCACCGGCGATCTCAATGTGGCCAGCGGCGCTGGCATTGATATGCACCTGGCCGACAGTGTGGTGCCGACCACGCCGTACCTCACCGTCAACGGCACCGCCAACCTGGCCCAGACTTCCAAGCTGACAGTCAGCGCCAACCCGGGCGACTTCGCGGCGCCTAAAGCCGGCACGCAATACACTTTGCTGCAAGCCACCAGCGTGCAGAACAACGGTGTGGCCGTCGCCAGCGCGTCGTCGTTGCTGAACGTGCTCAGCTACTCGGCCGATGCGCAGACGGTCAAGGCCGTGGTGGCGGTGAAAAGCGATCAGCAGGTGCAACAGGAGTTGGCGGGTGTGAGTGCGGGTGCGTCGGCTGCAACCGCGGTCAACGTGTTGAAAAACGATGTGCTCGGTCAACTCAACCAGAACGACCCGGTGTTCCAGAGCCTGGCCAACGCCGGGACTGCACAGCAACTGGCGCAGCTCGCCGACCAGCTCACGCCCGACGTCAACCGTGGCGCCCTCGACGTGGCCCTGTCTGGGCAAACCGTGGTCAACGGTGCGATCTTCAACCGCCTCACCGACCAGCGGGAAAGCCATCAGGTCGGCGGTGTGTGGGGGCAGGGCCTGAGCAGCAACATGGACCAGGACGGCCGTGGCGGCAACAACGGTTACTCGGCCAACAGCAGCGGCATGGCGGTGGGTGTGGACGGTCGCTTGAACGACACCACCACCCTGGGCGTGGCCTACAGCTACCTGAATTCGAACATTCATTCGGACCTGGGCAACAAGACCGACGTCGAAGGCCACGCGTTGTCGCTGTACGGCAACTGGGCGCTGCAGAACTGGTTCGTCGATGGCAGCCTCAGCTACGGCCATAACGAGAACGACAGCAAGCGCCACGTCGCGGGCACCACGGCCAAGGGCAGCTACGACAGCAATGTGTTGTCGGCCAGCGTGATCGGTGGCTACAGCTTCAAGCCGACCCAGGCGGTGGTAATCGAGCCGCGGGTGGCTGCACGTTATGCCAACGTGCGCATGGATGGGTTTACCGAGAAAGGTTCGTCGGCGGCTTTGAGCACGTCTTCGCAGCGTTATGAAGTGGGTGAGTTGGGCGCTGGTGTGCGTTTGGCGGCCAACCTGCCGCTGAGCGCCGGTACGTTGCAACCGGAAGCGACCTTGATGGCCTATCACGATTTGATGGGTGACCGCGTGGCGCAAACCTCCAACTTCGTGGCCGGTGGTTCGGCGTTTACCGTCACAGGTGCGTCGGTGGCGCGTGACAGCTACGAGGCCAGTGTGGGTGTGAATTACAAGGTGTCGGACTTCACCGTCGGCGCCAGCTACACCCGCCAGGCACGTAGCGGTTTCGATGCGGACGGCGTGATGCTCAAGGCGCGCTACGCCTTCTAAGCAACACCGCAAAACAAAGTGTGGGAGGGGGCTTGCTCCCGATAGCTGTGAATCAGTCAATGATGTGTTGGCTGACTCACCGCCATCGGGGGCAAGCCCCCTCCCACATTAGATGTGTGTGGATCCGCAGCGTTCGGCACGGGGCAACTTGCGCTGGCTCAGCCTGCTTACGTAGGGCGTGACGCTCTGATACCAGTGTGGGAGGGGGCTTGCTCCCGATAGCGGTAGTCCAGTCAGTGATGGGTTGACTGACTCACCGCCATCGGGAGCGCGCCCCCTCTCACATTGGGTTTGTGTTGGATTTCACTACTCGGGGCGAAACATCTTGAGAACCGCTCTCAACCCCGTAAAATGCCGCAGCCGTTGCATCACAGTCTTTCAGGGAAGAATTCAGGCCAGCGTATTGTCAGGCTGCCTAACTCCTTGGAAAACCCGGCAACGCTGATTTCCTCACCCAAGGAGCACCCTGTGAAGACACTGTCCAAAATCCTGCTGTCGGGCCTCACCGCCGCGGCGCTGTTGACCGTGGCCGGTTGCGCCACCGAGAGCAACCGTGCGATGCCGGTGGAGCAAGTCGCCAGCGCCCACGTGGCCTATTCCGGCGTGCGTGTGCCGATTGCCGTGGGCAAGTTCGACAACCGCTCCAGCTACATGCGCGGCATCTTCTCCGATGGTGTCGACCGTCTCGGCGGCCAGGCCAAGACCATCCTCATCACCCATTTGCAGCAGACCAACCGCTTCAGCGTGCTGGACCGCGACAACATGGGCGAGATCTCCCAGGAAGCCAAAATCAAAGGCACCGTGCAGAAGCTCAAGGGCGCTGACTACGTGGTGACCGGCGATGTAACCGAGTTCGGCCGCAAAGAAACCGGCGACCGCCAGCTGTTCGGCATCCTCGGCCGTGGCAAGACCCAAGTGGCCTACGCCAAAGTCGCGTTGAATATCGTCAACATCAACACCTCCGAAGTGGTGTATTCCACCCAGGGCGCCGGTGAGTACGCGCTGTCCAACCGTGAAGTGGTCGGCTTCGGCGGCACCGCCAGCTACGACTCCACCCTCAACGGCAAGGTCCTCGACCTGGCCATGCGCGAAGCGATCAACCGCCTGGTCGACGGCATCAACGCCGGCGCCTGGAACCCGCGTAACTGATCAGCAACACCTCAAGGAGCAGTACACGGATGAGCAAGGCAGTTAAGTTGGCGCTGATGCTGACAGCAATCGCGACGGTAGCCGGGTGCCAGACGGCGCCCCAGCCCCTGTATCAATGGGAGAGCTACCAGCCGCAGGTTTACGAGTACTTCAAGGGCGAGCCCAAGGAAGCGCAGGTGGAAGCACTGGAGCGCGACCTGCAGAAGATCAACGCCAGTGGCCGCAAGGCCCCACCGGGTTACCACGCGCACCTGGGCATGCTGTACATGAACATGGGCAAGGATGACCAGATGGTGCAGGAGTTTCGCACCGAAAAGGCCCTGTTCCCTGAGTCCGCTGCGTATATGGACTTTCTGCTGAAAAACGCCAAAGCCGGAGTGGCCACCAAATGAGCCTGTTAAAACTTACCGGCGCCTTGCTGGCCCTGGCGTTGCTCGGCGGTTGCGCGGCGCCCAAGACGGTTGACTACTCGGCGTACAAACAGGCACGGCCCAAGTCGATCCTGGTACTGCCGCCGATCAACGAATCGCCGGAAGTGCAGGCGTCCTACAGCCTGGTGTCGCAGGTGACGTACCCGTTGGCCGAAGCCGGCTACTACGTGTTGCCGATTGCTTTGGTGGACGAAACCTTCCGCCAGAACGGCCTGACCACCGCCAATGATATCCAGGCGGTACTGCCGGCCAAGCTGCATGACATCTTCGGTGCCGACGCGGCGCTGTACATCACCGTCAGCGAGTACGGCACCAAGTACATGCTGATCTCCAGCGACACCTCGGTGACGGCCTCGGCCAAACTGGTGGACCTGCGCACCGGCACCACCTTGTGGACCGGTACTGCACGGGCCTCCAGCGAGGAGGGCAACAACAACGGCGGCGGCCTGGTAGGTATGTTGATCACGGCGGCGGTCAAGCAGGTGATCAACAGCTCCACCGATGCGGCGCATCCGATTGCCGGCATCACCAGTGCACGCCTGCTGTCGGCAGGTCAACGCACCGGACTTCTGTACGGCCCCCGTAATCCGAAGTACGGCACGGACTGATCAGCGGCAACAAGTAAACCGCGTCACCTCTGACGACGGTGCTGTTGGATCAAGTCGATGCGGGTGGCCGTGCCCATAGAGTCGCGCTGCCCGTTCACGCTGGCGCCGATGGAGCCGTTGTGCAAGGCCACGATCTCGCCCGTATCGACGCTGATCAGCGGTGACCCGGAGGTGCCGGGTTTCTTGAAGGCGTCGTGGTAGACCGTGCCCTGAAAACGGCTGTCCTGGTCGTATCCGTTGAGCGTGGCGGGTTGGCCCTTGGCATTTAGAAATGAAATGCCGAGGGCCTCTTGTCCATGGTTGGGCATAAAGACTTTCTGCCCAGGCGATGCTTGGGGGCCGGAGGCCAACTTGAGCGGCCGGAACTGCTCGGCCAAGGCTTTTTTCTCGCCGGCGGGCAAATCGACACGCAGCTCGGCGTAGTCCAGCCGCGCGTCGCCACTGAGCGGGTTGGGGTCCAGCGGCACTTTGCGCTCTACCTTCATCCGCCCGCTACTGTCTTGTTCATAACCCAGCCAAAGCTCGAGCTTGCTGCCCTTGGCCAGCGCGTCGCGCACATGTTGGTTGGTCAGCACGCTGTTGCCATCGTTGATCAGCGAGCCGGTACCCAACGAGCGGGTATGCACGCGTTCGTAGCCCCATGAGTCCCGTGTGACTGTCACCTCGCGAATATTGCCCACGGCCCTGGCCGCTGCATGCATCGGTGTGCCCTTAAGGGATGCGTTGGCGTGGTTCTGCAAGGAGAACGGCGCCTGTTGCGGCGCGGCTGTTGGCGTGGGATGGGGCTTGTACGGTGCGACATCCGCTGGCGACGGCGGTCGCGGGGTTGGCGGTTGAGGCGTAACCCGGGCGGGTGGGGTCGGCATAGGGTTCGGCTGGGAGGCTCGGCTGATCACGTCGTCTGGCTTGATTGGCCCTTGGCTCTTGATAAACAGGCCGGCTTGGCCCGAGCCGTTCAGGTCAATGGCCAGGCTGTGCTGGCGCGTGTTCGGGTCATAACCGAGCAACGCCTCGCCCGGCCGACCGCTGAAACGACGTACAAACTGCAGGTCCTTGATCCCGGCGGTATGCAGCGCAGCGGACACATCGATCTTGTCCTGCCCACTGGTGAAATCAGTGATCAGGTCGGGGCGCTGTTGGGTCGACTCGCTGGCGCTGTTATACACAAAGGTATCCTTGCCCAGCCCACCGGTAAGGGTGTCCTGGCCCAGGCCACCGGTCAGGCGGTTATCGGCCTGGTTGCCGATAAGTCGATCAGCGCCCGTGCCGCCAATGGCATTTTCCAGAGTCACGCCTTTGGCAATGGAGACGTTGCCTTTCATGCCGCCGACATCGGAGAAGTGTTCAGCCTTCAGGTTGATGGTCTGGTCCTGATGAAACCGCGAGAAATCCAGGGTGTCGTTGCCGCCCCCATCCCACACGCTGAACACGGGTGCGTCGTCCGCTGAGTTGAGGCTGAGGAAGTCACGCCCGGTATTGGAGTTGAAGCCGTACACCGTGTCGGTGTCGCGGGTTTTGTAATTAGCGCCGTAGAGCTTTTGGATGGCGGTGATGTCGTCCATCAGCGGCGCGCTGGCATAGTGGGTTTGGCCGTTCTTGTTGTGGTCATGGCCCAGGTGACCAGCCCACCAGTAACTCATCAGGCTGTAGGCGCGATTGTCCTCGGCATAGCCGGCGCTTTCAGCGTAGCTGCCGCCATTGTTGTATTTGCCGGGGTGCATCAGCCCCAGGGTATGGCCGATCTCATGGGCCAGCAGATAACGGCTGAAACTGCCCTGGGTGAAGGGGCGATTCATGCCATCGGACGCGAACCAGGCCTGTGTGCCATCGCTGTAGATGCCTGGATAAGACGCACGGCCCGAATGGCCGGTCTGGTTCGGGTCATTGCCCAGTAACAGTTGCCCTTTGGCCTCGGGTGCATTCTCAGTGAAGGTGATATTGGCGACATCCGCCCAAGACTGCATGGCGCGCCTGGCCTGCTCTTTTTGCGACGGGGAGAATTCGTTAGCGCCGGCGGGTGTGCTGTACGTGGCCTGCGAAGGTGTGAAAAAACGATAGCCGATGGGTGTGGTGCCATCTTGGTTACGCTCTGTCCAACGATAGCCTGTTCGGGTGATCTGCTCTGCCGCTTGCTCGGTGGTGTAGGACGGCTTGCCTGAAGCGGCCCCGGCATAGCTGGGCCGTTCGGCGAATGAGGGCGGCTGATAGCGGTTTGCGAGGGTGTTTACGGAGTTCATCGCGGTTTCTCTGATTTAAAGCCTCCAAAGCACTCAAGAAACAGACGGTTCTGACAGGGAGGCTGACCCTCGATATGTGGTGGGTGGTGATGGCAGGTTCAGTTGGTTATGTCTCGAAAGGTGACGCAGCGAGCCGACGGCGCAATATCCGCGTTTAACCCGTAGGGAGGTTGGGCTACGTCTGATCGGTTGAACGGATCATTCATTCACGAGGTTCAGCCCATGTCCCGCTCTCTGCTTTTGCTGCGTCCTGCTGCCCAAGGCTTTGTCGTTACCCTGCTGGTGACGCTGGCCGGGTGTGGGTTGTCGTCGCCCCCGGATGTCGCCAAGCCTGTTGAACCGGCGCCCGTCGCCGAGCTGCAAAGCGCGCCGGCCCAGGGCGCTATGGTCAAACGCATGGCGATGCCGGCGCCGATGAGAGTGCGGGAAATGGCGACGATGGACTACCGCAGCGAACCTCGCGAGCAATACGCCAACCTGCCGGACAACCCGGTGCATCGCGTCGCCGAGACCCCGGTTTCCACTTTCAGCATCGACGTCGACACTGGCAGCTACGCCAACGTCAGGCGTTTCCTCAATCAAGGTCGCCTGCCGCCCGAAGGCGCCGTGCGATTGGAGGAAATGGTCAATTACTTCCCGTACAACTACGCGCTGCCCACCGATGGATCACCCTTTGGCGTCAACACCGAGCTCGCCGCCACGCCCTGGAACCCGCACACCCAACTGTTGCGCATCGGCATCAAGGCCTCCGACCGCGCCGTGGCGGACCTGGCGCCGGCCAACCTGGTGTTCCTGGTGGACGTGTCCGGCTCCATGGACCGTCGCGAAGGATTGCCGTTGGTGAAAAGCACGTTGAAATTGCTGGTGGACCAACTGCGCGATCAGGACCGCGTGTCATTGGTGGTCTATGCCGGTGAATCCCGCGTGGTGCTCAAGCCCACCTCCGGGCGTGACAAAAACACCATCCGCAACGCCATCGACCAACTTACCGCCGGTGGCTCCACCGCAGGCGCCTCCGGCATCGAGCTGGCCTACCAGATGGCCCGCGAGGGTTTTATCGACAAGGGTATCAACCGCATCCTGCTGGCCACCGACGGCGACTTCAACGTGGGCATCAGCGACTTCGACAGCCTCAAACAAATGGCGGTCGAGCAGCGTAAAAGCGGCGTGTCCCTGACCACCCTGGGCTTTGGTGTGGATAACTACAACGAACACCTGATGGAACAACTGGCCGATGCGGGCGATGGCAATTACGCCTATATCGACAACCTGCGTGAAGCGCGCAAGGTGCTGGTGGAGCAACTCAGCTCGACCCTGGCCGTGGTCGCCCGGGATGTGAAGCTGCAGGTGGAATTCAACCCCGCCCAGCTCAGCGAATACCGCCTGCTGGGCTATGAAAACCGTGCCTTGAAGCGTGAAGATTTCAACAACGACAAGGTCGATGCCGGTGAAATCGGCGCAGGGCATACGCTGACTGCGCTTTACGAAATCGTCCCCAAGGGCGAGAAGGGCTGGTTGGAGCCTTTGCGCTATGCTGCCGCGCCTGCGGTTGAAGGTAAATCCGACGAGCTGGCGATGCTACGGGTGCGCTACAAACCTGCAGCAGGTGGCAACAGCCAATTGATCGAACGCCCCATTGCCAACCAGCCCACCCCAGCCAGCGAAGACCTGCGCTTCTCAGCCGCCGTTGCCGCGTTCGCCCAACAGCTCAAGGGCGATGGCCGCTACACTGGCAACATGAGTTTGCAGGACACCGCCAAACTTGCCCGCTCGGCCCGCGGCGATGACCCGTTCGGCCTGCGCAATGAGTTCGTGCAACTGGTCGAACTGGCCCTGAGCCTCAAACACTGATATCGGCCATGACAACAATCAAATGTGGGAGGGGGCTTGCTCCCGATGGCGGAGTGTCAGACAGCACATTTGATACTGATCCACCGCTATCGGGAGCAAGTCGAACCGTCGCGCCGCCCCTCCCACAGTTAGTTCCGCTTCGACTGATAGAAGGAGTTCACCTTTTACATGGCCGTTCCAGACGACTCACCCAGCGACGAATCGCTGCTGGCCCGCTACCGAACCGGTGATGCTGGCGCATTCGAAGCCCTGTACACGCGCCACCGCCAGGGCCTGTACCGCTTTCTCATGTCCCTGTGCAACAAGGCCGAACTGGCCGAAGAAATCTACCAGGACACCTGGCTCAGCCTGATCCGCAGCAACACCCAGCCACAGGGCCGGGCGAGTTTTCGTACGTGGTTGTTCCAGATCGCCCGCAACCGCCTGATCGACCACTGGCGCAAACACGGCATCCACAACCCCTTGCACGACAGCTACGATGAGCAACTGCACGCCCAACCCGACAGCAGCGCCGGCCCAGAGCAACAACTGAGCCTGAGCCGCGACCAGGCGCGCCTCGACGCTGCCCTGCAAGACCTGCCCGAAGACCAGCGCGAAGTCTTCCTGCTGCGCCTGCACGGCGAGCTCGAAGTACCGCAGATCGCCACCCTCACCGGCGCCCCGCTGGAAACCGTAAAAAGCCGCCTGCGCTACGCCCAGCAGAAACTGCGCCGCCTGCTGGCCGAGGAGATACCCGCATGAACGACTCCCGACACGACCCAGACACCGACGACGGGCTGATCCAGCACTTTCGTCAACACAGCAGCGGCGAGCCGCCGGCGTCACTGGACGCGTTCATATTGGCCACCGCCCACCGCGAGGCACCAAAACCATCGCCCAACCTTTGGCAGCGCTGGCTGCGCGTGTGCCAGCAACCGCGTTGGCAAATGGCATTCGCCAGCGTTGCCGGTGTGGCGTTGCTGGTGGGTGTGGTCACGCGCACCAGCGAGTTTGAGCACGTGCCGAACACGCGCCTGGCTGCCCCGGCTGCGTTCTCTGCGCCTGCACCTGCGCCTATGAGCGCGCCGCCACGCTTCGAATCGTTCAGCGCCGAAATGAGCAGCGATGCCTTGCCCCAAGCCAACATGGCCAAGCGCGCTGTGCCGGAACCGCTTGAGCAGGGTTTGCAGGACGTGTTACGCCTGCGCCAGGCAGGTGATGATGCGGCGGCGACGGCAAAGCTCGCCGAGCTGCAAAAACGCTTTCCTGCACAGAACCTCGAGGAACGACTCAAGGCATTGCAGCCTCACTGACCCCATGGCGATGGTACCCAGCGGTACCATCGCCGAACGTCTGAAATGCGTCATAAGCATATGAATTTATATTCAGTTGCTCAGGGAGTAATTGCTGCTAGTTTAATAGGCGAAAGACGTCATTGTTCCTGCTGGCCAACAGAGCGGGTCATGTTTCATTGGATGAAAAGTTGCATGCGGACTTCAAGGATTAAAGTCTTCTCAGCATTCGCTACATGGCCACTGGGAAATAGCTCTACCTGTTGGAAGTCCATTCAATTGGATTGATGAACGGTACCTGTATATGACGGCGACGCTGAATTACTCATTGGCACAGGCAGTGCCTGAACTACAACAACCCCTGGATATATTCGAGCTTAAAGAGTCCAACGTACGCTCTTATTGCCGAGACTTTACCGACACGTTCCATACCGCTGAGGGTTCAACGCTGACCAGTGAGCAAGGTCAGCTGTTTATCGACTTTTTCAGTGGTGCCGGTGCCTTGAACTACGGGCATAACAACCCGGTTCTAAAGGCCGCGCTGCTCGACTACATTGCGCAAAATGGCATCACCCACGGCCTGGATTTCAAGACGACCGCCAAGAAAGCGTTCCTCACCGCATTTGAAGAACAGGTCCTGGCGCCGCGCAACCTGCGTTACAAAGTGCAGTTCCCCGGCCCCACCGGCACCAATGCGGTAGAGGCGGCGATCAAGCTGGCGCGCAAGTACACCGGGCGCCAGAACATCGTAGCGTTTACCAATGCCTTCCATGGCATGTCCCTGGGCAGCCTGGCCCTGACCAGCAACCCGCGCAAGCGAGCCGGCGCCGGCGTGACCCTGAGCAATGTCACGTTCATGCCCTATGACGGCTACTTCGGCGACAGTGTGGACACTTCGCTGTACCTGGACAGGATGTTGCGCAGCGGTAGTGGCATCGACAAACCGGCGGCCATCGTGCTGGAAACCGTGCAGGGCGAGGGCGGTGTGAACAGTGCCTCGGCCGCCTGGGTACACACTGTGCAACGCATCGCCCAGGCCCATGACATCCTGCTGATCATCGATGATATCCAGGCCGGCTGCGGGCGTACGGGTGACTTTTTCAGTTTCGAAGCCCTGGGCGTTACCCCAGACATCGTGACGTTGTCCAAGTCGATCAGCGGTTATGGCTTGCCCATGTCGCTGGTCTTGCTGGCGCCCCATCTGGATGTGTGGGAGCCGGGCGAGCACAACGGCACGTTTCGCGGCAACAACCTGGCGTTCGTCACCGGCAAGGCAGTGATCGACCACTATTGGAGCGACGCGGGTTTCACTCAGGCGCTCAAGGCCAAGACGGGCGTGCTACATGATGCGTTGCAGAAGCTGTCCGCAGGTTTCGCCGCCAAGGCGCCCAACCGCCTGAAAGGGCGCGGGTTCTTCAAGGGCATCGAGTTCGAGGACGCGAGCCTGGCGCAGAAAGTTGCTGCGCGCGCCTATGCACATGGCCTGATCATTGAAACCTCCGGCATCGATAACCAGGTCCTGAAGTTTCTTCCGGCCCTGACCATCACTGAGGCGCAGATCAACCAAGGCGTGCAGATTCTCGAGCAAGCGTTTGCCGAGGTAATCACTTCATGACCGATGCCATTATCACCCGGCACGCGTCCCTCGATGACGCCGCTGCCATCGCACCCTTGCTGGATAAATACCGCGAGTTCTATGGTGAAGCTTCCGACCTGGCTCGCTCCCTGGCATTTATTCAACAACGCTTCTTTTTAGGCGAGTCAATTATTATCGTCGCGCAAGTAAACAATGAAGTCATTGGGTTCACGCAACTCTTTCCGAGCTTTTCAAGCGTCACACTAGAGCGCCTGTGGATACTCAATGACTTATATGTTGAAGCCTCAAAACGAAGGGCGGGAGTTGGCCTGGCGTTATTGAATGCCGCCAAGGCATTCGCACAAACAACCGGCGCCAAGCAGTTATTCATCGAGGGCGCAGACGACAACCCAAAGGCACGAAACTTATACACGCGCTTTGGGTTTATCGAAAACACGGCGTATCACTATTACCATCTTCCATTGAAGCCAATCCAGGGATAGGAGCTTTTCCATGTCAGACACTGTTTTCGATATCGTGGGTATTGGTTTTGGCCCCTCCAACCTGGCGTTGGCTATTGGCCTTGAAGAATCCGCTTCTGCGCTGACCTATCGCTTCCTGGACGCCAAGCAAACGCCGGACTGGCAGGATGAAATGTTGCTCAGCGGTTCGGATATCCAGAACAACCCTTTGCGCGACCTGGTCACCCCGCGAAACCCGCGCAGCCACTATGGCTTCGTCAACTACCTGAAAGAAACCGGTCGCCTGTTCGACTACCTCAACCTGCCGCTGACGTATCCGCTGCGGCGTGAATATGCCGAGTACATCAAATGGGTCGCCGGGCATTTTCTGGGCAGTGTCGAGTCCTCTGCGTTCGCGCAAAGGGTCGAGCCGTTGCTATTCAAAGGCGAGCAGGTGTGGAAGGTCACCTATAACGATCAGCGCGTCATTTACGGGCGTAGCCTGGTGCTGGGCACCGGGCGTACGGCGAATATCCCGGCGGTTTTCGAGGGCCTGACTGGCCCTCAGGTGTTCCACCTCAATCACTACCTGGAGCGCCTCAACAAGCTGCCTCCCAGCGTGCAGCGCATCGGTGTAGTGGGCTCCAGCCAGAGTGCCGTGGAGATTGTGCTCGACCTGACCGCCAGGTTCCCGGACAAAGACATCTACTCGCTGCACCGCAGCTTCAGCTTCCGGCTCAAGGACACCAGCCCATTCAGCGACAAGGTGTATTTCCCGGAGTTTATCGACTACTACTTCAACCTGCCGCCCGAGGCCAAGGCGCGGGTGGACAAGCAACTGCGCGGCACCAATTACAGCTCGGCCGATGAAGATGTGATCAACGCCCTCTACGTACGCATTCATGAGGAAAAGTTGCAGGGCAAGCAGCGCATTCACATTCTCAACAACATCGCCATTGAGCAGGCGCAGATCAGTGCATCGGGGCAGGTGGAGCTGGGGCTCAAGGAGGTCAACCAACTGACCCACTCGACCCTGGCGCTGGACGCACTGGTGCTCGCCACCGGCTTCAAGGACATTGCCGCCAAGGAAAATGGCGAGCTCTATCCGCCGCTGCTGGCGCCTTATCACGCACGGTTTCATGCGGACGCCCACGGCGCACTGGTGGTCAACCGCGATTACAGCCTCACGTCTCTTGAGGACTTGCCCGCCGTGTTTCTCAACGGGTTATGCGAAAGCTCCCACGGCCTGGGAGACGCCGGTTCATTCAGCCTGATTTCGCTGCGGGTCGAACACATCCTGGCGTCCCTGGAGGAAAAACTCGCACAGGCCGAAGCCCCGCTGCACGCATTGGCCTGACCTGCCCTCGGCAGCAGCCTGCGCCGGCTGCTGCCTCATACAAGGAGTTCCCATGTTTACAGCAGCATTGATCTATATCCTGGCGGTGATAAGCCCGGGGCCCAACTTCATCATTGTCAGCCGATTTTCTTCGCTGGGGTCGGTCTCGACCGGTATCGGTGCGACCCTGGGCATTTGCACGGTCGGCGTGTTTTTCTCGACCATCTCATTGCTGGGCCTGGCGGCTCTGCTGCATCAGTACCCGGCGTTTTCCAAAGTCGCCACGTTATGCGGCTCGGCGTACCTGCTGTACATCGCCTACAGCATCATCAAAAGCGTACTGGCAAAGAACACCGGCACCGCCGACAGCACCGCCCCGGGCGCGACCAGCTTCGCCAAGGCTTACCGCGTGGGGGTCATCACCAACATCAGCAACATGAAAACCATCGCCTTCATGATCAGTATCTACGCCGGCTTTCTTTCATCGCCGCGTACGGACATCGAAAAAGTCCTGGTGGTGCTGCTGTGCTCGACGCTCGAAGTCATCTGGTACTCCGTGGTGGCCCTGCTCTTCGGTCAGGGCCCGATCAAAGCGCTGTTCCTCAAATACACCCGGCAGATCGACGTGGGCCTGGCCGTATTCCTCGTGGCGTTTTCACTGAACAACGCCATTCCTGTGCTGATAGCCAGTCGATGAGGCTTCGCCATGGAATGGAACGCGTTGCTCAAGGATGTGGGAGGGCGCTTCAAGCATCGTAGTTGGTTGTTGATTGACCTGGCGCCGGAAGCGTTGGTGCTGAGCGATTTGTCGGGAGAGTTGGTAAGGGATTATCCGGGGGTGACGTTGATTCTGGATTGTCATCTTGAGGGGGTTTTTCGGGTGATTGATGGGTTTGGGCCGGGGGTTAGCTATGCGGCGTCGTTGCAGGCTGCTCGGGGGAAGGGTCACTACGTGACTGCTGTGTTGCCTGGGGAGGTGGCTTTCCAGGACTTTAAATGGGCGTGTTGAGCGCACACAAAAAAGCCCCAGGTCTTTTGGCCTGGGGCTTTTTCATGCGTAGGGGGCGCTTGCATTGCCTAGCTGGGTATATGTCAAAGTCTGCCAGGCGCGCGATTTACCCATCTGTGTGAAATAGAACATTTTTGGGCTGAAAAAAACACAGGGGCAAATACGCATATACTGTGCACGATGATGGTAATAGTTGTCTGATGTTGTGGCATGAGGTCTGTTGAGCGTCGATGAATAAAACTGATCTACTGAACTATTTGAAAGAGACCAGTTACGCGATGACCCAAAGTGATATGGACGAAGCTATTCTTCTCCACTTCGAGTTGGTAACGCAAAGCTATCGAGAAAAGCCGTTTTTCTACAAGACGTTGTTGAAATACGACAGGTACATAGTCGCGCTCTCTTTATTAAGCTTCAGTTATGAAGATAGTCGCGTTCCCTTGTCTAAAGTCAAGGCCTTCTGTCAGGAGCGAGGATATCTTTCGCGCAATAGCCTAGATGCCTATTTTTCTTTTTTTTTCATCTCCGGGTATATGCATGTTCATCTGCATAACGAAGATGGAAGGCAGCGTATTTTCGTACCGACACAAACGGCATTGTGTGAAACCGCGAGTATGCTCAAGGCGTTTCTGTTGCCGTCGCAAATGATCGTGCCTTATTTGGGCCGCCAGGTGAACGCCTTAAATTCCGAAGATTTGTTGCGCTATTTCTTCAGAGGCTTCTCCAAGTTGCTTGAAGCCGACTTGATGCTTGACAAGCTAATGCCCGAAACAATGTGGCTCGTCAATCGAGCCGGGGGGCATCTACCCATGCTCGCGCTTTATACAGATGCAATGAGGAACGGATCGTTACACTCTAATCAGAAAGTCTCATCCTATGTTGAGCTTTCGAAACGTTTGAGTGTTTCAAAGACGCATTTGATACGTATGGTTAAAGAAGGCGAGGTGAAAGGTTATTTTAAGTGTCACAAACATTCGGTAGAGCTGCGCCCGGTGTTTCTGGAACTGGCGCGTAAGATCATGTCAGTGCATTTTTCTGTCGTGTGCATAAGCATTGAATTGGGCATGGATATGAAAGCCGACAAATACGCATGCTAAGGCTTTCGGCGTTCGGTGAACCGTCAGGCCTTTAGACGTTTCCAAATGACGGGTGACTGTGTCGGTGTAGTTGATGGGCGGCCTCAAAGATTGACGAGCATATTCGATGGTCTTGGGAAAGGAGTTTATCAATGCCGGCGATTTTCAAGATTAGACCGAGAATGCGAACGCTGTTATCACCAGCAGTCATAAAAATTGAGTTGGTAGGTATATTGGCGTGGCTGGGGGCGCTTTTCATTGATTCGGTATCTGCACTGAATGTGATACATCTGTTGATCACGCTTTGCTTGTTGAGCGTTTGGTACGTTCATCGCGTGATACGCAGTTTTTTAATGTGGAGGGTGATGGGCGGTCTTTACATTTTTGTCCTTTCAGTCGGGTTTGCCTACATTATTCGCTCGCATATGGAGCTGCGAATATTTGCCTTGCCGTTGGCAGTGATCATTGTACTCAGCAGCGCTATCTTATTTATAACCGTTAGTGATTATCTGCTGTCCAGTGTGCAGGTCTGGCTATTGATGTGGACCCATATTGATATCGATATATATCGCGGTCAAGAGTTGTATTTACTGTTGTTTTGCCTCTCGTCTGTGTCGATTGGCTTTACCCTGAGTTTTACCTATTTGAGAAATTTGCGCTCGGTGTTATTGGTAGAGAGTGAGATCAGGACGCTCGCCGAGACTGACTTTCTCACGTCTTTGCTGAATCGTCGCGCCTTTATGGAACTCTTCCAAAAGCTATTGGCGGATGGGCGGTACGGCTATTTCATCATGTTAGATATCGACGGCTTTAAACTGAAGAATGATCAGTACGGTCATGATGTCGGCGACAAGATCCTGTGTGCCATGGCCAACTGCCTGAAATCAACACCGGGCAGTTACTGTGTCGGACGAATCGGCGGTGAAGAGTTCGGGGTCTTGGTGTTGGGCGGCGACGACTTGGTGGTTCAGGAATACGCGTTGCGTTTATTGGGTGCTATCCGGGCCAGTGTGGCGCCCCCGCATCATTACACCTGCAGTGCGGGAATAGCGCGATTCTCGGAAAACTCCGACATGTCGGCGGTGCTCAAGTGCGCCGATAAAAATATGTATAGGGCCAAACATAACGGCAAGGATCGCGTGTTTCAGGATGGCGAACAGGTTGGCGCACTCATGCTTCCTCTTTTTGCGCAATAACCATCAAACGTGGGTGTGATCATGAATATCGAGATTGACTATATTGACTCGCCGCCTTGCTACGTCTTGACGATGGGTGAACTGACTTTGATGTTTGAAACGCGTGACGAGGCAGAAGAGTTTATTCGGTTCCTGCGCGGCTCCGACGATGAAGAAAAAAACGTCAAGGATTAGATAGCTTCATCTGGGCGCGGAAATGGTTTAGCAACTGTTTTTTGTCGGGAGTGATCAGCGCTTTATCACTGAAGCCTCCTCGCCAATAGGTCGGTGCATCTTTTAAATAACCTGAGCACATGCAATGAAGTGGATAAAAAATGCGAAGCTTGCAACCAAGCTGTTGATGTCCTTCGTTTTGGTTGCGCTGATTACGTTGGTGGTCGGGGGCATCGGCTGGAGTGGCGTCAAGAAGTTGGGTTTTGCACTCAATCTTACCTTTTCAGACACCTTGGTTTCGGCTTCCAGCGTGTCCGAGGCGAAAGGCTTGATCATGACGCACAACCGCAATCTTTATCGTTTGTTGACGTTTGCGGCATCGGGCGCCGACAGAGCGGATGTGGAAGCGGTAGCGCGAGCATTGAATGACACCCAGCAACAGGTCGATAAGGTCTTCCACCACTATCGCTCAACCCCAATGGGCACTGAAGAGCGCCTGGCAGGTGAGGCATTCGAGAAACTCTGGGCAGCTTATCTGGTAAGCGCCAAACAGGTCATTGAGGCCATTAATCAAGCAAACTTTTCATCGGCCAGAAACCTGTTGAGCAATGAAAATGTACGCGCCATGAGTAACGCCCGCGAGCAGCTGGACGTTATCTTGGGCATCAACAGGGTTGAAGTAGACAAGCAAGCGCAAGCCGTTAACGCCACGATCAGTGAGTCGACGACTCAGTTGCTCGTGGGCGTATTGCTGTCCTTCATGATCGCCATTGCGTTGGGGGTGTGCATTACGCGCAGTATCACCCGTCCGATCGCCTCGGCGGTCATCAGTGCCGAGCGGGTTGCTCGTGGCGATCTGACTGAAATGATCCGCACCCATCGTGAAGATGAAGTGGGGCAGTTGCTTAACGCGCTGAGCGCAATGCAACGGAGCCTGAAAAAGACGCTACAGGAAATCGCGAGTGCCTCGGATCAATTGGCTGCCGCTGCAGAAGAGCTGAGCGCCGTGACCGATGAAAGTACCCAAGGCTTGATTCGCCAGAACGACGAAATTCAGCAAGCGGCGACGGCGGTCAACCAAATGACCGTGGCTGTGGAAGAAGTGGCGCGCAATGCTATTTCCACATCGCAGGCTTCTGAAGAAACGCGCAACGAGGCAGTAAAGGGGCACGCTCACGTCGATGATGCGGTGATCGGGATCACGCGAATGGTCAGCGAGATTGAAGGTTCGGCCGGTAAAGTCGAATCCCTCGCGGGGCAAGTTCGCGACATCGGCAAGGTGATTGACGTTATACGCAGCGTCGCAGAGCAGACAAATTTATTGGCATTGAACGCTGCGATCGAAGCGGCCAGGGCTGGAGAGCAGGGCAGGGGCTTTGCCGTGGTTGCTGATGAAGTACGCGCTTTGGCCCATCGCACCCAGTCATCGACCGTTGAAATCGAAGGGATGATCAATGCCGTACAGCAATGCGCGGATGAGGCCGTTGCCGCAATGGGCGATAGTCGGTCCTTGGCTACGCAGACGCAGCGCTTGGCCGCCCAGGCCGGGGAAGTGCTGCAAAGAATTTCGCTCGGCGTCGCGCAAATCAATGACCGCAATATCGTGATAGCCAGCGCCTCTGAAGAACAGGCCCAGGTAGCGCGTGAGGTTGATCGTAACTTGACGAACATCCAGGACTTGTCCGCGCAAACAGCCGCTGGCGCGAATCAGACCAATGCCTCCAGCCATGATCTTTCGCGACTGGCGCTGTCGTTCAATGATCTGGTTTCCAAGTTCAAGCTCTGAATGAAGGCCTGCTCTGTGTCGGCAGGGGGGCGTTTTCAAGGTTTTATAACCCGCCGTGGGCCTCTTGCACCGCTGCCAACAGGTAGAGCGCAGGCAGCGGCAGTTACCGCTGGCGACGTCCTTGACCAATTGCCCCGAAAAGCACGGCCCACGGTGGCCCGGCCCCCACATCCAACCGGGCGACACCATGCAAGCGTGCATCTGCGGATGGCTGTCAAGAAACCTCAGCACCTTCCGCTCAGCCAGGATCTTGCTGCGATAGTCGTCATTCGCATCGGCTTCGGCCCGCAGGCACGTTTCGTCGATGGACGTGCGTGGGGTACCGTCGAGCAAGGCAATCGATGACGTATGCACAAACCGTCGTACACCTGCATCGTAGGCATGCTGAAGCAAAGCTCGCGTACCGACGACATTGATCTTTTCCAGCGCTTCCCAATGGCTGCCGCCCTTGTAGTTGTCGCGAAAGAACGCCGCGCATTAACCTCCTTCACCGCAGCCAGCATCGCCTTGTTGCCGTCCCTGGACCTTCTACCCAGGAGTTCATCGTGGGAAGACAGGCGTGACCCATCCCACTGCCTGACTTCAGCGCCTGCGTTGCCTTTATCAAGCTACCCGTTGTCAGCCAGTCCGTTATTTGAGGTACGAGGTAATACGCGTACACGTCTTGCTGGTGACTTTCGGCAGCCGATGTGCCGCTGCAGGCCGTGCCGCTTGGATAATGCAGTGTTCCTTATGACCATCTCCGTAAACCATCACTGCCGAGGTGGTAGAGGTCCCATCTTCGTTCAAATACGTTGTGACATTTTCACTGCTCTCTGGGCGTTTATCAGGGCCGCCATAGGGGTCAGGGATCACAGGGGACTCGGCTGCATAGGTAGCCTGGGTGAGCAATAGAAATGTGAATGTGCAGATGAATTTCACAATAAGTCCTGAGACAGGGTTGGCGGTTCAGTAAATACGATTTGGGGCTGCCACGCAGCTTAGACCGCGAAACCTCTTAGGAAATTTTTGCCACTTTCTCGGCTTGCCTCTCAGACACCGAAAAACGAAAAGAAAAAGGGGATATTTTTATTTTCACAGCGAAAAAGGGACAGAAATCCCGTACAGCTCATACCGAAGGCCTGGGCGAGTAACTCCCAACACCTCGCCTCATCACCGCCCAAATCCAAAAAACAAAAAAGCCCCAGATCTCTCGACCTGGGGCTTTTTCATTTCATATCTGGTGCCCCGGCGTCGTTTGAACTGGTCGGCAAAAGGCCCGCATTCATTGGGTGTGCTTGGTGGTTCTTCGGTTAGGCATACACGTGGGCATACACGGCGCTTCCTTCTGCCCTCTTTTTCGAGGTATCCACGTAGGGTAAAGCAACACCAAATGTTGGCTGATGTGTTGCCATCCAGCAGAGTAATTACTTCTTGGTTCGACCTTCTGCCGCCAGTGAGGCGAGCCCAAGGGTGATGAATCCTGCATTTTCATCCAGGGTATCCAGTGCCCCTCGAATGTTCTGTGCCACTTCTGTAGATCCTCTTTGCTCAACCCAGTTTGACAGCTCCTCGATAGCTGCCCCCAGCGCCAGCTGGTTTTCATTCATGCGCTTAAGCAATGATGCGAGCAATGAGACATCTTCCATGAGTGTTCTCCAAGGGATGGGATCGTTTGAACTTGGCTCAGAATCATCAGCAATGATTGGCTTATGTCAGGTTTTGGAGCTGGGAATACAGCAGGGGGATACATGCCGAAATACCTGCGGTAACGCATCCCCGAGCTGTATTACTCAATCACTATTTTCTGAGCTTGTCGTACTCATCGTCCCCAATCACTGGCGCTGTCGGTGATTCGGATTTGATTAGGCTGACAGAGTCTTCGCAGTCAACGAGGTTGTTATATCCCTCGGAGCTTACGGCGATGATCTTTCCGTTCTTAGCTGTGAACCTCCACCGCCACTCGCCAGCCGTGTCTTTATAAATCTTGAAGTACGATACGCGACTCATGATCCTTTCCTTCTTTTATAGGTGAAAGCGAGCACTGATCCAGTGTTTGTATTAGCACTCCCTCATTAGCGTCCGTGCAGTTCCCACAGCAAAAGGGATACGCTCAACGGCGCCGATTCGACACTACCGGTTCCCTTGCCCACATGTCCATGAACCGAACGAGGATGACGGTAGAGATGGGGCGAGTTGAGCGCTGCCCTGAAACGCCGAAAACTGCTGGGGCCCCTGGCTATTTGTGCGTCACACGGGGCATGAAACCCGCGGGATCGAGGTAGCGGCAGCCGCACCAGCTTACTGAAATTTCAACGTTGAAATTGAAAGGATCTTGAAGAGAAAAGGGCATCCTTACCGGATCTGTAACGGTCATGGGTTTCGTTCAGGATAGTGAACGATTGTCCTGGTCAACTCGGTCAACCAGTCAACTAACTTTGGAGCCCAGCCACTAACGAGATCCGGCGGGTTCTATGCCCCGTGTCTATCCGAAATGCCCAGGGTCCCCAGCGGCTTTCCGATTCATAGGGCAAATGCACTGGTGAACAGCAGTTCACCCGGTTCACCTGTTCACTAAGCTGGGCACCTTTCCGCTGACACGATCACGCGGGTTTCCTACCCCGTGTCAAACCAATATGCGCAGGGTCCCCCGCTACCTAATCAGCCAAGAGAATGATCGATCTCCCTTCGCTGGAGGAGCAATACTCATGGGGCTCGGGGGGGGCATCAAAAAACCGTGTTACAGGTGTTACGCGTGTTACGGAAATGTTTAACTATATGATTTTAAACGATTTATGTGGCGTTACACAGCCATGCCTGGTCTGTCGATAGACGTGTTACATGGCGAATAGGTGTTACATCAATGAACGCTCTCGAGGAGCGGTTTCTGATGATTAAGGCGGCTGTCATCGAACCAGAGCCTTGCAATTAGAAGAGCCGCTGCCGACCACTAGCCAGCTATCGCATCCGTGTGCCGCACTCGAGTTCATGCCACTTCGCTATAAGCATCGAGTTAAGTCGCCACCTCGGCACTAACGCTACAACGTACTCCTGCATGCAAGCAACGGAAGACTAGCACCCGCGCGTGCATATCAGACTAAGCAAATTTGTTCGGCTTTTTGGCAATATGTGTGGTAATGCTAAAGTCTAGGATATTTCGTCAGGAGGACATGTGGTCTGCAATTTTTTGCGCGGCATCTGTAATCGTGTTCGGGGCATCTTCTGTTCTGAACAGAGGCCTGCCCAGCATACGTGGGAGCTCCTCCCGCTTACTCCTGAGTACATGGCAGAGGAGCATGGCTGCTATGTCGCCGCTATCGAAGCTGCCCTCGCTAAGCATCAGATCCGCAACATAGCGTTGTCCGGCAATTACGGGGTCGGTAAGAGCAGTATCATGTGGGAAGTCGCTCGGCGGCAGGATAATCGTATCGTAGAGTTATCTCTCTCGACGCTCGCACCTATCGAAGTTTCCAAGCTTGACAATTCAGTGCCCATCCAGGCCACAACCCCGACCAATCGGATCCAGCAGGAGATTGTCAAACAGCTACTTTATCGAGAATACCCGAGCAGAACCCCTGGCTCACGGTTTCGTCGTATTGAGCGTTTCCGATGGTGGCGGGCGATCGGAGTGTCGGTAATGGTGGGGGTTGTCGTTACTGTAATTTTCCTGCTGACTGGATGGACGGTAAAGATTGCTTCTGCGTTCACGCCATTTGTGGATATTGGTGTTTGGGCTCACCCTGTAATTTGTAGCACTGCGACGCTGATTACGCTTCTGGCGAGCTGGTTATTCTATGGGAAACTGCATATCAAGCAGTTCTCCGCAGGGGCTGCAACCGTCACGCTCAACGAAAGCTCCGTTTCGTACTTTGACCAATATCTCGACGAGATCGTCTACTTCTTTGAGGTCTCAGGCCGCGACGTTGTTCTATTCGAAGACATCGACCGGTTCAACGACTCTCATATCTTCGAGACACTTCGGGCGCTGAACACTTTGCTCAACGCCTCGCCCCAGATCAAGAAACCAATCCGATTCATCTATGCCATCAAAGACAGCATCTTCGATCGCATTGGCATGGAGATAGAAGGTCGGAGGTTGAATACAGAAGTGCTCACGACGGACGACCCGGCACATGTCGAGTCTATACGCGCCAACCGCACGAAATTCTTCGACCTAGTCATCCCGGTGGTTCCCTTTATTACTCACCGGAGTGCTCGCAACTTGGCATTACAGCTACTTGGTCAAGTCGAGCACAAGGTAGCTCCGGAGCTGCTTGACATAGCGACGCAGTACGTACCGGATATGCGGTTGCTCAAGAACGTCCGTAACGAATTCATCGTGTTCCGCGATCGAATCTTCTCCGGTGATGGCAAGCAACTCAAACTGAGTGAAACTGACCTGTTTGCGATGATGCTTTACAAGAGCACGCACCTGACAGACTTCGAGACTATTCGGCTCGGTCATAGCAAGCTGGATATGCTCTACAAGCTCAGCCGTGAACTTGTGATTGAGAACATCAGGCGAATCGAGGGCGAGCTTCGCGTACTTCGCCAGCAGACCACACGAATCAATAGGGCCTCCACCCGCAGTACTCAGATGGGTGAGCGTCTGCTTGCGCATGTCCAAAGGACAGCTGAGGCTGCTGGGTTTAGGACCCAGAGTGCGACTTACTCGCTCGCGGGTGTTGCGATGTCTTCGAAAGATCTCAAGGGTACGCAGTTCTGGATAGACTTCGTCTCTCCAGATGGAGACTCGGCACTCAAATATTACGACAACTACCACGGTCATACGCTGTCGTTCACTCGCGACAGTCTTGCGGCTGCGTTTGGTGATCCGCTGGACGCCGAGAGCTGGAACGAAGTGGACCGTGAGGCGCTCACTGAGCAGATTGACGAGAAAAGGGAGGAAATCAAGTTCCTGCGGAGCGCTGATCTTGGTGATCTCGTCAACCGACCGGAATTCCTCGTCCAGTATAAGGACAGCAAGCAGTCCTTCGAGGCAATTTCCAAGACCATACTAGCGCCGGGCTTGGCGTACCAGATCGTCCGTTCCGGGTATATCAACCGCAATTTCACGCTCTACACCTCAACCTTCCACGGTGATCGCGTGGGTTCCGCTGCCACGAATTTCATTATCCATCACGTTGAGCGAGACGTGATGGACCAGCATTTCCAGCTTACCCCGGAGGACGTGGACGCCGTTGTTCGCGAACGAGGCAAGAGCGCGTTAAAGGAGCCTGCGCTTTACAACATCGCTATCCTAGACCATCTCCTGGTCGAACATGTCGACGCGGCCGACATCATGATCAGCTCCCTAGTTGGTCTTGGGGAGCGTCAGGTTAGTTTTCTGCAGGCTTATCTTACTGCAGGGAAAGAGTGCCTGCGGCTCATCGAGCGGTTCACGGCCGCGTCCACACAAGTGCTCATCTATCTCGTGAGTCAGGCGGACCTAGACGACTCTTCACGACTGGCGCTTGTGGATGTAGCGCTAGCACACCTGACGCCTTCAAAGCAGCGGATAGATTCTGAGGTGTCGTCGTACCTGTCGGTGCACTACGCTGAGTTCGCGGCGCTAACGTCCGATGCGACCGTGCCGGTCCAGGCTGAACGTATCAGCTTACTCTTCGGAGATGCCGGTATTACGGTGCCTTGTCTGGAGCAGTTGGGCTGCCAGACTCGTACATCGTTCGTGTCACGAAATTTGTATGAGATCACATACCCGAACCTCGCGATCGCCATAGGCAATTCAACAAGCGTGGCGCTCGATGTCATCCGGGATCGAAGCGGGACGGTGTACGAATATGTGCTCAGGTATTTGAGCAAGTACATGGAGGCTGTTGATGGCGCTTCCATGACTATAGATGCGAGCGATCACTTCCTTGCAGTAATCGAAGATGTACTCTCGCTAGAAGCAACTCGTCTTGGTGACGTGATCGAGCGTGCTGCTCCAGAATGTGAGGTTGCAGATCTCGCAGAGGTGTCTGAGGGCGCGTGGCCAGCATTGGCCGAGCATAGGCGCGTCCCAGCAACGTTCAGCAACGTTAACCGCTACGTCTTGGTTCTCGGGGCGGTCGATGCGCAGCTGGCGAAAGTCCTGACAGCCGCTGCGGAGATCACCGACACCAACACCGCTGACGATGAGTCGAAGACTGCATTGGCAGCAGCAATCCTTGCGGCAACGGATCAGCTCCCATCCGCAGTGCTCCGTACGAAGCTGGTTGCGAGCTTGAGCCTGCGCCACTACCTTGGAGTTGGTGAAATCGCGGTGGAAGTTGGCGACCTCTTCGCGCAGTTGCTTAAGCACGACATCATTGCAGATGACGCAGCATCCTATGAGCACCTTGCAGCCACTGATTGGCCGACGCGCAAAGGATTTATCCGAGAGTCGCGTGAGTTTTCGAGCTACATGACCCCGGCATTGGTAGGGGCGGATCTGGCAGAGCTTCTGAAAAGCGATGAGATCGATTCGGCTATCAAGCATGTGGTTGTTGAGCAAGCCACAAAGTATGCAGAGGTGGCAGATCGTCGAGGGCTGAATGAACTGGCGCTATTCGCTATGCGATGCGCCTTCAAACTATCGCCCGATGTTGTGCAGAAGATGGCGCAAGAAAATGTCTCAGCAAGGCAGGTCGTACTCCTACTAAAGTCACACCTAGATGTGATTAGTCGTGACCAACTCTTCACTATCCTGCAAGCACTTGACGGTGATTACCCTGAGCTCACTGAAGTAGGCCGCAGTAAATTACGAGTACCGGATACGGTTGCTGATCGTGAGCTCTTGGAGCGTCTTCAACGAGAAAAGACTGTAAGTAGCTACGACGCTAATAAGGGAATGATCGAGGTAAACAGGAAGCGTAAGTGAGACAGGGCCATCTGAATTGTTGCATTGCGAGGATGGCTAGCGCCGGAAACCTTCGGCCCGTAACGGCTAAGATTGTTTGGGTGTCTTAGTTCGATCATGGCTCGTCCGCTGTTGGGCGGGTAGAAGGAAAAATAGAACTAAGATGGAATGGGTTTTTTAAGTTTTTGCATAAGAGTTATCGCTACCTTTTATTACGTGCTGAGTATTCAATTTATAGTTGCCCCTAATTGATTAGAGTTATTTTGATTGGAGTCCAATAACTACAGCGCTTCCCAAATGTTGTATCTTCGGACTTATAAGTAGTTGCTGTCGCGATATTCCATACGATGACTAACGGATAGCGCAGGTGAGAAACGTAAATGACGCCAGAGCAGTTTATTAATAAGGCGCGGTTGATCAAAAATCTGTTGGATAAAATACCAGCAACTCACGGGGAATCGCATTTTCTGGGAGCGCTTTATGCTGCGCGAGAATTTTCGCGGGTTTACTCTGGGCAGGAGAGCGACATCTACAAGAAAACATCACTATTTTATGTGCAGTAACCAAGCCACTCACGTTCGATGAAGGTTAGAAAAACATTAAGATCTGAGTGGGTGTAAAGGCATATTGCCATGCTGCATGTTTTATGCTAAAAGTCTTTGATTGTCTGATTGTTTGTTGGGTTATAGGGAGCAAAAATGATTTCGAGATTCTCAGGGAGTAACTACAAAGCATTCGCAAATTTTGATCTAGAGCTAAAGCCAATTACGATATTGCTTGGGGCGAATAGTAGCGGTAAAAGTGCTCTTATCAATTCATTATTGATGCTTTCTCAATCCGCAGATGCTTCCGTGATTTCAGAGGCTCCCCTTAGACTCAATGGTAGCAAGACAGGGATGGGGGAAACACTAAACATTATTAAAGATAAGGATCCAGCAAATAAGCTTACATTTGTTTTTGAGTTGGAAGATAAGGAGACACTAAAAAAACAAATAAGTGATGCTAAGTCGATTTGCATGGAAAATCATGACACTGTCGTTAGGTATCTAATGTTCATGGTTGGCAATGCGATTACTGGTGCGGCAAATACGAAAGTAGAAAGTTTCAACAAAATTGCGAAAAAGATTGAAGATATTAGTATTCACAGTCCCAATGCTAGTGGCACTAGGTCTCAGAGGCTAAAGAAGTTTCCTGAGTATTACACAAAGCTTATAAAGTGCTACAGGTCTATACTAGTGGACGGCACTAAGACACGAAATATGCCCAGTGAGTTTGTGTCGATAAGTGAGAAGTCTTCTTTACAAAAAATTGATGATTGTTTTTCAAGTTTTTTGGCGGTGCCGACAAATAAAATTACGCCGGTAAGAATATCTTATACGTTTAGTTATAATAAAAGGCTTGAGAGGCTTCAGGTTAGCGAGTATGTTCTATATAACCGGCTGAACAACATTATTATTAGTGTAAATAAAGACGGGAATAATATACAGGTTTGTTCGGACGTAATCAATCAAGCAGCTATCAGCAGATCGCGCTCTGAAATAATTAAGTTAATTACCTTTGACTCTTTGGAGATATCGACTTCACGTGAAACCCCAACATATGGGTTCGGTAGCTTTGCCTTCTTCAAGGGGGGGGTAAGCCCATTTGCAACTTTAATTGCGCAATTTATCCGGACTACATCAAAGCATTTGCTCTCGAATTTTGCGGGGCTGCAGATCAATCACGTCAGCCCATTGCGTGCCTTTCCTCAGCGATACTATCTTCTCGATAAATCTGTTAATCATAGAAAATTAAATGCATTAGATGGTACCGAACTGGCGGAGGTATTAAAGAATAATCCAAAAATAAAGGAAAATATAAATCTGCTTTTTGCAACTTATAATATTGGCATTGACGTGGAGAAGGTTAATGATATTATTTATAAGATTGTGGTTAATCAAGACTCAGTAAACTTAGAGCTAACCGATGTTGGTTTCGGTATATCTCAAGTTCTGCCCATACTTGTGCAGGCATATTTGTCGCCCAAAAACTCACTCACCATCATTGAGCAGCCAGAAATTCACTTGCATCCTAACATGCAAGCTTGGTTAACCGATGCTCTAATAAATATTGCTTTGAGTGAAAGCAAAAAGTTTCTAATTGAAACGCACAGTGATGCTCTCATTCGAAGGGTCAGACTGCGAATTGTTGATGATAGTTCGAAGCTATCAGAAGATGATGTTGGAATATACCATCTTCATAAAGATAGACAGAATAAATGCACTTTGCTTGATAAAATTGAAATTAACGACAATGGTGACATAAAGTGGCCCAAGGACTTTATGGATGTCGAAATCAAAGATACCATTCAAATTCAACAGCTGAAATATGAAAAGATAAAAAAAGATATTTTCCAGAATTCTAGCTCTGGAGAAAAAATCAATGATTAGTAGTCACTGTATCTGTCCAAGCTTCCTTAGTAAGAATATTGCCGACGCTGATATTTTTCTAAATATCTTTATCGGAAAATTCATTTTCTCTGGTGATCAAATAGTTTTAGACAAAGAAGAAAGATTGACTACGTCCTATATCACGTCGTTGGAGAAAGATATAGATGGATTTAATAATTATAAGGCATGGGCAAAAATGCTTGAGCAGCGTCAAGCTGGCAAAACTTTGTTGTCAACGTCCGGTAACTCAAATTCATTTGATGAGATTGTTTATAAAACGATCTCTAGTGCGATCACTACATTCTCTAAAAATATAATCACTGAAAATAATAACCATTACGTTAATTTTATAAATGAAATCAATCGCCAGCGTATTAATCTGCTAAATCTCCAAAGTCTTACGCATCACTCGGCAATGTTGCAAATTGGGAAAAATCCAACCTATTTGGAATTAGAGTTAGATGTTGAGTGGGTTCTCCAGCGCCTTGGCCGCTTAACGGGAAAAGACAAATCAGAAGATGATTACAATGATTATGTCCGCGATATGCTGCTATCAAAAAAGTACGAGGTAAAGGACCAGACTAGAGAGGGCAGTTCAAGTTCGGGTCAGGGAGCGGGAGAATTAGATATAATCATCGAGGATCAGCAAAATCTATTCAGTATTATTGAGGCGATGAAGTTGAACTGCGTGGACTCTGGCTATATAGAGAAGCACTATTTAAAGCTCCTGTCAAATTACAATCCGCTCGCGATTAAGCGAACATTCTTGATAACCTACTATACGGGATCTAATTTTTCTGACTGGTGGTCTCGATACAAGAATCATATTTCTAATCTAGATATGAGAGTGTTTGTAGCTGGGTCGGTTTTTGATTCTCATCATATTGACGAGCAAACTACTTCTTTTGGATGCATAAAAAAAATGCATCATCATTTAATAAGTCGTGATGAGCATTCAATTTGTACCCATATAGCGATAAAAACCCAAAATAAATGATGGTATTATTTGCCAAATTCGGGCATATCAAATTGTAAGGTGAAATATGATTAACTAGATTTTCAGTTTCTGCCCATCATGACAGGGATGATTCGGCCCGTAGCCGACATAACCCGAACGGTTTTTAAGTAAATGATTTTGATAAGCGGATGTCGTTGAGGCTTCCGCTTTTTATCATCCACACTTTCTTTTGAGTTGAAGGTCAATGAGATCAAGCTCTGCAGCGATTGCATCAATCGTGAGCCTCTCGACTTTTGCGTTTTTGTTTGCTCTTGCGTTGAGCTTTTTCATATCGCCCATAAGGGTAATTATCCCGTTCAAATGCAGCCTCCGGGCTTTTAGGTAATCAGGCATCTCAGCGCTGTTCTGTGGTGGTTTATTCATGGTTAGACCGAAGCAGCCGACCCCTCGCCGATTGCTTCGGGAAGGGTTTAGGTTAGGCTGCCAATAGGTCAAGCAGGCTGTGTTGGTGTGAGCGGTCTGCAAGTTCTCGAGAGGTCCAGCTTCCGAAGTTTTCACCTTGCTCAGGGATTTCCAGCTTCATCAGCGCAACCGGATCCCGATTAATCAGTCTTCGCGCAGCCCACAGTTTGCCGCCGGTCTCCAGTAGTGCTTTCGCAGCCTCGTTCCACTGTTCTTCCAGCACAGTGTTCGCCAGGTGAGCCGCTTTGTTCTCGATCTTGGCGCGTTCTGTTTGTGCCTCCTTGATGTGCAGATCAATCGTCACCAGCTCTTGTTCCAGTGCGGTGATCAGCAGTTGTTGGCGGCGGTGATGCTCAACCGCAGCCGTGAGGTTTTTTGCGGCCTTTTGAGCTTCCGCGTTGGCGGCTTTCTCGCCCTCCACATCGCCCCAGGCGACAGCCTGTGCGTAAGCAGTGGCCGCGTCCGTTTCAGCTCGTCGAGCTTTTGCCATGTCTTCGTGATCGCTCTGGCGGACTTGCTGCAACCTGGTCTCAATGCTGTTGCGTTTTTCGTTGAGTTCCATCTCGTCGGCTTTCCAGTTCGCCATAGCACTGATATAGCCTGCTGCTATGTTTTCACGATCCGCGAGAGTTTCTTGACGATTAACTCCACGATCCAGTGCCTCGATTTGACGTTCGAGAGAGTTGATGCGGATGTTGCGAGTACTGATTTCACTGCGAACGGTGCTTTCTCGGCCTCTCGCCATACCTTCGGGATTCTCCAACTCTGCCTCGAGGGGGCCTAGTTCAAGTTGAAGGCTCTCCATTTCGAAGGTCAGTTTGGCACGGCGGTCTTTCAGGTCTTGGATAGTGTTCATCTGTATTGTCTCTGGGTACTGCGGTTAATAGGGATGGTTGTCGAGCGGCTGGCGAGGCCGGGGATGAGCCGGCGCTACCTCTATCAGCAGTCATGCCGTTAGGCGGCCTTGGCCTCGCCTTCATTCGTTCCTGGAACGGTCTTCACCACGTAGCAGCGTTGAGGCCCTAACCCGGGCAGGCGAATCAAGCTGTACGCCTTTCCGTCGCTTCCCGGCTCGAGCACGCCCCGTTGCAGCAGTTCCTTGTTCACCGCACTGATATTCATGCCCTTGAAGATTTCGGCCCTCCAGGCTTCAGGCAGCACGTAGTAGGTGTTGGTGGTGTGCAGGGCGTCGCCCATGCCGTGTTCCATCGTCTTGCGAAAGCCCAACCGATCAATCGTGCGAGGGCCGTGCTCATCGAGCTTGGCGGCGGCGGATTCCCAGCGGGTAAAGCGGCTTTCTCCAAAGCGCTCGATGACCTGGCGCAGCCGCGCCAAGATCGCATCGCCCTCGAAGTTTCCGGCGCCGCCGCGTTCGGCCAGCCATGCATGCAGACACACCCGAGCGGCGGTCGTGGCTGTGCCATCCGGCCAGCCGGTAACACCAAAGGCGGTAGCCAACTCTCCGGCGGCGGCGGCGAGGCCGAAGCGAAGGGCGGCACGTTGGGCTTGCCCACTGGCCGATGCGGGTAGGTTTTGGGTGATGAACTGCTCCACCGTGCGGCGAACGATCACCGACCACCTGAGCATTTCTCCAGGCGCGCACAGTGCGTGCAGGAAGGCGGTGAGGGGTGTGCCGTAGTATTTTGCTACACGGGCCTTGAGCGCATCGGAGAGGGCAGCAGCATCCTCAAAACCGTTCAGCACATCGAACATCCCGAGACCTTTGCTCGCATCCGCAGGCACGGCGAGCATGCGCACCTCCATACCGGCTTTCAGCTCCTTGTTGGCATCCGCCATGTGCTGCGCCAACGTCTTCTCGCCGGTCGAGGGAAACAGCAAGCGCCACTCCTGCACCTGTCGGCCCGCTTGTCCTCGATCATTCGCCCGGGCTTTGCCGGTGCCATTGCCGAGCATATACACCGTTTCCCCAATGATTCGTGGGTCACACATGCCGATTTCATCCAGCACCAGGAGACCGTCTGAGTGGGCGGCGGCGATGGACTCCAGGGCGTTATCCGTGGAACGCCACGAACGCACCAGACGAGGCCCACCATAAACCGAGGCTGCGACTTGCAAGTGAGTGGTCTTGCCGCCGGAGCTGTCGCCGTAGAGGTGGAAGCCGCCCGACTCATGTCCGAGCATGTTCAACAGTGGACCTGCAAAGGCCACAGAGACGACAAACGCCAAGCGATGGTTACCAACGCACAGCGAGCCGATTTGCTGCTGCCACTGGTCCAGAGAGCCCGCCTCGCTGATCGGGGGCAACTGCGCACCGGCCTCATAAAAATGCAGGTGCTCGGAGTGTGAGCCGATCTGTTGTTCGGGTAGAAGGAATGCGTTGTCGTGCCAACCCAGGCGCGTTACCAAACGTGCGCGCTGGGCACTGTCGAAGCCACCGAGGTAACTCTGCAGATCATTGCGTGCGTTACGTCCAGACCGGCTTCCCGCGAGGCGCAGGCCCATGTCGACCAGCGGCCCGAGTACATCCTTGCCGAAGTCGCCGGTCATGGTTCGTGCCGGAATGTTCCAGCGTTTTTTGGCGCCGTCTGGGTCGTCAAATTCGACCAGCAAGCCCCAGTTGTGACCCTTGTCGTCGCGAGTGCGGGCGATGATTTCGAGAGGTGAACACACAGGGCGTGCCTCACCATCATCACCGGAATAAAACACCCCGTCAGGCGTCAGGCGAAAACCGCCCGGCAACAGGTCATTTTTCGATTTCGCAGGACGTTTGGCGGGCGTCTTGGCCCTCAGTTGTTGAGGTTCAGTTGGCTTAGCGGCACTGCCGAAAAACTCACCGCTGCGCACCAGCTCGGCGACGTGGGCAGCGGTCCAGCCTTTGGCTAACGCATCCGCTGCATCGTCGCCGTCTGCACATTTTCCACCCTTGATGAGCGTGGGCTTTCCGCCTTTGCTGCTGGGCTTGAGCTTGAACACGTCGAGCGAGACTCGTTGTACCGAAGCGACGCCCAGCTCAATCAGCTTGAGCTCGATGGCGTCCATGCAGGTCTTGCCGCTGGCATCGTTATCCGGCCATAGCACCACCGTGCGCCCTTTGAGTGGCGTCAGGTCGGCCTTGTGCCAAGAGTTGGAGCCGTTCGGCCAGCACGTGGCTACATGGTCGGGCATCAGTTCAGCGGCGGCATCAGCAGCCTTCTCGCCTTCACATAGCACCACAGGCGCATCCGCCCGCTGTGCCAGCTCATCCAGGCGCAGCAGTGGCCGAGGCTCCAGCAATCCTTGCCAGCGCCATTGTGTGGTTTGCCCATCGGAACGTTTGCACCAGGTCAACGGCGCAAAAACCTTTCGCGGTTTGCCGTCTTCATCTGGGCCCAAGTCGAAGCGATACAGCGCCATGACCGGTTGGCTCTGTGCATCGCGATAGATCCACACCTTGGACGGAACTCCGTGTTGCCGGTGTTTGGCTGGGCACTTGTTCATGGCCTCGGCCGGGATCGGTTGAATCGCGATCCACTCCGGCGTTGCGCTCTTGGCCGGTGCGCTTTTGGTTGTCGCGGAGCCAGCGGAAACACTGAGCAGATCCGCCAGTTTTTTGCAGGCCTCAACGTCCGTGCCGCCGTCGATGTAACGCACCAGGTCGATCAGGTCGCCGCCCTTATCGCCGGTTGCAAAATCCGCCCAGGTGCCTTTACTCAAATTGACCTTGAGTGAGCCTGCTCGTTTGTCCGTGCGCGTTGGATTAGGTGCTGTGTATTCCTTGCCGCCATCAACACGTTTGCCGTTTGGCAGCCAGTGAGTAAGGACGCGGTCGATGTTCTTCAGAGCGGCGCTTTTTACGTCAGCGAAGCTCGGGCGTTTTGATGTGCTGCCGGTGCGCTGAGTCATGGTGCGGTCCTCGACTCAAGCAACGCCTCGTTCACGTCGTCGATTAGCGCCTTGGCCATCTCGCCGAGGTAGAACGCAGGCCAACTAAAGCGCTCGCCCGCATCGCTGATGGCGGCGTCAAGGATCAGTTGATTGGCGTGGTGCAGAATTTGGGAGACGGCTTCAAGTGCGTCCTCCAGAGGGATACCGGCATTCACCCGAAACAGGTTTTGGCCGTTACCGTTGGCAGGAGAAAACTCGGAGCGTCCACGAGTGCTGGAGTGGGTCATAGCGCACCGCCTTTCTGGCTCATCGGCACAGAAGAGGCATCACCGTACATGGTGAGTGTTTTGATCAAACCCAAAGTGCCGCGCACGTCCCAAATAACAGACGACAGCACGCGGTTGGAGAGCAGGGGTTTATCCCCGTCTAAGTGGTCCTCCAGCAGCATGAGAACGGAGTCGGCACGGTCGAGCGCACAGGTGATGGCGTCAATAGGCAGACCGGCTTCGGCGTCCTGGCTGACGCAGAGGAGATCCTCGGGCAGTGCAAAGCCTGGAAGCATGTTCATTGGGCACCCCCTGCGGCTTCCAGGGCGCGAGCCTTGGACATATGGGCGTTGTAACGGGAAAGGCGTGTAGCGAGGCTGGAGTTTGCGTGTAAAGCGGCGAGAGCCATTGCTCGATGAGCGGCGGCGCGAATTTTGGACGGATTGAGGGCGTGCATTTGGTGAAGCTCCTGTATGTGAGGAGCTGCCACTGATCGTCGCCAAACGAATTAGGGTGGCAGCTGTGCGCAGGTTGGCGAACCGGGCATACAGGACCCCGGCAGACCCGAAGGTCTCCCACGCACAGCCGCCATAAAGCAGGAATGCGGGCACAAAAAAAGCGCCTGCAATCGGTATGGGGGCGCCTGTGCGCCTGTATGTACTCGGGTCGCCAAACCCGTTCGCTGAATTTGCAGCGACAGCGAGAGAGTAACGCCCGTTTTTTGAAAGTGCAACTGTGCAGATCACTTGCGGATTTTTTCGAGGCGGCATAAATTGATCAGGCATGTAGATTTACCTCAACGCCTCCGGTTGCCGCCGGGGGCGTTTTCGTTTCAGGCATGGATGTCCCAGCGCAGGGAGACAAAGGGCAAGAGGTCGCCTTCGAGGCAGGCGCGTGCATCTTCGTAGGCGTCGATTTGTTGGCCTTCGTCGACGATGATTGCTTGCGGGGCTTGGCAGGGAACTGACAATGCGCACCAGATGCCATCTCTCCATCGCATCACCATCACGTCCCGGTTCAGGCGTTTTTGCTCTGTGCGGTAACGTTCAAAACGCTGCATACCGCGTGATGAGAATCCGACTGTTCTGAGTACAGAAAAGGGCTGCAAAATGGCGTTGTTAGCGGCTCGATTTTTCATGCCGCCACCCTGTCGCGGGCCGCGATACGCGCCCGTGTCCAATTCAAAATTTCGGCTAATACCCAAGCGACCGGAGCCCCACGCGCATTGCTGTCGGTGAGCTTCACCGCTTGCGGAAAGCCGCTCTCTGGCTGGCTCATAAGTTTGTAAACCGTTGCGCGGCCGATACCTGTTAGGGCTATGACTTGATTGATGCGTATCAGCGTGGCGGCCGGATCGAACTGTCCAATTTCCGTATGAGGCGCGCTGATCGGCAAGCATGCGGATCCGCTAGGGGCTTTTTGGTGACTTTCTCGTGGAGTGGAGGGGGCGAGCCCCACAACTTTTGCAGATTGCTTTGGGGCGCTCATCAGGTCCTGTCTCCAGCGGTTTTTGCAGGTGAGCGCAGTTGGGTTTCAAGCCACGCGACCACGTCTTGGGAGCGATAACGAACCCGAGACCCGGTTTTGACATAGGGAAGTGAGTTGATGCGAGAACTTCGCCAGGCGGCAAGCGTTCGGCTGGACAGGCCTAGTGCATTAGCGACTTGGTCGGTAGTGAGCAAACAAGCAGGGGTGAGAGAGGTAGTGGAGTGGTCTGAAGTGTCGTGAGGCTGCATAGCGCGTTTCCTGTCGTAGTTCGTACAGGCCCCAGCTATGTAAACGATTTTCTATTTTTTAAAAGTTTTATTTTTATAGTTTTAGACGCAGATTTTATGGATAAGGCAATTTAAGTTAGCAAGATCGCAGCAAAGTTTCAGTTTTTTTCGGGGCTGTCCTACCTTGCCCTACTGGTTTTCTATACAGTTAAAAATCGGAAAGCGAGAAATGAAATCCAGTGAAATCCCGACGAACGGTAGTCCCCTGAGCCCCTTCTGGTAGTCCGATAACAGCGGCCCCTCCTCAGCGTGGGGCGACCAATAAGAGATGGCCGCCAGAGGTTTTGGGCGCCTTAGGCGTAACACGCTTTTGACGCGTAACACATGGTGTACGGATCTCTTTTAATACGTGTTACGCAATAAATATTTAATAAAATCAATTAGTTAATCGTATGTGTAACGTGCGTAACACCAGTAACACCGATTTTTGATGGGGGTGTAGTTGGTGTATTCAACCCGCCTTGCCAAACTGTCCCTGAATAATGTTGCCATCTACTAGCTCATCCAGATGATCTGCGTACCACTGCATCATCACTCTGCGCTGAGGCAGGTAGACCGCTTTGTTGTACACCCCTGCTATTCCTTCCTTTGCGTGAGAGAGCTGGGCCTCAATGTGATTCTCATCGAAACCCTGTTCATTGAGTATGGTGCTCGCGATGTGACGAAAGCCGTGGCCTGTTTGCCGACCGGCATATCCCAGTCTGCGGAGCGCCATTAGAAAGACGGTGTTGCTACGGGGAATTGTCCTGTCTTTCCTGCCTGGAAATAGGAGAGGGTACGCACCTGTAAGTGTTCGTAACTCAGTGAGCGCTTCGATTGCCTGCCGAGAGAGAGGCACCACATGTTCGCGACGACGTTTCATTCGTTCGGCTGGGATCGTCCATAGCTTTTTGGAGAGATCGATTTCTGACCAGCGTGCTTCTCGGATTTCGCTTGGGCGCGATGCTAATAAGGAAAGCAAGCGAAGCCCTATACGAACATCCTTTGCGTGAGGGTAGGAGTTGATCGCTCGAAGTAGCGCAGGCAGTTCTTCAATCGAAACGTGTGCATAGTTCTCAGCGCTACGTGATTGCAGGAATTTGCTGAGACCTTCAAGGGGGTTGTGGACGGCTCGTCCTGTTACGCGGGCCAGGTCATATATCTCTTTGCAAAAGGCACGAACTCGGCCCATTTGTTCAATGATCCCCTTCTGCTCCATGCCGCGTAGAAACTCCATCCATTCCAGGGGCAATATTTCTGTGTATACGCGTTTGCCGAAGACGGGGAACACGTGAAGCTCAAGTGCGCCAAGTACTCGTCGAGACGTACCTGATTCCCAGCTTGTGCGTCTGGCCTCAAACCACTCGCGGCCTAACGCTTCAAAGGTGTTATTGGCAGCAACCTGGTCTGCAGCCTTCCGAGCTTGCTTGCTCGCCAATGGATTTTTGCCGGTCGATGCGTCTTCCCGCAGTTGAGCTGCTTTCTGTCTCGCCAATGAGCCACTGATTTCCGGGTAGCCGCCGAGACCCAGCCAAGACCATTTTCCGTCTGGCTTTTTGTAGCGCAGCTCCCATGATTTCTGCCCGTTAGGTTTCACCCGGAAGTACAGGCCATTCCCGTCCTGCTCCCGATACGTTGTGTGCTCAGGCTCTAGGCCTGCAAGCGTGGTGTCTGCTAATGGGCGGCGTTTGATTTCAGTGCGCTTCACTTCCTGTATGCCTCCAGTTATAGGAATCTCAAAGCATACACGTGGGCATACACGGCGGGAAGTTATAGGGGTAGACAGGGACGGATAGCCAGAAACAAGAAAGCCCGCACAGGGCGGGCTTCTTGGGGTGTTTCGTAGACTGTCTGAGACAGCCCGAGACTGCTATATGGTGCACCCGGCGGGATTCGAACCCACGACCCCTGCCTTCGGAGGGCAGTACTCTATCCAGCTGAGCTACGGATGCTTGTGCGGGCGACATCATACCCATGTCGACCTGATGCGTCCATGCTGGTCTTTGGGCGTTTAGGCGTAGGAATTCGCCGCGTGCAGGCCCTGGGCCGGGTGTCAGCGATCAGTGCGGTGAAACCAAGCGCAACTATGCTGATCATAAGATTTAGTCATATGTGCCATATTCGTTCTTTTTTTCGAACATCCTATTGCCCTATACCCCCATTGATCCTAGGATTCGTTTGAGATTTCAAACGCTCTGTCTCCCGTGCGCTGTATTTTTCTTCCGCGCGCTGGGGCTGATTTCCCTGACGGCAGCCCACAAGGCGCCTTTCAACAACTCTAATTCGCTCCGCGTGCGCGCGGTGCTGTTAAGGAAAGCCGACATGCAGCTCAAAGATACCCAGTTGTTCCGCCAGCAAGCCTTTATCGATGGCGCTTGGGTCGATGCGGACAACGGTCAGACCATCAAGGTCAACAACCCGGCCACGGGTGAAATTCTCGGCAGCGTGCCGAAGATGGGCGCCGCGGAAACCCGCCGCGCCATCGAAGCCGCCGATAAGGCCCTGCCGGCCTGGCGTGCCCTCACCGCCAAGGAGCGCGCCAACAAGCTGCGCCGTTGGTTCGAACTGCTGATCGAAAACCAGGACGACCTCGGCCGCCTGATGACCCTCGAGCAAGGCAAACCGCTGGCCGAAGCCAAGGGCGAAATCGTCTACGCCGCGTCCTTTATCGAGTGGTTTGCCGAAGAGGCCAAACGCATCTACGGCGACGTGATCCCCGGCCACCAGCCCGACAAGCGCCTGATCGTGATCAAGCAGCCCATCGGCGTGACCGCGGCGATCACTCCGTGGAACTTCCCGGCCGCCATGATCACCCGTAAAGCCGGCCCTGCCCTGGCTGCCGGCTGCACCATGGTGATCAAGCCAGCCTCGCAAACGCCGTTCTCGGCCCTGGCCCTGGTTGAGCTGGCGCACCGCGCCGGTATCCCGAAAGGCGTGCTCAGCGTGGTCACCGGCAGCGCCGGCGACATTGGCGGCGAGCTGACCAGCAACCCGATCGTGCGTAAATTGTCCTTCACCGGCTCGACCGAAATCGGTCGCCAGCTGATGGCCGAATGTGCCAAGGACATCAAGAAAGTCTCCCTGGAGCTGGGCGGTAACGCGCCGTTCATCGTGTTCGACGACGCCGACCTGGATAAGGCCGTCGAAGGCGCGATCATCTCCAAGTACCGCAACAACGGCCAGACCTGTGTGTGCGCCAATCGCCTGTACATCCAGGATTCGGTATACGACGCCTTCGCTGAAAAGCTTAAGGTGGCGGTGGCTAAATTGAAGATCGGCAACGGTCTGGAAGAAGGCACCACCACGGGCCCGCTGATCGACGAAAAAGCCGTGGCCAAGGTTCAGGAACATATCGCTGATGCCCTGAGCAAAGGCGCCACGCTGCTGGCCGGTGGCAAGGCGATGGAAGGCAACTTCTTTGAGCCGACCATCCTCACCAACGTCTCCAAAGACGCCGCCGTGGCCAAGGAAGAAACCTTCGGCCCGCTGGCGCCGCTGTTCCGCTTCAAAGACGAAGCCGATGTGATCGCCATTGCCAACGACACCGAGTTCGGCCTGGCCTCGTACTTCTACGCCCGCGACCTGGGCCGGGTGTTCCGTGTGGCTGAAGCCCTGGAATACGGCATGGTCGGCGTCAACACCGGGTTGATCTCCAACGAAGTGGCGCCGTTCGGCGGCATCAAGGCCTCGGGCCTGGGCCGTGAAGGCTCCAAGTACGGGATCGAGGATTACCTGGAAATCAAATACCTCTGCCTGGGCATCTGACCAGCAAGAGCTTGCAGCAAACGCAGAGGGCACGAGAGCGCTGCCCCTTTGCGTGTTTCACATCGTTATTCGTAGTGGCCGGGAAAGCTGTGGCAGTCGATCATCGCATGCTGCCGTAGTTGCCTCCCCGCCACGTATGCCTTGGACCACGCCACCCGATGAGTGGCGAATGAGGACTTTATGAGCAAGACCAACGCTTCCCTGATGAAACGCCGCGAAGCCGCTGTACCCCGCGGTGTTGGCCAGATTCACCCGATCTTCGCCGAATCCGCGAAGAACGCCACGGTGACCGACGTAGAAGGTCGCGAGTTCATCGACTTCGCCGGCGGTATCGCCGTGCTGAACACCGGTCACGTGCACCCGAAAATCATCGCCGCCGTGACCGAGCAACTGAACAAGCTGACCCACACCTGCTTCCAGGTATTGGCCTATGAGCCCTACGTCGAAGTGTGCGAGAAAGTCGCTGCCAAGGTGCCAGGCGATTTCGCCAAGAAAACCCTGCTGGTCACCACCGGTTCCGAAGCCGTCGAGAACGCCGTGAAGATCGCCCGCGCCGCTACTGGCCGTGCCGGCGTGATTGCCTTCACCGGTGCCTACCACGGTCGCACCATGATGACCCTGGGCCTGACCGGTAAAGTCGTGCCGTACTCGGCTGGCATGGGCCTGATGCCAGGCGGCGTGTTCCGTGCGCTGTACCCGAACGAGTTGCACGGCGTGAGCGTCGACGACTCCATCGCAAGCATCGAACGCATCTTCAAGAACGATGCCGAGCCGCGTGATATCGCCGCCATCATCATCGAGCCGGTGCAGGGCGAGGGCGGTTTTTACGTCGCGCCGAAAGCCTTCATGAAGCGCCTGCGCGAACTGTGCGACCAGCACGGCATACTGCTGATCGCCGACGAAGTGCAAACCGGTGCCGGCCGTACCGGTACTTTCTTCGCCATGGAACAGATGGGCGTGGCCGCCGACCTGACTACCTTCGCCAAATCCATCGCTGGCGGCTTCCCGCTGGCCGGTGTGTGTGGCAAGGCCGAATACATGGACGCCATCGCCCCGGGCGGCCTGGGCGGCACCTACGCCGGCAGCCCGATCGCCTGCGCCGCGGCCCTGGCCGTGATGCAAGTGTTCGAAGAAGAGCACCTGCTGGACCGCTGCAAGGCGGTCGGCGAGCGCCTGGTGACGGGCCTCAAGGCTATCCAGGCCAAGTACCCGGTGATCGGTGATGTGCGTGCCCTGGGCGCGATGATCGCGGTCGAGCTGTTTGAAGATGGCGACAGCCACAAGCCTAATGCGGCGGCCGTTGCTGCCGTGGTGGCCAAGGCGCGTGACAAGGGCCTGATCCTGCTGTCTTGTGGCACCTACGGCAACGTGTTGCGCGTCCTGGTGCCGTTGACCTCGCCGGACGAGCAGTTGGACAAGGGCCTGGCGATTATCGAAGAGTGTTTCTCCGAACTCTGACACGCCCCGCCCCTGTAGGAGCGAGCTTGCTCGCGAAAAACGCCCAGGCACCGCGTTTCAAGGGCTGCCCGCGTTTTCGTTGACGACCTTCGCGAGCAAGCTCGCTCCTACGAAAAGCAAAAGAACCGCTTCGGCGGTTTTTTTGTGCCTGCTTCATTTTACGCACGCGGCGGCATTGTCTAAGGTGCAAGCATTGCCGATGGAGCGTGCTGGATGACTGCTGTTGATTTACCCGCTGTACCCCGAGTGCTGATTGCCGAAGCGGACCCTTGGTCGCGGGACCTGCTCAAGCAAGTGTTGTTGAATGTGCGTTGTGATGCGCGGCTGGATGTGTGCGCCGATGGGCAGCAGGCCGCCACGCTGTTGCGGGAAAAAACCTATGACCTGATCCTTGCGGACTGGGAGCTTGCGGGCGTCGATGGCCTGAGCCTGCTGCGCAGCGTGCGCCAGCAGCACCGCTCCCCCGCATTGCCATTTATTCTGCTGAGCAGCCGTAACGACAGCGCCAGCGTACGCGAAGCCCTGCCCCTGGCGCCGACTGCGTACCTGACCCACCCGCTGAACATGGAGAGCCTGACCCAGCGCCTGCAAGACCTGCTGCTTAACGAAGGCGAAAGCGTGTATTGCGAGATTCCGGCGCTGGCGCCAGGCATGACCTTGCCAGCATTCCTGGAACGGCGCCGAGAGGTCTGCGATGGCGCGCCGTTGCGTGTGGATGTTAAAACCGCGGTGCAACGCAGCCTGGGGCCCGAGGGTCTGCACCTGCAGCAGCTCGAAGACCAGGTGCGTATCGACCCGCAAATCACCGCCGTGTTGATCGCCGCCGCCAACAGTGCCGGGTATCACGGCACGCCGGTGCAGACTCTGCACGCGGCCCTGAACAAGCTGATCCCCGGGCAAAGCATGAGCCTCATCCTGGGCCTGGCGCTCAAGCACAACGTGGTGCTGGGTGACCCTGGGCTGTTGGCTTACGCCGAGCGGTACTGGCAGTTGTCCGAGGACAGCGCCGAGTACGCCCGACGCCTGGCGCGCATGCTGGAACTGGATCACCAGCGCTGCTATAGCGCCTGCATCCTGCATCGGTTGGGCGACCTGGCCTTGTTGCGCTGCCTGGAAGACTGGCGCCAGGCTGGCGGCGCCCTGGATGACGAAGCGATCGGCGAATCCCTCGACACTTTTGGCGCCGCCTACGGCTCGGCGTTGCGCACCCGCTGGCGTTTGCCGCTGGAGTTGCGCCAATTGATCGCGGCCACCTATTCACTGGAAGGCGGTGTGTATTCACGCGAAGCCTTGGTGGTGAACCTGGCGACACAGATGGCGCGGTTGACCGAGCATGAAGGGCTGCAAGAGCTTGCCAGCAGCAAGACCGCACGGCTGCTCAAAGTGGGCTTTTCCGAACTGACAAGAGTACGCAAAACCTGACAGCCAATGAGACCAAATGTGGGAGGGGGGCTTGCCCCCTCCCACATTTTGACCGAGTCTAGCCTGCGATAACGCGGTTCTTGCCCAGTCGCTTGGCCTCATACATCGCTGCATCCGCCCGGGCGAACAGGCTGTCGAGGGTGGAGTCATCCTCGCGCAAGCTGGCCAGGCCCTGGCTGACGGTCACGTTGAATTCACGGCCCTCATAGCTGAACAGCAACGCCTGGATCTCCTTGCCCAGCCGTTCGGCCACTTGCAGGGCCATCTCCGGTGCGCAACCGGGCAGTACGGCGGCGAATTCTTCGCCGCCAATGCGCCCGAACAGGTCGCCACGGCGCAGTACCCCGCGACCACTCTCGGCAATGCGCCGCAGCACCTGATCGCCCTCCAGGTGGCCGTAGGTGTCGTTGATGTCCTTGAAGTCATCGATGTCCAGCAACAGGAACGCCAGCGCCGTGCCCTGCACGCAGGCGTTGTCGAACGCCTGGTTGGCGCATTCGAAGAAGTGCCGGCGGTTGCTGCTTTGGGTCAGCACATCGGTGGTGGCGAGGCGGTGCAGTTCCAGCTCCAGCAGCTTCTTCTCGGTGATGTCTTCGGCCATGCCGACCACGATCAGCGGCTCGCCAGGCACCACCTGCTGGTTGATGTAGCACTTGTCGCACAGCCAGCGGATTTGCCCGTCGGCGGTGATGATGCGGTACTCGCGGTCTTCCACGGCGCCCTGTTCCAGCACACGGGCCAGGCTGTGTTCGGCGTAGTCGAGGTCTTCGGGGTGAACACTGTTGCGCCATTCCCGGTGATCGGCCAGCAGCAAGCCGGCTGAACGGCCAAAGATGCGCTCGTAGGCCGGGCTCACATACAGCACGCGGCGCGTTTCCCAGTCGATGGCCCATAGCACCGCGTTCACGCTGACCAACAGCGAACTGAGCAGTTGCTCACGCTCACTCAGTCGCTCGACTTCGCCCTGGGCATGCATCAACGCCAACAGGGTCGCCGCCGCGGCCGGGCGCGGCGGCTCGGCAGTAGGCACATCGGGCAGGCAGGGCTTTTCGTGAACCATCGGTACAACTCTCTCTGGGCGCGCCGCAGGATGGAACAGCGGTCACTACAAGGGGTCACCATGATGGCGAAGTGTTCTTTGAGAGAGGGGAATTGCGGTGAAGTTCCATGATCGTGACCGATTGGCGGTGCCCGTAAAATGGCGCCAAAAAGCCAGTGTGAGGGAGGGCGAGCCCTCCCACGTCACCCTCAGACCGCCGCAGGCCGCAGCGAATAGGTCTTCAATTGGTGGGCAAAATCGCGCAGGGATTGGATACCGCTGGCCTCTGCCTCATGCACCCACTCCTTGATCGCAGCCAGCATATCGTGGCCATTGGTGCTGGTCTTGAGCCAGATCTGCTGGAGCGCCAGGCGCTTTTCGTAGATCACCGTCAGCGCATGGCTGTGCTCCAGCATGCTCTGGATGCGCAGGTGGTGGCGGTCATCGAGCAAGCTGGTTTCCCGCGACAACAGGCGCTTGGCCCGGTGGAACTGGTGGCGTACCGAATGATCGACCTTCTCCAGCTCCTGCTTGACCAGCGGGCCAATCACCAATTTGCGGTATTGGGCCATGATCTGGAAGCGGTTGTTGAGGATCGCCATGGCGGTGTCCATGTCCAGGCTACCCTTGCCTTCGACGCGGTGGGCAATGGGCGCCACGCGCTGCACCTTGGCCAGGCGCAGGAAGCTGAACACCTTGATCCACGCCCAACCCAGGTCGAACTCCCACTTCTTCACCGACAGCTTGGCCGAGTTGGGGTAGGTGTGGTGGTTGTTATGCAGCTCTTCGCCGCCGACGATGATGCCCCACGGCACCAGGTTGGTGGCGGCGTCACGGCATTCGAAGTTGCGATAGCCCACGGCATGGCCCAGGCCGTTGATCACGCCGGCGGCCCAGAACGGAATCCACATCATCTGGATCGCCCAGATGGTGATGCCGATGGTGCCGAACAGCAGCACGTCGATTACGCCCATGATCGCCACGCCCAGCAGCGGGTAGGGCGTATAGAGCTTGCGTTCGAGCCAGTCGTCCGGGCAGTTCTTGCCGTAGATGCGCAGGGTGTCGGGGTTTTCCGCCTCGGCGCGATACAGCTCGGCACCTTTGCGCAATACGGTGGACAGGCCCTTGATCACCGGGCTGTGCGGGTCATCGACGGTTTCGCATTTGGCGTGGTGCTTGCGGTGGATGGCGGTCCACTCGCGGGTGTTCTGCGCCGTGGTCAGCCACAGCCAGAAGCGGAAGAAGTGTTTAAGGCCGGCATTGAGCTCCAGGGAGCGATGGGCGGAATAGCGGTGTAGATAGACGGTGACCGCAATGATGGTCACGTGGGTCATCAACAGAGTGACTGCCACCAGTTGCCAGGCTGACAGATCAAGAAAACCGTTGTACCACATAGGCTGTATGGCCCTCAGATAAAGAAAAAAACAGCATCCGCATTATCACTTCCTTTGCAGATAAAACCAGTGGCTGTTTCAGATAAGGCTTACAAGGTGTTTCCTCATCTATAATCCTGATCCTTTGTAGGGCGATTCTGGTTATTTAGTAAGGATTACTAAACATATGCTGTTTTCATACCGAGGTGCCCTACGTGCGGGGCTGGTATACCTGCTGGTTTCCATCGTTTGGCTCCAGCTCAGCAACTACGCATTGATCAACTTTATCGATGAGCCGTGGGAGCTGGGGCGCTGGCTGCAGATGCGCGGTTATGTGTGGGTCAGCCTCAGCGCGTTAGTCATTTACTGGATCGGCCGGCGTTTTGCCCGTGCCCATGCGTTGCAGCAGCCCCTGAAAGAAAACCGCGAGCGCCTGCGTCAGGCCGCTGCGGTGTTCGATTGCACCCGCGAAGGGGTGCTGGTCACCGATACCCAAGGGCTGATAGTGCACGTCAACCGGGCGTTCATAGAGATCACTGGTTATCGCCGCGAAGACGTCATGGGCCAGCGACCAAGCCTGTTCAAATCCGGCCGCCATTCGTCGACTTTCTACCAGCAAATGTTCCAGACCCTGGAACGCACGGGCGAATGGAGCGGCGAAATCTGGAACCGACGCAAAAGCGGCGAAATTTACCCACAATGGCAAACCATTCGCGTCATCCACGATGACCAGGGCAAGGTCAGCCACTACGTCGCAGTGTTCTCGGATATCAGTGCCATCAAGGACTCCGAACACGAACTGGCGCACCTGGCCCACCATGACCCGCTCACCGACCTGCCCAACCGCCTGCTGTTCACCGACCGTGCCGAGCAGGCCCTGGCCTCGGCGCAGGTACACAAGCGTGGTTGTGCCTTGCTGCTGATGGACCTGGACCACTTCAAGATCATCAACGACAGCCTTGGCCATAACGTCGGCGACCAGTTGCTCAAGCTGGTCGCCGAACGCTTGCGCGGCTTGTTCGGGCCCGGTGTGACCCTGGCGCGCCTGGGCGGCGACGAGTTCGCCGTGCTGGCGGAGAGTTGTCCACAGGTGCTGCAGGCCGCAGCCTTGGCACAGCGCATGCTCAATGCCATGAAGGATCCCTTCATTTTTGACGGCAACCAGCTGTTTATCAGCGCCAGCATTGGCATCAGCCTGTTTCCCAGCGACGCCCTGAGCGCCGAGCAGTTGCTGCGCAACGCCGACTCCGCCTTGTTCAAGGCCAAGAACGCCGGCCGCGAAGGCTACGCCCTGTACACCGAAGAACTCACCGCCCATGCACAGAACCGCGTGGAGATCGCCAGCGAGCTGCGTCGCGCTCTCGACCAGCAGGAGCTGCGCGTCTATTACCAGCCGGTACACGACCTGCAGGACAGCCGCCTGGTGGGCGTGGAAGCGCTGGTGCGCTGGGAACACCCGGAACGTGGGCTGATACCGCCGGGCGAATTCATCCCCATCGCCGAACGCACCGGGCTGATTGCCGACATCGATGGGTGGGTGATGGACCAGGCCTGTCGCCAGATGTGCCAGTGGCTGGCCGACGGCGCGCCGCTGAGTTTTATTGCGGTGAATGTCTCCAGCCGCTTGTTCGCCCGACGCGAGCTGTACGAGCAAGTTGCCCAGGTGCTGCACGCCACCGGCCTGGATCCGGCCTTCCTTGAACTGGAAGTCACCGAAAGCGCGGTGATGGACGACCCGGAAGTCGCCCTGGAGCAACTGCACCGCCTGCGTGAACTGGGCCTGCGCCTGGCGATCGACGACTTTGGCACCGGCTACTCCTCGTTGCTGCGGCTCAAACGCCTGCCGGTGCAGAAACTCAAGATCGACCAAGGTTTTGTCGCGGGTTTGCCCTGGGATGAAGACGATGCTGCGATTGTGCGCGTGGTCATCGCCCTGGCCAAAAGCATGGGCATGCAGGTGCATGCCGAAGGTATCGAACAGGTGGAGCAGGCGCGCTTCCTGCTGGACCAGCAGTGCGATATGGGCCAGGGCTACTGGTTTGGGCGACCGATGCCAGCCGACGCTATCGACTGGACCCGAGCGCCCTCAATCCAGACTTGAAATGCAGTCAAAATGTGGGAGGGGGCTTACCCCCGATATCGGTGGGTCAGCCAAGTTTTTCTAACCTGATACACCGCCATCGGGGGCAAACCCCCTCCCACATTTGGATCGCAACCACACGCAACCCCACGTCCTGTCAGAAAATTCTTTCTGGTTATATAAACATTCTTAAATAGTATTTTTAAGAATATCCGCGCTTATCTACTATCGCCCTCACGCCGCAAGCAGTGCCGCCACTGCCAGGCACTATTCATTTCAGGAGCGAGACCATGAGCGCATCTCTACGTAGCGTCGACGGCCAGGACGAAGCAACCATTTTGCGTGAGATCCAGAGCGCCCTGCGCGATCTGCGGTTTGGCGCAGTGGAAATCACCGTGCACAACGCTCAAGTGGTACAGATCGAACGCAAGGAAAAATTCCGCCTGCAGAACCCGGGTAACAAACCCGCCTAAGAATAAGCCATCAGTAGGAGCGAGCTTGCTCGCGAAAAACGCCAACGATAACGCAGCGCATCAGGTTTAACGCGGTGCTGCTGGGTTTTTCGCGAGCAAGCTTGCTCCTACAGGGTGCCGCCAACAAGAATTTCAGGAGCTTCTATGTCGTCGATTCGCCGTTACGCCCTGGCCGCGTTGGCCAGTGCCGTGTTTGCCGGTTCCGCCGTTGCCAAGGACTACGAGTTGCTCAACGTCTCGTACGATCCGACCCGTGAGCTGTACCAGGACTACAACGCCGAGTTCACCAGCTTCTGGAAGCAGTCCCACCCCGGCGACAACGTCAAGATCCAGCAATCCCACGGCGGTTCCGGCAAGCAAGGTCGGGCGGTGATCGACGGCCTGCGCGCCGACGTGGTGACCCTGGCCCTGGCCGGCGACATCGACGAAATCGCCAAGCTGGGCAAGACCCTGCCGGAAAACTGGCAGACCCGCCTGCCGGACGCCAGCACCCCGTACACCTCGACCATCGTGTTCCTGGTGCGCAAGGGCAACCCCAAGGGCATCAAGGACTGGGGCGACCTGATCAAGAAAGACGTGTCGGTGATCACGCCAAACCCGAAAACCTCCGGCGGTGCACGCTGGAACTTCCTTGCCGCCTGGGCCTACGGCCTCAAGACTGGTGGCAGCGAAGCCAAGGCCCAGGAATACGTGAAAGAGCTGTTCAAGCATGTCCCGGTACTGGACACCGGCGCGCGCGGATCTACCATTACCTTCGTCAACAACGGTCAGGGCGACGTATTGCTGGCCTGGGAAAACGAGGCGTTCCTGGCGTTGAAAGAAGACGGCGGCGCCGACAAGTTCGACATTGTCGTGCCGTCCCTGTCGATCCTCGCGGAGCCACCCGTGGCCGTAGTCGACAAGAACGCCGAGAAAAAGGGCAACACCGAGATCGCCACCGCGTACCTCAATCACCTGTACAGCCCGGCTGGCCAGGAGATTGCGGCGAAGAACTTCTACCGACCACGGGATGAGAAAGTCGCCGCCAAGTATGCCCAGCAGTTCCCGAAACTGGACCTGGTGACGATCGACAAGGACTTCGGCGGCTGGAAAACGGCCCAACCGAAATTCTTCAATGATGGTGGCGTGTTCGACCAGATCTACACGGCGCAGTAAGCCAAATTACCTGTAGGAGCGAGCTTGCTCGCGAAGATCCTCAACGATAACGCGTACAGGCTGAATGAGCGCGGTGCCTTTGAGTTCTTCGCGAGCAAGCTCGCTCCTACAGTAGTGTTTACCCTTTAACCAAGGACTCTTATGTCGCGTCGTATTTCCCCCGTCATACCCGGCTTCGGGCTGACGCTGGGCTACACCGTCGTGTACCTCAGCCTGATCGTACTCATCCCCCTGGCGGCGATGTTTGTACACGCCGCTCAACTCACCTGGGATCAGTTCTGGAACATCATTTCCGCACCGCGCGTGCTGGCGGCGTTGAAGCTGAGCTTCAGCACCGCGCTGTACGCCGCGCTGATCAACGGCGTGATCGGTACGCTGCTGGCCTGGGTGCTGGTGCGTTACACCTTCCCCGGTCGCAAGGTCATCGATGCGATGATCGACCTGCCGTTCGCCCTGCCCACGGCTGTGGCGGGTATCGCGCTGACCGCGCTGTACACGCCTAACGGTTTGGTCGGCCAGTTTGCCGCCGACCTGGGTTTCAAGATCGCCTACACCCCCCTGGGTATCACCCTGGCGCTGACCTTCGTCACCTTGCCCTTCGTGGTGCGCACGGTGCAGCCGGTGCTGGCCGATATCCCCCGGGAGATCGAAGAGGCCGCGGCCTGCCTCGGCGCCAAGCCGCTGCAAGTGTTCCGCTACATCCTTGTGCCTGCGTTGTTGCCTGCGTGGCTGACCGGCTTCGCCCTGGCGTTTGCCCGGGGGGTGGGTGAGTACGGTTCGGTGATCTTCATCGCCGGCAACATGCCGATGAAGACCGAGATCCTGCCGCTGCTGATCATGGTCAAGCTCGACCAATACGACTACCGCGGCGCCACCTCCATTGGTGTGCTGATGCTGGTGGTTTCCTTCATTCTGCTGCTGCTGATCAACTTGTTGCAGCGGCGCATCGAACGTCCATAAGGAGGCGCGGAACATGTCCCAATCGTCTATTTCCGCCGCGTCCTCGGCCAATGCCGCCCGGCGTGGCAGTGCGGTGTCGCGACGCATCCTGATCGGCCTTGGCTGGCTGGTGTTCGTACTGTTTCTGCTGCTGCCGTTGCTGATCGTGGTAACCCAGGGCTTGAAGAATGGTCTGGGTGCATTCTTCACTGCGATCCTCGAGCCCGACGCGCTGTCGGCGTTGAAGCTTACGGTGATTGCCGTGGCGATTTCGGTGCCGCTCAACCTGGTGTTCGGTGTCAGCGCCGCCTGGTGTGTGAGCAAGTACTCGTTCCGGGGCAAGAGCATCCTGGTGACGCTGATCGACCTGCCGTTCTCGGTTTCGCCGGTGATCGCGGGTCTGGTCTACGTGCTGATGTTCGGCGCCCAGGGCTTCTTCGGCCCATGGTTGCAAGAGCACGACATCCAGATCGTGTTCGCCTTGCCCGGCATCGTGCTGGCGACCATCTTCGTCACCGTGCCGTTCGTGGCCCGTGAGCTGATCCCGCTGATGCAGGAGCAGGGCACCCAGGAAGAGGAGGCGGCGCGCCTGCTCGGTGCCAATGGCTGGCAGATGTTCTGGCATGTCACCGTGCCGAACATCAAATGGGGTCTGATCTATGGCGTGGTGCTGTGTACCGCGCGGGCCATGGGCGAGTTCGGCGCGGTGTCGGTGGTGTCCGGCCACATTCGTGGGGTGACCAATACCCTGCCGCTGCATGTCGAGATTCTCTACAACGAATACAACCACGTTGCCGCGTTTGCGGTGGCCAGCCTGTTGCTGATCCTGGCGCTCTTCATCCTGCTGCTCAAGCAGTGGAGCGAGAACCGAATCAACCGCCTGCGCAACAGCGCCGGTGAGGAATAAGTCATGTCGATCGAAGTCCGTAATGTCAGCAAGAACTTCAACGCCTTCAAGGCCCTGGACAGCATCAACCTGGATATCCAGAGTGGCGAGCTGGTGGCGTTGCTGGGCCCGTCCGGCTGCGGCAAGACCACCTTGCTGCGCATCATCGCCGGCCTGGAAACCCCGGATGCCGGCAGCATCGTGTTCCACGGCGAAGACGTCTCCGGCCACGATGTGCGTGATCGCAACGTCGGCTTTGTGTTCCAGCACTACGCCTTGTTCCGCCATATGACCGTGTTCGACAACGTCGCCTTCGGCCTGCGTATGAAACCGAAAAACCAGCGCCCGAGCGAAAGCCAGATTGCGGTCAAGGTTCACGAATTGCTGAACATGGTGCAGCTCGATTGGTTGTCTGACCGCTACCCGGAACAACTCTCCGGTGGCCAGCGCCAACGTATCGCCCTGGCCCGCGCCCTGGCGGTGGAGCCCAAAGTGCTGCTGCTGGACGAACCCTTCGGCGCCCTCGACGCCAAGGTGCGTAAAGAGCTACGCCGCTGGCTGGCGCGGCTGCACGAAGACATCAACCTAACCTCGGTGTTTGTGACCCACGACCAGGAAGAGGCCATGGAAGTCGCCGACCGCATCGTGGTGATGAACAAGGGCGTGATCGAGCAGATCGGCTCGCCGGGGGATGTCTACGAAAACCCGGCCAGCGATTTCGTTTATCACTTCCTGGGTGATTCGAACCGCCTGCACCTGGGCGAGGATAAGCACCTGCTGTTCCGCCCCCATGAGGTGTCGCTGTCGCGGCATGAGCTGGAGGATCACCATGCGGCGCAAGTGCGGGATATTCGGCCGTTGGGCGCCACGACGCGGGTGACGCTCAAGGTCGAAGGCCAAAGCGAGCTGATCGAGGCCGAAGTGGTCAAAGACCATGACAGCCTCACAGGTTTAACCCGTGGCGAGACCCTGTTCTTCAAACCCAAGGTCTGGCAAAAAGCCTAAACTCACCGCAAAGCCAAATGTGGGAGGGGCGGTGCGACGATTCGACTTGCTCCCGATAGCAGTGGATCAGCCAGAATATTTGTGACTGACACACCGCCATCGGGAGCAAGCCCCCTCCCACATTTAGACTTCACTTGGCTTGAGATCGCGGCGTCCCACCGGGCCTGAACGTTGTTCAATCTGCTTTTGCAGGTCCTGCCGCAACCCCACCAGAAACGCCAACTCCGCCACCACAAACAACGGCCCCACAATCAGCCCCGACACATCGTCCACAAACGCGGGTTTCTTGCCTTCGTAGTAATGCCCGACAAACTGAATCACCCAGCCCACAACAAACATACCCACGCCACTGCTCAGCCATACCATCGTGCTCTGTGCCGCCAATACATGCCCGGCCCACACCGACAGGCCCATCAGCACCGTCATCAGCACGCCCAGGGCCAGTTCCAGGCGCAGGTAGAACCACGCCGAGAATAACGCCACGAGCATCGCTGGCGAGACCCACAGGCCACCCACCGTCCATTCGGGGCGTGACAGCAGCACGGCCACGGCAACCACGATCAATGGGATACCGATAAAGTGGCTGACAATATTGCGCGGGTCGCGGTGGTACGCGGCGTATTGACTGAGGTGGTCGACGAGGCTTTTCATTGTTGTTCCTCCTGTAGGATGTTTGATCATGCCCTTTCAGTCGGTGCCTAACTGTCAACTGGGCGACAATCTTCGGAGCTCCCATGGACACAGGGATATGGCACGCGCACTTGGCCCGCGGCCATTGGTTCAAACACTTGCCGCCAGACTTGCAGCGTAGCCTGCTGGGCGCGGCGCGCGTGCGCTCATTGACGGCGGGGCAGTTTCTGTTCAAGCGCGGCGACCCGCCGTGTGGGCTGTATGCGGTGCTGGAAGGGGCGGTGCGTATCAGCGCGGTCAGTGCCCAGGGTAAGGAAGCGGTGTTGAGCCTGGTGGAAACACCGCACTGGTTCGGCGAAATCTGCCTGTTCGACAACCTGCCACGCACCCACGACGCCCTGGCCACAGGCGCGTGCACACTATTGCAGGTGCCGCAGGCGGCGATGCTCGACATTCTCGAACAGCATCCAATGTTCTGGCGCGATATGGCCCTGCTGATGAGCCATAAACTGCGCTTGTCATTGATCAATATCGAACAAATCAGCCTGATGCCCGCGTCGGTGCGCCTGGCCCATCGGTTGCTGATGATTGCCCAGGGCTACGGTGAAATAGAGCCGCCGCGCCGCGTGTTGCAGCTGCCCCAGGAAGATCTGGCGGCGATGCTCGGCCTGTCGCGCCAGACCATCAACAGTCTGCTCAAGGCGCTGGAGCAACAGGGCATCATTGGCTTGAGTTACGGCGCCATCGAGATACTCGACCTCAACCGGCTGCGCCTGGCCGCGGGCCTATGAACCGCGATACGTGGAGAAACCGTAAGGGCTGAGCAACAGCGGGATGTGGTAATGCTGGTCGGCCTGTTTGACTTGAAAAATCACCGGCACCTCGGGGAAGAACGTCTCGCGGTTGGCCTTCTTGTAGTAGTCACCCGTCTTGAATACCACGCGGTATTCGCCCGGCGTCATGCTGCGGTCGGCGGGAAACAGTTCGGCGATGCGTCCCTGCTGGTTGGTGACGCCTTTGGACAGCGCCTGCCAGTGGTCGCCCACCTGCTGTTCCAGGGTGACGCTGACACCGGCCGAAGGCAGGCCGTTTTCCAGGTTGAGCACGTGTACGCTCAGCGGGTTGCCGGCGGCCAGGGCCAGGTTGCACAGGCCGCTCAGGCTGAGGGCGGCGAGGGTCATGCTGAGGGTTTTCATTGGAAAGTCCTTTTGATAGAGGTCAAGTCAGGGGGTGATTTTCAAGCCCAGTTGCTCGGCAGCCTGGACGGCACAGGCTTCGTCCTGCGCAGCGCCACCGGCCCCGGCGATGCCCAGCGCACCGACCAGTTCGGCGTCAGCGAACAGCGGTATGCCGCCGCCGAGCAACAGCAACTCGGGCAAGCTGTTAAGGTTGGCGGCCTCGGGATTGTTGCGGGCTCGCTCGGCGAATAGCCGGGTCGGGGTTTTAGTCGACAGCGCGGTGTACGCCTTGCGTTGGCTGGCGAGGCTGTTGTGCGGGCCGACACCGTCAGCCCGCAGGCCCAGCAGCAGGTTGCCGCCGCGATCGAGTACCGTCAGAGCAGCCGTGCAATGGGCCAGGCTGGCGTCGGCCAGTTGGCGTGCGGTGCGCAGATCCAGCTCGGCGTGGCGCGGCAGTTGTGGCGTGGCCTGGGCTGCGGTGGCCACGGCAAGGCTGAGGAACAAAGCGGTGCGATACATGCGAAGAGCTCCAGAAGGCAGGCCATCACGGTAGCCAGTGGACGCGGACAAAAGCCGCACAATTGGATGACAGGTTTGTAATCAAACCCAGAGGTAAGACATGCAGGTGTTGTTAGTGGAAGACCAGCCGCAACTGGCCCAGCGCATGGCCCAGGGCCTGAGCGAGGCGGGCTTCTCAGTGGAAGTCGCGGCCAACGGCATGGCGGCGCAGCGGTTTGTGGAAGGCACCGAGTACGACCTGGTGATCCTGGACGTGATGCTACCGGGCTTGAACGCCTGGACATTGCAGCAGGCGATTCGGCAAAAGGGCGACACGCCGGTGCTGTACCTGACCACACCGGGCGGCATTGAAGACCGGTTGCGGGGGTTGGAACTGCATGAGGATGACTACCTGCTCAAGCCGTTTGACGCCAAGGTGTTGGTGGCGCGGGTGAGGAAAGTATTGCGCCGGGATCGTGGGCGCTGATTGCCTTAGCGACCGCTATCGGGAGCAAGCCCCCTCCCACATTTGACCGCGCTCATAGTTCAGTGTGGGAGGGGGCTTGCCCCCGATGAGGCCATCCCAGCCACTGAAAATCTTCCTACCGCAACCCATCCCGAAACTGCCCCGGCGTCACCCCCGTCCAGCGCTTGAACGCCCGGTTGAAACTGCTGGTATCGGCAAACCCCAGCAAATGGCTGATCTCGGCCAACGAACACTGCGGATCCCTCAGGTGCAACAACGCCAGGTTCTCCCGACACTCATTGAGCAGCGCATCAAACCGACAGCCTTCATCCGCCAGATGCCGCTGCAAGCTGCGTAAACTCAGGTGCAAGGCCTGGGCAACGCGTTCGGCACTCGGCTCGCCATCGGGCAATTGCGCCTCGATGACGGCGCGCACCTTGCGCTCCCAAGTCAACGGTTGCAGTTGGGCGAGGGTGCGCTTGAGCACGGTTTCGTTGTGTTCGGCCAACTCCGGGTTGGCATCGTCAAGATGACTGTCGAAGTCGTGGGCGGCGAACTCCAGGCGATCTTCGTCGGCGGCAAAAGACACGGGAGAGCGAAACACCTTGTGCCATGGCTCGGGGTCGACAGGCTGCGGGCGCCGTAGATAAACGGCCAGCGGCGCATAGTCACGCCCCAGGCGGTTGCGGCAAGTGCGCACGTAGATTGCCGCGAAGGCGTCGATGGCCTCCAGCGCCGGCGCGGGGCTGCCTTGGGGTTGGAGCAGGCGAAAGTGGTAGACGTCACCGTGGCGGCTCAGCTCCAGGCTCAGGGCATCACTGACCACTTGGTGATAGCGCACGATACGTTCGAACACCTCGCGCAAGCTGCCGCTGGCCACCAGGGCATAACCCAGCGCATGAAATGTCGTGGGGCTGACAAAGCGCGACACCCGCAAGCCAATCGCCGGATCACCGCTGGCCTGCACCGCCAGTTGCCACAGGCGCGTGGTCGCCGACAACGGATAACGTGCGTTGGGGTCGTCCATCTGCTGCGGGTCGAGGCCGGCCTCGGCGCACAGCGCGGCGCTGTCCAGGCCCAGGGCGTCGAGCTGCTTGCGCAGGGCGCGGGTCCAACTGGCGAGGGAAGTGGGTTCGGTCATGGCGATTGGCGCTTGCGGTCAACAGGTTGGCGTCCGAGGCTAGCGTCCTGCCCGATCGCTTAGGGCAGGATGGACACATCAATGTACAAGAGGATGGAAGCATGGACGGTACTTCTGCAAGTCCCCAACAGATGAACGCACAACAACGTTCAGCGCATATCCGTGAGGTGGTGCTGGCCGAGGGCGCCCGATTGCGCCAGCGCCACCCCTGGCTGCTGCATCAGGACGCCCTGGGCGCCGGCATCCTGGCGTTTGCCTTGCTCGGCATGCTCGGCTCGGCGGCGCTCTATATCAGTGGTCACCTGGCCTGGTGGGCGTGCCTGCTGCTCAACGCGTTCTTCGCTTCACTGACCCACGAGTTGGAGCACGACCTGATCCACAGCATGTACTTTCGCAAGCAGCGCCTGCCCCACAACCTGATGATGGGCCTGGTGTGGCTGGCGCGGCCCAGCACAATCAACCCGTGGATACGCCGGCATCTGCACCTCAACCACCATAAGGTCTCCGGCACTGAGGCCGATATGGAAGAACGCGCCATTACCAATGGCGAGCCCTGGGGATTTGCGCGCTTGCTGATGGTGGGCGACAACATGATGTCGGCCTTGATCCGCATGCTGCGGGCCAAGACCTGGGCGCACAAACTCAGCATCCTCAAGCGCGTGGTGCTGGTGTACGCCCCGCTGGCGCTGCTGCATTGGGGCGCGTGGTATGTCTTTCTGGGCTTTCATGCCGCCAACGGCATCGCCAATCTGTTGGGCGCGCCGATCATGTGGTCGGCCGGCGCCTTGCAGATGATGCAGGTGATCGACATCGTTGCGGTGGTTATCATCGGCCCCAATGTGTTGCGCACGTTCTGCCTGCATTTTGTCAGCTCCAACATGCACTACTACGGCGATGTGGAACCGGGCAACGTGATCCAGCAGACCCAGGTCTTGAACCCCTGGTGGCTGTGGCCGTTGCAGGCGTTCTGCTTCAACTTCGGCAGCACCCATGGCATCCATCACTTTGTGGTGAAGGAGCCGTTTTACATCCGCCAGATGACCACCAGGGTGGCGCATAAGGTCATGGCTGAGATGGGCGTGCGCTTCAATGATTTCGGCACCTTCGCCCGGGCCAATCGGTTTGAGCGCCAGGAACAGCCGGACGCCAAACTCGCTTTCAGCAAGCAATGAACGCCAGGGGCAGGTCGCGGATCTGTGCGCGCACGGGCGGCTGATAGTGGTCGTCGCTGGTCAGCTCATGCAGCAGTTCTTCGCGTAACTGGTGGAATTCGAAACTGCTGCGCTGGCGCGGATGGGGCAGGGCGATCTCTACCACCTGCTTGATGCGCCCGGGCCGGGGCTCCATCACTACCACGCGGTCGGCGAGGAAAATCGCTTCTTCCACGTCATGGGTGACCAGCACCGTGGTGATCTTGGCGCGGGCGCGAATGGCCAGGAGTTCGTCCTGCATCTGCTGGCGGGTCAGTGCGTCGAGGGCGCCGAAGGGTTCGTCCAGCAACAGGATGCGCGGGCTGGCTACCAGGCCACGGGCAATTGCCACTCGTTGGGCCATGCCCCCGGAGAGTTGGTGGGGGTAGGCGCGGGTGAAATCAGTCAGGCCCACCAGCTCGATGAAATCGCTGATGCGTCGGTTACGCTCGGCCTCGTCCAGGGGCTCGTTGACCAGGCCCAGGCCGATGTTTTGCGCCACGGTCAGCCAGGGAAACAGGCGATGTTCCTGGAACACGATGCCACGTTCGCCGCCGATACCGCTGACGGCCTTGCCATCGACCTGGATCTGGCCGCGAAACTGCGTATCCAGCCCCACCAGCAAACGCAGCAGGGTGGACTTGCCGCAACCGCTGGCGCCGACAATCGCGACAAACTCGCCTTCGGCAATCTCCAGGTTGAATTCGCGGATGGCTTCCAGTTCGAAGCCGTCGACGTCGAAGCTCTTGCCCACATGGTTGAAGCTGACAATAGGTGCGTTCATGCGTGTCTCCAGCGGGTGGCGCGGGTTTCGATGCGTTGGCCGATCAAGTTGAGGAGGGCGCCGGTGAAGCCGACCAGAAGCATGCCGCCCATGATCAGGTCCATGCGCAGCAGTTGTTGGGCGCCGATCATCAGGCTGCCGATGCCGCCGTTGGACGGCATGAAGTATTCGGCGCCGATGGTGCCCATCCAGGCGTAGATCAAGCTCAGGCGCAGGCCGGCGAAAATACCCGCCGCTGCGCCCGGCAGTACCAGGCGACGCAGGCGTTGCCACAGGTTCAGGCGCAGCACTTGGGCGGCTTCGCGCAGTTGCGGCGACAGGTTGAGCACGCTGCGCTGGGTGGCGATAAACAACGGGAAGAACGCGGCGAGGGCGATAAACACCCACTTGGCCAGTTCACCCAGGCCGAACCAGGCGGTGAGCAGCGGCACCCAGGCGAAAATCGCAATCTGGCGCAGCGCAGCCAGCGTCGGGCCGAGTAGCCGCTCACTGCGCCGCGACAACCCCAGCCACAGGCCCAGGGCAAAGCCCAGGCTACCGCCGAGCAGCAAGCCGCCCACGGCCCGGCCGAGGCTTTTGCCTAAAGCCGCGCTCAGGCTGCCATCCAGCACACCGGCCACGGTGGTTTGCAGCACCGCCCAGGGGCTGACCAGAATATTCGGGTCGACCCAGCCCTGTTGCGTCGCCAGCTGCCACAGCGCCAGCAACAGCAGCGGCAACAGCCAAGGTTGCAGGCGTTGCCAGCCTTCATAGCGCGGCCCGCGCCGGATCTGCGCCGTGGCCGGATGGGGCCAGTGCACCCATTTGCGATCCAGCCAGCCGATGCCGCGATCCATCACCACGCCCAGCACGCCGATGACCACGATGCACACGAAGACGATATCGAGCATGAACAACTGGCGTGCCCATACCATCAGGTAGCCGATGCCTTCGCTGGAGGCCAGCAACTCCACGGCCAGCAGCGACGTCCAGCCCGCCGCCAGGGCCAGGCGCACCCCGGCCATGAACGCCGGCAACGCGGCGGGCAGGATCAGGCGGCGAATCAGCAAGTGGGTGGGCAAGCGCAGCACGCGGACGGCTTCGCGCAGGTTGGGCTGGGCGTCGCGCACGCCCACCAGGGTATGCAGGGTCACGGGCACCACGATGGCCTTGATCAGCACCACCAGTTTCAGAGTTTCGCCAATGCCGAAAAACACCATGAACAGCGGGATCCACGCCAGGGTCGGCACTTGCGACAACGCGCTGAACGTAGGGAATACCAGGCGCTCGGCGCGGGCGCTGAACCCCAGGCTCGCGCCCAATAGCGCACCGGTGCCGATGCCGGCCAGCAGGCCCCAGAACAGACGTTGCAGGCTGATTGCCAGATGGCTCCACAACTCGCCGCCGGCCAGCTCCACGGCGCTGCTCCACACCAGGGCAGGGGTTGGCAGGATCTGCTCGCTCATCCAGTGGTTGCGGCTGGCCAGCCACCACAGGGCAAACAGCCCGAGCGGCAGCAACCAGGGCAACAGGTGTTCGCTCAGTTGCGGCCAACGCTGCGTGGCGCCTTTGGACGGGGCTGCCAGAGGTAGGCTCAAAAGTGAAATCCGGGCCATGAAAGACCTCCGCTGGTGCCAAATACGTTATGTGATTTCGGTCTTACAAAAGCGTAATCAAGATGATTGCGAGATAAGAGAAATCATTTAAAGCCTCAGCCCTCCAGGCATCCAATGCATTCGAAGAATATTTTCGATGCTGTTCATGCATAACGCCTTGGAGCCTGCGTATTCGCTTGCATAGTCCTAAAAGCTATTAAATTGTGAATTTATAGTATTTAAAGTTTTGTACGGCTTGTGCCTACTTTCTGCTCCCCAGGCGACCGTCGCCCACCAGGAGCTGTGCTTATGAAATTGCCCTTCAAACATCTGATCAGCCTGTTGGCCGGCACCGCCCTCGCCGGGCTGGTGCAGGCCGCTGACCTCAAGGAAATCCGCATTGCTGTGCCCGACCTCAGCGCTGGCAGCCAGCACAGCGGCGGTGGCATCACCGACGTTTTGCGTGAACAGCAAATCTATGAAAAAGCCTTTGCCGACCAAGGCATCAAAATCCAGTGGAATTACTTCAAGGGCGCGGGCCCTGTGATCAATGAAGCCTTCGCCAATGGCCAGGTGGACCTTGCCTATCTGGGTGACCTGGCGGCGATCATCGGCCGCTCCAATGGCCTGGATACTCGCCTGCTCAGCGCCACCGCGCGTGGTGTGAAGCACTACCTCGGCGTGGTGCCGGGCTCTGGCATCAAGACGCTGCAAGACCTCAAGGGCAAACGTGTCGCAGTGTTCCGTGGCACGGCCAGCCAGTTGTCGTTCGACAGTGCATTGGCCAGCCAGGGCTTGAGTGAAAAGGATTTGAAGGTCATCAACCTGGACTTCAATGCTGCCAGCGCCGCGTTGGCTGCCAAGCAGATTGACGCCACCTGGGGTGGTTCGACCCTGACGGCACTGCAGGCCAAGGGCCTGGCAGAAATACCGCTGACCACCAAGGACCTGGGCGATGCCGGCAGCATCCAGGCCGTGCTGGTGGGCAGCGCCAAGTTTGTCGACGAACACCCGGATGCTGTGGCCAAGCTGCTCAAGGCCCAGCAGCAAGCAGTGCAGTGGCTGACCGATGACAAAAACAAACAGGCCTATATCGCGCTGGTGTCGGGGCTGGCCAGTTACCCGCCGGTGATCCTGACCAATGATTTGAAAGACCAGAAACTCAGCGAGATTTTCCCCTCGACCCTGGACCCGGTGTTCCTGGGCAAATTGCAGGATGCAGTGGATTTGGCCTCGAAGGAGAAGCTGATTCGTCGACCGTTTCAGGTGAGTGATTGGGTGGCGCCTGGGTTGGCGGCGGCTGGGCTTTGAGCTTATCGGTGCCTGGGCGATTGCTATCGGGGGCAAGCCCCCTCCCACACTGAACTGTGAACGCGATCAAATGTGGGAGGGGGCTTGCCCCCGATAGGGCCCTTCAAACCGCCACACTCACCTCCTGCCTGTCCACCTCCACCAACGTCTCAATCATCGCCTTCGCCGCCGGCGACAACCGCGACCCAGTGCGACTGACAATCCCGCAACGCGCACTCATGGTCTCCATGTTCTGCGGCAGGTTGCGCCAGTGCAGCAGCACCAGCGAGCCGCTGGCCACATCCTCGGCAAAGGCTTCCTCGGTGCCGACGCCGATGGCGTTGGACTGCAGCACGATCTTCACCAGCGCCGGGAAGTGTTCGGTCTGGATGCTCGGGGAGAAATCCATGCGCCCGCTGAGGTTCGCCAGCAGTTTGCGAATGCCTTGGGAGATCAACGGCGAGGCCAGCGGATAGTCGAACATGTCGTTGGTCGACAGGCTGTCCTTGGCCAGCAGCGGGTGCCCAGGGCGGCAGAAAAAGACGCCGCGTTTGGGCGTCAGTGCGCGGGTCTGGAAATTCGGATCGGCCTCGAACTGACGGATGTCGGCGATAAAGAATTCGATCTCTTCACGGCTCAGGCTGCGGCTGAGGGTTTCCCAGTTGTCCACCTGGAAACTCGTGCGGATTTTCGGGTGGGCGTTGATAAATCGCGCCACCGCATCCGGCACCAACTTCACCGCGGGCGCCGGGCCGCAACCGAAGCGCAGGTCGCCGGCGTCGAGCTTGGTCATGCGCGTCACTTCACTGCTCAGCAGCGCCGCGCCGTGCACCAGGCTCAGGGCGTGCTGCAACACCACCTGGCCTTCCGGCGTAGGGCGCAGGTCCTTGTGGCCGCGGTCTACCAGCACGCAGCCGAACTCCTGTTCCAGACCCTGGATGCTGCGGCTGAACGCCGGTTGGGTGATGCCCATGGCGTCCGCTGCACGCACGAAACTGCGGTGTTCGTTGAGGGCGATGAAGTAGCGCAGTTGGCGAAGATCCATATGCTTTCCCGGCATTTTAAAAATAGGTCGAAGGCATTTGCGACCGAGCAAGCTGAGGTTTTAAATGCAAGCTCTTATTCCGTCAACGAAGCATTGATTCATCTGCTAGATCTAAATTGCATATGAATAGAGCGTTGCTGGAAAGCATCTCTACCATCAGCAGGCACATGAGGGTCATCACAATGAGCAACGCCGCATTAGCAGTTCAACCCATCGCCCACGCGCTCGACATCCACCCGGTGGCCGGTCGTATCGGCGCCGAGATCCGTGGCATCAAACTGTCTGGTGACCTGGATGCCGCCACTGTCGAGGCCATCCAGCAGGCACTGGTGCAGTACAAAGTGATCTTCTTCCGTGAGCAAACCCACCTCGACGACCAGAGCCAGGAAGCCTTCGCCCACCTGCTCGGTGAGCCGATTGCACACCCTACGGTGCCGGTGCGCGACGGCACGCGCTTTCTGATGGAATTGGATGGCACCCGTGGACAGCGCGCCAACTCCTGGCATACCGACGTGACTTTCGTCGATGCCTACCCAAAAGCTTCGATCCTGCGTTCGGTGCTGGCGCCAGCGTCCGGCGGCGACACCGTCTGGGCCAATACCGCCGCCGCTTACAACGACCTCAGCGTCGAGCTGCGTGCGTTGGCTGACCACCTATGGGCGGTGCACAGCAACGAGTACGACTACGCCGCACGCAAGCCGGATGTAGCGGTAGAGAAGCTGGAGGAATACCGCAAGGTCTTTACTTCGACAGTGTACGAAACCGAACACCCGGTGGTACGCGTGCACCCGGTCAGCGGTGAGAAAACCTTGCTGCTGGGGCACTTCGTCAAGCGCCTGAAAGGCTATTCCCAGGCGGAGTCGACGCAGCTGTTCAACCTGCTGCAAGGCCACGTCACCCGCCTGGAAAACACCGTACGCTGGCGCTGGAATACCGGGGACGTGGCGATCTGGGACAACCGCGCCACCCAGCATTACGCGGTGGACGACTATGGCACCCAGGAGCGCATCGTGCGTCGGGTCACGCTCAAGGGTGATGTGCCGGTGGGTGTGCAGGGGCAGCGCAGCCAGACCACCAAAGGTCTCTAAGCCGGTTGGAGATCAAAATGTGGGAGGGGGCTTGCTCCCGATAGCGGAGTGTCAGTCAAAGCATCTTTGACTGGCCCACTGCTATCGGGAGCAAGCCCCCTCCCACATTTAGTCCTGTACCGTTCTACCAGACCCCGATCTGCACTACTTTTTCCGCCTCCGGCTCACCATACCGAAACCATTGCCCACGCACTTCAATCTCGGTGTGGCTGATGGTGGTACGCCGCTTCAACCCACGCAGCCATTCGAACAGATAACCCAAGTGAGTCTCCCGCACCTCGGCGTACGCAGGATCGCTGCCCAGGTCGTGGACTTCCTGCGGGTCATTTTCCAGGTCGAACAACTGCGGGCGGAAGCCATCATAGGCCAGGTATTTCCAGCGTTCGCTGCGCACCATGGTCATGCGGCAACGGTCGATGGGCTGCGCCAGGCGTTCCCGGGCCGGGGCCTGGAAGGCGTAGTCGTATTCGGCAATGGCGTAGTGGCGCCAGGTGGGTTGCTCGCCGTGCAGCAGTGGAACCAGCGAGCGGCCTTCGAGGCGATGGTCGGCGGCGGGCAGGCCCAGGGCGTCGAGGAAAGTGGGCAGGGCGTCGATGGTTTCTACCAGGCGTGCGTCCACGGTGCCACGGCTGATATCGGCACTGGCTCGTGGGTCGCGCACGATCAATGGCACGCCTACGGCGGGCTCCAGCAAAAACTCTTTTTCGCCGAGGTAATGATCGCCGAGGAAGTCACCATGGTCGCTGGTAAACACGATCAGTGTGTCGTCCCAGCGGCCAGTGCTTTGCATGAAATCAAACAGCCGCCCGAGTTGATCGTCGATCTGTTTGATCAGGCCCATGTAGGTGGGAATCACTGTGAGGCGCACTGCGTCGCGGGAGAAATTCACGCTCTCCTGGTGTTGACGGAATGCCTGGTACACCGGGTGATCGCTGGTTTGCCCAGGTTGAATGGGCGCCTGGATATGCTCGGCACCGTACAGCGCGTGATACGGCGCCGGCGCGATGTAGGGCCAGTGCGGCTTGATATACGAGAGGTGCAGGCACCATGGCTGTTCTGCTTGTTCGCTGATGAAGTCGATGGCGCGGTCGGTGGTGTAGACGGTTTCCGAATGTTCCTCGGCCACCCGTGCAGGTTTGCCGGCGTTGCGCATGTGCCAGCCGCTGAGGATCTCACCGTCTTCGCCTTGGGCGGCATTGGCCCATTCATGCCAGGGGTTGCGACCACCGTAGCCTTGCTCGCGCAGGTAGCGGGTGTAGGGCGCGGACTCGCGTTTGTCGTCGAACAGCGGGCTGTCGGGGTAGATGCCGTCGTGGCGCAAATATGCGTCAAAGCCCACCTCATTGAGCGGCTCGGCCTGGGCGCTGTCGGGGTCTATATGCAGGCGGTGCAACGCCTCCAGGTTCGGCGTGGCGTGGGTCTTGCCCACCAGTGCGGTGCGGATGCCGTGAGGGCGCAGGTAATCACCGATCGTCAGTTCTTCCAGCGGCAGCGGTACGGCGTTCCACGCCACCTGATGGCTGCTGACGTAACGCCCGGTATAGGCCGACATGCGCGACGGCCCGCAGATGGTGCCTTGTGTATAGGCCCGACTGAAACGCACACCGGCAGCGGCCAGGCGGTCGATATTCGGCGTGTGCAGATGGGCATGGCCGTAGCACGACAGATAGTCGCGACGCAGTTGGTCGCACATGATGTAGAGCACGTTGCGAACAGGTTTTGGTTCAGACATGGAGGTTCACCGAACGGAGGACAGGTGGGTTTTTTCGCCGTTCGAGGGGCGCTCTGGCAAGTGCATTTGGGGACTGGGTTCCATGCAGTGAATGCATGGGGCTTGCCCGCGAAGGCGCCGGTTCAGACAGCAATATTTTCAAGTGTGCAAATGTCTTCATCCAGCTCATCAATCTGCTTGATCTGCTCAATCATCGCCTCCGCCAACGGCGACAACCGATACCCCGCACGGCTGACAATCCCGTAGCGGGTGTAACGCTCCTCCAGGTTTTCATCCAGCCCCTCAATTCTCAGGCACACCAGCTCACCCCGTGCCATATGCAGCACATCACTGTTGGCGCTGACGATGCCGATGGCGTCCGAACGCAGCACCACGCCCATCAGGCTATAGCCGTTTTCACATTCCACACTGGGTTGGTAATCGGGCCGGCCGCTGAGGTCGACGATGACTTTGCGCAGGTTAGGCGGGCGGATGGTCACGGCCAGGGGGTAGCTCATCAGCTCGGCGGCGCTCACGCTGTCGCGCCCGGCCAAGGGGTGGCCGGCACGGCAGCAGAAATACCAGCGGCGTGGGCGCAGGCGGTGGGTGTGGTAGTCGGGGTTGGCTTCGAAGTGGCGGGTGTCGGCAACGAAAAATTCGAACTCTTCGCCGAGCAGGCGCTTGTCCAGGCTTTGCCAGTCGTCCACCTGGAACTGTACGCGGGCCTTGGGGTAGCGCCCGATAAAACTGCCGATGGCGCGGGGGATCAAGCCACCTGCCGGCGCCGGGCCGCAGCCGAAGCGCAGCTCACCGGCTTCCAGGCCGTTGAACTGGTTGATCTCGTTGGCCAGTTGCTGGGCGCCGCTGACCAGCCGCCGCGCATGTTCGAGCAATACCTGGCCTTGCTTGGTGGGCGCCAGGTCCTTGCGGCCGCGGTCCACCAGTTGGCAGCCAGCACTGTGTTCCAGGGCCTGGATGCTGCGACTGAACGCTGACTGCGACAGGTTCACGGCCACCGCCGCCGCGACAAAACTGCGTTGTTCGGCAAGGGCGATGAAGTGGCGAAGCTGGCGCAGATCGATATGCATTTTTCACATTGAAAATATCCGGGAAATGCATTGGCTATGCATTAGGTCGACTCCTTATAAAGGCTATCTCTTATGCAGTAAATGTTCGTTAAAACATAAATAAATAACCTTTAGGAATATCTGCCGATGGATATCTCCGGGTTCTGGAGCCGCTTATGAGTCTGTTCAAGTCATTGCCCTTGGCTGTGTTAGTGGCCGGTAGCAGCAGTTGGTCGCCGACCCAGGCCGCAGAAACCCCTGCGCCTGCCAGCAAGGGCGACAGCGCCAGTGGCCAGTTGGAAACCGTCACCGTGACCGCCAGGCGGCGCACCGAAAGTGCCCAGGCCGTGCCGACGCCCATGAGTGTGGTCGGCGGCCAGGCGCTGGAGACCCAGCGGGTGTACCGGATCCAGGATTTGCAGCAACTGGTGCCCAGCGTCAACGTCGCTTATATGCATGCGCGTCAGTCCAGCGTGTCGATCCGCGGCCTGGGCAACAACCCGGCCAGCGATGGCCTGGAAGGCAGCGTGGGGCTGTATATCGACAACGTCTACCTCGGACGCCCGGGCATGGCGGTGTTCGACCTGATGGACATCGAGCAACTTGAAGTCCTGCGCGGCCCCCAGGGCACCTTGTTCGGCAAGAACACCACCGCCGGGGTGATCAATATCAGCACCCGCGCACCGAGCTTTACCCCCGAACGCAGCATTGAAACTTCCTTGGGCGAGGACGGTTATTTCCAGACCAAGGGCACGATTTCAGGCCCACTCAGCGATGACCTGGCGGGGCGTTTCTCGGCCTATCGCACGCGCAGCGACGGCGATATCAAGAATGAACACGACGGCCATGACCTGAATGGCGGCTCGCGCCAGGGCTTTCGCGGGCAATTGCTGTACAAGCCCAACGAGGCGTTCAACCTGCGCTGGATCGGTGACTACAACGAAGAGGACTCGAGCGCCGGCACCCGCGTGCTGTACAGCACCGGGCCGACCATCAACGGCACCAACCTGTATCAATCGCGCGCCAACGCGGCGGGGGCGACCCTGGTGGATGGTACCCATCGCAAGGTCAACCTGGACAACGACCAGCACGTCACCGTGTTCCAGGGCGGCACCTCGCTGGAAGCCAACTGGACGCTGCCGAGTGACTTCACCCTGACCTCGGTGAGTGCCTACCGTTGGTGGAATTTCACCCCGCGCAATGATGACGGCCTCAACGTACCGGCGTCGTATAACGCCGGGGTGTCGGTGGAAGATAAACAATGGTCCCAGGAATTTCGCCTGGCATCGCCTACGGGGGGCTTCTTTGATTACGTGCTCGGCGCCTACTACTTCGGTTCCGACCTGGATAACAAGTCCTTCGCCTATTACGGGCCCAAGGCCGACATCTGGAATGGCACGCCAACTGGCGCGTTGAGCAATGTGAGCAGCGTCGGCAACGGGCATATCCGCACCGACAGTTTTGCGCTGTTCGCCCAAGGCACCTGGCACCTGACCGAGCAGCTGGATTTCACCGCTGGCCTGCGCGGCACTTATGAGGAAAAAAGCGCCTGGGTCACGCGCAATGCCCCGGTGGGCGGCGCCGCCGTGACCGGCGGTGCTGCAACGGCGCGGCGTGGGCGTACCGGGGCATATGACTCCGGCGACCTGACTCAGTACAGCACCACCCCGTCGGGGCTGCTGAACCTCAGTTATCACTTCAATGAAAGCTTGCTGGGCTACGCAACGCTGTCCCACGGCGAGAAGTCCGGCGGGGTCAACTTGGCGGTGGGATCTGCGCCGACGGCCGGGGCCGACTCGCTGCTGATCGGCACCGAGCGCGCCAACAATGCCGAGCTGGGTTTCAAGAGCACCTTGTGGGACCGCCGCCTGCAGCTCAATGCCAACCTGTTCTGGACCCAGGTCAACGGCTACCAAACCAACGCCTACGATCAGGACAACCGCGTGCAGTACCTGACCAACGCCGGCTCTGTACGCTCGCGGGGCGTGGAAGTGGAAAGCACCCTGGTGCCGATCAAGGGCCTGACCCTGAATATCAACGGCTCGTTCAATGACGTGAGTTACCTGTCATACAAGGATGCGCCATGCCCGCCGGAAGTCAGCCTGCGCCCGGGTGCGCCGGCGTCCTGCGACTTGAGCGGCCATCAGGTGGTGGGTGCGTCAAAGTGGATCGCCAATGCCAACGGCGAGTACAAGTGGAACCTGGCCAACGGCTTCGAACCCTACGTCACCGCCAGCTATGCGTTCCGCTCCAAAGCCGTGGGTACGGTGGAAGATTCCGATTACGGGCAGATCCCGGCCTATGCAGTGGTCAACTTATCTACCGGCCTGCGCGGCAACTATGACCAAGGGCAGTGGGATGTGTCGCTGTGGCTGAAAAACGCCTTCGACAAGACCTACTACACCACACTGTGGACCGGCGGTAACGGCGGCTATGAAGGTTTGCTGGGCACGCCGCGCACCCTAGGCGTGACTGGGCGCTACGACTTCTAGGTCGGTGCGATAGGTGGCCGGGCTGAACACCCGTGTCACCAGCAGCATCGCCACCACCGTCACGGTCAACACCACCCAGGCGCTGATAAACGTGCCGGTGAGTTCGCGCAGCCAACCGGTCAGCCATGGCGAAATCGCATTGATCAAAAAGCCCACGCCTTGCACGAACGCCGCCAGTTGCCCGGCTTGGCGAGGGTCGCGATGGTGGTCCAGGGTCAGCAGCAGGCTCAGGGCGAAACACGCACCCAGGCCAAAGCCGATCAGCGCCACCCACAAATGCGGGAATTGCTGCGGCGCCATCAGCAGGCCGAGGTAGCCGACAGTTTGCGCCAGCAGGCTGATGCCCAGCAGTGGGCGTCGGTCGATGCCGCGTTGCGCCAGCACCGGCATCAGCAGTGCGGCGATCACCTGGAAGATGGTCATGAAGGCCAGCAACGAACCGCTTGGCAGCACACCCCAGCCCAGTTGCTGATAGTAGGCGGGCAGCCACGCCACCATGCTCATGTAGCCGCAGTTCACCAGGCCGAAATACAGCGCCAGCAGCCAGGCGCGACGGTTGCGCAAGCCCTCGAACGCGGGGGCCTGCTGCAGATTTCTGGCGGCGCCCAGCGGCAACCAGGCCCACAACAGCAACGCCCCCAGCGCCGGCAATAACCACACCCCCAAGCCTGCCTGCCATTGCTGGAAATGCGTGGCCACCACCGGGCTGAGCAGCGCCGCCAGCCCACCGCCGGCCATCAGTGAGGCCGAATACACGCCCATCGCCACCGGCACGCGGTGATGGAATTCGCGCTTGATCATCGCCGGCACCAACGCCTGGATCAGTGCCACCCCCGCGCCGCCGAGCAAGGCGGTGACCAGCAGCGCCGACGCCAGGCCCATCAGCCAGCGCGCCAGGCACGCCAGCAGAATCATCATCAAGCCCAGGGCGATGCCGCGACGTTCGCCCAAGCGGGCTTCCACGCGCACGCCCACCAATGCCACCAGGCCCATGCATATCACCGGCAGGCTGGTGAGCAAGGCGCTGCTCTGGAAACTCAGGCCGGTGGCCTGGCGAATCTCGCCAAGCAAAGGGCTGATGGAACTGAGGATGGGGCGCAGGTTCAAGCCGAGCACCACCAGCAGGCCCCAGCCAGCGAGGGATTTATTCAGGGTCATGCAGGGTTTTCCACTGGTGATACAGCGCGGTCATGCTGGCGTCGGGCAGGTGCTGGATGGGCAGGCGCTGCGACTCAATGGGCAGGCCGACCTGTTGGCTGATCGCCGCAGTGGACAGGCCGAACGGTTCGGCCATGGCGTTGCTGGCGGCAAACACCACGCGCTCCACGCCACACAGGTACATGGCGCTCAGGCACATCGGGCAAGGCTGGCCGCTGGCGTAGATCACGCAGCGGTCCAGGCGTGCGCCGAGTTGCTGGCTGGCGGTGCGGATCGCCAGCAGCTCGGCGTGGGCGGTGGGGTCCTGGGTCAGGTGGATCTCATTCACGGCTTCTACCAGCACCTTACCGTGGCGCGTGAGCACCGCGCCGAAGGGCCGGCCGCCTTGGGCAACGTTGGCGCGGGCCAGGGCGATCGCGCGTTGCAGGTGTGATTGATCGTTGGTCATGCAAGCCCCCAGGTGCGATGAAAGGTGAAGTATGGTCAGCCACCGGGGTATGCTGAAATTAAATATAAACATGCCAATCAGTGGCAAACGTAATGGTGACGCCTTTGTTCGATCCCGTGTTGTTGCGCAGCTTTGTCGCCGTGGTGGACTGCGGCAATTTCACCCGCGCCGCCGAGCGCCTGCATTTGACCCAGTCCACCGTCAGCCAGCAGATCCGCCGCCTGGAAGACGCGGTGGCGTGCCAGTTGCTGGACCGCGACCAGCGCCACGTGGTGGCCACCGCCGAGGGCGAACGCTTGCTAGCGTATGCGCGCCGTATCCTGGCACTGCACGAAGAAGCTGCCGACGTGTTGATCAACCAGCAGAGCGACGGTGTGCTGCGCCTCGGTGTGCCGGAGGATTTCGCCGCCGAGCGCCTGATGCCGCTGCTCTCGGCGTTTGTCGTGGCCTATCCACGGGTGCGATTGGAGGTCACCAGTGGCCTCGGCCCGGAATTGCAGCGCCAGTACCGGGGTGGGGAGTTCGATGTGTTGTTAGTCAAGCAGATGGGCGACAGCGACGACTGTGTGGCGTCGTGGCCGGAACCCTTGTATTGGGTCGACAGCCTGAGCACCCCGGCGCTGGGCCGCGACCCACTGCCGCTGGTGGCCTTTCCAGTGGGCGGCCTGTACCGCAATGACATGCTCCATCATCTCGAACGCTGCGGTTGGCGCTGGCGTATCGGCTACTCCAGCGCCAGTCTGGCCAGCGTGTGTTCGGCGGTGGCGGCAGGCCTGGGCATCAGCCTGTTGCCGGAGCGGGTGCTGCAACCGGGCCATCGCATCCTCGGCGCCGAGAGTGGCTTGCCCGCGGTTCACGGTGTGCGATTGGCGTTGTATGGCCGCAATGGCTTAGGCGCGGCGGGGCAGACGCTGTTGGACGAATTGCTGGCAATGTGTGGAGGGAACCCGCACTGAGCCATACCTTTGTTGAATATTTTGTATGCCTGGAAAGCATTGAAAAACAGCGGCTTGGCGCTAGGCCACGCACGACGTGGCTTTGAGGTTGTCAGCGATTTTCTTTATGTGTTTTTGATCTATCTATAACTTTAAAGATTACTTTAAGAGATAAGTGTCAGGCCCCGATGATTCAGCCCTCGACGGCCGCTCCTGCAGGCCCGTCGGTTTTTTAAAGCCGTAGGGAGTGAATCAATGGGCAATGTCCAGACCGCCGCCAGTGCACATGAGGCGCCATGGCGCCAGGCACCGAGTGGTGAGTTGGTCGACCTTGGCCGACCGCATCGCGCGCCATTGGGGCAATTGCGCTTACAAAAGACGCCGAAGCGTTTCTCGAGCCGTCGTGAAGGGCTCCTGCTCGGGTTACTGGTATTGGCGTTGCACGGCGCAGTGATTTATTGGGTGAGCCAGAAACCCACCCCGGTGCTGCCGATTGTGCCGCCGGAAATACCGCCGATGACCATCGAGTTTTCCCAGCCGGCGCCGCCGGTGGTTGAGCCGCCACCGCCCGTACCGCCACCCCCGCCACCGCCCGTGGTCGAGCCACCGCCGCCGGTTGTGGATGAATTGGCGGCCAAGCCGGCGCCGCCCAAACCGGTTCCAAAAGCCAAACCCAAGCCGGTGCCTAAACCAGAGCCCAAGCCGGTACCCAAGGCCGTCGAACAGCCACCTGCACCGCCAACGCCAGCGCCACCTGCTGCGCCCGTACCAGCGGCACCAGCCCCGGTAACGCCCGCGTCGGCCAACGCCGCGTACCTGAAGAACCCGGCGCCGGAGTACCCGTCACTGGCTCAGCGTCGCGGCTGGGAAGGCACGGTGTTGTTGCGGGTGCATGTGTTGGCCAGTGGCAAGCCGGGTGAGATCCAGGTGCAGAAAAGCAGTGGTCGCCAGCAACTGGATGATGCCGCATTGGCGGCCGTGAAGCGCTGGAGTTTCGTGCCGGCCAAGCAGGGCGATGTGGCCCAGGACGGCTGGGTCAGCGTACCGATCGATTTCAAGATTCATTAATTATTCGGCCGCGGTGTGCTTACGCCGCGACCTGCACAGAGGGAAAACATCATGGCATTAGCATCTCCACTTGAATCCATCGAAAGCGCGGTGATCTGGCTGCTGGTGGCCTTTTCAGTTGCCACCTGGGGTTTGGCCTTATTGAAGGGTGTGCAGTTCGGTCGTCTGAAGGCCCAAGATCGCAAGTTCCACAAACAGTTCTGGGCGGCGTCGAGCCTCGACTCGGCCGCTGAACTGGCCGAGACCCAACCTGGTGCGGCCGCTCGCGTAGCCCAGGCCGGTTATGCGGCGATTCAGGTGGGTGATTCCACCCACGCTGCGGATTTGAGCCAGGCGATCAACCATCAGGACCGCCTTGAACGCGCGCTGCGCCAGCAGATTGTGCGTGAGCGTCGCTCCCTGGAAACCGGCCTGGCGGTAGTCGCCAGTATCGGCAGTACCTCGCCGTTTATCGGCCTGTTCGGCACCGTATGGGGGATCATGGAAGCCCTGAAGGGCATCAGCGCTGCCGGGTCCGCCAGCCTGGAAACCGTGGCGGGGCCGATTGGCGCGGCGCTGGTGGCGACCGGCGTGGGGATCGCTGTGGCCGTGCCTGCGGTGCTGGTCTACAACTATTTCCTGCGCCGCCTGAAGCTGACGGCCGCAGACCTGGATGACTTTGCCCACGACTTCTACAGCCTGGCGCAGAAGCACTCGTTCCGCGTGCTGCTGCATCCGGCATTGACCAAAGCCAGCGCCGTCAGCCCGCAGAAAGTCAAGGAGGCGTCCTGAGATGGCCTTCTCCACGCAGGACAGTGATGAGGTGCTGAGCGAGATCAACGTCACGCCGCTGGTGGACGTGATGCTGGTGTTGCTGGTGGTGTTTATCGTCACCGCGCCACTGTTGACCAATTCGATCCCGATCAACCTGCCCAAGACCCAGGCCGTGGCGCCGGTCGAGCAGAAAGACCCGTTGGTGGTGAGCATCGACGGCGGTGGCAAACTGTTTATCAACAAGGACGAAATCCAGCCGGACCTGCTGGAATTCAACCTGCAGGCGGCCAAGGCCAAGGACCCCGATGTGCGGGTGCAACTGCAGGCTGACGATGGGGTGAACTATGGCGAAGTGGCGCGAGCCATGGCTTCGATTGAGCGCGCAGGGATTACCAAGTTGTCGGTGATTACCGCTCGTTAGTTTAACAAGCCGCAATAAGTTTTTTGGGCCGTTTCCTTGGCAGGGTGCGGCCTTTTTTTTAACTGGATTATGTGAGCTGATGTGTTGTTTCTTGATGTTGTTTCGGTAAAAACTGTACATGTTTTTTAGTTTTTCAGAGAGTGCAATTTTCCGTGATGTAATTATGCTCTGCTGTACAGGGAGTTATTATATTTATGGAGAAAAGTATGACTATTGGTTTTCCTGCTCATCACGTGAACACGCGTTTTGATTCGAGCGCGCAAGTATCACAATCGCAACCAATACAAACTGTCACTTCACCCATGGCGTCAGGTGCGGCACATCCTTTGGCCAACGCCTGGACCCGCCGTTCTGGTTCTGTAAAACGTGAAATCTCTGCGCAAATAGCGCAATCGGTCGGTCTCTCCCGTGGGGCGGACGCTGGCCGTTCAACGCCGAGGCAGAATGTTGAAATAGAGACGTACATAAAACAACATGCAGACGACTTTGTTTCACCCGAGAAAGAAATTTCAACTATTCTCGCGGCTAAAATCAAACAGAGTTGGGGGGTAGAGGTCGATCCGGACAAAACCTACCTTGTGACCTTCAAGAGCGACAGTGAAGATGAAAAAGATGTTGTAGAAAAAATAACCCTGACACAGGCAGCATTAAAGAATAGGCAAGATACACCGATTGAAGATGACAAAGGCTGGTTTCGAAAGTTTGCCCAGTACTTTTCGCCCTTGGTATATGGCTACAACAAAGTAGACGAACTCATACGGTCTGCGAGCAGCCGACAAGCCATCTATCGCGAACCGCAGCCTCCCGAAACTGCGCTTTATACTGCGGCTACCAAGGTTTCGATCCCTGTCAGTGGCTTCAAGGCGCTGGTATGGGATACCGAAAGGACCCAGCTCTACAAAGGCACGCTTGATGGGTTCTGGGAAAAGCACACGGGTTCTTATGCATCCTTGAGCAAAATCGCCTTCGTCAAGGCGATCAATCTACAGCGTCTGGAGGGTACGCTCGATCCTGTCGAGGCAGATCTGGCCCAGCGAGCCTTGGGGCCTGTCGCGCGGAAGGCGTGGTCTGAGCTGACGCTCGGGGATTTTGCCCATCCTGCGGTCAAGGATCCGAATCTGGACATGGGTTTGCTGAGCATCAACGGTTTGCAGTCCACGGACCTGATGTTTGTGACAGATCGGCACACGCAGCTGACGTTGCTGTACATCCCGGGTAATTCGTCGCCGATACACCGTTTCGATAATCCCGGGCAAATGCGAACCTGGCTCGCCATGCAGGCGTCTGACCCGGTAAAACGCGAGTCGCTGTTGACGCACTTTTCCCTGAAGGATCAGGCCCGCAAAGCGTTTTCGGATGGTGTACGGCAAACCCTGGAGGGCTTGGGCAACTGGTCCGATGCCCAGGCGTCGGGAAATGCCTTCCTGTCTGAGCTTAATGGTTGGGTGCCGGAACGCTTTATTGCGCTCGACCCGTTGAGTGGCGATCCTTTCCAACAAGTCATGGTCCGGCAGAAAGCGCGTTCTTACTCGGATGCCGATAACGCAATCGTCAGCGACAGTGACTACACGAAGAACAAAATAGCCCAGGGCGTGGAAGAAGCCGTAAAAGCGGCAATGTTCATGACGCCCCTGGCGCTGGTGATGCCGGAAGTCGCGATTGCATTGGATGCATTCTACCTGGCTGCCGGTGCGACCCAAGTGGGTATTGGCATCGATGACGTTGCCAAGGGCAAGGCTTCGGGCACTGACCGTATTGTCTTTGGTGTCTTGAACGCAGTGCCGCCACTGGCCGGCCATGCAGGGGCACCGCTTGCCAAGGCGCTGGCAACGGCAAAGGCCGGGCGCAACGAAGCCAGCCAATTTGTGGCGGCGGGCATTGATGCCGGACGCCAGGCGCCCACTCGGTTAGCTGACCAGCGGCCTGCGTTCCTGAATCCTCCTCAGCGTATCAATGGCCAGATCGGGTATCCGATGAGCCCGCTGTCGCCGCCCTCGCTGCTTGATGAGTTCACCATGCCCATGGACGACGTTTTTAAGATGGGCTCCTCGGAACATTATCGTGTTTTCGTAAATGGCTACTCAAATGAGGTCAGGTATGACGTAGCCGCAGGCCTGTGGCGCGGAGTCAATCATGACGGCACGGTCAATGACATTTTCTATTGGCGCGAGGGTGAAGGCCGATGGGCCTCTGGTACTAGGAGCGAAGCGCTTGCAGGCAGACAAAACGCGCCCGTCGCCACCGAAAACAAAACAGTCAGGTTCCCAAGCTTGCCGCCGTTACCATCGAACGTTGCGCCGCTACCGAAAGTGATTCACTACTTTTGGGCTGGAAATGAAATGCCGGAGCATTTAATCCAAAATATTCTCGAAAACTCGAGAAAGAGTCCTGGGTATAAATCCATCGTTCATGTAGATGCTAATAATGCACGGGTGCTTGAGAGCATCACGTCTGCTCTGGATCATAAGGTGGGCGGGCTGGAAGTCCACGACTTGAAACAAGATGAAGCTTTTCAGGCGTTTAATGCGAGCCAGTATGCAGAAATGTATCAGTATTTTCGCTCAGGCCAAGGGCAGAACCTCGCAGCGTCATCGGATGTGATGCGCGTCGTCTTGATAAAAAAGCACGGTGGCATCTACCTGGATACGGATGATTCGCTCACTGTCAATGTGGGTAATGTCGAACTCAATGCCTCACCCACTGATATTTTGATGAATGCGCCTGTTAATTATGAGCCCGCGGATTTTCAAGGCTTCAATACCAGTAACTTTTCCAGCCATGCGGATAACCCATTGCTTGAGGAAATCCTGGAGCAGTCTTATAAGCGCTTCAAGGAAAATAAACCTTGGTTGGATACGCATCGTCCAATGCTTGACGCTCATTCAACCACTGCCGAGCGGCAAGCTTATAAAAACTACGAAAAGAAAATTTTCGAGATTACCGGGCCTAAACTCTTTGCTGATGTGCTGGGTGAAGCAGGGTACGGCTTTTTCCCTACTGTGAATGACTTGGTAGAAGCGGTAAATACGAACGTGGTGCTGCCGAGAAACTATGCAGCACGCTTGAGTGAATCGCAGGGGCATTACATGGCGATGCGTCACAAGCTTGACGTCGAGATCGGGGGAGAGCACTCCATGGCTCATTCGCGCTGATGCCGAGGAGCCTCTGCAGGCAAAAAGTGGCAGTCATTAATCATCCGCTTATGCGCCCCCGTCATCTTCAGTCGGGGCCGCGTTGGGCAATTCTTGATGCACGCCTGGCGCAAAACGAAGGATGGCTGCAAAGTCATTTTGGTTATTAATAAATTCTTTTTTATTCCTTATTATGTGGCTGGGTCGACCCTATACTGCTTAGCAACGTTAAACGCTGCAGGAGGGCACACCCATGCACAGCGAGTCGATTCGTTACCTGATCGTGCCGGGCTGGCAAGGATCGCCAGAAGATCATTGGCAAACCCATTGGCAGCACAGCCTGCCCAATAGCGCCCGCGTGGAGCAGGCTGACTGGCTGACCCCGCGCCGCGAGGACTGGGTAGCCGCACTGGCCGAGGCGATTGCCGCTGACAGCACGCCGGTGATCCTGATCGCCCATAGCCTGGGTTGCATCACCGTCGCGCACTGGGCCGCTACTGCACCGGTGCATTGCTTGCGTCAGGTACGCGGCGCGTTGCTGGTGGCGCCGGCGGATGTCGAACGCCCGGCCTGCGCGCCCGCCCTGCGTAACTTTGCGCCAATTCCTACCGACCTGCTGCCGTTCGCCAGTCAGGTGGTCAGCTCCGACAACGACAGCGCCGTCAGCGCCCCGCGGGCCCTGGAGCTGGCGCGTCAGTGGGGCGCCGAAGCCGGCATTCTGTCCGGTGCCGGGCATATCAATGTGAAGTCCGGCCACCGTCGTTGGGAGCAGGGTTTCGCTTATCTCTATCGCCTGCAAAACCGCCTCGAGCATCATGCTCGGCGCAGTGCCTGATATTTTTTCAACGCCCCGTCCCTGAGTGGATTGGGGGCGGGAGCCTGCCATGAGTCAAGAAATCTTCGGCCAGCCGCTGCTGACCTTTCCCGACGCCGAAAAAAGCCCGCTGAGCATCCGCGCCAAGGCGCTGGTATTTGTCGACCCCCGCTCACGCCAACTGCGTGAAGAGCTGGAAAACCTCGCCCCGCGTGCCTTGCCAGTGTTGATTCGCGGTGAAACCGGTAGCGGTAAGGAGCTGCTGGCGCGACACATCCACCGTGGCAGTGATCGCACCGGCTTGTTTGTCTCGGTCAATTGCGGCGCGATCAGCCCGACTTACGCCGACGCCGAATTGTTCGGCTACACCGCCGGTAGCTACAGTGGTGCCGCCAGCAGCCGCGCCGGCTGGTTCGGCTCGGCCAATGGCGGCACCTTATACCTGGATGAGATTGGTGACTTGCCGCTGCCGATTCAGGTCAAGTTGCTCGCGGCCTTGGAAAACCACGAAGTCACCCGCGTCGGCGCCCATCAGCCAAGCCCGGTGGATGTACGCCTGGTGGCTGCCACCAGCATTGACCTGGCCCAGGCGGTGGCGGTGGGTAAATTTCATGAGCGCCTGTTTCATTACTTGAGCGAAGGCCAGTTGGAGCTGCCAGCGTTGCGTGAGCGGGTGGGGGATATATTGTCCCTGGCCGAATATTTCCTCGGTATCTATAGCCAGCGCCTGGATCTGCCGGTGCCACTGATCAGCGACGCCGCCCAACGTGTGCTGGAACACCACGCGTGGCCGGGCAATACCCGTGAACTGGAAAACGTCATTCACTTTGCCTTGCTGGTGAGCAGCGGTGAAGAAATCCTGCCCGAGCATTTGAACTTGCCGGTGACGGGTTCACCGCTGGAGCAGGTGCGGCGGATCTATGCCAGTGCCAGCCCAGCCGAGCAGGCATCACTGCGTAAATTCCTGCATGAACAAAATGGAATATCAACGTGAATAAAAGATATTGTTCGGGAATAAAAAATCTAGGTATTGTCCCTCCCACGCCGCGATAGCACTTCGCTGGCACCTCACATAAAAACGGTCGTTATAAAAGGACACTGCATGAAAAAGGTTCTGTTGTTTACCGCACTGGCGGCTGCCCTGACTGCCGGCTTCGCCCAGGCCAACGAGAAATTGGTGGTGGCCGCCACGCCGATCCCCCATGCGGAGATCCTCGAGCTGATCAAGCCGACCCTGGCCAAAGAAGGCGTGGACCTGGAAATCAAAGTCTTTACCGACTACGTACAACCCAATACGCAGGTTGCCGAAAAACGCCTGGATGCCAACTACTTCCAGACCCTGCCGTACCTGGAAAACTTCAACAAGGGCAAAGGCACCAACCTGGTCACCGTAGTCGGTGTGCACGTTGAACCCATCGGTGGTTACTCGAAGAAGATCAAGAAAATTGAAGATCTCAAAGACGGCGCTACCGTTGCCATCCCGAACGAAGGCTCCAACAGTGGTCGTGCCCTGCTGCTGCTGCAAAAGAACGGCCTGATTACGCTCAAAGACCCGACCAACGCCTTGTCCACGCCAAAAGACATCAAGGAAAACCCCAAGCACCTGAAATTCAAGGAGCTGGAATCGGCCTTGCTGCCTCGGGTGCTCGACCAGGTTGACCTGGATGTGATCAACACCAACTACGCCCTGGAAGCGGGCCTGAACCCGGCCAAGGACGCGTTGATCATCGAAGACGCCAAGTCGCCCTACGTAAACTTCCTGGTCGCTCGCCCGGACAACAAGGACAGCGACGCGATTCAGAAACTGTCCAAGGCCCTGACCAGCCCGGAAGTCAAAGCCTTCATCGAGAAGAAGTACAACGGCGCGGTAGTGCCGGCGTTCTGATGTAACTCAAAACCCCCTTCAAGGTTTGAACGCCGACGGCTACTACAGCGTCGGCGTTTTTTTATGCCTGAAACTTGGAATGCGGTTAAAGGTGGGGCTTGCTTCCGATAGCAGTGGTTCGGTCAGTGCATCTGTGACTGACATACCGCTATCGGGAGCAAGCCCCCTCCCACATTTGATCTTCAGTGTGTCAGAGCGTGCGGCTCTCAATCGCCCGGCGCAACGCCACCAAACATTTCACCAGCTCCTGCGGATCAATCGGTTTTGCTTCGTTCATCGTTCATTCCCTCGAAACACAGACCCCTGCAACCATAGTTCGCACCCGAACTCCGGGGTTATCTTTTTGGGTGATATCAATATGCTATTTAGGTATTTAAATTTTACTTTTTATAGCTTTAAAGTTCGCGCTACCCGACGTTATCCCTGTCGGAACGGACTGCGCTCGCCGCATTACCCCGCGGCGTCATGGACTCACAATGACCTTCGATTTCGCTTTTATCCTCAGCACCCTGCCTGCCTTCCTGCAAGCCGTGGGCGTGACGCTGCAAGTGGGCCTGATCGCCATTGGCACCTCGTTGCTGGTAGCGCTGATCAACGCGGCGCTGCTGGTGTTTCGCACGCCATACCTGTCGCGCCTGGTGGCGTTGTATGTGGAGCTGGCGCGTAATACGCCGCTGCTGATCCAGCTGTTTTTCGTGTACTTCGCGCTGCCGGCCCTGGGCGTGAATATCTCCGGGTTCTGGGCGGCGATCATCACCATGACCTTTCTTGGCGGTGCCTACCTCACCGAAGTGTTGCGCGCCGGGGTGGAAGCGGTGCCGCTGGCGCAGATCGAGTCGGGCAAGTCCATTGGCCTGTCCGATTGGCAGCTGCTGCGCCACGTGATCCTGCCCCAGGCCGGCATTCTCAGCCTGCCGGCGTTGTTCGCCAACTTCATCTTCCTGCTCAAGGAGACCACTGTAGTTTCCGCCGTGGCGGTGCCGGAAATTCTCTACACCACCAAGAGCTATATCGCCCTTTACTACAAGACCTACGAAATGCTCGCCGTGCTGACGTTGATCTGCGTGCTGCTGTTTTTGCCGCTGTCGCTGCTGCTCAGCCGCCTGGAAAGGAGGCTCCAGCATGGCCAGTTCGGGTCTTGAGTTGTTGTGGGTGTCGTTGCCGCAACTGGGCAAGGGCGCGGCACAAACCCTGTCGATTTCGTTGCTGAGCATCGCGTTCAGTACGCTGGGCGGCGTGTTGTACGGCGTGCTGCGCACCTTGGGTAACCGCTTGGTCAACCTGGTGCTGCGGGTTTACCTGGAGCTGTTCCGTGCGATTCCGGTATTGGTGTGGTTGTACCTGCTGTTTTTCGGCCTGCCGATTTTCTTTGGCCTGAGCATCCCCAGCTTCTGGTGTGCGGTGCTGGTGCTGTCGTTGTGGGGCGCCAGCGAGGTGGGTGAAGTGGTACGCGGCGCGTTGTATTCGCTGCCCCGCGGCCAGCGCGAGGCGGGCTTGTCGATTGGCCTGTCCGACCCGCAGTTGTACGGCTATGTGCTGCTGCCCCAGGCACTCAAGCGTATGACCCCGCCGACTATCAACGTCTACACGCGCATCATCAAGACCAGCTCCCTGGCGGTGCTGATCGGCGTGGTGGATGTGATCAAGGTCGGCCAGCAAATCATCGAGCGCACCTACGAATCGGTACTGATCTACGGCGTGCTGTTCCTGTTTTTCTTCTTTATCTGCTACCCGTTGTCGGCCGCCTCCAAGGTGCTGGAACGGCGTTGGGCCCAAGCATGAGCGCATTGATCGAGTTCCAGGGTTTCAATAAATTCTTCGGTGACCAACAGGTGCTCAAGGGCATCGACCTGAGTGTGCAAAGCGGCGAAGTGGTGGTGATCCTCGGCCCCAGCGGCTGTGGCAAAAGCACCTTGCTGCGTTGCCTCAACGGGCTGGAAGTCGCACACAGCGGCAGCCTGCGTTTCGCCGGCAACGAGCTTTTGCACAAAAGCACCGACTGGCGCCAGGTCCGCCAGGACATCGGCATGGTATTCCAGAGCTACCACCTGTTCCCGCACATGAGCGTGCTCGACAACATCCTGCTCGGCCCGCTGAAGGTGCAAAAGCGCGACCCCCGCGAGGCCCGTGCGCAGGCTGAAAAACTTCTCGAGCGCGTAGGCCTGGCCGACAAGCGCGACGCCTTCCCGCGCCAGCTCTCCGGCGGCCAGCAGCAACGCATCGCCATTGTCCGCTCGTTGTGCATGAACCCCCAGGTCATGCTGTTTGACGAAGTCACCGCCGCCCTTGACCCGGAGATGGTCAAGGAGGTGCTGGAGGTGATCCAGGGCCTGGCCCGCGATGGCATGACCCTGCTGATCGTCACCCATGAAATGGCCTTCGCCCGCGCCGTCGCCGACCGCGTGGTGTTCATGGAGGCCGGCCGCATCCTCGAACACAACACCCCCGAGGCATTCTTTACGAACCCGCAGACCGCACGCGCGCAGCAGTTCCTGGAGAAGTTCTCCTTTGTTTCAACACTGCCCAAGAAGATCAAGGAACTGGAGCTGATATGAAAAAGTTACTGCTGCCGCTGTTTGCCGTCGCCTTACTGGCCGGCTGCGATAAAAAGGCCGAAGAGCCTGCCAAACCTGTTGCTGCTGCGAGCTATATCGACAAGATCAAGGCGCGGGACAAGCTGATCGTCGGCGTGTTTACCGACAAGCCACCATTTGGCTTTGTCGATGAAGCCGGGCGCTATGTCGGCTTCGATACCGACATCGGCCGCCAATTCGCCAAGGACCTGCTGGGCGACGAAAACAAGGTTGAATTCGTGGCCGTGGAACCGGCCAGCCGCATTCCGTTCCTGCAAAGCGACAAGGTCGACGTGATCCTCGCCAACATGACCGTGACGCCTGAACGCAAGGAAGCGGTGGACTTCACCAACCCCAACCTGAAAGTCGCGGTACAGGCCCTGGTGCCCAATGACAGTACGGTCAAAAACCTGGCTGACCTGGCGACCCGTACGACCATCGTCACCACCGGTACCACGGCTGATATCTGGCTGACCAAGAACCACCCGGACTGGAAGCTGCTCAAGTTCGAGAAAAACTCCGAGTCGTTGCAAGCGTTATCGGCGGGGCGTGGTGATGCCTATGCACAAGACAACCTGGTGCTGTTCAGCTGGGCCAAGCAGAACCCGGGCTACCGCGTGCTGGAAGAAAAACTCGGCGATGAAGCGCCGATCGCCCCGGCGGTGAAGAAGGGCAATATCGAACTGCGCGACTGGGTGAATGCCGAGTTGGCGAAGTTGGGTGAGGAGAAGTTCCTGCTCAAGCTGTATGACCAATACGTGCGCAAAGAGCTGAGCGATGACACCAAGCCTGAAAGTGTGATTGTTGAAGGCGGGAAGTGGCAGGGCTGATCTCTGGACTTTGTGTTGGCTGTACTGGCCTCATCGGGGGCAAGTCGAAACGTCGCACCACCCCTCCCACTTTTTGAACTGTGAATGCATTCAAATGTGGGAGGGGGCTTGCCCCCGATGAGGCCAGCACAGCCACCGCCTACTCCGGCCAATGCCAAGCCGGCCCATCCAACATCCCCTGCCCGACGATCCGCGTCTCCCCCATCACCTTCTCCAGCACAATCGAATTACACCCCTCATTCTGCTGCAACGCCGCAATCAAGCGGCTGGCATGGGACACCACCCACACCTGGCAATGCATCGACGCCTGGGCAATCAGGCGCGCCAACGCCGGCAGCAGATCCGGATGCAGGCTGGTCTCGGGTTCGTTCAGCACCATCATGGTCGGTGGCCGTGGCGTCAGCAGCGCGGCGATCAGCAGCAGATAGCGCAAGGTGCCGTCCGACAACTCCGCCGCCGACAAGGGACGCAGCAGGCCTTCCTGATAAAACTCGATTGCAAACCGCCCGCCCTGCAAGGGTTGGATATTCAGGCGTGCGCCCGGAAAGGCATCGCTGACGGCGTGCTGCAATGCCTCGGCGTCGCCCACTTCGCGAATGGTCTGCAACGCTGCGGCCAGGTCCCGGCCGTCGTGATGCAGCACCGGTGTGCGGGTGCCCAATTGCGGTTGGCGCACCGGCGCATCCACATCACTGCGAAAGTGATCATAAAAACGCCAGCCACGGATACTCTCGCGTAGCAGCAACACTTCCGGCGAGCCACGCAGGTTGCCCACCTGATCGAACAGGCTGTGATAGTTGGGTGTCTGCTGGGCCAGTACATCCCAGGCGCGGCCGTCACGCGCCCGCACCATTGGCCCGGATCGCTGAACCAGCAGGCTGGCCGGGCGGTAGAGGGGGCCGGCCCAGATACATTCCTTTTTGATTTCCGGGTCCAGTTTGAATTCGCTGCCGGGGACCGGGATGGGCAGGCCCAGGGAGATGGCGTAGCTGAAATCCTCCCCGGCAAACCCCAGGCGCAGGCGTTTGACCCCTTGGGCCGCGGTGGCCTCCACCGGCACTTCGCCGCTGCGCATACGCCGAGTGATGGTTTCCGGGCCGGCCCAGAAGGTCGAGTCCAGCCCACCTTCACGGGCCACGGCATTGATCACCCCGCCCTGTGCGGTTTCGGCCAGCAAGCGAAGGGCCCGATACAGGTTGGACTTGCCGCTGCCATTGGGCCCAGTTACCAGGTTCAGCCGGTCCAGCGGCACTACCAATTTGTTGATCGAGCGGTAATTGGCCACCGCGAGGGTTTTCAGCATGTGTATTTAGCCGGCATGGGAACCATTGGAGTATGGGATCCTCCATGCAGATAAGGAACCCTGATCTAAGCTCACAGTCGCATACACACTTGTACCTTGCGTCGCGCAAAAGGAGCCTGCATGGGCGGTCGTACTTCGACATTTATTTTCAGCCTTGGCCTCCTGGCGCTGCTGAGCGGCTGTGGCCAAGACAAAGCCGAGCCCAAGCAGCATTCCCGGGTGTTTGTACAAACTGTACAGTCGGCGGATTTCGCCGCAGCGGTGACACTCACCGGGGATATCCAGGCGCGGGTGCAGACCGACCTGTCCTTTCGCGTGGGCGGCAAGATCATCCAGCGCATGGTGGATGTGGGCGACCGGGTGAGCGCCAAGCAAGTGCTGGCCAAGCTCGATCCCAAGGATTTGCAGACCAATGTCGATTCCGCCCAGGCCCAGGTCGTGGCCGAACAGGCGCGGGTCAAGCAGACCGCCGCCGCCTTTGTGCGCCAGGAAAAACTCTTGCCCAAGGGCTACACCAGTCGCAGCGAATACGACGCCGCCCAGGCTGCGTTGCGCAGCAGCCAAAGCGCCCTGGCCGCTGCCCAGGCGCAACTGGCCAATGCCCGCGAACAGTTGGGCTACACCGCGTTGGTCGCCGATGCGCCGGGGGTTATTACAGCGCGCCAGGCCGAAGTCGGCCAGGTGGTACAAGCCACGGTGCCGATCTTCAGTCTGGCCCGGGATGGTGAGCGTGATGCAGTGTTCAACGTCTATGAGTCGCTGCTGGTGGAGCCGCCGTCGGATGCGCCGATCACCGTCAGCCTGCTGGATAACCCAAGCATCAAGGCTGTGGGCAAGGTCCGTGAAGTGACCCCTGCCGTGGCCGCCAATACTGGCACCCTCCAAGTGAAGGTTGCCCTGCAAAGTCTGCCCAAGGGTATGGAGCTGGGGTCGGTGGTGAGTGCCACGGCCAACGGCCCGGCCAAGGCCAGCATCGAGCTGCCTTGGGCCGCGTTGACCAAAGACCTCAGCGAACCCGCCGTGTGGCTGATCGACGGCGACGGCAAGGCGCAACTGCACAAGGTCACGGTGGCGCGCTACCTCACCGGCAAAGTGATCATTGGCGACGGTCTCAAGGGCGGGGAAAAAGTCGTGGTGGCCGGTGGTCAATTGCTGCACCCCGGCATGCAGGTCGAGATCGCCCAGCAAGGAGCCCAGCCATGAAGCAACTGACGGTTATCGTCGCCACGAGCCTGTTGCTGATGGCCTGCTCCAAGGAAGAAGCACCGCCCGAACCAATACGCCCGGTGCTGTCCATGGAAGTGAAGGCAGAGGACCAGGAACACCTCGGCCGCTTCGCCGGCACCATCCAGGCCCGCTACGAAAGCAACCTGGGCTTTCGCGTGTCCGGTCGCATCGCGCGCCGCGCCGTGGATGTGGGCGCCGAAGTCGAGAAGGGCGCCTTGCTTGCCGTGCTCGACCCCACCGACCAGCAGAACCAATTGCGCGCCGCCCAGGGCGACCTGGCCCGCGTGCAGGCGCAGTTCATCAATGCCCAGGCCAATGCGCGCCGTCAGCAGGAGCTGTTCAATCGGGGCGTGGGCGCCCAGGCCCAGCTGGACGTAGCCCAGACCGACCTGAAAACCACCCAGGCGACCCTCGACCAGGCCCGTGCTTCGGTCAACCAGGCCAAGGATCAACTCAACTACGCCGAGCTGCGTACCGACCACGCCGGCATCGTCACCGCCTGGAATGCCGAGGCCGGCCAGGTGGTCAGTGCCGGCCAGCAAGTGGTGACCCTGGCGCGCCCGGACATCAAGGAAGCGGTGATCGACCTTCCCGCCGGCCTGGCCGAGCGCCTGCCGGCAGATGTGGTGTTCCTGGTCGCCGGGCAACTGGACCCCAGCGTGCATACCACCGCCGTCGTGCGCGAGATCGAACCCCAGGCCCAGAGCGCCACGCGCACTCGCCGCGCACGCCTGAGCCTGGCCGAAACACCGCCCGCGTTCCGCCTCGGCACCGCGATCAGCGTGACCTTGAGCACCGCCATTGCCCCGCGCATCGAACTGCCCCTGAGCGCCCTGCAGGAAGACGACGGCAAGACCCGCATCTGGATGCTTGATACCCAGAGCCAGACTGTGCAGCCCCGTGAGGTCAGCGTCCTTAGCCGTAGCGGCAACAGTGTCTTGCTCAACGGCAGCGTCAAACCCGGCGAGCGCATTGTCACCGCCGGCGTGAACAGCCTGAAACCCGGGCAAAAAGTCAAAATCGACGAGGGCAGTTCGCGATGAAAGGGAGTTTCAACTTATCCGACTGGGCCCTCAAGCATCAGTCCTTCGTGTGGTATCTGATGTTCGTCGCGCTGCTGATGGGCGTGTTTTCATACATGAACCTGGGCCGCGAGGAAGACCCCTCGTTCACCATCAAGACCATGGTCATCCAGACCCGCTGGCCGGGCGCGACCCAGGAAGAAACCCTCAAGCAGGTCACTGACCGCATCGAGAAAAAACTCGAAGAGCTGGACTCCCTCGACTATGTGAAAAGCTACACCCGGCCCGGCGAATCGACGGTGTTCGTGTTCCTCAAGGACACCACCAGCGCCAATGCCATCCCCGACATCTGGTACCAGGTGCGCAAGAAGATCGATGACATCCGCGGCACCTTCCCCCAAGGCTTGCAGGGACCGTCGTTCAACGACGAGTTTGGTGATGTATTCGGTTCGGTGTATGCCTTTACCGGTGACGGCCTGTCGATGCGCCAGTTGCGCGACTACGTGGAGCAGGTGCGCGCCGAGATCCGCTCAGTGCCGGGGCTGGGCAAGGTCGAGATGATCGGCCAGCAGGACGAAGTGATCTACCTGAATTTCTCCACGCGCAAACTTGCCGCATTGGGGATCGACCAGCGCCAGGTCGTGCAAAGCCTGCAATCGCAGAACGCCGTAACCCCGGCCGGGGTGATCGAGGCCGGGCCGGAGCGCATATCGGTGCGCACCTCAGGGCAGTTCGCCTCTGAGAAGGACCTGGCTGACGTCAACCTGCGCCTCAATGACCGTTTCTATCGGCTTGCGGATATCGCCGACATCAGCCGTGGCTATGTCGACCCGGCGCGGCCAATGTTCCGCTTCAACGGCAAGCCGGCCATCGGCTTGGCCATTGCGATGCAGAAGGGCGGCAATATCCAGTCGTTCGGCAAGGCCCTGCACCAGCGCATGGACGAGCTGACCGCCGACTTGCCGGTGGGCGTTGGTGTGCACAAGGTGTCCGACCAGGCCGAGGTGGTGGAAGAGGCCGTCGGTGGCTTTACCAGCGCGCTGTTCGAGGCGGTGATCATCGTGCTGGTGGTGAGTTTTATCAGCCTGGGTATGCGCGCCGGCCTGGTGGTGGCGTGCTCGATTCCGCTGGTGCTGGCGCTGGTATTCGTATTCATGGAATACAGCGGCATCACCATGCAGCGAGTGTCGCTCGGTGCGTTGATCATCGCCCTCGGCCTGTTGGTGGACGATGCGATGATCACCGTCGAGATGATGATCACGCGCCTGGAAAAAGGCGAAACCAAGGAGCAGGCGGCGACCTACGCCTATACCTCCACCGCGTTCCCGATGCTCACCGGTACCCTGGTGACCGTGGCCGGTTTTGTACCGATTGGCCTCAACGCCAGTTCGGCGGGCGAGTACACCTTTACCCTGTTCGCGGTGATCGCCGTGGCGATGCTGGTGTCGTGGGTGGTGGCGGTGCTGTTTGCACCGGTGATCGGTGTGCACATCCTCAGCGCCAATGTGAAGCCGCACAATGCTGAGCCCGGACGCATCGGTCGTGCGTTCAATGGCGGCATGCTGTGGGCCATGCGCAACCGTTGGTGGGCTATCGGTATCACTGTGGGCCTGTTTGCGGCCTCGGTGTTTTCCATGCAGTTTGTGCAGAACCAGTTCTTCCCGTCATCGGATCGCCCGGAAATCCTCGTTGATTTGAACCTGCCGCAAAACGCCTCGATCAACGAGACACGCAAGGCCGTCGATCGCCTTGAAGCGATTATCAAGGACGATCCGGACATAGCCCGCTGGAGCACTTATATCGGTCAGGGCGCGATCCGTTTCTACCTGCCGCTGGACCAGCAGTTGGAAAACCCCTACTACGCGCAGTTGGTGATTGTCAGCAAGGGCCTGGAAGAGCGTGGTGCGTTGATCGCCCGCTTGCAACAGCGCCTGCGCGATGATTTTGTCGGCATCGGCAGCTATGTGCAGCCGCTGGAAATGGGCCCGCCGGTGGGGCGGCCGATCCAGTACCGCGTGTCCGGCAAAGACATCGATCAGGTGCGCAAGCATGCTATCGAGCTGGCGACCTTGCTCGACCAGAACACCCACCTGGGCGAGATCATCTACGACTGGAACGAGCCGGGCAAAGTCCTGCGGGTCGACATTGCCCAGGACAAGGCGCGGCAACTGGGGCTGTCGTCGGAAGACGTGGCGCAGTTGATGAACAGCGTGGTCAGCGGTGCGTCGGTGACCCAGGTGCACGACGATATCTACCTGATCAATGTGGTCGGCCGCGCCGAAGATGCCGAGCGTGGCACCCCGGAAACCTTGCAGAACCTGCAGATCGTTACGCCCAACGGCACTTCGATTCCGCTGCTGGCGTTCGCCACCGTGCGTTACGAGCTGGAGCAACCGCTGGTGTGGCGACGCGACCGTAAGCCGACCATCACCGTCAAGGCTGCGGTGCGCGATGAAATGCAGCCGACGGACCTGGTCAAGCAACTGGCGCCGACCATCGAGAAATTCGGCGCTGACTTGCCGGTAGGCTACAAAGTTGCCACCGGCGGCACCGTGGAAGAAAGCGGCAAGGCCCAGGGGCCTATCGCCAAGGTAGTGCCGTTGATGCTGTTCCTGATGGCCACCTTCCTGATGATCCAGTTGCACAGCGTGCAGAAGATGTTCCTGGTGGCGAGCGTCGCGCCCCTGGGGCTGATCGGCGTGGTGCTGGCGTTGATCCCCACGGGCACGCCCATGGGCTTTGTGGCGATCCTGGGTATCCTGGCGCTGATCGGCATCATCATTCGTAACTCGGTGATCCTGGTGACGCAAATCCACGAATATGAGGTGGCCGGTTACACGCCGTGGGATGCCGTGGTGGAAGCAACTGAACACCGGCGCCGACCGATCCTGCTTACGGCCGCTGCCGCGAGCCTGGGCATGATCCCCATCGCTCGCGAAGTGTTCTGGGGGCCGATGGCCTACGCGATGATTGGCGGGATTATCATTGCCACCTTGCTGACGCTGCTGTTTTTGCCGGCGCTGTATGTGGCCTGGTACAAGATCCGCGAACCAAAGCAGGAGCAACAGGAACAACACGGTTAAAAATGTGGGAGGGGGCTTGCTCCCGATGGCGATGGGCCAGGCACAGATGCACTGACTGAACCACCGCCATCGGGAGCAAGCCCCCTCCCACATTTTGATCTTCATAGCGCTTGAACAACTGTGGGAAGCTTCCGAAAAGTCCGCTTGCCGCCCCGCCCAATCGCTGCATATCTTACCCTCTTGGCCTTTCCCTCCCCCAGGTCGATCCCTATGTCTTGCCTGCGCTCCACCGTGCTGCTCTGTGCGCTCCTGCTGTCGCCGCCGACCTTTGCCACCACCGTGCTCGAAAACACCCTCTGGCGCATCGAGCTCGACCCGGCCACCCTGGCCCTGCGCGTGACGCCATCAGGCCAGGCCTCGGTGAACGTCTCCAGCGGCGTCACTGCCCATAGCGTCAGCCAAGTGCAGAACAGCTCCGACCAGGCCAGCTGGCAATGGGACAGCGGCGCCTATCGCCTGACCGCACGCCTTGAACAACGCGACCTGGCCTTGACCATCAACGCCAGTCAGCCTGGCGAGTTGCCGCTGCTGCGCCAGCCCGCCGAAGCCATGGGCCAAGGCTTGCTCTGGCCCTTGGCCGAAGGGCATTACGTACCCGCCGGCAATGCCATATGGCAGGCTTTCCTGCAGGAGCAGGGCGCGCTCAATACCACCCAGGACCTGAGCCTGCCGTTATGGGGCATGGATCATGGAAGCTTTACCCTCAACTGGCTGCTGACCAACCCCTACAACAACCGCCTCCAATGGCAGGCGGAAGGCAAAGGCCTGGCGCTGTCCCTGACCCATGAGTTCACCACGCTGGACTCCAGCGCACCGATGACGCTACGTCTGCACCTGGGCGACGCCGACCCCTTGGCCGGAGCCAAGCGCTACCGCCAGTGGCTGGTAGAGCAGGGCAAATATGAGCCGTTGGCGGACAAGCTGCGCCAGACCCCCGAGGCAGAAAAACTGCTGGGCGCCAGCCATGCCTACCTGTGGGGCAATGACCTGCTGGCGCTGGACGATGTGCGTGATTGGCCGAAGTTGGTCGAGCGGCTACGCGGTCATGCGCTTGCTGCCCTGTTTGATAAGGAAGCGGCCAAGGTGCTGGCGCAGACCACGGCGTTAAGTCGTTATGAGCAGGCGGCGCTGTTGCGTGGCCTTAACGCCGCAATCAACAAGCAGGCGCGCCAGGCGTGGCAAGTCGAGGAGCCGGACATGACGCGACTCGCCGCCCGCTATGGTGAACTGCGCCAGGAGCTGGCGACAGCATTCGCCGGAGCCTTGGGCGGCAGCCCTGAAAGCTGGGGCAGCAAGACTATCCAAGGCCTGCGCGATGCCGGCCTGCCTCGTCTGCTGCTGACCCTGGGCGAAGGCTGGGAAGGCGGCCTCTGGCATCCCGAAGCGATTCGCGCCGGTGTCGACGCGGGATTTCTGATCGCGCCCTACGATTCCTACGAAACCGCTTTGTCCGCGGCCGAGAACCCGGACTGGACTACGGCCCACCAGGGCGACCAGGCTTACCGCAACTGCGCAATCATGCTCAAGGACGGCAAGCTGAAAACCGGCTTCCAGCAGTCCGGTCACTACACCGACCCCCGCTGCGTGCGACCGTTGCTGGAGGCGCGGGTGCGGGCCGTGCAGGCCAAGGCCGGCTTCAACGCCTGGTTCCTCGACGCCTATGCCACCGGCATGCTGTTCGACAGCTACCGGGATGGAGCGTCCATGACCCAGGCGCAAAACGCCGCGGGCAATATCGATGCGTCCCGCTGGCTCAACAGCGTGCTCAAGGTGCCGGCCGGCTCCGAAGACGGCAACGCCACTACTGCCCAGGGCATTCTGTTTGCCCACGGTATGCAGACGCCGGTCATGGGCTGGGGGGATCGGGACATGACCCAGGACAAGCAGTCGCCCCATTACGTCGGCAACTGGTTCCCGCCGGAGCAACCGACGGTGTTTTTCAAACCTGTGCCATTGAAAGAGCCGTTTCGCACGGTGTATTTCGAGCCGAGCATGCGCCTGCCGTTGTACCAGGCGGTGTTCCACGGCTCGGTGATCACCACTCATCACTGGCTGTTCGATAGCCTGAAATTGAGCAATGTGCAGGTTGAGAATGAGTTGACCCAACTGCTCTATAACGTGCCGCCGCTGTATCACCTGAGTGCGGAGACGCTTAAGGCGCGCTTGCCGGTGATTCAACGCCAGGACCGGTTTTTCCGACCACTGCACCAGCGTTTGGCGACCCAGGCGATGACGGATTTTCGTTGGCTGACAGCGGACAAACAGCTGCAGCAAACCACGTTCGCCGATGGCACGCGGTTGGTGGCGAACTTTTCGGCCATGGAAAAAGAAGGGTATGCCGAGCGCAGTGTCACAGCGCTGGTGGAAGGTGAAAAACCGGTGGTGTATCAGGTAGATCAGCAACGCCATTGAGACCATCGGGAGCAAGCCCCCCTCCCACATTTAAATGTGGGAGGGGGGCTTGCTCCCGATAGCGTCAGACCAGGCAATAAATCACTTAAGACCGGCGCCACACACTCGCCAACCAAGGCTGCTGCTCCCGAGGCACCCCGGCCGGGCGGTAGTAATGCTCCAGCTCTTCAAACCCGGCCTCAATCAGCAGCGCCTGCCACGCCTCCAGATCGTGATAAGACCCATACCGCGGCCCATTCCAGCCTTCCTGGTTTTCGCCCCGAGGGTTGGAGCTGAACAGCACGCCCCCGGGCTTCAACGTGCCATGCAGCTGCTTGAGAACCCGCGGCAGTTCCTGCTTGGGAATATGAAACAGCACCGCATTGGCAAACACGCCATCGAAGCGCTCGGCGGGCAGGTCCAGCTTGAGAAAGTCCTGCTGCAGCACCTCGCAGCCGCTGTCCTCCCGCGCCATCTGCGCGAAACGCTCGGAGCCATCCAGCCCCACGGCGATATGCCCCATGCGGGTGAAGGTCTGCAAATCCCGGCCCGGCCCGCAGCCGAAATCCAACACGGTAAACGGCGCGGGGCCCTGAATGTGCCGCAATAACGCGTCGATGTTCTGGCTCACATCGTGATCGCGGGTGCCTTCACGGAAGTCTTCGGCCACCTTGTTGTAATGGCCGAGGGTGGTGGTGGTGATCTGGTTGAGGTCTTCGGGGGCAAGTTTCATGGCATGGCGCACGGCTGCGGCTGAGGTTGGTGAACTATACCTCAGCGCTTGTTCAACACCCGCGCCAATCGATCACCACCCAACTGGATCACCGCCACCAGGACCACCAGCAGCACAATCACCGTCAGCATGATCTGCGTATCAAAACGCTGGTAGCCATAGCGATAGGCAATGTCGCCCAGCCCACCGGCACCAATCGCCCCGGCCATGGCCGATGAGTTGATCATGGTCACCAGGGTGATGGTGAAGCCGCCGACGATTCCCGGCAGCGCTTCGGGCAATAGCACGTGCCAGATGATGTGCCAGCGTCGGCAACCCATGGCCTGCGCGGCTTCGATCAGGCCGTGATCGACTTCGCGCAGGCTGACTTCGGCGATGCGTGCAAAGAACGGCGTGGCGGCGATGGTCAGCGGCACCACGGCCGCCCATACGCCATAGGTGGTGCCGACGATCAGCCGGGTAAAGGGGATCAGCGCCACCATCAGGATCAGGAACGGAATGGAGCGGAACAAGTTCACGAACGCCCCCAGCACGCGGTTAAGGGCCGGCGCCTGATAGATGCCGCCCTTGTCGCTGGTGACCAGGAACACCGCCAGGGGAATCCCTACCAGCAAGGCGATCAGCGATGACACGCCGACCATTAACAGGGTGTCGATGGCGCCCTGCACTAAACGATCAAACCACATAACCGAGCACCTCCACCTGTTGCGCCCAATTGCTGGCGCGGTTGCGCAGCTCTTCGGCGTTGTGCGGCGAGCCATTCACCGCCAGCAGCAATTGCCCCAGGGCATGCCCCTGGATGCGTTCCACACCGCCTTGCAGCAAACGCACGCGTCCGCCGAGGGCGCTGAACAAGGCGGCGAGGTCCGGCTCATCGCTATCGCTGCCGGTGAACTGCAAGCGCAGCACCAGCGCCGCGCCCGCCAGGGATTGTGTGGGTTGCAGGCGGCTTTGCAATTCAGGCGGCAAGCCGTGCTGCAGCGGTGCGAGCAGGGTCTTGCTGACCTCATGCAGGGGGTTGCCGAACACTTGCCACACCGGGCCTTGCTCGACGATTCGCCCGTGTTCCAGCACCACCACGCGGTCGCAGATTTCGCGAATTACCGCCATCTCATGGGTGATCAGCACGATGGTCAGGCCCAGGCGTTGGTTGATCTCGCGCAGCAGGCCGAGGATCGACTGGGTGGTTTCCGGGTCGAGGGCCGAGGTGGCTTCGTCGCACAGCAGAATCTCGGGGTCGTGCACCAGCGCGCGGGCAATGCCAACGCGCTGTTTCTGCCCGCCAGAGAGCTGCGCCGGATAGGCGGTGTGCTTGTCCTGCAAACCCACCAGTTCCAACAGCTCACGCACCTTTTGCTCACGTTGGGGCTTGGGTACGCCGGCAACCTTGAGCGGCAACTCGACGTTCTGCCATACGGTCTTGGCCGACATCAGGTTGAAGTGCTGGAAGATCATGCCGATGCGCCGCCGCAGCGCCACCAGGTGGTCCTCGTCGAAGCCGCCGATGTCGACTTGATCAATCAGCACCCGCCCACTGCTGGGTTGCTCCAGGCGATTGATGGTGCGGATCAGCGATGACTTACCGGCGCCGCTGCGGCCGATGATGCCGAACACTTCGCCACGCTGGATCGCCAGGTCGATGCCTTGCAGGGCGTGTACCGTGCCGCCGTAGGTCTTGCCCAGGTTGATAAAGCGTACGTGGGCGCGGTTGAGGTCCGGGTGCAGTTCAGTCTGCTCGGCGTCCCTGGGCGCATGGCCCAGGTCGCGCAGTTGGGCGTTGGCGGCGGTCATTTTTTATCTTCCCAACCGACTTGGTAGAGCTTGCCGAGGGATTTATCCAGCGCCGCACGCACCACTGGCGAGTGCTGGTAGATGTCGACGAACTTGATTACCCGAGGGTCGGTTTTGCTCTTGGGTTGGATGACGAACTGGATCACGTATTCCGGGTGGTCCAGGCCGTCGAACAGCAGCGCCGACTCTGCATCGAAGGTCTTGGACAGGCGGATATACGCCGGGTAGCCCTGCACCAAGTCCGCATCGTCATAGGCGCGTACCAGTTGCACCGCTTCCACTTGCAGGATCTTGATCTTTTTCGGGTTGGCGATGATGTCTTCTTCGGTGGCTTTGTAGCCTACGCCCGGCTTGAGGGTGATCAGCCCGGCCTTGGCCAGCAGTTGCAGGCCGCGACCGCTGTTGATGGGGTCGTTGGCAATCGCCACGCTGGCGCCCTCGGGCAGATCGCTAATGCTTTTGTACTTTTTCGAGTACAGCCCGATGTTATTGATGATGCCCGGCGCATAGGGCTCCAAATCAAAACCGGCGGCGGCCTTGGCGTTTTCCAGGAAGGGGATGTGCTGGAAATAGTTCACGTCGATATCACCGGCGGCAAGGCTGACGTTGGGGGCGATCCAGTCGGTGAACTCCACCAGCTCGACCTTCAGGCCTTGTTTGCCGGCCTCTTCTACGGCCGCTTCCAGGGGAATGGCGAAGGCGGCGGTGGTGCCGATTTTCAGTGGCGCATCGGCGCCGAATACTACCGAGCTGAACAACCCGAAGGCCAGGGCCAGTGCTTTGACTGGGTGGGTGAGCAGTGTTTTTTTCATAATCAATTTCCAGTCATAAGGTATAGGCACAAACAATGGAGATCCAATGTGGGAGGGGCGGTGCGACGATTCGACTTGCTCCCGATAGCGGTGTGACAGCAAACCCATCCGGTGACTGATTCACCGCTATCGGGAGCAAGCCCCCTCCCACATTTTTGATCAGTGTCGGTAGCTGGAGCCGGTGTGTTGTTCGGGTAAGCGAGCGGTGCCGTGGAAGACTTTTTCCCGCAACGTGCCCTGCGCATACTCGGTCTTGTACGAGCCACGCCGCTGCAGCTCCGGTATCACCAAGTCGATGAAATCCACATAGCTCTCCGGCGTGACAATGCGTGTCAGGTTGAAACCATCCAGCCCGGTTTCGCTGATCCAGGATTCCAGTTCATCCGCCACCTGTTCAGGCGAGCCCACCAAGGTTATATAGCGCCCACCCAGGGCGTGCTGGTCGAGCAATTTGCGCCGGGTCCAGTCGTTGTTTTGCAGGGGCTTGGTGGCTGACTGGATTGCGTTGCTCTTTACGTACTGGATGGGCTCGTCCAGTTCGTATTGGGAGAAATCAATCGCCGTCGAGGCCGAGAAATGCGCCACACCGGCTTCCGCGCTGGCGTAGCTGAGGTACTCGGCATGCTTGCGCCAGGCCAACTCTTCGGTGGCGCCCACGATCACATTGAGGCCCATGAACACCTTAATATCGTCCGGGTTGCGCCCCGCCTCCACCGCGCTGGCGCGCACCTTATCCACCTGAGTTTTGGTTGAGGCCTTGTTCTGCCCGCTGATAAACACGCACTCGGCATGCCGCCCGGCGAACAGCAACCCACGCTCGGAACTGCCGGCCTGGAACAGCACCGGCGTACGCTGCGGCGACGGCTCGCAGAGGTGATAACCCTCTACCTGATAGAACTCGCCGTGGTGTTCGACTTTGTGCACCTTGCCCGGTTGCGCATACACCCGCGCCTGTGGATCGTTGAGCACCGCGTCGTCTTCCCAGCTGCCCTCCCAGAGTTTGTACAGCACCTGCAGGTACTCATCGGCCTGGTCGTAACGCCGATCATGCTCGACCTGTTCAGAGAGGCCCATGGCCTTGGCAGCGCTGTCGAGGTAGCCGGTGACGATGTTCCAGCCGACCCGGCCACGGCTCAGGTGGTCCAGCGTGGACATGCGCCGGGCGAACAGATAGGGCGGCTCGTAGGTGAGGTTGGCGGTAAGGCCAAAACCCAGGTTGCGGGTGACGGCGGCCATGGCCGAGACCAGCAGCAACGGGTCGTTGACCGGCAGTTGGATCGACTCCTTGAGCGGCACGTCAATCGAGTTCTGATACACGTCGTAGACACCGACGATGTCGGCGATAAACAAACCATCGAACAACCCGCGTTCGAGGATCTGCGCCAGTTCGGTCCAGTATTCGAGGGTCTTGTACTGGGTTGAGTTGTCCCGTGGGTGAGTCCACAGGCCGTGGTTGATATGCCCGATGCAGTTCATGTTGAAGGCATTGAGCAGGATCTTCTTTTTGCTCATCAGATGGTCCCCCGCAGCGGCGGGTTTTCATCGTTGAGGTAGTAGTTGCCCACGGCGTGGTACTTCCAGCGCACCGGGTCGTGCAGGGTGTGCACCCGGGCGTTGCGCCAGTGGCGGTCCAGGCCATGTTCAGCGAGCGTCGCCTGGCTGCCGGCCAGTTCGAACAAGGTGCTGCCGGCAGCCAGGGAAATCTCGGTGCTCAAGGCGCGCACTTCGGCCACGGCGATGGACGCGGCGGCGACGGTCTGGGCATTGCTGTCAGCCTGGGCGCGGTCGAGGAATTCCCCAGAGCGCTCCAGCAAGGCCTCGGCAGCGTGCAGGCGAATGCTCAGGTGGCCGAAGCTTTTGAGGGTCAGCGGGTCTTCGGTGGCTTTGTCGTTGCCGGAATCGATCCACGGGCGGGTCTTGGTGCGCACAAAGTGCAGCGCGTCTTCAAAGGCGGCGCGGGCAATGCCGGTGTCGATGGCCGCGTGGAGGATCTGCGCCAGCGGGCCGACGGTGGTCGGGCGTTCGAAGGCGCTCTGGAACGGGATCACGTCCTGTGCCGCTACCCATACGTTATCGAATACCACCGAGCCGCTGCCGGTGGTGCGCTGGCCGAAGCCGCTCCAGTCGTCGATTACCGTCAGGCCCGCGCTGTCGCGGGGCACGAAGGCCAGCTGCTGGATGCCATTTTCATCTACCACCGAGGTGGGGATGCGTTGCGCATAGATAGCGCCAGTGGCGTAGAACTTGCGCCCATTGATGCGAAAACCATCGCCGTCGCGGGTGAGGCTGGTCACGCGGTCATGGGCGGTCTTGGTACCCAGTTCCGCCAAGGCGTTGCCAAAGCGCTGGCCGGCCAGCACCTCGGCGTACAGGCGCTGCTGCTGTTCGGGGCTGCCGTTTACGCGCAGCACTTCGAGGGCGTAGAAATGGTTCTGCGGGATCTGGCCCAAGGAGCCATCGGCCTGGGCAATCAGCGCGATGACCTTGGCCAGGGTCACGTTGGACACACCCGCGCCACCGTAGGCCTTGGGCACGCTGATGCCCCACAGGCCGGAGCGGGAAAACACGTCCAGTTCGGGCAATGGCAGACGCCGTTCACGGTCGCGTTGGGCGCTGTCGCGGCGCAAGTCATCAGCGAGGTCGCTGGCGACAATAAGGGCGTGTTCGTCGCTGGTGATAACCGCAACGTGGTTAGAAAGGGTCATGAGTTTCTCCAGAAGCTCGTGGAAAAAGTGTTCTGGTCGGTTAAATCCAGGAGTGACGCGCCGGTAAAGTGCCGTTCAAGCGATAGGCACCGATAGCGTGGTACTTCCAGCGCACCGGGTCGTGCAGGGTGTGCACCCGGGCGTTGCGCCAGTGACGGTCGAGGTTGAATTCGGCGAGGGTGGCGCGGCTGCCGGCCAGTTCGAAGAGCTTCTCGGTGACCAGCAACGACACTTCAGTGGTCAGCACTTTCGCTTCGGCCACCGCGATTGACGCGCGCGCAGCAGATTGCGCGGTGATTGGCGCGGCGCTGACCTCGTCGAGCACCTGGCCCGCCTTGCGCAGCAGCGCTTCGGCGGCGTGCAGTTCGATCTTCAACTTGCCGATATCGGCGATCACATACAGGTCGTCGCTGGCCCGTTCGACCTTAGCGTCGATCCAGGGGCGCGAACGCTCACGCACGAAGGCGATGGTGTCGTCCAGGGCCCCACGGGCGATGCCGGCGTCGATGGCGGCCTGGATCAACTGCGACACGGCACCCTGGATGTTCGGGCTTTCGCCCAGGCGCCAGTTGTCGATGACCAGCTCCGGGTCCACCGGCACCCGGTCGAGCAGCACAGTGCCGCTGGCGGTGGTGCGTTGGCCAAAGCCCGACCAGTCATCGACGATGCGCAGCCCTTCGCTGCCGCGCCTTATGAACGCCATGACTTGCTTGCCGTCATCGTTCAGCGCCTTGATCGCAACCCAGTGGGCAAACAGCGCGCCGGTGGAGTAGAACTTCTGGCCGCTGACCACCAACCCGTCACCTTCGGCCGTGAGGCGCGCCTTGAGCTCCAAGGTGTTTTTGGTGCCGCGTTCCGGGCCGCCGTTGCCGATGCGCCAGCCGTCGAGCACGCTCTGGAACAGCTGCTTTTTCTGGCGCTCGGTGGCGGTGTTCTGCAACACATGCAGGATGCCGAAATGGTTCTGCGGAATCTGCCCGAGGGCCGGGTCGGCCGCACTGATGATCGCGAAGACTTCGGCCAGGGTCACGAACGACACCTGCGGGCCACCGTATTCGCGGGGAATTGAAATACTGCCCAAGCCGCTGCGGGTGAATTGTTCGAGCTGTGCCCACGGCAGCTTGCGTTGCTGGTCGCGCTTGGCGGCCTGCAAGCGTGCAGCCTGGGCCAGCTCGTGGGCGGCGCTCAGCGCCTGGGCGTCGTCGCGCAGCACCGTGGCCGGCAACAGCAGGGGGGCTACGTCCAGATCACTCTGGGTGGGTGTTAGAGCCAAGTTAGACATCAGCGCCGCTCCTTGGCTGCACGCAATGCCCTGGCGTTATGCACCGGGGTAATTCTGACCATACCGACCTCGCATTCGATGAAATAAAAACTGAAAAATCAGGAATGTCCGGTGGTCCGGTGCATATACCCTAAGCGTGTTAATTCTTTAAATAAACTAACTTTTAGGAATATGCATAGAAGGGCTGTCACCCCGGTTCACAAGGTGAGCCGAAGCGACGCGGTTGATAGCCTGGCGCGGGCAAGGCAGGGCGGGTCGTTGCTGCTGATGCACAGGCGGCGATGCGCAAAGTGCGGGCGGGTGCCCAGCTGGAATTATTACCGACGCAATCAAGGATGCAGTAGGTAACTTCCAACCGGCAGTCGTCGCCCGCTTCGATAATCACTTGGGAGGGCACCCACACCTGTACTGCCAGGCCTACGTTCCTGGCTTGGATTTTCGGCAGGTCCAGGCGTACATCCCCCCAGCGCAGGGTGATGGCATCGCCGGTGCTCATGTTCAAGTAAGGCTCGATCGTCAGCGGAATGCCGCGTCGTACCTGGCAGCTGTTGACGCCGTAGCGGCGGATGGTTTCAGGCAGGCTGACGGGGGCGAGGTTCTGGTTTTCATCACCCCTTTCGTGGTTCAGATGAGACGAGGGCAGGCCGCCGGGGTAGTTGGTCTTGACCCGCACCAGGGTCGCGGCCGAGCGCATAGGCCCATGGCCGATCTGCAGGACCTGGTAGTGGACGCGCGCGGGGCCGTCCTGCACAAAGCTCTCCGGTACCCACAGGTGGGTGAACGTGCCGATCTTGCCAGCGGTCACCTTGCGCGAGGCGGCGAAGCAGTTGTTCCAGAACAGTTCGATCAGGTCGCCTTCTTCCATGCCTGGGTAGGGTGAAATATCGACTTGCAAGTGCGTGGAGGCCAGGGCGCTGATGCCGCTTCCAATCGCCTGGGGCAATTTGGGGGCAGTGAGCGTGGCCGGGGTTTGGGTGTGTGTCATCAGTAATCTCCTTGATGCAGCCAGCAGCAATCGTTCCGAGCCCCCGGCGCACAGGCGCAAGGCGGTTCGAAAGGAACGATTCAGTCAGTAGCCGGGATAGGATCCAATCCTCAAGGCGCTAGATAAGAGGGTTGGCCGCAGAGCGTCAATGGAGGCAAAAGGCTAAACGGCGGGTTTGAAGATATTCAGAAGGGTCTGACGGGGAGGGGGATTTTAAGGTCGTTACGGCGGGGTATTTTAAGCGCTGGAATGGTAACCCGTTGTAGGAGCGAGCTTGCTCGCGAAGAACGTCAACGACAACGCGGTGAATCAGATTGACCGAGTTGTCTGGGCGCTTTTCGCGAGCAAGCTCGCTCCTACACGGGGTGGGTCAGTGGGCGAGGAATTTGCTCAGAAACTGCCGGGTGCGCTCTTCCTTGGGGTTGGCGAACAACGCCTTGGCTTCGCCCTGTTCGACGATCACGCCCTTGTCGAAAAAAATCACCCGGTTGGCCACATCCCGGGCAAAGCTCATCTCGTGGGTGACGATGACCATGGTGCGATTTTCTTCGGCCAGGCTGCGGATGGTCGCCAGCACTTCGCCCACCAGTTCCGGGTCAAGGGCCGAAGTGGGCTCGTCGAACAGAATCACCTCTGGCTCCATGGCCAGCGCCCGGGCGATCGCTACGCGCTGTTGCTGGCCGCCGGACAACCGCCGTGGGTAGGACGCTTCCTTGCCCGCCAGGCCAACCCGCTCCAGCAGCTTGCGCCCCAATTCGGTCGCCGCTTCCCGCGGCATCTTCTTGACCACGATCGGCCCTTCGATGACGTTTTCCAGGGCTGTGCGGTGCGGGAACAGGTTGAAGTTCTGGAACACGAAGCCCACATGCTGGCGCAGGCGCCGCACCAAGCCCTGTTGCTGGTTGAGCGGCTTGCTGCCGTCGATCTCGATGTCACCGACCTTGATACGGCCGCTGGTGGGTTCTTCGAGGAAATTCAGGCAGCGCAGGAAGGTGGTCTTGCCCGAACCGCTGGGACCGATGATGGCGACTACTTCGCCTTCCTTGACCTCCAGGTCGATGCCGTTGAGCACCACCTGACCGTTGAATTGCTTGGTCAGTTTTTCAACCACGATCATGCTTCAAGACTCCAGGTCATGCCGGTTGACCCGGTCTTCCAGACGATTTTGCAGATGCGCCAGGATGCTCGCCAGGATCCAGTAGATCAGGGCCGCGGACAGATACATGGTGAAAATTTCGAAGGTACGCGCCGACACCAGTTGGGCCTGGCGGAACAGCTCCGGCACCTGGATGGTGGCGGCCAGCGCGGTGTCCTTGACCAGCGAAATAAAGCTGTTGCCCAGGGGGGGCAGGGCTGTACGCATGGCCTGCGGCAGGATGGCCCGGCGCAGGGTCTGCGCACGGGTCATGCCGATACTGGCGGCGGCTTCCCATTGGCCACGCTCGATGGAGGCGATGGCGGCCCGCAGGATTTCACAGGCGTAGGCGGCCATGTTCAGCGAAAAGCCGATCATGGCTGCCGGGATCGGATCCAGCTCGATGCCCACTTGCGGCAAGCCGTAGTAGATCAGGAACAGCTGCACCAGCAAGGGCGTGCCGCGAAAGAACGACACGTAGACCCTGGCCGTCCAGCTGAGCAATTTGAAGCGCGACAGGCGCATCAGCGCCAGGCCGAAGCCCAGCATCAAGCCGAAAAACATCCCGCCAAGGCTGAGGATTACCGTGTAGTACGCGCCCTTGAGCAGAAAGGGCGCGGAGTCCAGCGCGAGTTGAAAGCCTGCTTCCATTATTGGGTGACGTCAGCGTTGAAATACTTCTCGGACAGCGCTTTCAAGGTGCCGTCGGCGCGCAGCTTGTCGAGGGCTTTGTTCACCGCGTCGAGCAGTTCAGGCTCGCCTTTGCGCAGGGCAATCCCGGATTCCTGACGTGAGAAGGCGTCGCCGGCTGCGGCGGTGTCCTTGGCTTTCTTGGCGTACTCCAGGGCGGCCAGGCGATCAATCAGGATCGCGTCAATACGGCCGATGCGCAGGTCCTGGAACTTGGTCGGGTCGTCGTTATAGGTCTTGATAATGGCTTTAGGCTGGTTGTCCTTGAGCCATTGTTCGTAGTTGGTGCCCAGGCCCACGCCGACTTTCTTGCCGGCCAGGTCGGCGGCGGTCTTGATGGTGTCGACGTTCTTCGCCAGGGTCAGCGCCTGGATACCGGAAACGGTATAGGGCTTGGAGAAGTCGTACTTCTTCTTGCGCTCTTCGGAGATGGTCACTTGGTTGACCACGGCATCCAGGCGCTTGGATTCCAGGGCGGCGAGGATCCCGTCCCATGGCGTCGCTTGCAGCTTGACCTTGACGCCCAACTCTTTGGCCAGGGCTTCGGACAACTCCACCTCGAACCCGCTGAGCTTGCCGCTTTCATCGACGAAGCTGAAGGGTGGATAGGTGCCCTCCAGGCCGATCTTGATCTCGCCGGCCTTCTTGATGTTGCCCAACTGCTCGCCGGCAACCGCCTGGCCCAGCCAGCCAGCGCCAAGCGCCAGGCCCAATGTGCCAACCAGCAGCGTGCGACGCAATACAGAAATAGTCATGGAGAGCCCCTGTGTTTTTATGGTGAGCGAAGCAGGTGACGCGGTAGTCGTATCCTGCCTTAAAGCGCGGTGTGCGTCTTCGCCTTCGGCGCGATGATAATGCTGGATTTTAAGACTTGAAAATAATAAAAAATTAATTTCATATTCTATTTTTGACTAAGGAGACCCTCCCACACTTTGGTCTGTGTCCGTTTAATTGAAGGCTGAATCGTAGGCAAACAACGCCGGCGCCCCACCGGTATGCAGGAAAATGATTGGCCCTTCTTCAAGGCGCTGACGCCCGATGCCGTCCAGCAACCCGGCCATGGCCTTGCCCGTATAAACAGGGTCCAGCAGCAGACCTTCCTGGCTGGCCAAAAGTTTGATCGCGGAGAGGGTGCCAGCATTCGGCTCGCCATAACGGGGGCCGAAATACTCGTCCCACAGGATCACCTTGAAGGCTTCAGGCATATCCATACCGAGCAACTCGGCAGTGCGTTCGGCCAGGCCCTGCACTTTGGGGAACTGCGCTTCTTCGGTGCGCGACACGGTAATGCCGATCACCGGCAACTTCGGCAGCACTTCGCTTAACGCCAAGGCCAGGCCACTGTGGGTACCGGCGCTGCCCGAGGCGAGTACCACGGCGGCGAATTCAATCCCGCTGTCTTCAATCTGCGCGGCCAACTCCAGCCCGGCACGCACATAGCCCAAGGCTCCGAGGGCATTGGAGCCGCCGATCGGCACCAAGTACGGTTTCTTGCCATTGCTGCGCAGGAGGGCGGCGAGGGCGTTGAGCTGGTCATCGGCCTGTTCGAGGTTTTCCACCAATTCCACTTTGGCGTCGAACAGGTCCAGCAGCAGGCGGTTGCCGTTGCCCAGATAGTTCGGGTCTTCGGTGCCGGTAGGGTTCTCCAGCAGGGCGACGCATCCCAGGCCAAGCTTGGCGGCGAGCGCGGCGGTCTGGCGCACGTGGTTCGACTGCAACGCGCCGGCGGTAATCAGGGTGTCGGCGCCCTGGGCGATAGCGTCAGCCGCCAGGTATTCGAGTTTGCGCAGCTTGTTGCCGCCCATGGCCAGCGGCGTGGTGTCATCGCGTTTGACGTAGATGTCCCTGCCCAGCCAAGCCGACAGCCGCTCGAGCTTTTCCAAAGCGGTAGCACCGCCCAGCAGTTCCAAACGGTTAAAACGGTCAAGCTGTTGTTTGATCATGGTTACACACGGTGACTGAGTGATGTGGGGGACTATAGGCAGGCCCTTTTCATCGGGCAACCGGCAATCGCTTATGCCGGATAGTTCTTATGTTCATACCATTGGTTCTTAAGAGCTGCCACGGTGCATACCGTAAAGTGATGGCCATTTCGTCAGGAGTGAATACCGTGAGTGAGCGTTCCAGTCATTGGCAATTGCAGACCATCGTCAGCCAGCTGCGCGGCGCCCGCGACCAGTGGCGAACGCGCAACGGACGCTTGAGCGGCGAGCATGGTGGCCGCGAGCTGCCGTCGCGCGAGGCGGTGGCGCAGATACTTGAAGCCTTGTGCGGTGCACTGTTCCCCATGCGCCTGGGCCCGGTGGACCTGCGCGAAGAAAGCGAAGATTTCTATGTAGGGCACACCCTCGACGTGGCGCTCAATGCCTTGCTCGCCCAGGCCCGCCTGGAGTTGCGCTACGCCGCACGCCAGGGCGGTGAGGACGACAGCGGGGTGGACGCCCATGCCATCCGCCTGATCCAGGATTTCGCCCTGGCGCTGCCGTCCCTGCGCAGCCTGTTGGACACCGACGTACTCGCCGCCTACCACGGCGACCCGGCCGCCCGCAGTGTGGATGAAGTGCTGCTGTGCTACCCGGGCATCCTGGCGGTTATCCACCATCGCCTGGCTCATCATCTATACCGGGCCGGTTTGCCGCTGCTGGCGCGAATCAGCGCGGAAATCGCCCACTCGGCGACCGGCATAGATATCCACCCCGGTGCGCAGATCGGCCCGAGCTTCTTTATCGACCACGGCACGGGCGTGGTGATTGGCGAGACCGCAATCATCGGCGAGCGGGTGCGCATCTACCAGGCGGTGACACTGGGCGCCAAGCGCTTTCCGGCGGATGAGGATGGGCAGTTGCAGAAAGGCCATCCACGTCACCCAATCGTTGAGGACGATGTGGTGATTTATGCTGGGGCAACGATCCTGGGCCGCATCACCATCGGCAAGGGCTCGACAATTGGCGGTAATGTGTGGCTGACCCGCAGCGTGCCGGCTGAGGCGAATATCACCCAGGCGAACTTGCAGCATGATGATGGGGCGCAGAAGTAACCGCGCACTCAGGCACTACACAAAACCAATGTGGGAGGGGGCTTGCTCCCGATAGCGGTGGATCAATCAGCTTATCTGTAGCTGACCCACCGTAATCGGGAGCAAGCCCCCTCCCACATTGTTTAATCGCATGTTCAAATTCACATGTCATCACTGAACGATTTGTCATTTAGATCCGTCATACCAATCCTTGAGCTAGTGTAGAAATCACCTACCATTCGGCCCTGCAATTAGTCCCAGACCGCCTATTCATGTTTAACTTGAACGTTCGTTCAAGTTTAACCGGTGGTTCGCTGCCCGCTCACAACAGGAGGCTTACCTTTGCTGAGTCCGTTATTTACAGCCACATCCCACACCCCAGGGGTGCATCGTTCATGAGTGCATCGTCCACCCCATCCAGCGGCCTGGTGCGCATGAATGCGCCCGTTTTCTACTTTGCCGCGACTTTTATCCTGCTGTTTGGCATTACCGTCATCGCTATCCCGCAACAGGCCGGCGCCTGGCTGCTGGCGGCGCAAAACTGGGCGGCGAATACGGTCGGCTGGTACTACATGCTGGCGATGACCCTGTATCTGGTCTTCGTGGTGGTCACCGCGCTATCGGGCTACGGCAAGATAAAACTCGGTGCCGACCACGACGAGCCCGAATTCAGTTACCTGTCCTGGGCCGGCATGCTGTTCGCCGCCGGCATCAGCATCACGCTGTTCTTCTTCTGCGTCTCGGAACCGTTGACGCACTTGGTGCAACCGCCTCAAGGCGAGGCGATGAACGCCGATGCGGCGCGCCAGGCCATGCAGGTGCTGTTCCTGCACTGGGGCCTGCACGGCTGGGGCGTGTTCGCGTTTGTCGGCATGGCCCTGGCGTATTTCGCTTACCGGCATAACCTGCCGCTGGCATTGCGTTCGGCGCTGTACCCGTTGATCGGCAAGCGCATCAATGGCCCCATCGGTTACGCGGTGGATGGCTTCGGCATCATCGCCACGGTGTTCGGCCTGGGCGCCGACATGGGCTTTGGCGTGCTGCACCTCAACTCCGGCCTGGACTACCTGTTTGGCATTGCCCACACCCAGTGGATCCAGGTGGGCCTGATCACCCTGATGATGGGCGCGGCGATCCTCGTGGCGGTGGCCGGGGTCGACAAGGGTGTGCGGGTGATGTCCGACATCAACATGCTGCTGGCCTGTGCGCTGCTGCTGTTCGTGTTGTTTGCCGGGCCTACCCAGCACCTGCTCAACACCCTGATCCAGAACATCGGTGACTACCTGGGCGCATTGCCCACCAAAAGTTTCGATGTGTACGCCTACGACAAACCGAGCGACTGGCTGGGTGGCTGGACAGTGTTCTATTGGGCCTGGTGGATCGCATGGTCGCCATTCGTGGGCCTGTTTATCGCCCGTATTTCCCGTGGCCGCACCATCCGTGAATTCGTGTTCGGCGTGTTGTTGATCCCGCTGGGCTTCACCCTGGCTTGGATGTCGATCTTCGGTAACAGCGCCATCGACCAAGTGCTCAACCATGGTATGGCCGCGCTGGGCCAGTCGGCCATCGATGACCCGTCGATGAGCCTCTACCTGCTGCTGGAAACCTACCCGTGGAGCAAGACGGTGATTGCGGTCACGGTGTTTATCAGCTTTGTGTTCTTTGTGACCTCGGCGGACTCAGGCACGGTGGTGCTGTCCACCCTGTCGTCCAAAGGCGGCAACGCTGATGAAGACGGGCCGAAGTGGCTGCGGGTGTTCTGGGGTGCGATGACAGCGCTGGTGACCAGTGCCCTGCTGTTCGCCGGCAGTATCGATTCGTTGAAGTCTGCGGTGGTGCTGACCTCGCTGCCGTTCTCGCTGATTCTGCTGCTGATGATGTGGGGGCTGCACAAGGCGTTTTACCTGGAGTCGCAAAAGCAGATCGCGCAGTTGCATTCCCTGGCGCCAATATCGGCTTCACGCAAAGGCCGTGGCGGCTGGCGCCAGCGCTTGAGCCAGGCCGTGCATTTCCCGTCACGTGATGAGGTGTATCGCTTCCTTGAATCGACGGTGCGCCCGGCGATCGAAGAAGTGACGGCGGTGTTTGTCGAGAAGGGCCTGAATGTAGTCACTCAGCCGGACCCTTCCAACGACAGCGTCAGCCTGGAAATCGGCCATGGCGAGGAGCACCCATTCATCTACCAGGTGCAGATGCGCGGCTATTTCACGCCGTCGTTTGCCCGCGGTGGCATGGGTTCCAAAGAGATCAACAACCGCCGTTACTATCGTGCGGAGGTGCACTTGAGTGAGGGTAGCCAGGACTATGACCTGGTGGGCTATACCAAGGAGCAGATCATCAACGACATCCTCGACCAGTACGAGCGCCATCTGCAGTTCCTGCATTTGGTGCGCTGATACCGTTCCTCTCAAGTAGGTCTTTGCTGTAAAAGGAAGAGGCAGACTTAAGCGATTCAGCGGGTTAAAAGGCTTGGGAATAACCTTATTCCCGGGCCTTTCAACCCTCAGTCCAGAGAGGATTCGATGACGTACATTGCTGCCGAAAACCGCTATGAATCTATTCCCTATCGCCGCGTAGGCCGCAGTGGGTTGGTGCTGCCGGCACTGTCCCTGGGGCTGTGGCACAACTTTGGCGACAGCACCCCGATCGACACCCAGCGCGCTTTGCTGCGCACGGCGTTCGACCTGGGTATCAACCACTTCGACCTGGCCAACAACTACGGCCCGCCCTATGGCAGCGCCGAGATCAACTTCGGTCGGTTGCTGCGTGAAGACTTCAAGCACTACCGCGACGAATTGATCATCTCCAGCAAAGCCGGTTGGGACATGTGGCCCGGCCCCTACGGCCAGGGCGGTGGCTCGCGCAAATACATCCTGGCGAGCCTGGACCAGAGCCTGCAACGCCTGGGCGTCGACTACGTGGATATTTTCTACTCCCATCGTTTTGACCCCGACACGCCCCTGGAAGAAACCGCCAGCGCCCTCGCCACCGCCGTGCAACAAGGCAAGGCGCTGTACATCGGTATCTCGTCCTATTCCGGGGTGAAAACCCGCGAAATCGCAGCCTTGCTCAACGAGTGGAAAGTGCCGTTGCTGATCCACCAACCGGCCTACAACCTGCTCAACCGCTGGGTGGAAAAAGACCTGCTGGACACCACCGAGGAACTCGGTGCCGGGGTGATCGCCTTCACGCCGCTGGCCCAGGGCTTGCTCACCGACAAGTACCTCAACGGCGTACCGGCTGATGCACGGGTCAATCGCCCCGGTGGCGGCTCGTTGCAGGCCAAGCACTTGTCCGAGGCCAACATTGCCCACGTGCGGGCATTGAACGAAATCGCCAAGCGCCGTGGCCAGAGCCTGGCTCAACTGGCCCTGGCGTGGACATTGCGCGATCCACGGGTGACCAGCGCGCTGATCGGCGCGAGCCGGCCAGAGCAGATCATCGAGAACGTCGGGGCGTTGCAGAACTTAAGCTTCAGTGCTGAGGAACTGGCGGAGATTGATCGGTTTGCGCAGGAAGGCGGGATCAACCTGTGGGAAAAGCCGTCCACTGCTGAATAACTGACACAACGGGGTCAAAAATGTGGGAGGGGGCTTGCTCCCGATAGCAGTGGGTCAGCTACAGATGAGCTGACTGAACCACCGCCATCGGGAGCAAGCCCCCTCCCACATTTGGTTTTCAGTGTGGCGACTAGAACGGCACATCCCCAAGAATCGTCGCCCGGTGCATCACCCGCCGCTGTGGCCGGTAGTCATCCACGGCGTAATGCTGGGTCACGCGGTTATCCCAGAACGCCACGTCATTTTCCTGCCAGCGCCAGCGTATGGTGAATTCCGGGCGGGTGGTGTGGGCGAACAGCAGCTTGAGTATCGCCTCGCTTTCAGTCGGCTCTAGTTCATTGATTTTGGTGGTGAAGCCTTCACTGACAAACAGCGACTTACGCCCGCTCACCGGATGCGTGCGCACCACGGGGTGCGACAGCGGTGGGTTTTTCCGGCGGGTTTGTTCCCAACGCGCCAGGTCTTCGGCGCTATTGCCGAAGCGCTCCAGCGGGAAGGACTTGGTGAAGTCGTGGGTGGCGGTCAGTCCAGTCAGCAGTACTTTCAATGGCTCGGACAAGGCTTCGTACGCCGCAATACCACTGGCCCACAAGGTATCGCCCCCGAACGCCGGCAATAGCTTGGCGCTGAGTACCGCGCCCAGGGCCGGAGTCGGCAGGAAGGTAACGTCGGTGTGCCACACGGCGTTGTCGCGCACGTCGGTGACGGCGGTGTCGAGGATCAGCACTTCCGGCTGTTCCGGTACGTTGGGGTAGATCGGGTGGATGTGCAGGTCGCCGAAGTGCGCCGCGAACCGCGCTTGCTGCTGCGAGGTGATTGCTTGGCCCCGGAAGAACAGCACCGAGTGGCTGAGCAGCGCCTGCTCGATGGCATCGCGATGTGCCTCGCTCAGCGGCTGGGTGATATCGACGCCACTGATCTGGGCGCCCAGGGCGGTGCTTAATGGGGTAACGGTCAGGCTGCTCAATTGAGTTCTCATCACTTAGTGTGCCTGGCCGTGCCATGGCACTAATTTACGCTGCAGGGCGCGCAGGCCCATTTCCATGGCAAAGGCGATCAGTGCGATGACCAGGATCCCCAGCACCACCACATCGGTGACCAGAAACTGCGCCGCCGACTGCACCATGAAGCCCAAGCCGCTGGTGGCTGCAATCAGCTCGGCGGCGACCAGGGTCGACCAACCCACACCCAGGCCGATACGTACCCCGGTGAGGATGTCGGGCAAGGCGCTGGGCAGGATCACATGGCGAATCAGTTGTGCACGGGTGGCGCCCAACGACTGAGCGGCCCGCAGCTTGGCCGGGTCGACGGTACGCACGCCGGTTGCAGTGGCGATGGCAATCGGGGCGAAGATCGCCAGGTAGATCAGCAGCACCTTGGACAGCTCGCCAATGCCGCACCAGATCACGATCAGCGGCAGATAGGCCAGGGGCGGAATCGGCCGGTAGAACTCGATCAGCGGATCGAGAATGCCACGGGCGATACGGTTGGCACCGATGGCAATGCCCACCGGAACGGCGGTCAGCACCGCAAAGCCCAGGCCCAGGCCGATACGGCTGAGGCTCGCGCCCAGGTGCTGCCACAAGGTGGAATCCATGTAGCCGGTGGTCGCCAGTAGCCAGCCTTTTTGCAGCACGGCGGACGGTGGCGGCAGGAACAGAGGTTCGATCAAGCCCGTGGCGGTCACCGCCCACCAGAGGGCGAGCAGGGCGACCAGGGTCAGGACGCTGATCCAACGCGTGCTCAGGCTGCGGCGTACCGGGACAGTGGCGTGCGCCACCGGCTTGCTGGCCGTGGCGGGAAGTTCGTAGCTGCTCATGCATACACCTGCCGTTGGGAGAACACCTTGCCCAATACGTGCTCGCGGGTTTCGATAAAGCGCGGGTCGGACTTGATCGCCCGCGCCGACTCCCCAGCGGCATAGCGTCGGCCGAAATCCAGCTGCAGGCGTTCGACGATCTGGCCGGGGTTGGGTGCCAGCAGGATCAGGTCCGTGGCGAGGAACACCGCTTCTTCAATGTCATGGGTAATCAGGAATACCGGCTTGGCGGTGCGACGCCAGACTTGCAGCAGCAGCTCTTGCATCTGTTCGCGGGTGAAGGCATCCAGGGCGCCGAAGGGCTCGTCCATCAGCAATACCCGCGGGTCTGCCGCCAAGGCACGAGCCAGGCCGACGCGTTGCTTCTGGCCACCGGAGAGTTGCCAGATGCGGCGGCTGTCGAAGCCGGCCAGGTCTACCAGAGCGAGCATTTCACGGGCGCGGACTTCGCGCTGCGCCTTGGGCACGCCGGCCAGTTCGAGGCCGAAAGCCACATTGGCGAGCACGTCCTGCCAGGGCAGCAAGGCATCGTCTTGGAAAACCACGCCGCGTTCGGCGCTGGGGCCTTTGACCGGCACACCGTCAAGGGTGATGCGCCCGGCAGACGGTTCGACGAAACCGGCAATCAGGTTCAACAGCGACGTCTTGCCACTGCCGGACGGGCCGAGAGCGACCAGCAGTTGCTGGGGCCCGAGGTCCAGGGATATGTCAGACAGTACCGGTTCCGGGGCGCCTGGGTACTGTGCGCTGATGCGCTCCAGTTGTAGCAAGGCCATCGCGATCAACTCCTGAATCAGTGGGTGATGAACTGGGCGCTGACGTAAGGGGCGTAGTCCGGCAGCACGGCGTCGACCTTGTTTTGTTCCTTGAGGAACGCAGCGGTGTCGGTGAGGGCCTGGATGGTCGGTGCGCCCAGCAGGGTGACCTGGTCAGCGGCCAGCGGGTAGACGTTGCCTTGCAGCAGCAAGGGGATATCGCTGGGCTTGGCGCCTGAGAGTTTCACCAGCTTGTCGACGTTGCCTGTGTCAGCGAGCCAGGCTTGTGGGTCTTTGCGGTAGGCGGCGTAGGCATCCAGGGTGACCTTGGCGAAGGCGGTGACGATGTCCGGGTGCTTCTCGGCGAAGTCTTTGCGCACAATCCAGGCATCGAAAGTCGGCGCACCGAACTTGGCCAGCTCGCCAGAGGTGATCAGCACCTTGCCGTTTTCCTTGGCTACGCCCAGGGCGGGGTCCCACACGTAGGTGGCGTCGATATCACCGCGCTTCCAGGCGGCGATGATGGCCGGCGGCGCGAGGTTGAGGATGGTGACTTTGGCCGGGTCGATGTTCCAGTGTTTCAGCGCGGCCAACAGGCTGTAGTGGCCGGTAGAAACGAAGGGTACGGCGATCTTTTTGCCGATCAGGTCCTGGGGGCTGTTGATCCCTGAACCGTTACGCGCCACCAGTGCTTCGGCGCCGCCGATCTGGGTGGCGACCAGGAAGGTTTGCACCGGCACCTTACGGGTTATCGCGGCGGTCAGCGGGCTGGAACCGAGGTAGCCGATCTGCACGTCGCCGGAGGCGATAGCGGCAATGATGTCGGCGCCATTGTCGAATTTGCGCCAGTCGATCTTGGCATGGGTGGCTTTTTCATAGGCGCCGTCGGCTTGGGCGACTTTGGCCGGGTCGACGGTGGTCTGATAAGCAATGGTCACGTCCGCCGCCTGGGCAAACAGGCTGGCACCGGCCAGGGATAACGCGGCCAACAGGCGCAGAGGGGTCAGCAGTTTCAAGGGGAAGCTCCTCAATCAGGCGGCCGAGGTTCGGCGTGTGAGGAGACTAAATGATCTAAGAACTACAAAATAAATAACTTTTTCGAATTAGCTTATGAAGCAAATTCTGCGCATGCGAGGGACCAATGTGGGAGGGGGCTTGCTCCCGATAGCGGAATGACAGTCACTGGATGATTGACTGAAAGACCGCCATCGGAAGCAAGCCCCCTCCCACACAAGCCATCAGTTGCTGATGGCGAGGATACTGGCCTGGTACGACCCGACAAACACATCGAAATCGCCCACTTCGTTCTGCTCCAGCTCCGCCTGCTGTGCCAGCGATGTGCGGGCCTGCTCTTCGAAGCGCGCCTGCTCTTGGGCAGCCAACGGCTCACGGCGGAAGTACTCGGCATGCACCTCGCTCTGATGCAGGGAGAATTGCGCAAAACTCTCCTTGCGCTCGGCCATCGCCGCCAGCACCTGGGCCGAAGGCGTCAGGGACGAATCCTTGACCTTGGCCAACTGGGCATCCAGCGCCTCGCTGTGTTCGGTGATGCCGTGACTCTCATCGAGCAGGGCGGCCAGTGGGGCAATCTTCTCCAGCAACTCGGCAGCCCATTCCTTCATGTCAACCGCCTGGCCTTCACGTTGCAATTGCAGGCCCGGACGGCGACCTTCCTTGACCACGCTGAGGAAGTTGGACGTGGCATTGCCACATTCGTTATTGGCAAACAGCGGGCTGTCGTTCAATGCGCAATACAGCAGGAACGCGTCGAGGAAACGCGACTCCGGCAGGTCGATACCCATCGGCAGGAACGGGTTGATATCCAGGCAGCGTACTTCGATGTACTGGATACCGCGGGCCATCAGCGCCTGGATCGGCCGCTCGCCGGTGTAGGTCACGCGCTTGGGACGGATGTTGGAGTAGTACTCGTTTTCGATCTGCAGGATGTTGGTGTTGAGCTGCACCCACTCACCATCCTTGTGCGTGCCGACTTCGACGTATGGCGCGTAGGGTGTTGCCACCGCTTCGCGCAGGCTGTCGGTGTAGCTGGCCAAGTCGTTGTAGCAGGGCGTCAGGCCGGCCTGGGCGTTGCTCTGGTAACCCAGGTCGCTCATGCGCAGGCTGGTGGCGTAGGGCAGGTACAAAGTCTCGGCGTCTAGCACTTCCAGCTGGTGCGAACGCCCGCGCAGGAAGCCGGCGTCCAGGGCCGGCGAGGCACCGAACAGGTACATCAGCAGCCAGCTGTAGCGACGGAAATTGCGGATCAGCGCGATATAGGCGGTGGACTGGTAGTCGCGGTCGGTGCCGACAAATCCTTCGGCTTCCTTGAGCAACGGCCACAGCTGTTCCGGCAGCGAGAAGTTGTAGTGGATGCCGGCGATGCACTGCATGGTCTTGCCGTAACGCAGGGCCAGGCCTTTGCGGTACACATACTTGAGCTGGCCGATATTGGAGGTGCCGTAGTAGGCGATCGGAATATCTTCCTCGGCCGGCAACGGGCACGGCATCGAGGGGCTCCACAGGTACTCGTTGCCCAGCTTGCTATAGGCAAAGCGATGGATCTTGTCCAGGCTGCCCAAGGTATCGGCCGGGTCGGGCAGGGCTGGGGTGATGAACTCCAGCAGCGATTCCGAATAGTCGGTGGTGATCTGTTCGTTGGTCAACGCAGCGCCCAGGGCTTCAGGGTGCGGCGTTTGCGCCAGGCGACCCTCGCTGGTGACGCGCAGGCATTCACGCTCGATGCCGTGCAAGCACTGCTCTAGCAGGGAGAGGTGTTCGCGCTTGCCGAGCAGGGCCAGGCGGCGGTTGAGAAGTTCGCTCAAGTTGGATTCCTTCACGCGTCAGTCGCCCCAATATGGGGGTGGGCAGGACGGTCTACAAGGGTGAAGTTGAAACTGGCGTGATCGCCTGGTTCTGAGTCGATTTAACCCGCTCTGAATATGCCTACTTCACTCCATGAATTGGGCTACAGCGCAGCGAGAAAATTCCGACGCTGTTATCGCAGCGCCGAAATTAACTCAAATCGAGGGTGGGGAGCTATAGGACAGCGAACGTGCCCTGCGCTTTTGCGACAAGTCTTTCGCCCTGGTACACGTCGGCTTCTACCACTAACGTGCGCCGCCCGGTGTGGATCACCCGGCTGGTGCACAGCACCTCACCGTCTTCCACGGCGCGGATATAGTTGATCTTGCATTCGATGGTGGCGCTCTGCTGGTCGAAACCATGGGCGCTGGAACAGGCCAGGCCCATCGTGATGTCCACCAGGCTGAAAATCGCCCCGCCATGGAGCTTGCCTGCACGGTTGCGCAGGTGCGGCTCCAGGGTCAGGGCCACCTCGGCAACGCCTTCATCCAGGCGTTGCAGGCGGCAGCCGATCAGCTCGCTGAACGCGCTCTGGGTCAAACCGGCCGGGATTTGCATCAGCGTTTCTTCAGCTGTTTGGCGTTGGCAAACAACGATGCCATGGCATTGTTGCTCGGCGCGGCCGTCGCGGTTTCCTTGCGTGGCGCGTTGTTCTGCGACTGGCGCGGTGCCGAGCCCGGACGCGCGCCACGGGCGCCGTCGATTTTCTCGCCAGGGGTGTCGCTCATGCGCATCGACAGGCCGACGCGCTTGCGCGGGATGTCGACTTCCATGACCTTGACCTTGACCACATCGCCGGCTTTCACCGCTTCGCGCGGGTCCTTGATGAATTTCTCCGAAAGCGCGGAGATATGCACCAATCCGTCCTGATGCACACCGATATCCACGAAAGCGCCGAAGTTGGTCACGTTGGTCACCACGCCTTCTAGGATCATGCCCGGTTGCAGGTCCTTGAGGTCTTCGACACCGTCCTGGAACTCAGCGGTCTTGAACTCCGGGCGTGGGTCGCGTCCAGGTTTTTCCAGCTCTTGCAGGATGTCGGTGATGGTCGGCACGCCGAAGGTTTCGTCGGTGTACTTCTTCGGGTCCAGGCGCTTGAGGAACGCGGCATCGCCGATCAGCGAACGGATATCGCGATCGGTCTCGGCGGCAATGCGCTGCACCAGGGGGTAGGCTTCCGGGTGAACTGCCGAGGCATCCAGCGGGTTGTCGCCATTCATCACGCGCAGGAAGCCGGCTGCCTGTTCGAAGGTTTTTTCACCCAGGCGTGCGACTTTTTTCAGCGCGGCGCGGGTTTTGAACGCGCCGTTCTCGTCACGGTGGCTGACGATGTTCTGCGCCAGGGTTGCGTTGAGGCCGGAAATGCGCGCCAGCAGCGCCACGGAGGCGGTGTTCACGTCCACGCCCACGGCGTTTACACAGTCTTCCACGACCGCATCCAGGCCGCGCGCCAGTTTCAGCTGCGACACGTCGTGCTGGTACTGGCCGACACCGATGGATTTAGGGTCGATCTTCACCAATTCGGCCAATGGGTCTTGCAGGCGACGGGCGATGGAGACGGCGCCACGGATCGACACGTCGAGGTCCGGGAATTCCTTGGAAGCCAGCTCCGACGCCGAGTACACCGAAGCGCCTGCCTCGGAGACCATGACCTTGGTCATCTTCATGGCTGGGTATTTCTTGATCAGTTCGGCGGCCAGCTTGTCGGTTTCACGGCTGGCGGTGCCGTTGCCGATGGCGATCAGGTCCACCGCGTGCTTGGCGCACAGGGCTGCAAGGATCGCCAGGGTCTGGTCCCATTTGTTATGTGGCACGTGGGGGTACACGGTGGCGTGGTCCAGCAGCTTGCCGGTGGCGTCGACCACAGCGACCTTGCAACCGGTACGCAGGCCCGGGTCAAGGCCCAACGTGGCACGCGGGCCGGCCGGTGCAGCCAGCAGCAGGTCGTGCAGGTTGTGGGCGAACACGTTGATCGCCTCGGTTTCAGCGCCGTCGCGCAGTTCGCCGAGCAGGTCGGTTTCCAGGTGAGTATAGAGCTTGACCTTCCAGGTCCAGCGCACGACTTCACCGAGCCACTTGTCCGCAGGACGGTTCTGATTTTGGATGCCGAATTGTTGAGCGATCATGCCTTCGCACGGGTGCATGGCGCCCGGTAGCTCGTCGCCGACTTTCAGCGAGGAGCTGAGAATACCTTCGTTGCGACCGCGGAAAATCGCCAGGGCGCGGTGGGACGGCATGCTTTTGAGCGGTTCGTCGTGCTCGAAGTAGTCGCGGAATTTGGCGCCTTCTTCCTCTTTGCCGGCGATAACACGGGCGCTGAGGATGGCTTCCTGCTTCAGGTAGGTACGCAGTTTTTCCAGGAGGCTGGCGTTTTCGGCGAAGCGCTCCATCAGGATGTACTTGGCGCCTTCGAGGGCGGCCTTGACGTCGGCGACGCCTTTTTCAGCGTCGATGAAGCGAGCGGCTTCGCTTTCCGGCGTCAGCGACGGATCGTCGAACAGGCCATCGGCCAAATCACCGAGACCGGCTTCCAGGGCGATTTGACCCTTTGTACGACGTTTCTGTTTATACGGCAGGTAAAGGTCTTCTAGGCGGGTCTTGGTGTCCGCCAGCTTGATGTCGCGTTCCAGTTGAGGGGTCAGCTTGCCCTGTTCCTCGATGCTGGCGAGGATGCTGATACGCCGTTCGTCGAGTTCTCGCAGGTAGCGCAGGCGCTCTTCCAGGTGCCGCAGTTGGGTATCGTCGAGGCTGCCGGTCACTTCCTTTCGGTAACGGGCGATGAAAGGCACCGTGGAGCCTTCATCCAGTAGAGCGACGGCCGCTTCGACCTGTTGTGGGCGTACACCGAGTTCCTCGGCGATGCGGCTGTTGATGCTGTCCATATAACCACCTGAAATTCTTAAAATCAGCTCGCCAGCCCGTAAAAACAAGGCCCGGCAAGGCTGGTTGAGCGGCCCGACTGGCGCCGCTGCCTGGGTCAAGAGGCTGCCTATTGACCCTCGAAATCGAAAAAGTCACGACAAGCGGGTAAAAAAAGCCCGGCAGCAAACGGTAACGATCTGACGTTGCCCTGCACGGAGGCGCCGCATTATAACCAGCGTTCTGCCTTTGGGGGCTACTGCGCCGCAGGTGTTAGGGCGTGGGTTCGCTGGCAGTAGATGAAAAATCTGCTAACAATGCACACGGTGCGTATAACGGCAGCTACGCCATAATGCGCGCCGAGATAAGAGGAGCATCCAATGAGCAGCACCGCACAAACTGCTGAAGGCGAAAAAATTCTCATCGTTGATGACGATCCGGGGCTGAGCAGCCTCCTGGAGCGGTTCTTCAACTCCAAGGGCTACCGTGCCCGCGCGGTGCCGAACACCGAGCAGATGGATCGCCTGCTGGGGCGTGAAGTGTTCAACCTGGTCGTACTCGACCTGATGTTGCCCGGCGAAGACGGCCTCACTGCCTGCAAGCGCCTGCGCGGTGCGAACAACCTGATTCCGATCATCATGCTCACCGCCAAGGGCGATGAGCTGAGTCGTATCAAGGGCCTTGAGCTGGGCGCTGACGACTACCTGGCCAAGCCGTTCAACCCTGACGAGCTGATGGCGCGGGTCAAGGCTGTATTGCGTCGCCAGGCAGCACCTGTGCCGGGTGCACCGGGCAGCGAAGACGAAAGTGTCACCTTTGGCGACTACGAGCTGTCCCTGGCCACCCGTGAGCTCAAGCGCGGCGAAGAAGTGCACATGCTCACCACCGGCGAATTCGCAGTGCTCAAGGCCTTGGTGATGAACGCTCGCCAGCCGCTGACCCGTGACAAGCTGATGAATCTTGCCCGTGGTCGGGAGTGGGACGCTCTGGAGCGTTCCATCGACGTACAGATCTCCCGACTGCGCCGGATGATCGAGCCGGACCCGTCCAAGCCGCGGTACATCCAGACGGTGTGGGGTGTGGGTTATGTGTTCGTGCCGGATGGCACCGCTACCAAGTGACCGATGATTTGCAGGGGCGGGTATCCTGACGTTTGACTCCATGAGGGTCGACGGGATGCCCGGCGTCTGCAATTCTGCGAGCGCCGTTCGTTTCTGCAAGGTGTGCAGCTTTCATCTATGAAAACCCCGCTGTGGTTCCCGCAAAGTTTCTTTTCCCGCACCCTTTGGCTGGTGCTGATCGTCGTTCTGTTTTCCAAGGCGCTCACGCTGGTTTATCTGTTGATGAACGAAGACGTGCTGGTGGATCGGCAGTACAGCCATGGCGTCGCCCTGACGTTGCGTGGTTATTGGGCTGTAGACCCTGAGAACCGAGAAAAAGTGGCCAAGGCGTCGACCTTGACCCGGGTTGATGGTGCCGGCGTGCCGGAAGGCGAGCAACATTGGCCTTACAGCGAGATCTACCAGCGCCAGATGCAGGCCGAACTCGGAGCCGATACCGAGGTGCGCCTGCGTATGCATGTTTCGCCTGCACTGTGGGTACGAGCGCCGAGCCTGGGGGATGCCTGGATCAAGGTTCCGCTGTACCCGCACCCGCTGCGTGGGCAGAAGATCTGGAACGTATTGGGATGGTTCCTGGCCATCGGCTTGCTTTCAACCGCGTCCGCGTGGATTTTCGTCCGTCAGCTCAACCAGCCTCTCAAGCGCCTGGTGTTTGCCGCCCGCCAATTAGGCCAGGGGCGCAGCGTGCGCCTGCCGGTCAGCGACACGCCCAGTGAAATGACCGAGGTGTACGGCGCCTTCAACCAGATGGCGGAAGATGTCGAACAGGCTGGGCGCGAGCGGGAGCTGATGCTGGCGGGGGTGTCCCATGACTTGCGTACGCCGTTGACGCGACTGCGCTTGTCCCTGGAGTTGATGGGCGACCATACCGACCTGACCGATGACATGGTCCGTGACATCGAGGACATGGACGCCATTCTCGACCAGTTCCTGGCGTTTATCCGCGATGGGCGTGATGAGGTGGTGGAAGAAGTCGACCTGACGGACCTGGTGCGTGAGGTGGTTGCGCCCTATAACCAGAACGGCGAGCAGGTGCGCATGCGCCTGGAGCCGATCCAGCCATTCGCATTGCGCCGGGTGTCGATGAAGCGCCTGCTTAACAACCTGATCGGCAATGCCTTGCATCATGCCGGTTCCGATGTGGAAGTGGCAGCGTATGTATCCGGTGACAGTACTGCACCTTACGTAGTGCTGAGTGTGATGGACCGCGGCGCGGGGATCGACCCGGCTGAACTTGAGGGAATCTTCAACCCCTTTACCCGTGGCGACCGTGCCCGGGGCGGCAAGGGCACGGGCTTGGGCCTGGCGATTGTACGGCGAATTGCCTCGATGCATGGCGGTAATGTGGAGCTGCGCAACCGTGAAGAAGGCGGGTTAGAGGCGCGGGTGCGCTTGCCGCTTGGGCTGATGTTGCCTAGGGATGCGGTCTGACTGGTGACATAAATCAAATGTGGGAGGGGCAAGCCCCCTCCCACATTGGTTTTATGTTGGGCCTAAAATAGGTTTTTAGCCTTTGCCCTTGGTCCGAGTCATATTCGGCCCGCCGTTCTTCTCCAGATGCTGAATGATGATCCCCGCCACATCCTTGCCGGTGGTGGTCTCTATCCCTTCCAGGCCCGGCGAGGAATTCACTTCCATCACCAGCGGCCCATGGTTGGAGCGCAGGATATCCACCCCCGCTACACTCAAACCCATCACCTTGGCCGCCCGTAGCGCAGTCATGCGTTCTTCCGGGGTGATCTTGATCAGGCTGGCGCTGCCGCCACGGTGCAGGTTGGAGCGGAACTCACCGGGCTTGGCCTGGCGCTTCATGGCTGCAATCACCTTGTCGCCCACCACGAAGCAGCGGATATCCGCACCGCCGGCTTCCTTGATGTATTCCTGCACCATGATGTTCTGCTTGAGGCCCATGAATGCCTCGATGACTGACTCCGCCGCCGTCGCAGTTTCACATAGCACTACGCCGATGCCCTGGGTGCCTTCCAGCACCTTGATCACCAGCGGCGCGCCGTTGACCATCTCGATCAGGTCGGGAATGTCATCCGGGGAGTGGGCAAAGCCTGTGACTGGCAGGCCAATACCCCGGCGTGACAGCAATTGCAGCGAACGCAGCTTGTCCCGTGAGCGTGCAATGGCCACGGATTCATTCAGGGGAAATACCCCCATCATTTCAAACTGGCGCAATACCGCGCAGCCATAAAACGTCACCGAGGCGCCGATACGCGGGATCACCGCATCGAAGCCTTCCAGGGGTTTGCCCCGGTAGTGGATCTGCGGTTTGTGGCTGGCAATGTTCATGTAGGCACGCAACGTGTCGATCACCACCATTTCATGGCCACGTTCGGTGCCGGCCTCGACCAGGCGGCGGGTGGAATACAGACGCGGGTTTCGCGACAGCACAGCAATCTTCATGCAGCACCTGGGGCAGAAATAGTGGAGACCGGGAACACCGGCTTGTCTTGAACGTACTTGACGCCGGGGCTGACCACCAATTGGCCGTCAATCAAGGCTTTGGAACCGAGCAGCAGGCGATAGCGCATGGCCTTGCGGCAGGCGAGGGTGAACTCCACCCGCCACACCCGATCGCCCAGCGCCAGGGTGGTACTGATCACGTAGCGCACCTGCGCATGACCGTTGGAGCTCTTGATGGTTTTCATCGTCACCAGGGGCGCTTCGCAGCGGCGGTGACGCAACTGCACCACGCTGCCAAGGTGCGCGGTAAAGCGCACCCACTGTTCACCGTCGCGCTCGAAGGGCTCGATATCGGTGGCGTGCAGGCTTGAGGTGCTGGCACCGGTGTCGATCTTCGCGCGCAGGCCAGCCACTCCCAGGTCGGGTAGTGCCACCCACTCACGCAGACCCACAACGGTCAAATGGTCAAATGTCTTCAATATGGGTAACCGGTTAATTCGCCCATGCCTGAGGAGAGACCTCGGCCAAGGCTTTGAATGCGGGCCTGGCGAACCAGTAGCCCTGCATCAGAAATATTCCGCAGTCGGACAGGAAGTCGCGCTCGCCGGCACTTTCGATGCCCTCGGCGATGACAGTAACCCCCAACTGCTCACAGATTGTGACAATCCCCTGGACGATCACCTGGCGGACACGGTCCTGGTCGACATCGCGGATCAGTGCCATGTCGAGCTTGATCAAGTCAGGTTGGAAATCGGCCAGCAGATTAAGCCCCGAATAGCCCGCGCCGAAATCGTCGATGGCGGTCATGAAGCCGAATTCGCGGTATTCACGCAGAATATTGGTCAAATGGCGATAGTTATCTACGTGCTCGTGTTCCAGGGTCTCGAAGATCAGCCGATCCAGAGGAAAGTTATGCGCCCGCGCCGCCTCCAAAGTGCTGCGAATACACAGTTCAGGCCGGTATACGGCATTCGGCATGAAATTGATGGACAGGCGGGTTTGCATTCCCAAGGCAGAAGCCCCGGCGATAGCCTCGGTGCGGCAGCGCTGGTCGAAGCGATACCGGTTGCTTTCATTGACCCGCTCCAGCACCGACAGTGCGCCTTCGCCATGCGTGCCTCGCACCAGGGCTTCGTGGGCGAAAATAGAATGATCGCGAAGGTCTACGATAGGCTGGTAGGCGAAAGCGAAATCAAAGCCCAGGGGCTCGCTTTGCTGGCAACCCACGCACCGCTGGCCAGGCGAGGTGAGTGAAACGGGAAAGTCGGTCACAGCGGATCCTCGCGAAATCAGGGTACTACCTGGCGTATCTTAGGTGAGCCTTGGGGTTTATGCGTCGAAGGGTTTCAACGGTAAAGTTGCGACATTTTTCAGAGCGAGGAATTCAAGTGGCTCAAAAGCAAGAAGAGGAAGAAAAGGTCCGGCTGGACAAGTGGTTATGGGCGGCGCGGTTCTATAAGACTCGGGCCCTGGCCAAGGCCGCTATCGAGAGTGGCAAGGTGCACCATCGAGGCGAGCGCTGCAAGCCGGGCAAAGAGCCGCGTATCGGTGATGAGTTTCAGATTCGTACAGGTTTTGATGAAAAGACTGTCGTGGTGCAGGCGCTTTCTGCCGTACGCCGTGGGGCACCCGAAGCGCAGGCGCTGTACACCGAAACCGAAGCGAGTATCGCCAAGCGCGAAAACGCCGCGGCCATGCGCAAGGCCGGGGCGACCGGCATGACCACCGATGGCAAGCCAAGCAAGAAGCAGCGCCGCGATCTATTCAAGTTCCGCGGCAGCGGCAACGACGATTGATTACGAATCTCCTGCCGGCAGCGGATCAAAATGTGGGAGGGGGCTTGCTCCCGATAGCAGAGTGTCAGCCAATACACTTGTGACTGAGCCACTGCAAATCGGGAGCAAGCCCCCTCCCACATTAACCCGCGCATTTAAGGAGCGGTGCGTATGACGCTCAATCGCCCGATCACCGGCAGTTTGCCCAGCAACCTGAACACCGGCGCAGTTACCCGCAACAGGAACCCCGACACCTTCGCGGCAAACGGCGTGTAATACCCCCACCCCAGCGCCAACAGCGCCAGCAGCACCCCACCGATATAATCGTCCTGGCCCCAGTGTGCGCCGGCAACCAGTCGCGGCGTCATGAACAACAGCGCCAGGCCCCAGATCACCAGCACCTGGCTGACGCGCTTGGCAAACACCGTCATGAACATGCCCCAGATCAACAGCACCGAAGCGTGATCGCCGGGGAAGCTCTGGCTTGAGCGGTCCTTCAACTCCCAGGTTTTTTCCAGCCCAGGGAAAAAATCACTCATTTGAATCGCGCCGCTGATCACCATCGACGGGCTGCTGTGTTGCCAGTCCATGTGGGCCGCGAGCTTGGAGAACAGCATGCGGATAAACAGCAACAGCAGCAGGATGCCGAGGAAGCCAAAAAACGCCTGGCGTACCTGTACGGCCTTGAACACCCAATCGCCGCGAATCAGCAACGCCAGCAAAATCACGCCGACCACCGCATCAAATGGCCGCAGGCTGGCCACGGCCCACACATGCAGCCAGGTCGAGCTGGTCGCCAGCGGGTCATTAAGCAGATGAAACAGCCACTCGTCGAAAATCACACAGAGCATCTGGCCCGTGGGCCACAGCCAAAAACACAGCAGCCCGATAGCGAGTAGATTGCAAAGAGCCCATCGCCGGAGGTTCCAGTTGGCTTGGAACAAACCCGGATTGTTCATAAACTGTCCCTCATCGCTCTATTAAGCTCCTTGTTTTCAGGAGAAGTCGCACCAACATGGTGCTAAAGCGTTTAATTTTATAAACCTTGTAATCATTTTGTCATCACTTCAGATACCCAGACCTATGACCGATCTACCGGATACCGACTTCACCCAACGCTTTATCTTCGATGAGAGCGACGCCCGCGGCGAGATGGTCTCGTTGGAGCGCAGCTATGCCGAAGTCCTCGCTAAACATGCCTATCCGGAGCCGGTCGCGCAGTTGCTCGGTGAGCTGATGGCCGCTGCGGCGCTGCTGGTTGGCACGATGAAGTTCGACGGCTTGCTGATCTTGCAGGCTCGCTCCGAAGGGCCGATCCCCATGCTGATGATCGAGTGCTCCAGCGAGCGCGAAATCCGCGGCCTGGCCCGATATGAAGCTGACCAGATCGCTGCGGACGCCACCCTGGCCGACCTGATGCCCAATGGCGTACTGGCCCTCACTGTCGACCCGACCGAAGGCCAGCGCTACCAGGGCATCGTCGACCTTGATGGCAAAACCCTGTCGGAATGCTTCACCAACTACTTCGTGATGTCCCAGCAAGTGGGCACCAAGTTCTGGCTTAACGCAGACGGCAAGCGCTCCCGTGGCTTGCTGGTGCAACAACTGCCGGCCGACCGCATCAAGGATGACGATGATCGCGCTGAAAGCTGGCGGCATATCATCGCCCTGGCCGACACGTTGAAGGCCGAAGAGCTGCTGGGCCTGGACAACGAAACCATCCTGCACCGCCTGTACCACGAAGAGGCCGTGCGCCTGTTCGATGCACAGGGGCTGCGCTTCAATTGCAGTTGCTCGCGCGAGCGTTCGGCCAATGCCTTGGTCAGCCTGGGCCTGGAAGATGCGCAAAACCTGGTGGTGGAACACGGCGGCCATATCGAGATCGACTGCCAGTTCTGCAACGAGCGTTATCTGTTCGATGCCGCGGATGTAGCCCAATTATTCGCCGGAGCAGGTATCGACACCCCTTCCGACACCCGCCACTAAAACGTTTAAGCACAGGTAAATTACCTGTCGAATGCCGGATTAGAGGCGTTCTGACGGGAGGGCCCTACTCTTTTTGGGCTTTTCTGGCATAATCCGGCCCACTTTTTTCGCGGTAGTAGTGCGCAACTTTCTACTACAAAACGTTTGGAGCACTCGGCCATAGGCCGACGGGGAACCTCATGACGCAAGCCAATAACGCCGTATACACCGATCTGAGTGTTGACGATCTGGTCAAAGAAGCCCTGCAGCGCGGTGAAGGCGTGCTTGCCGATACTGGCGCACTGGTCGTAGAAACCGGTCATCGTACCGGGCGTTCGCCGGTTGACCGTTTCATCGTTGAAGAGCCTTCCACCCAGGACGCCATTGCCTGGGGCCCGATCAACCGCAAGTTCCCGGCCGACAAGTTCGATGCCCTCTGGGCTCGCGTCGAGGCGTTCAACAACGCGCAAGAGCATTTTGTGTCCCACGTGCATGTAGGTGCTTCCGAAGACCACTACCTGGCCGTGAAAATGACCACCCAGACTGCCTGGCAGAACCTGTTCGGTCGTTGCCTGTTCATCAACCCGGCCCAGTACAACCCGGCCGGTCGTGAAGAGTGGCAAGTGCTCAACGTGGCCAACTTCGAGTGCGTGCCAGAGCGTGACGGCACCAACTCCGACGGTTGCGTGATCCTCAACTTCGCCCAGAAAAAAGTGCTGATCGCCGGCATGCGTTACGCCGGTGAAATGAAAAAGGCCATGTTCTCGGTGCAGAACTTCCTGCTGCCGGCCTCCGACGTATTGCCGATGCACTGCGCCGCCAACATTGGCGAAGCAGGCGACGTGACCCTGTTCTTCGGCCTGTCCGGCACCGGCAAGACCACCCTGTCCGCCGACGAAAGCCGTTACCTGATCGGTGACGACGAACACGGTTGGGGCGAAGGCGTGGTGTTCAACATCGAAGGCGGTTGCTATGCCAAGTGCATCGACCTGTCGGAAAAGAACGAGCCGGTTATCTGGAAAGCCATCAAGCACGGTGCCGTGCTGGAAAACGTGGTGATCGACGATGCCAAGCACGCCGACTACGCGGACGTCAGCCTGACCCAGAACAGCCGTGCCGCCTACCCGCTGGAGCACGTTGCCAAGCGTTCCGAGAAGAACCTGGGCGGCGAGCCAAACGCAGTGATCTTCCTGACCTGCGACCTGACCGGCGTACTGCCGCCAGTGTCGATCCTCAGCGAAGAACAAGCGGCCTACCACTTCCTGTCCGGCTACACCGCACTGGTGGGCTCGACTGAAATGGGTTCCGGCAGCGGTATCAAGTCGACCTTCTCCACCTGCTTCGGCGCGCCGTTCTTCCCACGCCCGGCTGGCGAATACGCAGAGCTTTTGATCAAGCGTATCCGTGGTTTCGGCTCCAAGGTCTACCTGGTCAACACCGGCTGGACCGGCGGCGGCTACGGCGTTGGCAAGCGCTTCAACATCCCGACTACTCGCGGCGTGATCGCCGCGATCCAGAGCGGCGCGTTGATCGGTGCGCAAACCGAACACCTCGACACCATCAACCTCGACGTGCCATTGGCCGTACCGGGCGTTGAGACCGGCCTGCTGAACCCACGTAACACCTGGGCTGACAAAGCCGCCTACGACGAAGCTGCGAAAGCGCTGGCGGGCCTGTTCATCGAGAACTTCAAGAAGTTTGAAGTGAGCGATGCGATCAAGGCTGCGGGTCCTAAGTTGTAAGACTTAGCTGTTGTGAAAAAGCCGCCTCCTGTAGGCGGCTTTTTTGTACGCGCAGGGTTAATGGGCGATGTGCAGCACCACCGCGCCGACCAGCACCAGCACAACCCCGAGCACCTGTACCGCTGACAAGCGCTCCTTGAAAAATACAAAGCCCAGGATCGCCGCAATACCGCCTGACAGTGTACTGATCACCGTGACCACCGATACCGACCCTGCCATCGCGCCCCACGAAAACGCCGAGAACCCGCCGAGGTTCATCAGGCTGGCGCCGGTCAACGTCGCGCAGTTTTTCAGTGGTGGGATCTTCAGGCCGTCCTTGATCTTCAGCACCATCACCATCAGCACGCACAGGCCCACCAGGTACCCCAACCACAACATCGTTATCGGCCCCAGCGCCGGCAGTGTGTAGCGACCTTGCAGCCAGAAACTGGTGCCGTACAGCGTTGCTGCGAGCATGGCGTAGGCGATGGACAGGCGCGGGTTGTTGTGGGGCGTGCCGTTGTCCTTGTGGATGCTGGACAGGACCACCCCAAGCACGCACAGGGCGATGCAGCCCAGTTGTATCAGGCTGATGTGTTCACCGCTGGCCCAGGACAGCAGGGTGGTCACTACACCATAAGAAGTGACCAATGGCGCGACGATGGCGGCTTTGCCCAAGGCGAACGCCTTGGACAGTGCGAGGGCACCGGAAACGGTCAGCAGGGCGGCAGCGATGCCCAGGAGCCAGACGCTTAACGGCGCATCGAGGGATTTGAAAAGGTAGGTCGGGAATATGACCAGCAGCAACGTCATAATCAGAAAGCCGAGGGCTTGGCCGAAATATACCGCGCGCTTAACGCCAACGGCGCGGGCATTGAGGCCCACGAGAAAGTCCGTGCCACCCCAGAGCAGGGCGGCCAGCAGGCCCATTAATACGTCCATGTAAAATCCTTGTTATGCATACCGCTCACCAGATTAACGCAGAACCAATATGGGAGGGGGCTTGCTCCCGATAGCGGTGGGTCAGCTATAGATAAGCTGACTGATTCACCGCCATCGGGAGCAAGCCCCCTCCCTCATTGGTATCTCAGTGCTCTTGGGATCAGCTCAGGTTTTCCAAGGTCTGCGTGTCCCACCTGTGGGTCTTGATCGCCAGGTAGAGCATACCGATGGTCAGCGGGACTTTGTCGCCACGGCCCTTGGCGCGTCGCTTCAAGAATACGTCGAACACCGGCGGCTGAAAGTAACGATAAGCGTCGTAGTCGCTTAGGTCGACCCCGAAATCCTGTTCCAGCGCATCCATGAATTGCTTGGCCTCAACGCCATCGCAAGCAAGGTCGAAGTTGAGCGAGGTTTGTAGGCTAATGGTCTTGTGTTTCGGCAGACCGATTTCTTCATGCAGCAATTGCAGCAGTTGCTGCATGACAGGGTCTTCGGGGAAGTTGGGGGCCAGGTTCATGGTGGGGTGCGTAGGAGTGGGTGAGGGGGCTGTCGCGTTCAGGTGGTCAGTGGCTTAGAAGTGAGGTTGTTCTCGAGCAATAAACAGATAGTTTAATCGTTCGCGGTTCGATCAGGTACTGGGAGGCTTACTGATACACCGCTCAAAAATCGCCTCCAATCCCCGATAATCACACGCCACCGCATCAATATTCGCCGGTATCCATGCTGCGTGTTTCACCAACCACCAGTTCACCGAAAACCCCGCATTCACGATGATCTGTTCAAACAGGATCCGCTGTGCCCGTCCATTGCCTTCGCGGAAGGGATGGATGACATTCAGATCGCCATAAGCTTCAGCGATTTGGTGGACGAGATCGGCCTGGGATGCGCCGACATACCAATTGGCTTCCAGCATGCGTTGAATGATTTTTGCAGCTTCCGGCGGGATACGCTCCGGCGTGCAGAACAGCGTGTCACCTTTCTGGATGTTGACGCTGCGCAGTTCGCCAGCCCAGTCATAAATGTCGTCGAACAGAATGCGGTGAATGTGTTGCAGACGTTCTAGGTCGTAGGGCGGCGGAAACAGCGGAAGATTGCCTACTGAAATTTCGGATAACTCTCGCTCGGCCTGATGCAGGCGTATTTCATCGAGCAAATCGAGGCGGTTGCGCAGGACGCTGCTACCGGGGTAGCAGTACGGGTCCTGGCCCACCCCGTATTTGTCGAGCATCAGCGTGAGGTATTGCGGTATTTGGCCAGGACGGCTTCGCGGGTCGGCAGGGGCTTGTCGACATCGGTCGGTTGGGTATCGAACCCTTCCAGGCGCAGGCTGGCCAGGTAATTGGAACGGCGGATCTTGTGATAGTGATCCTGCTTTTGCTCAAACGTCAGTTCGCTCATTGCAGCGTACTCCTGGGTAGCAAGGCTGTGATTGTAGCGCAATGCTTCAGGGGGAAGGCAGTATAAAAACCAAGTCGTAACCTGTATCAAAATCCCGCCGAAGATCTTAATTCAATGTGAGTTTTCGCAATATTCCCCGTCGGCCCTGGGCCATCCCCTGCCTGTGTATCATCCTGTCTCTTATTTCCTTGCGACCTTTCTCGATTCGCCGAACTTACTGGGCTACGTTTTTAAGCCACGTTCAGCGGTCAATGGAGTGACAGCCTTATGCACGACACCCTCCAGCAGGTCTTTGGTTATCCACAGTTTCGCCTGGGCCAGGAAGAGACGGTCAGCGCCGTCCTGGCCGGGCGTTCGGCAGCAGCAATTTTCCCTACGGGGTCGGGTAAATCTTTGTGCTACCAGCTGTCGGCGGTGTTGCTGCCGCACCTGACGCTGGTGGTGTCGCCTTTACTGGCGTTGATGCAGGATCAATTGGGGTTTCTGCAGCGCCATGGCATTTCGGCAGGCAGTATCGATTCGGCCCAGAGCCGCGATGACGCCAATGATGTCATGGCTCGTGCGCGTTCGGGCGAGCTGAAAATCCTGATGATTTCCGTGGAGCGCTTGAAGAACGAGCGCTTTCGTAACTTCCTGCACAGCGTGCAGATTTCGCTGCTGGTGGTGGATGAAGCGCACTGTATCTCCGAGTGGGGCCACAACTTCCGCCCGGACTATTTGAAGCTGCCGGACTACCAGCGCCAGTTCAATATCCCACAAGCGTTGCTGCTGACGGCCACGGCGACGCCCAAGGTAATCGCCGACATGCAGGCCAAGTTCGCGATTGCCCCCGGGGATGTGGTGACCACCGGCTTCTATCGGCCCAACCTCAACCTGCTGGTGGAGCCGGTCAGCGGTCAGCACAAGCGCCGCAGGTTGGTTGAATGGATGCAGGAGCGGGCCAACCAACCGAGCATCGTCTATGTCACTTTGCAAAAAACCGCCGAGCAGATTGCCGAGCATCTGAACCGCCACGGCATTCAGGCCGAGGCTTACCACGCGGGGCTGCCCCACGATAAACGCGAGGGCATCCAGCAGCGTTTCATGGGTGGGCGTTCCAATTGCATCGTCGCAACCATCGCGTTCGGCATGGGCATCGATAAAAGCGATATCCGCAATGTGGTGCACTTCGACCTGCCAAAGTCCATCGAGAACTACAGCCAGGAAATCGGCCGTGCAGGGCGCGACGGGCAACCATCGGATTGCCTGGTGTTGGCCAATCGCGACAGCCTCAATGTGCTGGAGAACTTTGTGTATGGCGACACGCCGGAGCAAGAGGGCATTGGCCGTGTGCTCAATGACTTGCAGGCCGCACGCGGCGAAGGACAGTGGGAGTTCCTGCTCAGGTCGCTGTCCGACCACAGCAATATCCGCGAGCTGCCACTCAAGACGTTGCTGGTGCAGTTGGAACTCAAGGGCGTGATCGCGCCGCGCTACGCGTTTTATGCCGAATACCGTTTCAAGTACCTGGTCGAGCCCGACGCTTTGCTCGCACGTTTTTCCGGCGAGCGGCAGCAGTTTGTCGCGGCGATCATCCAGGTGTGCAAGCGTGCGAAAACCTGGGCAACGGTGGATTTCGACGCGCTGTATCAACAGCACAATGCCGAGCGCAGTCGGGTGGTGAAGGCGCTGGATTACTTCCAGGAACAGGGCCTGATCGAGCTGGAAAGCAAGCAGATGACCGAGGTCTACAGTTTGCTCGACACCGATTTCGATCCGGTGGTGTTGAGCGCCGAGTTATACACAGGCTTCAAGCAGCATGAAGTGACGGAGGTGGCGCGGATTCACGCCATGCTCGACCTGTTCGCCACCGAATACTGCCTGGGGCAACGCCTGGCGCAGTACTTCGGTGATGAAAACGCTCCCCAGCGTTGTGGGCATTGTTCGGTGTGCCACGGCCATGTCGCGTATCTGCCGCCTCCGCCAAGCCTGCCGCCTCTTGTGGATAAAAGTTTTATGGGGCTGTGCGGTGGTTTTATCCACAGGCATCATGAGCACACTGGCGAGCTACCCGGTGCCGAGCGGCTGACGCGATTTCTCGGTGGTATCAGCGTGCCGTTGTTTACCAAGTTGAAGGCGCGGGGCATTCCCGGTTTTGCCGCGCTGGAGGACTACCCCTACGCCGAAGTGCGCGACTGGGCCCACGCTCAATTAGACCTACTCTGACGAGACTTGCCGATGCCTGACTCAACGCCCCTGCGCGCCGATTACCGCTACTTCCAGCCAATCACCACGCGCTGGCATGACAACGATGCCTATGGGCATGTGAACAACGTCACCTACTACAGCTTTTTCGATACGGCGGTGAATACCTACCTGATCGAACAGGGCGGGTTGGATATTCACGACGGTGAGGTGGTGGGGTTCGTGGTGAGTTCGGCGTGCGATTATTTTGCGTCGATTGCATTTCCCGAGCGCATTGAAATCGGCATGCGAGTGGGCAAGCTGGGTAATAGTTCGGTGCAGTATGAGCTGGCGGTGTTCAAGGCCGGCGAAGAAGAGGCCTGTGCGGCGGGGCGCTTTGTGCATGTGTTTGTGGATCGGGCGTCGAACCAGCCCGTGCCGATACCGGGGATCTTGCGCGAGGCGTTGCAGCGACTGGTGGTTTGACCTTGCGGCACCCGATGTGGGAGGGGGCTTGCTCCTCCCACATTAGTACTGCGGTGCTCTTCAGAGCTTACCGATGACGGTAGTGATGCTTGTTCTTGCGATGCCCGTAGGCATGGCCGCGGCCTGGGTGGCCATCGCGGTAGTAACGACGGTCGTCACGGTCGCGATCGCGATAACGGCGGTCGTCACGATCACTGTCGTTACCCATGTAGTTGCCCAATGCGCCACCTGCGCCACCGCCGGCCGCTGAGCCGATCAGTGCGCCGGTGCTGCCGCCGACACTGCGGCCCACGACGTTGCCACCGGCTGCGCCCAATGCGCCGCCAATGGCGGCTTCGCCTCGGCTACGCTTATCGGCACCGACTGCACTGCCGCCCGCGCCGCCCAGGGCTGCGCCAATGGTCGAGCCGGTGTTGCCGCCCAGCTGCTGGCCGACAACAGAACCTAGAACCCCGCCCAATGCGCCGCCTACACCGGCTTCGGTGGTGCCACCGGCCATGGCTGCGCCACTGACCAGGCCAAGGGACAACAAGAGAATCGAGGAGAACTTCATTCAGGGAAACCTCAAGGGGATGACGGCGCGATCCTGAGGTTGTATCGAGACGCTGACAATCGAAATCCGACCGGCGGCAGAGGTTGTATACAATTTGCTAAGTTACTGTTTTTTATCGGGAACTTAAGTTGTTTTTACAGGTCTTTAGTTACTTCGGGACGGCCGCTTTTATGCAAAAGCGGCCTTTTTTGTGCCCGCAGAATCTGTCGTGACTGCGCTGGCCTCAAGTCCCCCTTCCATATTTGAAATGCATTCCAAGTGTGGGAGGGGGGCTTGCCTGCGACAGCGGTGGTTCAAGCAACGAATAGTTCGGATCAAGTCAGGCCGAGCGTGCCATGATCAGCCCGCTGTCACTTGCGGCTTCTAGACGGATCGCGACGAACTTCGACGTCGGCGTGTGGCTACCCTCGCCAGTGCTTTCCAGCGGCACCAGTGGATTCACCTCCGGATAGTACGCCGCTGCCTGCCCCGCCGGAATATCAAACGCCAGCAAGGTAAAGCCCTTCACACGGCGCTCACGGCCATCCTCCCACAACGAAACGATGTCAGCCTTCTGCCCTGGCTTGAAGCCCAGGCGGATGATGTCGGCTTCATTGACGAACAGCACGTCACGCTGGCCCTTGACCCCGCGGTAACGGTCGTCCAGGCCATAGATGGTGGTGTTGTACTGATCGTGGGAGCGCATCGACTGCATGATCAGGTCCGGCACCCGGCCCGTGGCATGGGTGCGTTCGTGGATCAGGTCCTTGGGCAGGATGTTCGGGCGGAAGTTGGCGCGGCCCGATGGTGTGTTCCAGCGGCGTGCACCGGCCGAGTTGCCAAGGTAGAACCCCCCTGGGTGCTTGATGCGCTCGTTGAAATCCTTGAAGCCCGGGATGGTGTCGGCAATCAGGTCGCGAATGCGCCCGTAATCGGCCACCAGCCAGTTCCAGTCAACCGGTTTGCTGCCCAGGGTGGCGGCGGCAATCCCGGCCAGGATCGCCGGTTCGGACTTCATCTGCGCCGACAGCGGTTGCAGTTGGCCGTTGGAGCCATGGACCATGCTGAACGAGTCCTCCACCGTCACCGCTTGCGGGCCGTCGGCCTGGATGTCGATATCGGTACGTCCCAGGCACGGCAGGATCAGCGCGTCTTTACCGTGCATCAGGTGGCTGCGGTTGAGCTTGGTACTGATCTGTACGGTCAGGTCGCAATTGCGCAATGCTTCGAAGGTGCGCAGGCTGTCTGGCGTGGCTTGGGCAAAGTTGCCGCCCAGGCCGATAAACACTTTGGAGCGGCCTTCGAGCATGGCGTGAATCGCTTCCACCACGTTGTGGCCGCTGTCGCGTGGCACCTGGAACTGGAAGCGACGCTCCAGCGCGTCAAGGAAGGCTACCGGTGGACGTTCGTTGATGCCCATGGTGCGATCGCCCTGCACGTTGCTATGGCCCCGCACAGGGCACAGGCCAGCGCCTGGGCGGCCGATATTGCCGCGCAACAGCATCAGGTTGGCGATTTCCTGGATGGTCGGTACCGAATGGCGGTGCTGGGTGATACCCATCGCCCAGCACATGATCACGTTCTTGCCTTTTGCGTACATGCGCGCCGCTTGCTCGATCTCAACCAGCGTCAGGCCGGATTGCTCGACGATTTCTTCCCATGAGGTGTCGTCAATCTGGCCCAGGTACTCCAGTACATTGGTGGTGTGCTCGTTGAGGAAATCATGGTCGAACACCGCTTCCGTGCCTTCGGCCAGGGCCTGGCGTTCCCACAGCAGCAGAAACTTGGCCATGCCACGCAGGATGGCCATGTCGCCGCCCAACGCGGGGCGGAAGTAGGCGGTATTGGTTGGCTTGTCACCGTTGGTGAGCATTTCCAGCGGATGTTGCGGATGCTGGAAGCGTTCCAGACCGCGCTCTTTCAGTGGGTTGATACACACCACCTGGGCGCCGCGTTTCACCGCTTCGCGTAGCGGTTCAAGCATGCGCGGGTGGTTGGTGCCGGGGTTCTGGCCCCAGACGAAAATAGCGTCGGCATGTTCGAAGTCGTCAAAGGTCACGGTGCCTTTGCCCACGCCCACACTCTGGGCCAGGGCTACACCGCTGGCTTCGTGGCACATGTTCGAGCAGTCCGGGAAATTGTTGGTGCCGTAGGCGCGTACAAACAACTGGTACAGGTAGGCGGCTTCGTTGCTGGCACGGCCCGAAGTATAGAACTCGGCCATGTTCGGGCTGGGCAGTGCGTTGAGGTGCTTGCCGATCAGGTCGAAGGCCGCTTCCCAACTGATGGGCATGTAGCGGTCGGTCGCGGTGTCGTAGCGCATCGGCTCGGTCAGGCGGCCCTGGTATTCCAGCCAGTAATCGCTTTGCTCCAGCAATGCGGTGACGCTGTGCTTGGCGAAGAACGCCGCATCGACGCGGCGCTTGGTGGCTTCCCAGTTGACCGCCTTTGCGCCGTTTTCGCAGAACTTGACCATGCCGCTTTCCGGCGAGTCGCCCCAGGCGCAGCCCGGGCAATCGAAACCGCCGTTCTGGTTGGTCTTGAGCATCATGCGGATGTTTTTCAGCGCATTGTCGCTGGTCAACCAGGCTTGCGCCACGCTGATCAGTGCGCCCCAGCCGCCGGCCGGGCCTTTATAGGGCTTGTAGCGTGGGGTTGGGGTCTGGTCGGCTTGGTGGTGAAGGCTCATGGCTGCTGCTCCATCGCTGGGCTATAGACCCGTGGCGCGCTTTTCTGTGGCAAGTGGATGAGATTGAGGTTGTGCCGACGCGCCCATTGCAAGGCCAGGCCGGTGGGTGACGACAGGCTGACCAGGGTCTGGATGCCCGCGCGCAGGACTTTCTGGATCAATTCGAGGCTGCAGCGACTGGTGACAATCGCCAGACCGCCGTTGGTCGGGATATTTGCGCGGATCAAGGCGCCGATCAATTTATCCAGGGCGTTATGCCGGCCGATGTCCTCGCGACCCAGCAGCAATTCGCCCTGATTGTTCATGAACACCGCCGCATGCACTGCGCCGCTGTACTGGCCCAGTGGCTGGAATGCACTGATGCGCTGGCGCAGGCCATCGAGCCATTCGGTGGGCGGCAAGGGCGCGCCGGGCAGCACTTGCAGGTCTGGCAGTGCCTGTTCAACCGCTTCTACTCCGCACAGGCCGCAACCGCTGGTGCCCGCCAATTGGCGGCGCTGCTGCTTGAGGTTCCAGAATGCACGGCTGGAAATCTGCACCTGAGCATATTGGGCAGAGCCGGAGCCGCTGATTTTCAGATCATAGATGTCGCTGACGTCGGTGATAATGCCGCTGCCGAGGCTGAAGCCGACAATGAAGTCTTCCAGGTCTGTGGGCGTCACCAGCATCACCGCCTGGCTGATATCGTTATAGGCAATCGCCAACGCCACCTCTTCGGCCAGCGCAGTACTGGCGACTTCAGTGTGTCCAAGATTGCAGTATTGATAACTCTGGCTGGCGACGGGCGCGGTCGTTTCGAGTGCGGGCGCCGCGCAGTTTGGGCGCTTGGCGTTCATGGGGCAGTACCACCGGCGGATTGATCAGTGTTTAGACTAGGCGCGACAAAGGGTCGCGTCTAATTGCCAGTATTGATCTGTTGATAGATGGCGTCGATCACGGCTGATTTGCCGCTTCACTGCGGGCTTATTCCAAGGGCGGATGATTTCAGCACTTTTGAGTCTTTGGTCGGTCTGGAACCCAAGTCTGTAGGACTGGTCTAGTCTTGGGCATCTGGAAATTAAATCCCAAGGAGAGCGCACCATGAGTATTTTCAGTTTTATCAAAGAAGCCGGCGAAAAGATTGTCGACCTGTTGACGCCGGGTAATGCGAATGCGAGCGAGCAGTTGAAGGAGCATGTGAGCAAGGTGGGCCTGGGTAATCCAAACGTGCAGACCACGGTGGATGGCGACAAGGTCACGGTAACTGGTGAAGTTGCCACGCAGGAAGAGAAAGAGAAGATTCTGTTGGCGTTGGGCAACATTGCTGGTGTGGCGAGCGTGGATGATCAGATCACTGTATCGGGCCCTGCGGTTGCCGCTGCTCGTTTCGTCGTGGTGAAAAAGGGCGACACCCTCAGCGCGATTTCCCTGGCGGTGTACGGTAACGCCAACCAGTACAACAAGATCTTCGAGGCCAACAAACCACTGTTGTCGCACCCGGACAAGATCTACCCAGGCCAGACACTGCGTATCCCTGAATAATACGCAGGACAAAATGTAGGAGGGGGCTTGCTCCCGATAGCGGTGTGTCAGCCAAGTATCAGGTGACTGAACACTGCTATCGGGAGCAAGCCCCCTCCCACATGGGTTTAGAGTCCGGCAATGAGATCGCGGTAACCTTCTACTGCTGCAAACTCTGCCGTGTCCTTTGGCCCTTTCTTGCTATCGGGCTCTTTCACCGCCAGCAGATGCCCCACGCCGAAATCGCGGGCGCTGCGCAGGATCGGCAAGGTGTCATCGATAAAGAGGCTACGGGCCGGATCGAAACGGATGTCGGCTTGCAAGGCTGCCCAGAATTGCGGGTTTTCCTTGGGGAAACCGTAGTCATGGGAGCTGATCAACCGCTCGAAATACGGCGCCAGTTCAATGCGTTCCAACTTCAATGACAGCGAATCACGATGAGCATTGGTGATCAGGATCACGCGCTTGCCGGCCTGCTTGATCGCCGCCAGGAACGTATCGGCATCCGGGCGCAGGGCGATCAGGTGGGCGGTTTCCAGCTTGAGTTCGCGCACCGGGATCGCCAGCTCAGTGCTCCAGAAATCCAGGCAGTACCATTGCAACTGTCCGGCGTTACGCTCGAACAGCGGCTGCAACTCCATCTCGGCCATGGCGCGGCTCACGCCGTGCAGTTCGGCGTAACGCTGGGGCAGGTGCTCCATCCAAAAGTGGTTGTCGTAATGCAGGTCGAGCAAAGTGCCGTCCATGTCCAGCAGGACGGTGTCGATGGCGTGCCAGGGCAAAGAGGGCATGGTGCGTTCTCATGTAAGTAAAGATATCCGACACAGACAATCGGAAAAGCCACGGTATAGTAACCCGATCACGCCAAGGAGCCGCTTATGCGCCAGAAGCCCACCGTCCTCGCCCGCGAAATAGTCGCCAGTAGCCGTTTGTTCCGCGTGGAGGAAGTGCAATTGCGCTTTTCCAATGGCGTTGAACGGACCTACGAGCGTCTGGTGGGGCGCGGCACGGGCTACGGGGCGGTGATGATCGTGGCGATGATCGACGAGGACCATGCGCTGCTGGTGGAAGAGTACTGCGGTGGCACTGACGAGTATGAGTTGTCCTTGCCCAAAGGTTTGATCGAGCCGGGCGAGGATGTGCTGGCGGCGGCGGATCGCGAACTCAAGGAAGAAGCCGGCTACGGCGCACGGCAGTTGGAACACATCACCGAACTGTCGTTGTCGCCTGGTTATATGAGCCAGAAAATCCAGGTGGTGCTGGCCACCGATCTGTACGAAGAACGCCTTGAAGGCGATGAGCCTGAACCGATGCGCGTGGAGCGGGTCAACCTGCGTGAGTTGTCGGCGCTTGCGCAAAACGAGCAATTCAGCGAAGGCCGCGCCCTGGCCGCGCTTTACTTGGTAAGAGACCTGTTGATCCAGCGTGGAGCGTTCAACGCATGAGCGAACTGTTTTTAGGCCACCCATTTATCGCCCCTGTCATTGAACTGGCGCGTCAGGCCGGTGAAGCCATCCTGCCGTACTGGCGCGCCGATGTCGCCGTGACTTCAAAAGCGGATGATTCGCCGGTAACGGCTGCCGATCTGGCCGCCCATCATCTGATTCTCGCTGGCCTTACTGCTCTGGATCCAAGCATTCCGGTACTGTCCGAAGAGGATGCCAATATCGATCAAAGCGTGCGAGCCGGCTGGCAGCGTTGGTGGTTGGTGGATCCGCTGGATGGCACCAAGGAATTCATTTCTGGCAGCGAAGAGTTCACCGTCAATATTGCCCTGATCGAACAGGGTCGCGTGGTATTCGGCGTGGTATCAATGCCTACCACTGGCCGTTGCTATTTCGGCGGCGCGGGCCTTGGGGCTTGGCGTTCGGATGTAAATGCCGCGCCCAAGCAGATTCAAGTACGCCAGACCCCGGCTGCGGGCGAAGCGTTTACCGTGGTGGCCAGCCGTCGCCATACCAGCGCCGAGCAAGAGCGCCTGCTGGATGGTTTGAGCGAAGGTTTGGGCGAGCTGAAACTGGCGAATATCGGCAGCTCGTTGAAGTTCTGCCTGTTGGCCGAAGGCAGCGCCGATTGCTATCCACGCCTGGCGCCGACGTCACAGTGGGATACTGCGGCGGCCCAGGGGGTGCTGGAAGGGGCAGGGGGCGAGGTGTTGGAGTTGAATGGGCAACCGTTCAGCTACCCGGCACGGGAATCGTTGTTAAACCCATTCTTTTTGGCGCTGCCCGCGAAGGCTGCATGGCGCGAACGCCTATTGACCCTGGCCAGATCTTAAGATCACAACAGGGCAAAGTGTGGGAGGGGGCTTGCTCCCGATGGCGATGATTCAGTCACTAGATACTTGGCTGATACACCGCTATCGGGAGCAAGCCCCCTCCCACACTTTTTAGCGGTGCAGGACGTACTGGCCGGTAAAGGTAACTGCCCTCTCTACGCTACCTGCATTCACAATCCATGTCTCCAGCGCCAACCGCGCCCGCCCATGACGCTTGTACGTCGCCAAAAAACGCTTCCACACCTTCTCTTCCGGCGCTGCGCAAATGGCTGTCGCATCCTGCGTCACCGGCAACGGATAACTGATCTGCCCTTCCTGAATCACGATATGCCCGTCTTCAATCCCTTCTTCGCGCAATTTCAGGTGCAGCCAACCCCAACCCGCGAGCACGGCGCCGCAATAAAGGCTGCCGCCGAACATGGTGCTCTTATGGTTGATGTTGGCTTGCAAAGGTAAATGCAGATGCAGTTGGTCGTCCTGCCAGTCGAGCACCTTCAGACCCATCTCCCGGGTGAGGGGGATATCGTGGTGCAAAATGGATTCCAGATAACGGCTGTCGCGACTCATGTAGGCCTCTTGGCAGGTTGCGGTTGTCACTCGTCGTCAGCGCCGTGGTTGGCGCTGTCGGCGAAGTTCAGGCCGTGCTTGCGCAGTTTGTCGTGCAACGTCTTGCGTGGCACGCCCAGGGCTTCTGCGAGGCTGCGCAGGGAACTGTGGGGGCGGGTCAGTTCGGCGGCGATCAGGCTCTTCTCGAACTGCTCGACCTGCTCGCTCAGGCCGCCAGGGGTGGAGGTCAGCACGCCGGCTGCCGGGTTGTCCTGGGTGTTGTCCAGCGCCAACTCCAGGCCCAGGGCGAAACGCTCCGCAGCGTTTTGCAGTTCGCGCACATTGCCCGGCCAGCTGTGGCGCAGCAATAGCGCGCGCTGGCCCGGTTGCAGCTCATGCAGGGGCAGGCCATGACGGCTGCTGGCCTCGTCGGCGAAGTGCTGGAACAACATCAGCGCATCTTCGCCACGCTCGCGCAAAGGCGGAATGCGCAGCGGCGCGACATTCAGGCGGTAATACAAGTCGGCTCGGAAGCGGCCCTGGTCGGCTGCCTGGCGCAGGTCTTCCTTGGTAGCGGCGATAATGCGGATATCCAGCGGGATCAGCTGATTGCCCCCCAGTCGCTCCACCACGCGCTCCTGCAACAGGCGCAGCAACTTGACCTGTACATCCAGGCTCATGCTTTCGATTTCATCGAGGAACAGCGTGCCGCCATTGGCGAATTCAAACTTGCCGATGCGACGTTTCTGCGCACCGGTAAACGCCCCCGGCTCATGGCCGAACAGTTCGCTTTCCACCACCGACTCGGCCAGCGCCCCGGCGTTGATCGCCACAAACGGGCCGCTGCGGCGGTTCGACAGGTCATGCAGCGCACGGGCGACGACTTCTTTCCCCGCCCCGGTTTCGCCCAGGATCAGCACATCGGCCTTGGTCGCGGCCAGCGCCCCAATTTGCTCGCGCAGGCGCAACATTTGCGGCGAATGCCCCACCAGGCGTGTGCTCAGTTGCTGGCGATCACTGAGGGCCAGGCGCAGGCTGCGGTTGTCCAGCACCAGGCGGCGCAGGGCCAGGGCGCGGCGCACGCTGTCGAGCAGGGCGTCGCTGGCGAAGGGTTTTTCCAGGAAGTCATAAGCGCCGGCCCGCATGGCTTGCACCGCCAGCGGCACGTCGCCATGGCCGGTGATCAGCAGCACCGGCAGGTCCGGGTCCTGACCGTGCAGTTCGGCCAGCAGTTCCAGGCCATCCATGCCGGGCATGCGGATATCGCTGACTACCACCCCCGGCCAGTCCCGCGACAAGCGTGCGGTGAGGCCGCTGGCTTCGCCCAGGGGCAGGACTTTCAGCCCGGCCAGGTCCAGGGTCTGGCACAAGGCCTGACGCAGGTGGGGATCGTCGTCGATCAACACCACCTGAATCTGGTTATCGATACTCATACACTGCGGTCCTCGGACGGTTGCAGACTGACGCCCGGCGAGCCGGCACGCAATTTCAAGGTTAACAGCGCGCCGCCTTCCTTGTGGTTGGCGAACAGCAGTTCGCCGCCAAAGGCACGCATCAGGGTGTCGCAGATCGCCAGGCCCAAGCCCAGGCCCTGGGTGCGCGTCTTGGTGGTGTAGAACGGCTCGCTGGCGCGGCCCAGGGCTTCCATGCAAAAGCCCGGGCCATTGTCGCGAATGTACAGGTTGACGCCCTGCGCAGTGGTTTCGGCACTCAGCCAGAGTTTGCGCGGCGGGCCTTTTTCGGTGAGGGCGTCGAGGGCATTGGCCAACAGGTTGCCCAGCACTTGGCGCAGGCGGGTTTCACCGGCCTGCACCCACAGGGTTGCCTCCGGCAGGTCGCGGATCAGCTCCACTTCCATCGAGCGCCGCCGTTTGGCCAGCAACGCCAGGGCGTCGTCCAGCGCCGGTTGCAGGGCCACGCTCTCCGGTGCATGGCGGTCGCGACGGGCGAAGGCGCGCAGGTGGGCGATGATCGAGGCCATGCGCCCGGTCAATTCGCTGATCAGCTTGAGGTTGCCGCGGGCATCGTTGGTGCGCTCGTGGTCGAGCAGGATTTCGGCGTTTTCGGCATAGCTGCGAATCGCTGCCAGCGGTTGATTCAGTTCATGGCTGATGCTCGCTGACATGGTCCCCAGTGCCGAAAGTTTGCCGGCCTGCACCAGGTCATCCTGGGCGCGCACCAGTTCCTGCTGGGCGTGCTCACGCTCGAGCACTTCCTGTTTCAGGCGCCGGTTCAGGCCCTCCAGGTCGCTGGTACGCTCGGCCACGCGCATTTCCAACTCGCGGCGAGCCTTGGCTTCGAAGGCGATGCGTTCCAGGTAATGCCGGCGGCGCTGCATGATCAAGCCCAGCAACAGCATCAGCACCAACAGTGTGGCACCGCCGACGGCCATCACTGTGCGCACCGGGCGGTTGATCAGCGAGCGTGGTGCGAGGATTTCCACGTTCCAGCCGGTCTCGGCGATGGCCGTGGATTGGCGCAGCCAGGCGCTGCTGCTCAGGCTCAGCGGTTGCGGGTCGCGGGTCGGGTAGGGCTGGATGGCAATGATGGCCTGGCGTTCTTCGGTGGTCAGTGGCCGCGTGGCGCGGAACCGCCATTGCGGGCGTGAGGTGAGGATCACCACGCCGTTGTGGTCGGTGACCAGCAATTGTTCCGGGGTATTACCCCACAGGCTTTCGGTGTGGTCCAGGTCGACCTTCACCACCAGCACACCGATGATCGTGTCGCCATCACGTACCGCTGCGGCAAAAAAGTAGCCGCGTTTGGCCGAGGTGGTGCCCAGGCCGAAAAATCGCCCCAGGCGCCCGGCCATGGCCTCGCTGAAATAGGGGCGAAAGGAAAAATTGCGCCCGACAAAACTGTCTTGTTTGTCCCAGTTGGACGCGGCCAGGGTCTTGCCGGTGGTGTCCATCAAATACATCACTTCCACCCCGGCCTGGGCGGCGACGTCCTTGAGCAGCAGGTTGGCGTTGACCAGGTTGGTGCTGACCTGGGGCGCGTCCAGCGCGGTGCGCAGGGCCGGCAGGTCGCCGAGGATCTGCGGCAGCACTTCGTAGCGGTGCAGGGTGCCCAGCAGGTTGGCGACGTAGAGGTCGAGGGTCTGACGATTCTGCCCGGCCAGTTCGCTGCGGTAATAGCGCTCGGCCAGGTGCTCCAGTGGCCACAACAGCGGTGCCAGGCATAATGCCAGCAGGGCAAGGCTGCGCCAGCGGGGTCGTCGCGCAAGGGGTGGAGTCATGGGGATCGCGCCTGTGGGTACAGGCGCATTATGCCTAGTGCTGCTGTGCAAGACACTCTTGCAATGCGTCCTGCCACTGCGGCTGGCTGACCTGCCATTGCTGCTGCAGCCGCTTGCAGTCCAGGCGCGAGTTCAGCGGGCGCTTGGCGGGCGTCGGGTAGGCGCTGGAAGGGATCGGCTCCAGTTCGGCGCAGGCTTTCCCGTCGGCCCGCAGCTGCGCGCCAATGGCCTCGGCGAAGCCGAACCACGAGGTTTCGCCTTGGGCGGTGAGGTGGTAGATACCCCATTCCCCGGCCTTGCCGGCTTGCCACTGCTCAATCAGCACACGGGTGCTGTTGGCGATGGTTCCGGCCCAGGTCGGCGCGCCGATCTGGTCGGCCACGATGCGCATCTGCGGTTTTTCCTGCAGCAGGCGTTGCATGGTCAGCAGGAAGTTCTTGCCGTGGCTGGAATACACCCAGCTGGTGCGCAGAATCAGGTATTGGCCACCCACGGCAGCAATCGCCTGCTCGCCTGCCAGCTTGCTCTGGCCGTAGACACCCAATGGGTTTGGCGTGTCGTTTTCGGTGTACGGGGCAGGTTTGCTGCCGTCGAACACGTAGTCGGTCGAGTAGTGGATCAGCGGGATGCCCAATGCCTTGGCTTCCTCGGCGAGGATGCCGGGGGCGACAGCGTTGATGGCAAAGGCTGCGTCCGGTTCGCTCTCGGCCAGATCGACGGCGGTGTGGGCGGCCGCGTTGATGATCAGGCCGGGGCGATGGGCGCGTACCTGTTGGCGGATCAGGTCGGCGTTGGCCAGGTCAAGCTGGTCGCGGCCCAGGACGATGAGCTCGCCCAGGCCCTGGAGCCGCTGTTGCAGCTCTTGGGAGACTTGGCCGTGTTGGCCGGTGATGAGGATTTTCAGGGAAGCCGTCACAGGAATAAGTCCGCGTCTTTCAGGTTTGCACCGTTTTGATCCTTGGCGGACAGCGTCGGCGTGCCGTTGAGCTGCCAATCGATGTTGAGATCCGCGTCGTTCCAACGAATGCAACGCTCCGCAGAGGGCGTGTAGTAATCCGTGGTCTTGTAGAGGAATTCGGCGTAATCGCTCAGCACCACGAAACCGTGGGCAAAACCCGGTGGGATCCACAACTGGCGATTATTTTCGGCAGACAGTCGCACGCTGGTCCATTTGCCGAAGTGCGGGGAGCTGCGGCGGATATCCACCGCCACGTCCAGGACTTCGCCAGCCGTCACACGCACCAGTTTTCCCTGGGCGTGTTCTACCTGATAGTGCAGGCCCCTGAGCACGCCCTTTTGCGAGCGTGAGTGGTTGTCCTGCACAAATTGCAGTTGCAGCCCGCTGGCTTTTTCAAACTCACGAGCATTGAAACTCTCATAGAAAAAGCCGCGCTCATCGCCAAAAACCTCGGGTTGGATGATCAATACACCGGGCAACTCAGTGGCGGTTACATTCATTTAGTGTTCCCGGCGAGCATGTACAAGTACTGGCCATAGCCGGTTTTGCCGAAGTATTTGGCGCGCTCCAGCAGATAGTCACGGTCGATCCAGCCGTTCTCGTAGGCGATCTCTTCCAGGCAGGCTACTTTCAAGCCTTGGCGGTGTTCGATGGTCTGTACGTAGGTAGAGGCTTCCAACAGACTGTCGTGGGTGCCGGTATCCAGCCAGGCGAACCCGCGGCCGAATCGCTCTACGTGCAGATCACCGCGCTGGAGGTAGGCATTGTTGATGTCAGTGATTTCCAGCTCGCCGCGTGGCGATGGCTTGACCGCCTTGGCGATCTTGATCACGTCGTTGTCGTAGAAATACAGGCCAGTCACGGCGTAGTGGGACTTTGGCTTCAACGGTTTTTCTTCGATGGACAGGGCACGGCCTTCTTGGTCGAAGTCGATTACACCGAAACGCTCTGGGTCTTTGACCCAGTAACCGAAGACGGTAGCGCCCGAAGGGCGTCCGGCTGCGCCGCGCAATTGATCGCTGAAATGCTGACCATGGAAGATGTTATCCCCCAGGATCAAGCACACAGGATCATTACCAATGAATTCTTCACCGATGATAAACGCCTGGGCCAGGCCATCCGGCGAAGGCTGCTCCGCATAGCTGAAGCGCACACCGAACTGGCTGCCGTCGCCCAGCAGGTTACGGTACTGCGGCAGATCCACCGGGGTAGAGATCACCAGGATGTCCTTGATCCCCGCCAGCATCAGCACTGAGATCGGGTAGTAGATCATTGGCTTGTCATACACCGGCAACAGCTGCTTGGACACGCCCAGGGTAATGGGGTGCAAACGGGTGCCGGAACCGCCGGCCAATACAATGCCCTTCATCATGCGATCAAATCCTTTGCGTCAGTGTTGCCCAATCGTTCACCTTGATAACTGCCATCCTGGACCCTGCGGCACCATTCCAGGTTATCGAGGTACCACTGCACGGTCTTGCGCAGGCCGGTCTCAAAGGTTTCTTCCGGAACCCAGCCCAGTTCACGCTCGATCTTGCTGGCATCGATGGCGTAGCGTTGGTCGTGGCCCGGGCGATCCTTGACGAAGGTGATCAGGTCGGTGAATTTCTCCACGCCGGCTGGGCGTTGTGGCGCCAGCTCTTCCAACAGGGCGCAGATGCCACGTACCACGTCGATGTTCTTCTGTTCGTTATGGCCGCCGATGTTGTAGGTCTCGCCCACAACCCCAGTGGTTACCACTTTAAGCAGCGCGCGGGCATGGTCCTCGACGAACAGCCAGTCACGCACCTGCAAGCCATCGCCATACACCGGCAGCGGCTTGCCCGCGAGGGCGTTGAGGATTACCAGTGGGATCAACTTTTCGGGGAAGTGGAACGGCCCGTAGTTGTTCGAGCAGTTGGTCAGCAGCACCGGCAGGCCATAGGTGCGCTGCCAGGCGCGTACCAGGTGGTCTGAGGCCGCCTTGCTCGCGGAATACGGCGAGCTGGGGGCGTAAGGCGTGGTCTCGGTGAAGAGATCGTCCACGCCGTGCAGGTCGCCGTAGACCTCGTCAGTGGAGATGTGGTGGAAACGAAACGCGCTCTTCGCCGGTTCTGCCAGCTTCTGCCAGTAGGCCCGGGTGGCCTCCAACAGGCTATAGGTGCCAACGATATTGGTCTGGATAAAATCCGACGGGCCGTCAATGGAACGGTCGACGTGGGATTCAGCCGCCAAATGCATGATGGCGTCAGGCTGGAAGCGCGCAAGTATGGCGCTCACGGTGGCCTGGTCGATGATATCGGCCTGGACGAACTCATAGCGGCTGTTGGACGCGATACTGGCCAGCGACTCGAGGTTGCCGGCGTAAGTCAGCTTGTCCAGGTTGAGCACTTCATGCTCAGTGTGTTGAATCAAGTGCCGGATCAGGGCCGAGCCAATAAATCCGGCGCCGCCGGTGATGAGAATGCGCATGTCGAGGGCCTTTTCCTTAGACGGACATTGGGCGAAAGAAGCATAGCTTGAGTTGTGAATCGGGCCGGCGCAAGCGCCGCGAGCATAAGGGGTTGATTAAAGCCCCTGAACAATGGCGATATAGACGTCTGAAAAAACAAACGCCGTCACAATGTTGTTGCCCCTGTTGACCCATCGTGCCTGTTCAAGCGGCACTATGGACAGCACGCATGGCGGCTTTGTTCTGTAAATCTGCCGTGATGACCACGCCACAATCGCTTTTCGATAGTTATCGACTACTTCATGTATTTATGAATGTTAATCCAGATTAACCGCTTTTAAAGCCGATTTTTATCCGTTATAAAGTCGAACTTCACCCCATTCGGAGCCCTGATCGCCATGACCACCCTGCACAGCACCCCTCGCGCCGATGGCTTCCACATGCCTGCCGAATGGGCGCCACAGACCCAAACCTGGATGATCTGGCCTGAGCGCCCTGACAACTGGCGCCTGGGCGGCAAGCCCGCGCAGGCAGCCCATGTGGCCGTGGCCAAGGCCATTGCCCGCTTTGAACCGGTGACCGTTGCAGTTTCCGCCGGCCAGTACGAGAACGCCCGTGCGCGCCTGGATGTGCCCAATATCCGCTTGGTGGAGATGTCCAGTGACGATGCCTGGGTGCGGGATACCGGCCCGACATTCGTGATCAACGACAGTGGCGAAGTACGGGGTGTGAACTGGGATTTCAACGCCTGGGGTGGTTTCGACGGCGGCCTTTATTCGCCGTGGAACCGTGATTCCCAGGTGGGTGGCAAGATCCTCGAGATCGAACGTGCGCCGCGCTACCGTACTGAAGGCTTGGTGCTCGAAGGCGGTTCGATCCATGTGGACGGCGAAGGCACCCTTATCACCACCGAAGAATGCCTGTTGAACCGCAATCGCAACCCGCACCTTGATCGAGCAGCGATCGAAGCGGTGCTCAGCGATCACCTGGCGGTGGATAAGATCATCTGGTTGCCGGACGGCCTGTTCAACGATGAAACCGACGGCCATGTGGATAACTTCTGTTGCTACGTGCGCCCGGGTGAAGTGTTGCTGGCCTGGACCGATGACCCACAAGATCCGAACTACGCACGCTGCCATGCGGCAATGGATGTACTGCAAAACAGCACCGATGCCCAAGGCCGCTCGTTCATCGTGCATAAAATGCCGATCCCGGGGCCGCTATACGCCACTGAGGAGGAGTGCGCCGGTGTCGACCCGGTGGACGGCAGCCAGGAACGTAACCCGACCGTGCGGTTGGCCGGTTCCTACGTCAACTTCCTGATCGTCAACGGCGGCATCATCGCGCCGAGTTTCGACGACCCGCTGGACAGCCAGGCCAAGCAGATCCTGCAGAACCTGTTCCCCCAGCACGAGGTGGTGATGGTGCCGGGGCGCGAACTGTTACTGGGCGGTGGCAATATTCATTGCCTGACTCAACAACAGCCGGCCCCGCAGAGAAATTGAGTGCAGTTGTAACAACGCCTTGATGGCAAGCGGGCACGGTGCGATTGCAGTGTGCCCGGCAAGCCCGCGGCCCAACCAGGTTGCGGGCTTTTTTATACCCGAATGCCAATGAACACTGGGAATTGGCATAGCTCTTGTATCGCTGTTGTAACAGTGGCCCAGGGTGATGACTGCACAGTTCTGTCACAAACCTTGAGTAAGTTAGCCGCTCACGCAGCAGGAGAGAGCGCTGAAATGAATGCCGATATCAACCCTATCTACACGCGCCCGTTCCACCCGACGCGGGTTAACGGCGACGCGATCCATGCGCTGGCGCTCTGGTTGAAGGCAAACGGCTCGAGACAGATCAGGCAAGCGCCTGACTGGCGCAGCGTGATGCGTGAACGCTACCCGGCGGGGTTGTTCACGGAGGATGAAGTGCGCGAGCTGTGTGACCTGATGTGTAACTCTAAGGCGCGCTGAGACCTTATGTGGGAGGGAGCAAGCCCCTCCCACAGGTTTCATTTATTCGGCCTTAGAAACTGTAGGTACCGGTGACGACCAGGCTACGCGGCTCTCCCGGTTGAATCTGCGCCGCGCTGGTCGCCGAGGCATAGTAGTTCTTGTCGGCGATATTGTTCAGTGCCGCCCTGACGTCCCATTCCTTCTGACGAAACCCGGCCAGTGCATCCCAGCGCCCATAACCCGGCAGCACCACAGTGTTGAGGTTGTCGGCGTAACGATCACCCACCAGGGTCAAGCCGGTTTCCGCGTACCAACCCATTTCGGGCTTCCAGGTGATGAACAGGCTGGCATTACGCTTGGCTACATCGCTGATCCGTTTGCCTTCAAAGCCGTTGTTGTCCTTCTCCACCTTGGCGTCCTGCAGCCCCACGCCGCCGCGTACGTACCAATTGTCGACGATCTTGCCGGTGGCGGTCAGCTCCACGCCGCGTGAGCGTTGCAAGCCTGTGAGCAGGGTAATGGTGCGGTCCAGCGGGTCGCTGGTGCGGCGGTTGTAGAGTTCCAGTTCGTACACGGCCAGGGTGGTGCTCAGGCGGTCGTCGAGCCAGTCGCTTTTCACGCCGATTTCTTTTTGCTTGGTCAGCTCGGGGCTCAGGTCATTGGCGCCGCCTGCCGCATTCGGCGTGATACCGATCAGACCGCCGCCTGCGGGTGTGAAGGTCTTGCTCCACGAGGCATAGAACGAATGGTGCTCCAGCGGCGTCCACACCAGGCCGACGCGTGGGCTGGTGCTGTGGCTCTTCACGTTTTGCTGGGTGTTGAGCAACTTGCTGGTGGTGTCCACTTCAAAGCGGTCGTAACGCAGCCCGCCCAGGAGCTGCCACTGGTCATTCAGACGCAGTTGGTCCTGAACGTACAGGGCGCGACTTTCGACTTCGGTGTGGTTGTTGCTCGAAACGCTCATGCGCCCGGTGTGGCTCAGGTGGCGATTGGGCTGGTTGAGGTTCAGGCTCGGCACGGCCTGGCCGCCTCGATTGACGGCGGTAGCGGAGTACAGCTTCGGATCGCGGCGCTGGCTGCCCAGCTCAATACCGGTGAGCAGGCGGTGCTCCAGGCCGAAGGTGTCGAAACCACCTTCCAGCTCAAGGTTGTTGAACACATTGCGGGTGGTCAGGTCCTGCTGCCAGTGCTGTCGGCTGACGGTGTTGGTTTTCGGGTCGTAGCCGGTCTGGTAGGTGTTGTCGAAATCGCTGTCGAGCTTGAACACGCCGAGGGTGTGGCGCAGTTGCCAGTTGGCGTTGAGCTCATAGGCGAGCTTGGAACGCAGGGACTGGGATGTATCGTCGATGTAATCGCCGCTATCAAAATAGGTGGTGCTGCGGCTCACATCGGCCGGACGCCCGTTGACCCCGGGGATGCCGCGGTCCGGCGTGCGGTTGTAGCGGCTGTATTCGTATTGCACCAGCCAGTTCAGCTCAGGGGTGAGCTGCCAGCTCATCGACGGTGCGAACAACTGGCGGTTGCCACTGACGCCATCGCGAAAGCTGTTGTTGTCCTGGTTGCCCATGTTCAAGCGCAGGCTGATGGTGTCAGTCGGATCGGTGCTCAGGTCGGCATACAGGCTGCGCAAATCATTGCTGCCGCCTTGGGCTTCGATGCTGGATTTCTGCCCCTGGGTAGGCAGTTTGCTGACGCGGTTGACGATCCCACCCTGGCCTCCGCGCCCGTACAGCACCGCAGCCGGGCCCTTGAGCACTTCGATGCGCTCGATGTTATGCAGGTCGCGCACGTACTGGCTGTCGTCGCGGATGCCGTCCAGATAGAAATCGTTGCTCGCGTCAAAACCGCGTATGCGCAAACTGTCGAAGCGCGTGTCGGCGCCGCTGCTGACGTTAGGGATGCCGCTTAATGCCTGGCCCAGGTCGTTGGTTCCGTAGGAGCGCAGGCTTTCGGTCTTCACGGAATCGATGGCCTGGGGCACGTAGCGCACGGACGTGGCGGTGCGAGTGGCGGTGCTGGTTTCCTTGACGCGTGGGTCATCTTCGTCAGCCTCGGCGTTAATCGAGGTTTCAGGCAATACCGTGGTCGCATTGGCAAAACCGACAGACAGCAAAAAAGAGAGCCCTAAGGAAATGGGCGTCAGGCGCGGGACAAGCATGGGGGTGAGTATCCAAATGGTCTGGCAGGGAAATAGTGCGCGAATGGTAATGCTTTGCATTTGCGCGTGTTATCTATTCCCTATGGTGCTGCCTGTTAGATTTGTTACTTAATGTGTTTTTGTCCGTGTGCAGCCACATTTGGTGACGTTCATTGCAGCGCTTTAGCTCGCTGCTTAGACGAATATCGCCTAAATACAGACGATTCACGAAATTGACACTTAGTTCAATGCCCGCATAGGATTGCGCCCAACGCCTGTGGCTAACCACCATGACTAAATCCAATAAAAAAGGCCTGCGGCAGTTCAGTCGTCCGCGGGCCTTCTTTTTGCGGAAAAAAGTCGACACCAGAAAAAAGCAACACGGAGCCTGGTGTCACAGCGCGTACTCAACCCGTAATAAGGAATATAAGAACATGTTGAAGCAACGGATGAGTCTGATCGCTCTGGGGATTTTGAGCGCATCGACAGCAATGGCAAACGACCAGGAGCAATCCAAGGGTTTTGTTGAAGACAGCCACCTGAACATCGCCGCACGTAACGCCTACATCAGCCGTGACAAAAAAAATGGCGAGAAGGACAAAGCTGAATGGGGCCAAGGCTTCATCGGCAAGTTCGAGTCCGGCTTCACCCAAGGCACCGTCGGTGTGGGTGTGGATGTGATTGGTCAATACGCTATTCGTCTGGATGGTGGTAAAGGTCGCGCTGGCGCCGGCGGTATCGACTTCTTCAAGCAGGGCAACGGCACTGTTGATGAAAACGGCCAGCGGAACCCTGGCTCGGCACCACACGACCTGGCCAAAGGTGGCGCAGCCGTGAAGTTCCGCGTTTCCAACACCGTACTCAAGTACGGCGACCAGTTCCCGGCTGTACCTGTGCTGCAGTACGACAACTCCCGCCTGTTGTCGGAAACCTACACCGGTACGTCGATCGTCTCCAAAGAGATCGCCGGTCTGCAACTGGACGCGGGTCACTTCACCAAAGAAGCGCGCAAGAGCATGGAAGGCACCGACAGCGGCCGCCTGAAAAGCATCGACTACATTGGTGGTAGCTACAAATTTACCGAAAGCCTGTCGGCTGCCCTGTACGCCTCCGACATGCAGGACGTGCTGAAGAAGCAATACGTCAACGTCAACTACGTGCTGGCCCTGCCAGAGAAGCAGTCGCTGACGTTTGACTTCAACGGCTACAAAACCAAGCTCGACCGCAGCTTCGCCCTGGAAAACCAAGGTGATGCGGACGCTCGCGACAACAAGATCTGGAGCCTGGGCGCCACGTGGGCTGTTGGCCCGCACAGCTTCACCATCGCTCACCAGCGCAGCACCGGCGACACCGGTTACCTGTACGGTGGCTACCGCAATGCTGGCGGCATCGGCGACGGCGGCAATACCATCTTGCTGGCCAACTCCTACTGGTCTGACTTCAACGGCAAGGACGAGCGCTCCTGGCAAGCAGGTTACGGCATCGACTTCGCCACTTTCGGCGTACCGGGCCTGACCTACAACATCGCCTATGTGCGTGGTACCAACATCGACGACGGCAGCGGCCGTGGCGATGGCACCGAGCGTGAAATCTTCAACCAGTTCAAATACGTTGTTCAAAGCGGCCCAGCCAAAGACCTGAGCCTGCGTGCTCGCGCCTCGTGGTTGCGCGTTTCCGATAACGCCAGCAAGTACAACACTGGCGGTAACGAAATCCGTCTGTTCGCCGACTACCCGATCAACGTTTTCTAATTGATCGAGCGTCGCGCCTGATTCCAGGCAATAAAAAACCCCGACTGGTTCGGGGTTTTTTATTGCCTGGCGCCGAGTGGTTTCGCCTGTAGGGTGTGTCCTGAATGTCAGGCCTTGACCGGCGCAAGCTTCTTGCAGTTTTCCTTGCGCGCGGGGTATTGCTCGCATTTGCGCAGCACGGTTTGTACCTGCTGCGTATTCTGCAACTGCTGGTTGGCCAGCAGCTTTTCGGTGATAAACAGTTCTTCCGAGCCCAGATTACGTTCGGCCTTGTCGATCATCGCCAGTGCCGATTGCCCATCACCCCGCTTGAGGTGGTAGCTGATCATCAAGTCATAGGTAGAAGGGCCAGCCAGGGACCAGTCCTTGATCGCCTGCAACTCTTTCAGCGCTTCGCTGTTTTTACCCTGGGCCAGGCGCACGGTATAGGCGGTGCGCCGAATGCTCGGCTGATCCTTGACCGGCGAGGCCAGTGCCTGACGGATAAACCTTTCGGCATCCGGCACTTTGTTTTTCTCCAGGGCATCGATAGCAAAATACGCATCTTTATAACCCTGCAAGGCCTTCGCCACTTGGGGCGTGTTTTTCATCTTCGACCAGCTTTGCGGGTTGACCCGGGCGCGGCGTTCCTGGCGATATTCGCGTTGCAAGTACTGGCGCAGCTCGGTGTCACGGTCCATCGCCGACATGTGCGAGCGGTTGAAGTATTGCGTGGTCGCGGTGATGCCGGTGGTCAAGCCGTCCTTGACCAGCACGTCGAGCTCTTTGGTGAACTGGTTGAGATTGAACTGCTGCAGCGAATCCTGCATGGCATTCTTGCGCGCTGTGAGAAAGCCCGTGAGCAATGGCTTCTGCTTGCCCTGGAAGTCATTGAGGCGCTCCAGGCTATGGGTGGCTGCGCGCGGGGCGTAACCGGCGCGGATCATCAAGTCGGTGCCGAGCAGGTCGGCCTGGTCTTCCTGGCTGCGGCCCCAGGCGGTGCTCCACACCTGGTCGGAAAAGGTATTGGCCAGTGCGGTGTACAGCACGGTGTTACCGATGGTCTTTTGTGTGCCGGCCGGGTCTTTACTGAACAGTTTCATCGTCCCGGAGCTGCGGTCGACGCCCGTATCGGCAGCCATGGTGGCCAAGGCGACCGTGGAGGCCACGGTGGTAAACATGTCTTTCTGCTGCTGGAAGGCGGCCATGCGGTCATGGTGATGCAACAGCACGTGGCTCATTTCATGGCCAAGCATCGCAGCGATTTCATCTTCGCTGGCAACGTTGTCGAGCATGCCCAGCGGCACGAACAGGTTGCCGTAAGGGTCTGCCGACGGCCCGAACCCATAGCTGTCGGTGATCTTCACCTGTAGCGGCGGCAACTCCCCCGGCCAGCCCTTGGACAAGCGCGTGACAATGCCCTGCAAGTAGGCTTGCAGTATCGGGATATCCACCAGGTTCTGCTGACGCGCTTCGGCAGCCGGTACCGCCCGCCCGTCGTAGCTCAGGCGCTGCTGGCTCTGGCGCTGTGGGTCGAGCTTGTAGTACTGGCGCACGTCGGTGTTGTCCACATAGTGGCCCTGGACCCGGGATTGGGTCGAAGGCCCCACCAGGTTCAGAAACGCCTGGTCTGCGCCCTTCAACGTCGCGCAACCACTGAGCACCGAACAGGCCAACAGGCTGGCTGCCACTAGATATCCCTTCACCGCAACGCTCCTTTTATTGATTGCAACCGGCACCAAAGCCGATGGTGGAATTATTGCGGCTGTCCTTGGCCTGGCTTTTGGTCAGGCCCTGGCAAGGCAGGTCGACGACGTTCAGCGGCGGTTCGATGCGCAGGTCCATGGTGTCCAGCCAGACCTTCTGGCCTGCCAGCTCTATCTGCACCAGGTCCAGCGCCTGGTTGTACTGCAACACCGGCACGGGCTGGGTGGGCGCATCCTTTTTCGCCAGCTCACGCTGTTGCTTGCCCTGTTCATCGAGCACCGTCACCGGGTCGGCCAGGAACGCCTGGATATTGTGGGTTTGCGCCCAGGCGCCTGGGGTGAAGAGGGCGGCGAGCAAGACAATCAGACTTCTGTTCATCCTTGGGTTCCTTGAGTCAAAGGGCAAAGCGGCGCACTCAGCGATCGCGGTCGAAGACGGCTTCGATCCGCTCGCTGAACAGCACCAACGACAGCAATACAATGCCCAGCACGTTGACCGGGGTGATGTCATTGAGGCTCAGCAACACACTGACCGCCGCCAACATCGACATCACCAACAGCCACGATGGGCACGGCGAGGTAAAAAACCAGATTTCCTGGCGCCGCCAACGGCTCCAGGTGCGATGGCCCGACAGGCGCCGTGCGTGCAGCGCCTTGAGCACGGCAATCAACGCCAGCAGCCCGAGCTCCAGCAGGTCCAGCCAATTGAAGGGCAGGGCGGGGAAGTTGGCTGGTTCATGGTCGTAGTCCATGCCTGAGTTGATCAGGTTATCCAGGGCCATGGCATGCAGGTAAACGCCGGGGAGCTGGCCGTGTACCGGTGACTCCACCAGATCCCCCGTGGACGCGATATTGGCGCCCACCAGCACCAAGCGGTCGCGCAGCAACTCTGCGATCAGTGCCTGATCGTCGGGGTCGCTGACCTCCAGGTCACTGGCCGACAACGTCAGCGTATAAGGGCACCGCGCCTGGGCCGAGTCATCGAGCTTCCAGAACACGGCCTGGAACAACTGCGCCACCCCGTCCAGCAAGAAATGCCGCGCCGCTGCGCAGTGGCGGATATCAGCAATACGCGCCTGTTCCGGCGCCAGCTTCAGCCCCCATTGCACCGCGATGGGCTGGCGCTGCGCAGCGGTTTGCGCATCCACCGGCGGCGGCTTGCACTCGTGCGTGGCACAGAACACCCGGTACAGCGCCAAGGCGGGGGTTTCCATCAGCCCGGCCTGGGTATGCTTGGCCAGTGGATACTTGTCATCCACCCCTTCCCATACCACAAGGGCTGGGCGGCTGACCTGCATAAAAGGCGCCAACGTATTGGCCTGGCCCGACTCCCCGCGCGCCAAACCGGTATTGGCCAACCACAGCGGGATGCCCTGGCGTTGATAACGCTCAAACACATTCGCCAGCAACTGGCTGCCCCGCGCCGGGTCGCCCAGCGAGTGGTCATGGCTGTACAGCAAATCCACAAACACCGCCCCAGGCTTGTACGCCAGCAAGCGCTTGAACAACTTGCTCTGCTCGCCATAGGGCATGGGCCATGAGCTGTCATTGCGCATCAGGTAGGCATCATCAATCAACACCACCGCCACCCGCTGCTGCCCAAGGCTCGGGTAGTGGCTGGCGAACATGCGATTGAGCCACTGCGCCGACGCCTTGTCGCTGGAACTGGCCAGGCCGAAAGGATCAAGAATCGCCAGCAACACGATGATGACCGCCAGCCAATAGCGGCGGTATTTGAACAGCGGGGGGTTGGACAACATCCATGTCTCGATAAAAACGCAAGCAAGGCGGGGTTTTTAAAGGAGTGGGGAGGGGGTGTCAATCGAATAAGTGGCTAAGTGCCATATTGCCTTTGGCGCGCCTTTCGCAAAAAGCCCCGACCTATTCACGCCAGGGCTTTCCACTGTGGGAGCCGGGCTTGCCCGCGATGACGTCAGCCCGCGCACCACACGACTTCTTTATTGCTCAACATTCCCTGGTGACTCCAACACCTTCACCACATCATCAATCACCGCCTTGCTCATCTCCTGCAAATAATGCGACGCCCAGGCATAACGGTCCGTGTCCTGCGTCATCGCCGCGTCTTCCGCGAGCAGCTTGGCGAGGTGGAGCAAGTCGGAAACGTGATGCAAGGCCTCATGCAGGGAAACACCGCTGTTGACGCGGAACAGAGGTTGGTCGGAGTGAAAGGAAAAGGGGGTGACGCCGAGGGTGGTTAACGCAGACGCATTTGTAACGGTCATCGGTAAAACTCCCGTATCAAGTGAGAGCTACCACATTCGTTATCAGGCGAATTGGGTGGCAGCTGTGCGCAGGCTGATAAACCGGAGATACAGGAACCCGGCAGACCCGAAGGTCTCCCACGCACAGCCGCCATTGCACGAATTTTGAGGCGAAAAAAAACGCCTGCAAATCGGGTTTTGGGGGCGCTTGGTGTGCGCCTGCATCTTGCCGGGTTATCAGGCCCGGTCGCTGAATTGGCAGCGACAGGAGGGAGGGTAGCGTGGTGGGGCGTGGGGAGCAATCGGGAAAATGGATTGGTTAGACGCCTGCTGGGTTAAGAGCAGGAATTGACTGGATAATTATTGGTTTTATGGGAGCGGCATAATTATTGGCTATCCATAATTTTCTATAAAAGCTTGATTGCTAGCGAAAGGCACTGGCTGAGGTGAGAAGGCGCGAGAGCATGCCACGCTGATCGTCGGTGGATTGGATGGCACACGAGGCTCCCGGATTGCAGTGTGTGGACAAAAAGAGGACGTGCGGAAACTACAAAGCCCTCATTTCTGCGAGGGCTTCGTTTTGTATGGTGCGGCACCAGACGAACGGTAGCAATGAGCGGGGCCAGATTTTTCGCGGGCCTGGAATCTGGTAGAAAATTTAACGTACCTCCAACGATAACTTTAAATGAATTAGCTGATTATGGCTTTCGGTGGAATCGAAGTCGGGCTTTTCCCGGGTATCACCCAGCCTTCACCCAGCGAACGATGTAGCGATGCAAATGAGGAGGTATGTCCGTTCAGCCTATTATGGGGCACCGTCGCGACCTCTTCCATGGCAGCGACATCAGCCGTGCCCAGTCGATGCTTGCTAAGGAAAACGTTCCGACTGTTTGCAGTGTGCCGCGCAAACGTTGCGATGGCTGACGCGAACGCCGATACTGCGACCGCATATCGTATGCAGTCTGTTATGCCTACGCACTCTGAAACATTATCCAAAACGTAGTCCACCCTGGGCTGTTCGGCCGCCCTAAATATCGTCAAGGCAACATCATCGAGAGGATATCTGGGGTCTTCGAAGAGTACCCTTACAAAACGACTTGATTTGTTGAGCTTGTGGAAATGCTTCGTAGCGATGGTCTCATTGGCCCGGGGATAAAATGTCTGTAGCACTTGTTGTTTCATACAGTGCCTAATAGAGAGCGTTCGCGTTAATCAAGTCAATTATCAAGTGTTCCATAAGATCACTTAGCCATTTGATTTCTATAACTTCCTTGTTGCTCAGGCCAATGATTCTGTCAAGTCGCTCTCCATGTGCTGATTTATTTCGAACAAAATATGTATACTTTATGCATAAGGCTGCAACAAGCTGTTGATTGTCCAGTTTTGCAGCTTTCAAGTGTTTTTCTATATGAGCTTCTACGACGCCGAGAAGTCCGGATTTGATAAGGTAATCCTGCCGGTACGGTAGAGTTTCTTTGAGAACATGCATTAGCCTTGCGTCAGTGTACCGCAATACGAAGTCCCGGAAAGCCTCTGTTTTTTTGTAACTTTCAAAATCATTTAGAATAAGCTGTCGCCAGCGTAGTTGGCTGCGTAATTTATCAGCTGTCATGTTTTCGATCATCTTGACCGCGGTTGCCGATGCGCTTGCATGACTCAGAATAAAAGTCCTTGTTATCCTATGACATTCATGGTCGCCAGTTTTTTTAGCGATGACCCGATAGAGCGCGTTAAATGCCTTCCAGAGAGAGTCAAAGCGATCGAAAATGTCAGTTTTGGTCTTCGATCGAGTGAGGTGTGAAACAGCCTTTAGCAAGCCCAGTCCTTTTTCGGATTCGTCGAAAATCACCTTAAGTGCGTCTGGTTTGAATTCGGAAAGAAAGTCGGAGGCGAATTTGGCGTGACTTTTGAAATCCGAGGCGCCAATATTTTTTTCTCTGATTATCACGTCACGGTAACTTGTTGATATCTTAATGGATAAAATTTCTGGGATAGATTGCTTTACACCGATATAGAAAAATATAGCTTTTGTTATCTGTCCATATAAAGCGCTTTGATAGTTGTTGAAAACACCATCCAGATCTATCTCGGAAACGCGAGTGCATTGCAGCAAAATTTTGCTATTCGTGATTTCTAGTTTGTCTGTATATGCGCCGCCACCACTGTACTCGCAAGGCCCACTGAAAATGGGGGGCTGAGTCCCGCTGTTATTTATTTTGATTTCAATGGTGTAGCCATACTTGCTGCGCATGGGTCATCCTTAAATTGGATAGCTAAAATAGTTGTTAGGATGAAGGTCGCCAGGACCTTCGTAACTCCGATTATGAATTTTTCCAGGAAGATGGAATAAGAGCATTGCCGCCTCTAAAGACAGGCAGCAGGTGTATATTGGTCATGTCAAAAAACATAGAAGCCGGTACGTGCTCAAAGACGATAATTTGGAACTCTTTATCGTACTCGTTATTGATTCTGGAGATGAAGTTGTTAAGCATCTCAAATGCTGTTCGGATTTTGATGCGATCACTATGGACTAAGTTTTCGGGATCGGTCTCTTCATCTTCACCCCAATATGGTCTGCTCGGCTGATCTATAATCAAAAAGCTAGGAATGAATTTTGAACTCTTGTTGATAGCCACTTCGTGCAGAGCTAAAGAATGGATTAAATGCAGAAACATATGGTTTGAACTGCTACCAACATTCTCGATAAGCGTCGATTTTGGTTTTCTAAGCTGAATTTTTTTTTCTTTATAATTGAAGCTTGCATACCAAGTTGCATAGTTTTCAAGAGCTGTGCCCGTTTCCAGCATAAGTGCTGCAGCGACTTCATCGATCAGGCTAATTGTCGCTGCCCGTTCGGCTTCTACATCCTTGACCTGGATTGAATCCAACTCGCTCGCTAGACCGGAGATGTCAGAAGGTGCTAGCTTTTTAGGCTGGTCATCGTCCATTCGAGCATAGATACTCAATTTGCCTCGGGCCTCACCGAGAAATACCCACATCTCTTGCAATTCTTTGAACGAGCGTGGGACTTCGGGAAGAACTTGCAACTCGTCTTGAAGAGACTGCTTGCGCTCCTGAAGTTTTTTGACCGCGACACTTACTTGACTCTCCACTGGCCTTCGAGATTTAATGGCTTCGTCGATTGAGCGCAAATCAACTTGCAAGCTGCTAATAAGCTCATCGAAAATCGACGACTTAATGATTTCACCAGAGCGATCCATTAAAACTTTAAGCGGCTTAAGGCTATCCTGAGAGTTTCTGATGGTGGATTTGTAGCTTTTATACTCTTCAGTAAACTGAGAATATTTTCTAATTTGTCTGTTTATTGAGAATAGCTCGCTATTTATATCCGAGCGCCGCTTGGTAGAAGCGTCGAAGTTTGGTGTTATGCTCGGACTTGCAAGAGCGTCGCGTAAGCTCGTCGCAGTTACGTTTTTATCGAATTCTGGGGCCAGTCCGAACTCAGCTGCTTTTGACGCAATATCTCGAATTTCGCTTGAAAAATTATTACGGTTTTCCGATATAGATGATTTTTTTCGCTCGAGCTTTGCAATCTCTTTCTGAACGTGCTCTCTGCGCTCGCGAGCAACAATGTTTTCGAGGTCGTCGATTCCGAGAGCTAGATCAAATATTCTTGGCAGCGCTTCACGATATCTATCTATTTCTTGTTTGTCGAAAAAGGCCTTGCTATTTAATATTATATCATCAGACATCGTGTTGAATAGGAAGAAATATCTAAATGAAACCTTTGAACCGGCTTTGATAACCCTTCCGCCGAAAGGCATTTTGATTCTGTCATCGATCGAAAATTCGGCCTCAAGAATTTTTCGTAAATCTTCCTGCTCTATAGACGCTGTTGGAGTGCCTGGGACTTCACCCATTGAAGAAAAGTAGTAGTCGGATGAGACGAAGTTTTCATTCGGGCTGCGGCGAGCCAGAAAGAAGTCTTTATCATTAATATAAAACTTAATCCCATACCAACCGACATTGTCGTTAATCACGTCGTGAGGTATGTCGTGATCACTGGCCAAGAAGCAGTAGTCAAATATCTTTAGCAAAGTTGATTTGCCAGTCTGACTTTCACCAGTAATTATGTTTACCTTGTTTCTTTTAAACTCCAGTGTATGAGTTTCATTTTCTTTTGACCAGAGGACTATTGAGTCAATTCCAAAGTTCACAGTTGCACCCTAAAATTAAGATAAAGTTCTTCTTCAGGCTCGCTTAAAAGTTCGGCGAGCTTTTTCGAGGCCTGCTCAATTTTGTTTGCGCGCTGGCCAAATTCGGCGTTTGTATCGAGCGTCTTTGTAAGCACTAAGCTATCCTCGAGCTTAGCGTATCCAAGGTGGACCAATAGTTGAATGGAATTTAAAGATAAGGGAAGTGTACTTTCGAATCGCCCTTTGAAATTCGCAAAGAGATGAGGGTGTCCTGATACGAGCGCAGCAGATCCGCGCTCTAATGTCACCTTATTTGCCATGTACGCTAACGTCGGTCGATGTACTATCAGGGGAATGACTAGCAGTGCTTTGGGAGTCGACATGCTCCCAAGGTGATTGAGCGCGGATGCGAGGGCAACCACGCCAATCCCCACATTATTATAGCCATCCCAAAATCCTTTGTTAGTTTTAGCCTGATCTTCCATCATAGAATCTTCCAATCCCGGTGCCAACCAATCAGATTTTCGTCGGAAAGATGATACAGTTCACCATTGCTCAGTTCAGTGTTAAGCGTACTGGTACCGATAGAGAATTCAATCCTACGAAGTTCGTGGAGTAATGACTTTGCTTTGGCCACAGTTTCATGATCAAGGCAGTCTTCGCACCAGTGTTCAAAGGAGTTTCGCCATTTCCCTTTTGCATCTTTATGGAACGCTTCAATTTCGTCTGCGACAAGCTCTCCTGACTGATGCCAATCTTCTAAGAAACGAGCTATTTTAAGTCGCTGTGTAGTAAGCTCAAATGCGCGCTCAAGATCTTCTAGCTTAACCGCATTGATCGCGACAAGTTGCTTTACAAAGGTCTGAGCAAAAACGTCTTCGGGGTATGCGGGGACGAACGGCTTGTTAAGTTGCAACGGTTCTCGTGAGGATGAAAATATGCTTCTATAACGGTTGTAGAAGGAATCAAAGCTCAAAACAATTTTTTCGCCATGCTTGATATTTATATAATTGTCGGTCCTGATGTTTGAGTCCAAGCGTTCAAAAACAATATCCACGCTTGTGTGTGGCACCATTTTTTCTTTGATTGATTGCTTGATAAGGGCGTGAAGATCTTCAAGTGCTAACTGTAGATGAACCTTGCCGAGAAATAATGATAATACTTCGTTGTCGAGTCTTAAGACGGTGTTTATATATTTTTGAATTTCTTCATTTTTTGTTTTTGTACCAATGCTTTCAATGTGTTCGCGCAGTTCATAGAAGCTTTTAGTCGAGTTTTTGAACTCGTCAAGAGTTTTTAAAAATTTGTTCTTGCTGCTTTCCGTTTTGTTCGTAATGAGATGGAATTCAGAGCGTTGAATAAACTTTATCTGTTCAGGTTTTCGTTGCCGTTTTGCAATCGCATCCGAAATGATTTTTGCCCAGTTGTGGAGCGTCTTCCAAAGATCATCATCGAGTTCGGTTAGCGCGATTGTATTCCCAGCTGTATTTTTCTTAACAGTATGCTTTAGCTGAAATAGCAATTGGGTGTCGTTATCTAAATCTGTGTGGACGTCATCTTTTACCTCGAGACCTACAGATTGACCAGATTTCAAATTTAGCAAGCGATATATGAAATAATAGTATTGATAATGAAATCCGATTTCCTTGCTATCGTTGCTGGTTTTGTCAGTGAAGTTCTGTTTTGTGGTCACGTTTTAACTCACTCTCTCCATCCGTTTAATTTCTAACGGGCAGAGGGTGTGGGTAATTTTCCGCGATCCTCCCTGACCGACTCGGACGCATGAATCCATGACCAATCCGAGCTTGCAAGCATATTGCCATCAATAGTGTACGGCTTCTAGAAGGATATTCAGATTTCATGACCAGCTTGGCGGGTTTTGGCACCTGCGCCATTGCCCCTTATCGCCAGCCCAAAAAGCGGATTGTTGTGGGGGAGTGACGGGTAGCCTGTGTCTTGTCGGACCTAAAATCCAGGGCAGTAAGGCTGGGGAGGAAATGGTGTTCTAACTACTCCTACAAGGACACGCTCATTCTTACCATGCTAGCCCTTGAAGCTTCCCCACGTCATCCCGCCAAGAATGTTGAGTGTTATCAGGGATCAAGGCCCCTGCGGCCTGTGAGGGTTGTCCACTAACGCGGGACTGGCGGCTCCTTACGGCCGGGAGCTTGGACATCTCATGATCTGGCCTCCTGAACACCTCCGAAGAAGTGGGCGGGTGGAGGCTGCATTGGCTGACGAGACCTGTGCCGCGAGATCCTGAGTCGGGTTAAGGCAGTGAAGCGATGACTGGGGGCATGCCTGACTGTCAGTCAGGTGTAGCCCATTCCCTGGGTTGCGGCACCATCATCTGCATCGCTGTTGCCGGTGACTTTTCGGTGTTTGTCACGCCGATTGTCACGAGGGGGAATGCCGCAAAGCCTTAGACGATTTGGGCAGCAGCAGCGATAGGAGCGAGCGTCTCTTTCCGGGAGAAAGAGACGCGCGCAGGTTGGCGCAAGGAAATGGCCAAGCGGATAGGTTGCTGCAGGGCAGCTATGAAAGGCAATGAGTTGCCGCAGTGGGCACGCAGGTAAAAGTAGGCATCTATCACATCCCTGTGACCATGCTAGCCGCCGGATGCTAATCGCACTTTGGGAGAACCACCTCCGTGGGGAGTAGACTTAAAAGTTCGGGCTACCTGGCTTGCTGTCAACGACAGCGCTTCCCCTGTCTGATCACTCAACCCCGCAGTTTCAGCTCCCTCACCCGTTTGATCACAAACTGTTCAAACAGAGGGTGCTCAGTCACCACATCGTACATCTCATATTTTGTGAATGCCCGGATAACGGCTCCGCAGATTTCCGCCTCGTCGAGCGCTTTGTTTTTGCCGTAAGCAGCAGCAAGAATGCCGTTCATGTTTTGCAAATAGCCCTGCATGCCAGTGTCATTCAGGATTTGGTTGAATACTTCCCGCCACGGCCTTTTGTCTACTTCCCGTATGTCGCGGCCGATGAAGGTCCAGCTCATGTAAAACTGGCCGTCTATTTCAAAGCTCTCGAAACGACAGTCTGTCTGAAAGGTTTCGCTGCTGACTTCGGCGTTTCGTTCTGGAGGGTACGGCGCCGTTTGGGATCTTCGCGTGCTGAGAACTCTGGATGCGCTGTCCACTTGCACGCAAATCACAGGCTGCGGGAGCGGGCGTAATATTTTATTGAATGTTGCTTCTTTGGATGCCCCAGCCTGGGTAAGGACCGAGCGGAAATAGTGCTCCACACTGGATGCGGCTTTGTAGGCTTCAAGCAACCAGTCAGATGGCATCAACAGCTCTGCGGCGAAGCGATTGGCTTCGGTCTCCATTTGGCTGTAGGCAGCATCCACTTCCCGGTTCTCCAGGTGGGAGACGATTGTGCCTGTGTGCCATGGGATAACTACGTGCCCGATTTCATGGGCCAGCGTAAATTTTCGACGGGTAGCAGGTGCGCTTGAGTTGATCAGGATGCGGGGCTTGGTTGCAGCACCAATACCAATGGTGATTCCGTCCACGCCGAACGGCAGTTCAAGGTATTCAAGCTCCCCATAGGCAGAGGCTAGCTGTTCCAGATCGTAAGGCGGTGTCAGCTTGCGGATGGCCAGGACGCGACTGGCCATTTTTTCTTCTGGGGTCACTAGATCTTGCCCACGCTGCGTAGCCAGGCTTCGACTTTGGTCGCTTCAGCGACCGATCGCGCGCGCGCAGCAATCGCAAATTTGTCTTGATCGAGTTGGTCCTTAAGAGAGGTGCCGTACTTGTGGGCAGTCAATACAAAAGGTAAGACAGACGGGGTGGTTGACCACAGTTGGTACTCTTCCCACTTCATGCCCAGGTATTCATGCAGTTGCATGTCGGCACCTTGACGGCCCTCGTGCCAGTCCTCGACGAATCGGTCGATCTCTTCTTCCAGCACATCGCCTTTAAGGCAAAGCTTTACAAAATTCATATGAACCTCTCAGTTCGGTTTGATCCTTCGTCCGCGGACGGCAGGTTTCAACGCAAGCCCGGTTTCAGGGCAGACCGAACCCAGGTGAAAGCCACGTCGGTCGAAGACTTCAAACTCGCCATGAAGCGAATCCCATGAGTAGTATCGTTGCTCTACGGCATCAAAGTAATACTTACGGCCACCCTCTACATACGCGACTCTGAAACCGCTGACAATAGAAGGATCAGGCCTCGGTTTGCCGCCCATCCAAGGTTCCCTTAATCCTGAAAACTGGTCTCGGCGTTTTCGCCAAGGAGGGGCCGGACTATACCGTAGCTGGATTGGCATGGGCGGCAGGCTGGAGCGCGGATTTCGTTTCAAGAAATCGCGAACTGCATGTGAGGGAGATCTGGGATCTCCAGAACGAAAAAACCCGCCAGAAGGCGGGTTTTTCGGGGGTTCCAGAGATGTTGAAAGCTTTCTCTGGAACCTTGTATGGTGCCGGCACCAGGAGTCGAACCCGGGACCTACTGATTACAAGTCAGTTGCTCTACCAACTGAGCTATACCGGCGTGTTAGGGCGACGATTATAGCGATTGGAAAGCTTCTGTAAACCCCTGAATTCTGACTATTTTTGCAGAAGGAGAGGTTTTCTTCGAATGGCGGGTTTTCCTGCTCCCTCGAGCGTCAATTCCCATCCCCGCAATCCACGGTGAATTTCATCTATTCCATCACCCTGCCTCTGCTCTTTGGAACCGAGGTAGGTCATATATGCGTGCATTCACCACGCCGCAGCCTGGCTGTCTCGCGCAGCTTCGCGGCTGCTGAAAGGCCCAAAAAACACCGCATAAATTAAGCTTTATACGCTTACCCCAAATGCTTATGCACAATCGGCAGGTAGATAGCGTGATGAAGCAGCCGTTTTGTGACAGCGTTCTATACGCGCCGCAACTGCCTGTTTTGCGTGCGTTTTATTTTGTGAACAAAAAATGACCAGGGTCGATTTTGGCCTGTAACGCAGATAGATACTGGCTCGGTAAAGATTTCATCAACAGAGTTATCCACAGGGGCGTGTGGGAAATTTCGCCCCTTAATCGCGCTCGGCCAGCACCATCAAGTTGCGCGGCGTCAGCGCTGTTTCACAGAAGCTGCCGACCTCGACGTTGTAACCTCGCTCTTGCAGGAACAATGCTCGATCGAGCACCAGCCACATTTCCAGCGGGCGTCGAAACAGGCCTCTTACCAGCTCCAGGTTTCGCACCTCGGCCAGGCGGTGCCAGCCGTGTGCCTCCAGCGCCGTCCAATCCTGTTCGCCTGTGGATAAACCCTTTAGGTTCGCCAGTTCCTGGCAGTAGTCAGCGTAAGGTTTGTCCAGCCAACTGGCGGGCAGGGACGGCGTTGGCAGGTATTCGTCGCAACCGCGCAGCTGGCGTTGCAGTCGGTCGAAGCCCAGGCGTCGGGCCATGGACGTGTCCCGTTGCTGGCGCACGCGGTTGCCGGCGGTGACGGTTTCGCTCAGGGGCAGGCCTAGATCTTCTATGGATAGTTGCAGTCGGGATGCGCGCCCGGCAGCGGACAATGCCTGATAGCGGTCGGCGTTGATGCGGTTGTAGCAGCAGGGCGCCAGTGCCAGTTGTTTGCAGCCGGCGGCGCTGGCCAGTTGTAGCAGGCGCACGTGCAAATCGCCGCAGGCATGTAGGGCGACTGGTGTGTGTTGGGGGGTGATCGCCATATCCGCCATCACGTCCTGCAGGCGATGGGTGACGGGTAAGCGGTGGTGATCACTCAGGGCTTGGCCGGATGCGACCAGGGCTGGGTCGTATTCCAGGCAGGTCAACTGTTGGCCGGGTTGCAGCAGGCGGCGGCCTAGATGGCCCTTGCCGGCGCACCAGTCCAGCCAATGGGTGGGCGTTTCGGCAAAATTCAGCGCGGCACCGAAGGCTTCGATCTGTTGCCACTTGCGTCCGGGTACGTCGACATTCAGGCGGTGGCGAGCAGGTTCAAGCATGTGCGTGGGTAGTTTATCCACAGCACTGAGGTGTAGCGCTTGAGCGGCCAGCTGTGGAAAAGGTGCTGGCGCAGGCAGGTCGTGGGGGTGGTTGTGACTGGCTTCGGCTTCGGCCAGCGAGCGCTGGCGCAGCCATCGGGACAGCGCCGGATGTTCGGCTTCCCAGGGTAAGTGCAGATGGGTAAAGGGCCGTGGTCGCCACAGCCCTTGGTGCTCGATCAGGAACCCATCCAGCGCCTTGAAGCGTGCCTCAGCGTCCTTGGCACGCATCGACGCGCAGCCATTTTTCCAGCAGTTTGAAGCCACGCACGAGGATGTAGGCCATCAGCAGGTAAAACAGCCCGGCCGCGAAGAAGATCTCTACCGGCAGGTAGGTGCGGGCGATGATGGTCCGCGCCATCCCGGTCAGCTCCAGCAGGGTCACGGTACTGGCCAGGGCGCTGGCCTTGAGCATTAGGATCACTTCGTTGCTGTAGGCCGGCAGGCCGATGCGCGAGGCGCGGGGCAGGATGATGTAGAACAGCGTCTTGGGCTTGGACATGCCCAGGGCGCGCGCCGCTTCGATTTCACCTGGCGGGATGGCCTGGATAGCGCCGCGCAGGATCTCGGCGATGTAGGCGGCGGTGTGCAGGGTCATGGTGACGGTGGCGCACCAGAACGGGTCGCGCAGGTATGGCCACATGAAGCTGTTGCGCACGGCATCGAACTGCGCCAGGCCGTAGTAGACCAGGAACAACTGCACCAGCAACGGCGTGCCACGGAAGAAGAAGATGTAGCCGTAGGGCAGGGCGCTCACGTACCAGCGGCGCGACGAGCGAGCGATGCCGAGCGGGATCGCCAGCAGCAGGCCGGCGATCACCGCGATGGCTACCAGCTCCAGGGTCAGGGTTGCGCCCTGGGCCAGTTTGGGCAGCCACTTGATGATCACCGCCCAGTTCAGGCCCAGGTCGAAGTGCGATAGCCAGCTGTAGTCGCCGCTCATTGGGTGCTCCTTGCAAAGCCGCGGGCGGCGCGTTTTTCCAGGAAGTGCATGCTGATCATCGCCAGCACGGTCAGGCCCAGGTACATGAACGCGGCGACCATGAAGAAGGTGAACGGTTGCTTGGTGACGGTCACGCCGATCTGCGCGTGGCGCATGATTTCTTCAAGGCCGATCACCGACACCAGTGCAGTGTCTTTCATCAGGATCATGAACAGGTTGCCCAGGCCCGGCAGGGCGATGCGCCACATTTGCGGCATGATCAAGCGCGTGAAAATCCGCAGTTTCGACAACCCCAACGCCACACCAGCTTCGCGGTGGCCCTTGGGAATGGCGAGGATCGCGCCGCGGAACACTTCGGTGGCGTAGGCGCCAAAGCACAGGCCCAGGGCGATGACCCCGGCGGCAAAGGCACTCAGCGAAAGGTCGGGGTTACCGAAGAACTCCCCCAGGGCACGCATCAGGTTGACCGTGCCGAAGTAAATCAGCAGCACCCACAACAGCTCGGGAATACCGCGAACAATGGTCGAATAAGCACCGCCCAGCCATTGCAGTGGCTTGTACGGCGAAGTCTTGGCCAAGGCGCCGGCAAGGCCGAGCACCAGCCCCAGGCACAGGGCCGTGAGCGCCAGTTTGACGGTCATCAGCGCGCCAGCGGCAAGCGCCGGGCCGAATCCGTAGAGATCGAAATTCATGGTGTTTTCATATCGCGGCAGGCATTGCTGAAAGCCGGCGCGCTCAACCGAGCGCGCCAGGCAGGCCGTTCAGGTCATTCGATGCTGAACGGGAAGTACTTGTCGTTGATCTTTTTGTAGGTGCCGTCTGCCTTGATCTCTGCCAGGGCTTTGTTCAGACGCTCGCGCAGCGGGTCGCCCTTGCGTACGGCGATACCGATCTTGTCGCTTTCTACTACCGGGTCGCCTTTGAATTCATAGGCCGAACCGTCTTTGCTCTTGAGCCACTCGTACTGCACGTACTTGTCGGCGAGGATGCCGTCCAGGCGCCCGGAGGTCAGGTCGAGGTAAGCGTTTTCCTGGGTGTCGTAGAGCTTGGCTTCGGTGTCCGGCAGCTTGTCTTCCAGGTAGGTACCGGCCAGCGTTGCACGCTGTGCACCGATCACCTTGCCCTTCAGATAGGCGGCGTCTGTCTTGAAGTCCGCTGTGGCTTTTGGTGCGATGAATTGCAGCTTGTTGGAGTAGTACGGGTCGGTGAAGTCGACGGCCTGCTTGCGTTCGTCGGTGATCGACAGCGAGGACACCAGGAAGTCGAACTTCTTGGCGTTCAGGGCCGGGATGATGCCGTCCCAGTCGGACACGTACACTTCGCACTTCTCGACTTTCATCTTGGCGCACAGGGCGTCGCCGATGTCTTTGTCAAAGCCCACGACATTGCCGCTGGCGTCTTTATTGTTGAATGGCGGGTAGGCCGCTTCGATCCCCATTTTCAAGGTTTCTGCCATGGCCGTGGCGCTGAACGCCATCGAGACGGCCGCAGCCAGAAGGAATTTTTTATAGTTCTGCATGCATGTTGCTCCGTTAGCGGTTGCTGGACATGAATTGTTTGCAGCGCGCCGAAAGCGGGTTTTCAAACACCTGCTGTGGCGATCCTTGCTCTTCTACCAGACCCTGGTGCAGGAACACCACTTCGCTGGACACCTGGCGGGCGAAGCCCATTTCATGAGTGACCAGCAGCATGGTGCGGCCTTCTTCGGCCAGTGCGCGGATCACATTAAGTACTTCCTGAACCATTTCCGGGTCAAGGGCCGAGGTGGGCTCATCGAACAAGATGACTTTAGGCTGCATGGCCAGGGTGCGTGCAATCGCCGCCCGCTGCTGCTGGCCGCCGGAGAGTTGGGCTGGGTAGGCGTGGCGCTTGTCGCCGATGCCGACCTTGGCCAGCAGGGCCTCGGCCACTTCTATCGCTTCGGCCTTGCTTTGGCCGAGCACACGACGTGGCGCCTCGATGATGTTGTCGAGGATGCTCATGTGCGGCCACAGGTTAAAGTTTTGAAACACAAAACCGATTTCGCTGCGCAGGCGGTTGATCTGCTTGCCGTCGGCGGCCATCAGCTCGCCGTTTTTCGCGGCCTTGAGCTTGAGCTCTTCACCGGCCACCAGGATCTGGCCCTGATGCGGGTTCTCCAGCAGGTTGATACAACGCAGGAAGGTGGACTTGCCGGAACCGGAAGAACCCAGGATCGAGATCACGTCGCCGTCGCGTGCGGTCAGCGAGATACCCTTGAGTACCTCCAGCTCACCATAGCGTTTATGCAAGTTGCGGATTTCAAGCGCGGGCGTGGCCTCGGCCATGTGCGGTCCTCATTGTGTTCGGTGCGTGCTTCGCTGTTGGGCCGCCTTCCTGGCGAGGCGCCAAGCTAGCATAGCGTTTGGATGACAGCCAACAGCGCTGCGGACGGTTAACCGGTGGTCTGCGGCAGGGTGTCGCATCGGCACAGTAGCGTGTCGCGCCATCAACAACCGAACAGCCGTTTGAACCGGAAAAGCCACAGGCTTCGCGTAAAAAAGGGCGCGATGGTGCCAGCTTTGGCCGGGGGTTGGAAGGGTTAACCGGGCAAACGGTCCATATCAGCCCTTATATGGAGCGTCACGTACTTTTTGTGTGTGTTTTTGGTGCGCCTGTTCGTGTTGGATGTGGGTCGCACGGTAACGCTATAGCGGAATGCCATTGTTCTCAAAGACTTGCGATGTCTGTTGAATTGTCCTACAGGCCGCGTCAATCGCGGTTTCGTAACATTTTGGCGCAAATCTTGCGTAAAAAATAAAGAACGCCCTGTTGGTTTCTTTTCACGAGAAAGGCAGCAGCCGGGCGAACCGTTTTCGCAATTCCTCGCAAAGGTGTGTCAATGAGTAGTACGCAAAGCTCCAATGACCTCGAACAGGGGCTCAAACCGCGGCACGTCACCATGCTGTCAATTGCCGGCGTGATCGGTGCCGGTTTGTTTGTCGGCTCCGGCCATGCGATTGCTGCCGCTGGCCCGGCTGTGCTGTTGGCCTACGCGGCCGCCGGCACGCTGGTGGTGTTAGTGATGCGGATGCTGGCCGAGATGGCCGTTGCGTCACCGGACACGGGTTCATTCTCAACTTATGCCGACCGCGCAATCGGCCACTGGGCCGGTTTTACCATCGGTTGGTTGTACTGGTGGTTCTGGGTACTGGTGATTCCGTTGGAGGCTAACGCGGCGGCGACCATCCTGCATGCCTGGTTCCCCGATGTGGCGATCTGGGCGTTTACCCTGATCATTACGCTGCTGCTGACCGCGACCAATTTGTTCAGCGTGAAGAACTATGGTGAGTTCGAGTTCTGGTTTGCGTTGATCAAAGTCGTGGCGATCGTAGGCTTTGTAATCCTCGGCCTGGCGGCGATTTTCGGCTTCTTGCCCACCAGCCAGGTCAGCGGTGTGTCGCACCTGTTCGACACCCAGGGCTTTATGCCCAACGGCATGGGCGCGGTCTTGGCGGCGATCCTGACCACCATGTTCTCCTTCATGGGCACCGAGATCGTCACCATCGCCGCAGCGGAATCGAAAAACCCCGGCCAGCAGATCACCAAGGCCACCAACTCGGTGATCTGGCGGATTGGTTTGTTCTACCTGTTGTCGATCTTTATCGTGGTGTCCCTGGTGCCATGGAACGATCCGACCCTGGCTGCCGTAGGTTCCTATCAGACCGTGTTGGAACGCATGGGCATCCCGAACGCCAAGCTGATCGTCGATCTGGTGGTGCTGGTGGCCGTAACCAGTTGCCTCAACTCGGCGCTGTATACCGCTTCGCGCATGCTGTTTTCCCTGGGCCGTCGCGGTGATGCGCCAGCGGTTGCCAAGCGCACCAACAAGAGCGGCACGCCTTACTGGGCGGTGCTGCTGTCCACCGGTGCGGCGTTCCTGGCGGTGTTTGCCAACTATGTGGCGCCGGCTGCCGTGTTCGAGTTCCTGCTGGCCAGCTCCGGCGCCATCGCTTTGCTGGTGTACCTGGTGATTGCTGTGTCGCAACTGCGCATGCGTCAGAAACGTGCGGCGGCGGGCGAGAAGATCGTGTTCAAGATGTGGCTGTTCCCTGGCCTGACCTACGCGGTGATGGTGTTTATCGTCGGCACCTTGACCATCATGCTGTTCCAGGAAGCGCACCGGGTCGAGATCATCGCCACTGGGATCCTGAGCTTGCTGGTAGTGCTGGCGGGGTTGTTCGTGGCGAGCCGCCGCAAGGCCCAGAAGCTAGGCGCAGCCGTGCTCAACTGACGGAATGTGATGCAAATGTGGGAGGGGGCTTGCTCCCGATGGCGGTGTGTCAGTCACTTGGATGTCGACTGAGACTCTGCTATCGGGGGCAAGCCGCCTCCCACATTTTGATATGTGTCAGTCTGCTGGAGCTGTCAGCGACTGAGATGCTGAGCTTGCAGGTGGTATTGGGAGTGGCGAGCCGCCGCAAGGCCCAGAAGCTAGGCGCAGCAGTGCTCAACTGACGGAATGTGATGCNGACTGAGATGCTGAGCTTGCAGGTGGTATTGGGAGTGGCGAGCCGCCGCAAGGCCCAGAAGCTAGGCGCAGCAGTGCTCAACTGACGGAATGTGATGCAAATGTGGGAGGGGGCTTGCTCCCGATGAAGTGTGTCAGTCACTGAGATGTCGACTGAGACTCTGCTATCGGGGGCAAGCCCCCTCCCACATTTTGATACGTGTCAGTCTGCTGGAGTTGTCAGTGACTGAGATGCTGAGCTTGCAGGTGGTATTGGGAGTGGCGAGCCGCCGCAAGGCCCAGAAGCTAGGCGCAGCAGTGCTCAACTGACGGAATGTGATGCNGTGGCGAGCCGCCGCAAGGCCCAGAAGCTAGGCGCAGCAGTGCTCAACTGACGGAATGTGATGCAAATGTGGGAGGGGGCTTGCCCCCGATGGTGGTGTGTCAGTCACTTGGATGTTGACTGAGACTCTGCTATCGGGAGCAAGCCCCCTCCCACATTTTGATATGTGTCAGTCTGTTGAGGCTGTCAGTGCCTGGGATGCTGCCACGTAGTCTGCCTGGAACTGCGGCGATTCGATCCAAGCCAGCGCAGCGGCCTCGTCATCGCTGTCCGTCGCCCACTGCCGATATTCAATCAGTGCCGCCAGGATAAAGTCGGTCGCTTCTTCTTCGCCTTCCTGCTCCAGCACCAGCGCCAGCAGCGGGTGTGCCAGGAATATCGCGCACAGTGCTTGCTGGCTGGTCTCCCCTGCGGTGCGCATCTCGACGAACAGTTCGGTCAAGTCCACAGACTCAAGATCGATACGGCTGTCGTCGCCGGCGAACGCATCCGGCTTGGCCGCGACGGCACGCTGGGTGCGGTTTTGCTTGGCCTTGGTCTTTGCCCGCTGGGCGCGTTTTTGCTGCTTGTTTGGCGAGGCCATGGGCTCAACGTCCTTGGGTTCTGGATCTGGGTGGGGTATCGAAGCGCAGGTTGGGGTAAATCCCAAGGAAATCCGGGCGGGTTTGGTCGTTCGTCGCGCTCGACCGTCAGGCCATAGATCAATAGGCTACGCCTTTGTCATCTGCCAGAGCGTCCTCATGACCCGCGATGCCCTTGAGCATAACCAGATCCCTCTCTATTTTGTCGCCATCCTGCTGGCCGCTGCCTGTGGTGTATTCACGCCGCTACTGGGTCACGGTTTGAGCGTATTGATCACGCCCGCCATCGCGATATTGATGTACGCGATGTTCCTGCAAATCCCCTTCCTCGATCTGCGCCAGGGTTCGGGCAATATCCGCTTTGTCTCGGCGTTGTTATTGGCCAACTTTGTTCTGGTGCCATTGCTGGTGTGGGCGCTGACCCGTGGCCTGCTGGAGCATCCCGCGTTGTTGGTGGGGGCATTACTGGTGTTGTTGACGCCCTGTATTGATTACGTGGTGGTGTTCACCCACATCGGCAAGGGTGACTCGCGGTCGATGCTGGCGGCCACGCCGTTGTTGTTGCTGTTGCAGTTGGCACTGCTGCCGGTGTACTTGGGTTTTATGCTGGGCGCACACTCGGGTGTGGTGGTTGAGATCGGCCCGTTTATCGAGGCATTCCTGTTGTTGATCGTGGTGCCGATGCTGCTGGCTGTGCTGACGGCCTACCTGGCGCGACGATCAACGCTTGTCGACAAATGGAGCAGTGCGTGGGCGTGGTTGCCGGTGCCGGCGATGGCCCTGGTGCTGTTTGTGGTGATTGGGTCGCAGATCACATCAGTGATGCGCGACATCGACCTGCTGCTGCCGGTACTTGTGATCTACCTGGGCTTTGTACTGCTGGCGCCTTTGATGGGGATCCTGGCTGCGCGGCTATTAGCGCTGCCTGCGCCAAGCGCACGGGCGGTGACGTTCAGTGCGTCAACGCGCAACTCGCTGGTGGTATTGCCGTTGGCGCTGGCGTTGCCGGAGGACGTGCGCGGGTTGGCTGCCGCGGCGGTGATCCTGCAAACCCTGGTAGAGCTGGTGGCCGAGTTGGTCTACGTTCGTCTGATCCCGGCAGTGGTGTGGCCCGCAAGTCGATAAAAACGTGAATGTTCAGGTTCGTTCAGGCGCTATTCAGGGCTGCGGTCGGCACCATACCCCAGCGCTTCCCACCTGACAGGTCACCCGATGGATCATCGCAACCGTATTCGCCTGGAGTCCTTGGGCCTCTTTCTGATTGCCCTGTTGTTGTTCACGTTGGGAATCTGGGATCAGCAGCCCCAGGGCTTTGATGGGCGCTGGGCGTTGTTTATGCAGGAAATGTTTCGCCACGGCGCAAGCTTTTTTCCCACCACCTACGGTCAGCCTTACGCGGACTACCCAGGCACTGCGACTTTCTTCAGTTTTGTATTCGCCCGCTGGTTTGATGCACCGAATCATTTGGCGAATGTATTGCCCACCGCGCTTGCATCGGCCGGTGTGATCGCACTGATGTACCGCCTGCTGGCGCCGTTCAGTCGCCCATGGGCATTTTTGACGGTGCTGATGACTCTGCTCACCACCCAGTTGCTCGAAAAATCGCGCTCGGTCTGCCTCGACCAGATGATCGCGCTGCTGTGTGTCGGCAGTTTCTATCTGCTGCACAGTGGCGAGCGCCTGGGGTCGCGGCTGCGGCAACTGGCGGTGTTCCCGTTGTTCGTCCTGGCCTTTGCCATTCGTGGCCCCCTGGGGTTGATTGAGGTCTGTGGGGTGGTGTGCGTGTATTGGGCGCTGGGCAGGCCGGGCGAGCGCGTCCGGCAAGTGCTGATCCACGGCGTTATCGGCCTGGTGCTGCTCGCGGTGTGCTGGTGGCTGCTGATGAAGCTTGCGCGATTGAGCGGCGGGGATGCCTTTGCCGATGAAGTGTTCAAGATGCAAGTCGGCGGGCGCCTGGATGAGTCCGGTGAGCCGTTCTATTTCTACTTCCAGCTGAGTTTGTACCGTTACTTCCCGGTGGTGCCGCTGGCGTTGGCCACCCTGGTCGCGCTGCGCCATCGCTGGCCGGAGCGCTGGGTCGACGGGCAGCTGCAACTGCTGGTGCGCCTCGGGGCGTGTGGCTTGATGATTCTGCTCGGGTTGTCGGTGCCGCACTTCAAGCGCGCTTATTACATCTTGCCGATGGTGCCGATGTTTGCGGCTGTTGCGGCCTATGGGCGGCTCCAGGCGCAAGGTTGGCTGTTGGGCGTGCGCCGTTGTTACGAAGGGCTTGTCGCAGCGCTGCCGGCGTTGTGCGTGGTTGTGTTGTTTGTGTGTCGGAACGCCTGGCACAAGCAGGGCTATTGGCCGGATATTTCCCTGCCGCTGATGATTGGTGCGTTGGTGGTGTTGCAACTCGCGGCGTTGATTGCCTGGCGCCGGCCGTTGCGTTTGGTATGGCTCAGCGTGATCGCACTGGCGGCGCAATGGTTGTTGTTGGTCGCGGTGATAGAACCGGCCAAGGACCTGCAATTCGACACCCGACGGTTTGTCAGCCAGGTGGAGGCGCTGCGGGAATCACAGCCGGGCCCTTTGGTATTTGTCGACCTGGCCCGAGACACCTGGGCGGTGCGCTACATGATGAATCTGGATCACGATGAGCAGCCACTGTTTGTCGGGCGTCACCAGCTTGAGAAACTGAGTGCGCTACCGCGGCCATCCTGGGTGATTGTGCCGCGCAAGGAGACTGCGCTGTTGAAGGGCTCGCCGGTGGAGCAATTGGCGCCAAGCTTTGCGGGGCGGTTGAATGACAATCCGTTGATGGTGTTTTTGATGAAGTGAGGGGGCAACTTGGCGGGCCTCCTCATGGATAAGGTTTGTCCAGCTGCTCAGGAATAAAGCCTTCTTCGCGCAGGGATTTGATAACCCCTCTGATCAAATAATTATTTGAGAACCCGATTGTGTACTGCCGAGCACCTGGACTGATGGGAAGCAGCATCCCTTGGTCGACCAGTTTTTTTATTTGATAGGTTCTTTGGGCGGCGGACAGTGTCGGTAGAGCGTCAGCGATATCGCCCGACTTGACCACCTTCAGTTGGATCGCCGTGCTCAGAATTTTCTCTTCAAGAGGCGTTATCCATGCGCGGTCTTTCGCCAATGCAATGGTGGGGGCAAGAATATGCCTGGTCAGGTAGCCGTAGTCCGTCAGCCTGCTGACTTTCTCTAATTCATCTCTAATGCCTGCCAGCACATACGTACACCAAGCCTCAAGGCCTTCCTTGGTGCCTGTGTCAGCGGTGGAAAGCATCGCGTAATACTTTTCGCGGTCGATACAGAAGACTGCCGTCGGATTCAGGACTCGGCCGCCAGCGCTGACGTTGAAGCCGTACTTCATCAACATTGCGTACGTCAGAAGGCGCACGACGCGGCCATTGCCGTTGCCAAATGGGTGGATCCAGCCAAACCGGTGGTGGGCCAGCGCGACTTTCATCAGATCGTACTTGGGGGCATCCTGCTTATTCACAAAGGCGACGAGTTCTTGCATGTAGCCTGGCACCATCACCGCCTCGGGCGGGAGGTGATCGGACTGGGCAATGCTGACCCCGGACTCGCGGTAAGCACCTGGCGTACGATCACCTTCGCGTTGCAGTCCCTGGACGGTGATTGAGTGAAGCTCTCGAATCGCAAACTCCGTGAGATCAGCGCCGGTCTGCATGATGCTTTCGACGTAGTCCATGGCCTTTTCGATATTCGCAATTTCCCGCAACGGATCTGAAGCCTCGGCGGCCCCTTCAACTTTGCTTTCGATGTAGTCGGCCAGTGTCGTGTGGTTGCCCTCGATACGTGCAGAGCCCAGGCTTTCCAGCGTATGAAACAGGGCTTTCAACTGGAAAAAAACAGCAGGCGGTGTATCGCCACCCAGTTGCAGGCGGCGCAGGTGTTCCAGCTCGCTCAGAACATCAACCAGGCCCGAGTCGAACGAGGGGTTCAATAGCTCCAGATCGTGATGAGCAAACTCGGGCATATGGAAAGTATCTCCAATTGATATTTTTATTATCTCGAAAGCAGGCTGATTTGATGCCCGTAGGGAAGGCATTAGGGGCCTGATGAGGCCCTACACTATCTCAAAAAAACAGTTCGGATAAGTGAAAAACATCCCAAATGAAACTAGGTCCGGTTGGCTTTGGTCAGGGTGCCCAAGCTGTATCCGGACGGGAGCAAGCTATTTGCAGCGATACCCCTCAGGCATCGTCACTGTGTAATTGCGCTGCACGCGGTCCTGGAAGTTCAGGTTCTGCAGGCCCTGCTGCACCAGGAAGGCTTCGACCTTGGCCGCCTGGCAATCGTCGTTATAGGACGATACTCGAAGCACGTACACGGCGCGCCTGCTCGCCTCGTCCCGAGCGGTAGCCCGGAAGGTGGTGAGGGTGGTGTAACCGGTGCGTTCCGATGTGCCTACCGGGCCATAGGAGGTGTTCGGGGTGCTGGTGCAGGTCAGTTGGTCGGTCTTTTTCTTGTTCTTCTTGCACTGCGTGGTGGTGCTGTTTGCTACCTGGCCATACTCGGTAGCGGTGTAGCGGTAAGTGACCTGCTTGCTTTCGACGTCAAGGGTGATGGTCATTTTGATCGGTGCGTGGTTCTTGGGCAGCGTGGTGTCGGTAAAAACATTGCGAAAGCCCTGGTCCTTCATGGCGCTGACCATTTCGCGCAGGTAGTACCGGGCATTGAGTGCGTTTTCGTCGCTGCCCCCGACAGACGTCACCAGTACGGTTGCCTGGCGGTCGAAGTGATAGTCCGGATCGGGTGTCGCGTTGATCGCTACGTCCATTTGCGTGGCGCATCCACTGAGTAGTGCAGTCAGCAGTAATAGCGAGCAGAGCAAGAGGCGTGTCATGAAAGAAACCTTACAGCTGTGAATGGGGTAAAGGGTGGACGATTGAAGCCAGTGAAAAACAAGCCTCAATCGCTCTGGGGCTTAGCTTGGCCTGCGCAGGATGGGGTCAGGCAAAACACAAAGGGTGCGCGCACCTCGACTTCACCATCCTTGAGAACTGACGCAGGCGGAGCAGGCATTGGCGATGCGGCTGGAAGAGATGCCTGCACGGCAGCAACAAAAAGCTCAGAGCCTGAGTGACTGATCACGCGCTGACGCAACAAGTTGCCGTGGGCATCGATGATGAATTCAATATTGACCTGGCCTTCCAGCCCCTGCGCCTGGGCGTTTGCCGGGTAAAATTTGAACAGGTGTATATGGGTTATCAGCTGTTGTTCCCATAGCTGCTGTTCTGCCAGTTGCTCTGGGGAAGGGGTTCTTGCGCAGGCGCCAAGCAGCAGGGCAAGTGCGATCCAGCAATACTTCATACATATTTCCTTGAGCATTTTTTGCGTCCGTACTATCTGGCGCCACAGAGTATTTCAAATCCAGGCGCTTGGAAGGCTCACTCCCTCGACGGCTCTGTCGATGGGCCTGATCGGTGCCGGTATCGTGATTGCCTGACTCAAGGTGCTCCTGCTCGGCATTCGGGTCCAGGGTGATCCAGAGCACATTAAATCGCAGGCAATAAAAAACCCCAAGGAACACATTGTTCCTTGGGGTTTCTCGGTATTTTGGTGCCCAGAGACGGAATCGAACCGCCGACACGGGGATTTTCAATCCCCTGCTCTACCGACTGAGCTATCTGGGCAACGGGGCGCATTAAACGGGTTTTTCAGGGGGTCGTCAAGCAAGTTTTCAAAAAATATTTAATTATTACCGTCGCTTACGTGCAGACCCCGGTTTTTGATCAATTATTGAGCAGGCGGCACGTAGCCGTCGGCCTTGGCGTATTCCTCGCCGGAAAAGAACTTGTCCATTTCGCCGGCCAGGTATTTGCGGTCTTCGGCGTTCATCATGTTCAGGCGTTTTTCGTTGATCAGCAGGGTCTGGTGTTTCAACCAGTCGCCCCAGGCTTTGGCGGACACGTTGTCGTAAATGTCCTGGCCCTTGGCGCCCGGATAGGGAGGGCGTTCCAGTCCTTCCAGTTCTTCTTTGTACTTGCGGCACATTACGGTGCGGGTCATGACGAAACTCCTGCGTTCAATACGTCGGCCGCGCGCTTGAGCAATGTTTTCACCGGGGCGGCAAGGCCCAGGCGCGGCGGGGTGGCGAGGTTATACCAGAGCCAGTCGGCCTCGGCCACGTGATGGGCGGATTCCTCGACCTGGACCAGCCAGGGTTCGATGGCCAACTGGAAGTGGCTGAAGGTGTGGATCAGTCCGGGGAGCTCCTGATGCTTGCCCAGTTGCAGCGCGTGCTGGTTGGCCAGGTGATCGAGGTCTTCCAAGTCGTCCAGTTCCGGCAAGCTCCACAAACCGCCCCACAAGCCCGTGGAAGGGCGACGGTAGAGCAGAATCGCGCCCTCGCTGTTCGCCAGCATCGGCATCAGCGTGCGCTTTTGCGGGATGGTCTTGCGCGGCTTGGGGATCGGGTAGCGTGTCTCCAGGCCTAGCATATGGGCTTCGCAGCCTTTTTCCAGCGGGCACAGCAGGCAGCTGGGTTTGCTGCGGGTGCAAAGGGTGGCACCCATGTCCATCATCGCCTGGGTGTAGGCGTTGACGCGCTCAAAGGGTGTGAAGCGCTCTGCGGTGGCCCACAGTTGTTTGGCCACCTTGGGCTCGCCCGGGTAGCCCTCCTGCGCGGTAAAGCGTGCCAGCACGCGCTTGACGTTGCCATCGAGGATCGGCGCGCGCAGCCCCATGCTCAGGCTGGCAATCGCGCCAGCGGTGGACAGGCCGATACCGGGCAGCTCGGTGAGTTTTTCCACGTCGCGGGGAAACTCGCCGCCGTACTCGTTCACCACGATCTTGGCGGTCTTCTGCAGGTTGCGCGCCCGGGTGTAGTAGCCCAGGCCGGTCCACAGGTGCAGCACTTCGTCTTCCGGCGCGGCCGCCAGGGCTTCGACCGTCGGCAGCGACGCCATGAACCGGTCGAAGTAATTGAGCACGGTGCTGACCTGGGTCTGTTGCAGCATGATCTCCGACACCCACACCCGGTAAGGCGTGATGCCCTGCTGCCAGGGCAGGTCATGACGGCCGTGGCGGTCGTACCAATCGAGTACCGCCGCTGAAAACTGCTCGTCTCTCATCGGTTGAACAGACCTTTCAAGGCGTCCTTGATTTTTGGATTGACCTTGTCGAGCTTCTCTTCCAATTTCTCGTTAAGGCGATTGCCGGCGGCCTTGAGGGCGACCTGGCCAAGGCCATCCTTGTCCAGGCGGCAGGCCTTGGCACCCAGTTCTAGTGGGCCGCGGCAGCGCAACGGCACTTCGATACCCTGGAAGTTGGTGCCGACCTGGCAGGCCGGGTCTGGCACCTCGCGCTGGTCGCCTTCGACGATGATGCCGAGGCGGTAGTCCATGCCCAGCACGCGCAAGTCGACATCGCCGTTGCCGTTGACTGTCAGCCCCGGGATGCGCACTTTCAGGTCGGGGTTGCTGGCCACGCCGTTACGGAACGTCAGGTTACCGCGCAGTTCCTGGAACGGAGTGTCTTTGCCTGGTGGCGTGCTGCTCAAGGTCTTGCGGTTGAGCAGGGCGATACCGGTGCAGACCTGTTGCTCGATGTTGGCGTTGAGCAGTACGCCATTATTGATCACGAAGCTGGCGGTACCGTTGAGGCTGTCGATCAGGGCCTTCTGGCTGTTGCCACGCCCAGTCAGGTTGCTGTCCAGGGTGACCTGGCCTTTCACTGGCGGGTTTTTCCCCTGGGCTTGCAGGATCTTTTCCACCGGCACTTGCTTGATTTGGGTTTGCAGTGCGAGCAGTGGAAGGTCCTGGCGCACATCGAGCGTGCCGTTGGCCTGGAAGGTGCCGTTGTAGAGCCCGCCACTCAGGCTATCGAGCTTGAGCTGGCCGTCGATACCCGAAGCTATCAGCGCCGCGTTCTGGATCGGCAACTGGTTCAGGGTGAGTTGGCCGAACGCCAGGTCGGCGTTGATATCCAGGCTGCGCAGGCGCGTCAGTGGCAGTAGTTTGTCCGTGCTCCAGGCGCCTTTGGTCGGTGCGTTCGGCAATGGCGTGCTGCCCCCGGCTGCCATGGCGCCGGCTTCGCTGCTTTGCACTTCGGCCTGGCGTGCGGCGGTTGCGCCTTTGGCCGCTTCGGATTTGGCCGGCAGATAATTGTCGGCGTTGAAGGTATCGGCCTTGAGCTGTACACGCAGGGACTGCTTGGCGAAATCGTCCACAGCGACGCGGCCGGTGAAAGTGCTTTCGTCAAGTTTCAGGTTCAGGTTTTCCAGGGCCACGCTGGTGGGCGTGCCCTTCAGACGGCTGACCAGCTCGACCTTGCTCAGGCTGCCCGGAGCCATGGCCGGCAGCGGGTGGCCGATGCTGTCGAGGAACTTGGCCAGGTCAAACTGGGCGACAGACAGGGCGCCGCTGATTTGCGGGGTCTTGTCCAGGTCGTTGGCCTTGAGCTCGCCCAAGGCGCGCAACTGGTTGGCCGAGAGTTTCAGGTTGGTCCATTCGGCGACGTTGGCCGCCAGGTCCACCAGCAGTTGGCCCTGGGTGGAGAAGCTCACGGTCTTGCCTTGCAACGGCTCGCCAGTGGCTTCGCCGCTAAAGCGCATGTCTTCGAACTGGTAGCGCTTGAGGGCACGCTGGATGCGCAAGTTGCCGTTCAGCTCGGTCTTGACGCGCATCAGCGGCTGGTTGCTGCCCAGGAACGCGGTGAGTTTCAGTGGAATGCTGGCGCCTTCGTGGATCGCGCCGGCACTGAGCTGGATGCTTTCAGCACTGAATTGCTTGCCGGTCTGTTCATCGTTGTATTCGACGCGGGCGTTGTTGATGGTCAGGCTGTCGATATCCAGGCGGATCGGTTGTGGCGGTTTCTCCGGCTTGGTTTCAGCCACCGGTTCCACTGGCGCAGGCGCGGCTGCGGGGGCGTCGGCAGTCGCATCGGGTACGTTCTTGCCGATGTCTTCCCAGTTGCCATGGCCTTGCTTGTCGCGGTTCAGGCGCAGGTTCAGGCCCTCGACACGCACATCGCTCATCTGCACTTCGCGGCGCAGCAGCGGCAGCACGCGCACCGACAGGCCGAGCATCTGCAAATCGGCGAATGGTTGAGTTGGTGCGGTCAGGGTCGCGACGCTGGCCTCGTGCAATTCCAGGCCCAGCCAGGGGAACAGGCTCCAGCCGATATCGCCATTGAGCGTCAGCTCGATGTGGGCCTTGTCGCGGGCTATCTGGCGAATTTCTTCTTTGTAGTCGTTGGGATCGAAGAGGTGGGTCAGGGCAAAGCCGAGCGCCACAATGATCAGCAACAGCCCGAGAAGTACCAGACCCAGGATTTTGCCGAACGCTTTCATGGGCGAGTCCTTGTATGTCGATTTCAAAATTTAGCCGCAGAGTATAACGCCCGGCGGCCTGCGTCAGTTCACGGATCGTTACATTGTATCCAGTGACGCGAAAATAGGATTTTGACGTCAGAAAAATGCAGATAATCCAAAAAAGGTAGTGGCAGTTTGATTTTTCTGTCATCCACTGGTGCTAATCTCTGCACGTTCGTCCGCCTTCTGCGACTTAACGTCGCGCCTAAAAGGGAGCTTCACTCAACAAAACGGCCACGCTTTGCGTGCAAGGCCGAGGGAGAGAGCGCCTGACGGACGCATATTAATAAATGGGGGAAACACCAATGAGCACTAGTACTGTGGCCGGCGCCGTCGCCGCACAGCCCGCGTTCCTGTCCAAGGAACGCATCATCGCCAAGCCGGGGTTCAACCGCTGGCTGGTTCCACCGGCCGCCCTGGCCATCCACTTGTGTATCGGCATGGCCTACGGCTTCTCGGTATTCTGGCTGCCATTGTCCAAGGCGCTGGGGATCACCGCACCGGTGGCTTGCGCGCCGGACATGAGCTTCATCGCACAAGTCTTCTCGTCTCAATGCGACTGGCCCATCTCCATGCTGGGCTGGATCTACACCCTGTTCTTCATCTTCCTGGGCTGCTCGGCAGCGATCTGGGGCGGTTGGCTGGAACATGCCGGGCCGCGCAAGGCCGGGGTTGTCTCGGCACTGTGCTGGTGCGGTGGCTTGCTGATTTCTGCGCTGGGTATCTATACCCACCAGATCTGGCTGATGTGGATCGGCTCCGGGGTCATTGGTGGCATCGGCCTGGGCCTGGGCTATATCTCGCCCGTATCGACCCTGATCAAGTGGTTCCCGGACAAGCGCGGCATGGCGACCGGCATGGCGATCATGGGCTTCGGCGGTGGCGCGATGGTGGGCGCACCCCTGGCCGCAGCGCTGATGGGCCACTTCTCTTCGCCGACCAGCGTGGGCGTGTGGCAGAGCTTCGTGGTCATGGCGGCGATTTACTTCGTGTTCATGATCGGTGGCGCATTGCTGTACCGCGTGCCGCCGACCGGCTGGAAGCCTGAGGGCTGGACCGCGCCGGCGAAAAAAGCCAGCAACGCGATGATCACTCACCGCCACGTGCATGTGAATGTCGCGTGGAAAACCCCGCAATTCCGCCTGGTATGGCTGGTGTTGTGCCTGAACGTATCGGCCGGTATCGGCATCCTCGGCATGGCCTCGCCACTGTTGCAGGAAGTGTTCGGCGGCAGGCTGCTGGGTGTTGACGTGCCATTTGGCCAGTTGGATGCCGGTCAGCTTGCCTCCATTGCGGCCATTGCTGCTGGCTTTACTGGCCTGCTGAGCCTGTTCAACATCGGGGGCCGGTTCTTCTGGGCGTCGTTCTCCGATTACCTGGGGCGTAAAAACACCTACTTCGTGTTCTTTGCTCTGGGCTTTGCCCTGTACGCGCTGATTCCGAACCTGGGGCACCTGGGTAACGTCGCGCTGTTCGTGGCCGCCTTCTGCATCGTGCTGTCGATGTACGGCGGTGGTTTTGCCACCGTCCCGGCTTACCTGGCTGACCTGTTCGGTACCCAGATGGTGGGTGCCATCCACGGTCGCCTGCTGACCGCTTGGGCGGCTGCGGGCGTGTTGGGGCCAGTATTGGTGAACTACCTGCGTGAATATCAGCTGAGCATTGGCGTTGAACGCGCTGCGGCCTACGACATCACTTTGTATATCCTCGCCGGCCTGCTGGTGCTGGGCTTTATCTGCAACATGCTGGTACGCCCGGTGGCCGACAAGTACTTCATGACCGATGCGGAGCTTGCCGCCGAGCAGGCGCTGGGGCATGACAAAGGTGCCGATGCGACCACCGTACTGGAGTGGAAAGCGTCCGCCGGCAGCAAGCCGTTGGCGGTTGCCGCCTGGCTGGTGGTAGGTATTCCGTTGGCGTGGGGTGTGTGGGTGACCCTGCAGAAGACCGCGGTACTGTTCCACTGATATCAGCTGTGGGAGGGGGCAAGCCCCCTCCCACATTGGATGCGCGGAGTTTTCATAAGTGGGTCCGCACCTGTACGCACATGTCTATCCCCGACACTCCATCAGTCTTATCCCCTCCGATGTTTCTGTTTAGCGCCCGCGCCCCTATAATGGCTGCCTTTTTCGCCCAATGATTTTGCGGAGCTGGTGATGGCCGAACGTAAGGCGTCTGTCGAGCGCGACACTCTGGAAACCCAGATCAAAGCCTCGATCAACCTGGATGGCACCGGAAAGGCCCGATTTGATATCGGTGTACCTTTTCTTGAGCACATGCTGGACCAGATCGCCCGTCATGGGCTGATCGACCTGGATATCGTCGGCAAGGGCGACCTGCACATCGACGACCACCACATGGTGGAAGACGTGGGCATCACCCTCGGCCAGGCCTTTGCCAAGGCCATCGGCGACAAGAAAGGCATCCGTCGCTACGGCCATGCCTATGTGCCTTTGGACGAAGCGCTGTCGCGTGTGGTCATCGACTTCTCCGGCCGTCCAGGCCTGCAGATGCACGTGCCCTACACCCGCGCCAACGTGGGCCGCGGCTTTGACGTCGACCTGTTCCAGGAATTCTTCCAGGGCTTCGTCAACCATGCACTGGTCAGCCTGCACATCGACAACCTGCGCGGCACCAACACCCACCACCAGATCGAAACCGTGTTCAAGGCTTTCGGCCGCGCGTTGCGCATGGCTGTGGAAGTCGATGAGCGCATGGGCGGGCAAATGCCGTCGACCAAGGGCGTCCTGTAATGCAGACGGTCGCGGTTATCGACTACGGCATGGGCAACCTGCACTCGGTGGCCAAGGCCCTCGAGCACGTAGGCGCCGGCAAGGTGCTGATCACCAGCGATGCCAACGTGATTCGCGAAGCCGACCGTGTGGTGTTCCCCGGTGTTGGCGCGATTCGCGATTGCATGGCCGAGATCCGCCGCCTGGGCTTTGACAGCCTGGTACGCGAGGTCAGCCAGGACCGTCCGTTCCTCGGTATCTGCGTGGGCATGCAAGCCTTGCTCGACAGCAGCGAAGAGAACGACGGCGTCGACTGCATCGGCCTGTTTCCGGGCCAGGTGAAGTTCTTCGGCAAGGGCCTGCATGAAGACGGCGAACATTTGAAAGTCCCGCACATGGGCTGGAACGAAGTGCGCCGCACCGTCGACCACCCGCTGTGGCATGAGATCCCGGACATGGCGCGCTTCTACTTCGTGCACAGCTATTACATCGCCGCCGGTGACCCGCGCCAGGTGGTGGGGGGTGGACACTACGGCGTTGATTTCGCCGCAGCCCTGGCCGACGGTTCGCGCTTTGCCGTGCAATTCCACCCGGAGAAGAGCCATACCCATGGCCTGCAATTGCTGCAGAACTTCGCCGCGTGGGACGGTCGCTGGTAAATGGCCAAGAAACCGAAACCGCCGATCTTGAACCTCACGCCCGAACAGGAGCGTGCGGCCACCGACAAGATCAAGCGGTTCATGGAGGACCGCTTCGAGCTCAAGCTGGGTTCGTTCGAGGTCGCCGAGATTCTTGAGTTGTTCACCACCGAAGTGGCGCCGCATTATTACAACAGGGCGATTTTCGATACGCAGACGCTCCTCAAAGAAAGGTTCGAAAGCATCGAAAGCGACTTGTGGTCGCTTGAGAAACCCTGATTTCCCAAGCATTGCTGAATATCGAATAAGGTTTGCCAGATGCTGATTATCCCCGCTATCGATCTCAAGGACGGCGCCTGTGTACGTTTGCGCCAGGGCCGCATGGAAGATTCCACGGTGTTCTCCGATGACCCGGTGAGCATGGCCGCCAAATGGGTGGAAGGGGGCTGCCGTCGCCTGCACCTGGTGGACTTGAACGGTGCCTTCGAAGGCCAGCCGGTCAATGGCGAGGTGGTCACCGCGATCGCCAAGCGCTACCCGAACCTGCCAATCCAGATCGGCGGCGGTATCCGTTCCCTGGAGACCATCGAGCACTACGTGAAAGCCGGCGTGAGCTACGTGATCATCGGCACCAAGGCGGTGAAAGACCCAGCCTTCGTCGCCGAAGCCTGCCGGGCATTCCCGGGCAAGGTTATCGTCGGCCTGGATGCGAAAGACGGTTTCGTGGCCACCGACGGCTGGGCTGAAATCAGCACCGTGCAGGTGATCGACCTGGCCAAGCAGTTCGAAGCCGACGGCGTGTCCGCCATCGTTTATACCGATATCGCCAAAGACGGCATGATGCAGGGCTGCAACGTGCCGTTCACCGCAGCCTTGGCAGCGGCCACGAAGATTCCGGTGATCGCTTCTGGCGGCATTCACAACCTGGGTGACATCAAGTCGCTGCTGGACGCCAAGGCGCCTGGCATCATCGGCGCCATCACTGGCCGAGCGATTTACGAAGGCACCCTGGACGTTGCGCAAGCCCAGGCTTACTGCGACGCCTACAACGGCTGAGGACTGACCATGGCGCTGGCCAAACGCATCATCCCTTGCCTGGACGTCGACAACGGTCGCGTGGTCAAGGGTGTCAAGTTCGAGAACATCCGCGATGCCGGCGACCCGGTGGAAATCGCCCGTCGCTACGATGAGCAAGGTGCCGACGAGATTACCTTTCTCGACATCACCGCCAGCGTCGATGGCCGCGACACCACCTTGCATACCGTCGAGCGCATGGCCAGCCAGGTGTTTATCCCGCTGACCGTGGGCGGTGGCGTGCGCACCGTGCAAGACATCCGCAACCTGCTCAATGCTGGCGCGGACAAGGTCTCGATCAATACCGCCGCGGTGTTCAACCCTGAGTTCGTCGGCGAAGCCGCGCAGCACTTCGGTTCGCAATGCATCGTCGTCGCCATCGACGCCAAGAAGGTTTCCGGCCCGGGCGAAACCCCGCGCTGGGAGATCTTCACTCACGGCGGGCGCAAGCCTACCGGGCTGGACGCGGTGGAGTGGGCGATGAAGATGGAAGGCCTGGGCGCCGGTGAAATCCTGCTGACCAGCATGGACCAGGACGGCATGAAAAACGGTTTCGACCTGGGGGTAACCCGCGCCATCAGCGACGCCTTGGGCATTCCGGTGATCGCCTCCGGTGGCGTGGGCAACCTGCAGCACCTGGCCGACGGTGTGCTCGAAGGCCACGCCAGCGCCGTACTGGCGGCGAGTATTTTCCACTTTGGCGAATACACCGTACCCGAGGCCAAGGCCTATATGGCAGCACGCGGTATCGTCGTACGCTAAACGCTGCTGGACACCATGGCAGGCTCGCGGCACTCTCTGCGCTTGCCATGGATTCCGGTAGCCTTCATGTTCAAACACCTGCTGCTCGCCCTCGCCAGTTCCTCCATGCTCATGGTGGCTACGGCACACGCCGATGAATCGTCTGACACTTCCCTGGTGCTGCTGACGGAAAATTTCCCGCCCTACAACATGGCGAAAAACGGCAAGAACTTCGCCAAGGACGAGAACATCGAAGGCATCGCCGTGGACATCGTGCGCGAGACCTTCAAGCGCGCCGGTATTTCCTACAACCTCACCCTACGTTTTCCTTGGGAGCGAATCTACAAGCTCGCCCTGGAAAAGCCCGGCTACGGTGTATTTGTGATGGCGCGGCTGCCTGACCGTGAAGCCTTGTTCAAATGGGTAGGCCCCATCGGCCCGGATGATTGGGTGTTACTGGCCAAGGCCGACAGCAAGATCCAGCTCAACGACCTTGAGCATGCCCGCCGCTACAAAATAGGCGCTTACAAGGGCGATGCGATTGCCGAAACATTGGGAAAACAGGGGCTCAATCCGATTGTCGCCCTGCGCGACCAGGACAATGCGCAAAAACTCATGGACGGCCAGATCGACCTGTGGGCCACCGGCGATCCCGCTGGCCGTTACCTGGCGCGTCAGGTTGGCGTGACAGGGCTCAAGACCGTGTTGCGGTTCAACAGCGCGCAGCTCTATCTTGCGTTGAACAAGAACGTGCCTGATGAGGTGGTCGCCAAGCTCCAGGCGGCGCTGGATGAGTTACGCAAGAGCGGTCGTGTAGAGGAAATCATGGCGCGTTACCTCTAAAGCTGGCAGTTCCCTTGCAGCGCAGGGGAATCAGCAGAATAAACGCGGTCAAAAATGTGGGAGGGGGCTTGCTCCCGATGGCGGAGTGTCAGTCAATACATTCGGGGCTGGCCCACCGCATCGGGAGCAAGTCGAATCGTCGCACCGCCCCTCCCACATTGGATCTTCGCAACCTTCATTTAGCGGTAAATGCCGTCTTTGCCGTGCCCGGCCATAGCCCGATTACTGCGCACACTGATCATCAACTTGATATCGATCCACTCCACGCCCTGGGCCTTGAGCTTGGGCAGTTCGCGCTCCAGCACCGCCAGGGTCTGTGGGTAAGGGTGCCCGATCATCACCGCCGACCCCTGCTTATGCGCCAGCTTGATTGCGGTTTGCAGTTGGGTGGTAATCGCCGCCTCGGTGCGTTCGTCATCGAGGAACACATCCCGCGAAACATGCGCCAGGCCAATCTTCTGCGCCTCGGCGGCGGCGACGGTTTGCGCGCTGGTACGGCTGTCTACGAAGAACTTGTGACGTCGCTGCAGCTCGGCCATCAACCATGCCATCGCCTGCGGCTGCGCCGTCATGCGGCTGCCCATATGGTTGTTGATACCGGCGGTATAGGGCACGGCCTTGAATGCAGCGTCCAGGCGCTTGCCGAGTTCTTCCACCGGCAGTTCGGGGTGCCAGGCGAAGGGCCCGGTGGCCGGGTCCATGGGCATGTGCAGGATCACGATCTTGCCGGCCTTGTGGGCCTCGCGGGCGAATTCGGCGGCGTGGGGCGTGTCGGGCATGATCGCGGTGGTTACCGGCCCAGGCAGGGCCAGCACACGACGATCCCGGGTCAGGTTTTGCCCGAGGTCGTCGATGATGAGGGTCAGGTAGGCTTTGTGTGGCTCGCTGGCCGAGGTCGCTTGAGCGACCCCGGCCAGGCTGCACAGCACAGCGATGATCAGGAAAAAACGCATGATCAACGGCTGCGGGTGATGCTCAGGCCCTTGAGCAGGCTCAGCGCCTGGGCCAACTGATAGTCATCGTCCTGCGGCATCGGCTTGGCTTTGGCGCCGCTGCCGGTCGGCTGGTCGGCGCCGCCGTTGCCATTGCCCAGGTGACCTTGCAGGTCGGCCTCTTTGTAGTACTCGCTGTCGATCTCGTTGGTGATCTTGGCCTTGCGCACTTCGATGTCCGGCACGATGCCCTGGGCCTGGATCGAGCGGCCGTTCGGCGTGTAGTACAGCGCCGTGGTGATCTTCAGCGCCCGCTCATTGTTCAGCGGCAACACGGTTTGCACCGAGCCCTTGCCGAAGGTGGTGGTGCCCATCAGGACGCCGCGCTTCTGATCCTGCAAGGCGCCGGCGACGATTTCCGAGGCCGAGGCGCTGCCGCCGTTGATCAGTACCGCCAGCGGCACGTTCTCGCTCAGGTCGTTGCCGGTGGCCGAGAAGCGCAGTTCGGAGTTGGCGATACGACCCTTGGTGTAGACAATCAGGCCCTTGGTAATGAAGTGGTCGACCACTTCCACCGCCGATTGCAACACGCCGCCTGGGTTGTTACGCAGGTCGAGCACGATGCCGTTGAGTTTCTTGCCGTTGTCCTTGCGCAGCTTGGCCAGGGCCTTGGCCACTTCATCGCCGGTCTTGACCTGGAACTGGGTGATGCGGATATAGCCGTAGCCAGACTCCAGCAATTGGCTCTTGACGCTCTTGACCGTGATGGTCGCGCGGGCCAGGGTCACGTCAAACGGGTTGCCGCCGTCCCGTACCAGGGTCAGGGTGATTTTCTGGCCGAGCTTGCCGCGCATCTTGTCGACGGCCTCGGTCATGCTCTGGCCGCGGGTCGGCTGGCCGTTGATCTTCACGATCAGGTCGCCGGCCTGGATGCCGGCCTTGGACGCCGGGGTATCGTCGATGGGCGAGACCACCTTGATCTGGCCGTCCTCGGAGCCCACTTCGATGCCCAGGCCGCCGAACTCACCGCTGGTGCTTTCCTGTAGTTCAGCGAAATCTTCCGGGCCCAGGTAGGCTGAGTGCGGGTCGAGGTTGCTGAGCATGCCCTTGATGGCGTTTTCCAGCAGGGTCTTGTCGTCTACGGGTTCGACATAAGCGGCCTTGATCCGGTCCATGACCTCGGCAAAGGTGCGCAGCTCGTCCAGCGGCAATGGCGCCTTGGTGGTCGCGGCCATGGCGGCGGGTGCAGCCGGTGCGGTCTGGTCGGCGAAAGCCAGGGGCGCGCCGATCACCAGGGCGATCGTCAAGGCCAACGAAGTGAGGCGGGACAAATGCAGCATGTCGAACGAACTCCTAATGTAGATGCGACCCTATCCTTGGGATCTGCACCATTGTGCAGGATCGCTCGGGCGACCCTGCTGACGAATAGCGAAGTACAGCGCCGGGGTGTCCTGGCCGCCACTGGTACCGACAGTGGAGATGGATTCACCGGCTTTTACAACATCACCTGCCGACTTGAGTAATGTCTGATTGTGGCCGTAAAGGCTCAAATAGCCATTGCCGTGGTCGAGAATCACCAGCAAGCCGGCGCCCCGCAGCCAATCGGCAAACACCACGCGCCCACCGTGGACGGCATGGACCTGGCTGCCGGCCGAGGCGCTGATCATCACCCCATCCCACTTGGCGCGGGTGTCATCGCCACGGGTTTCACCGAAGCGTGCCAGTAGTCGACCATCAACTGGCCATGGAAGTTTGCCCCGGGCTGATGCAAAAGGGCCGCCGAACGACTCGCCGCTGCTGGACACCAGCGGGCCAGGGGCTGCGCGTGCCGGTTTGCGCGGTGCTGGCGCGTCGCTGCTGGCGGCCAGTTCGGCCTCACGCTGGCGCTTTTTTTCCGCTTCCTGCTGGGCGATCAGCGCTTTTTGCCGCGCCTCTTCGGCCTCGCGTGCCTGGCGGGCCAGGGTTTCTTCGATGGTCTTGAGCACTTTGGCCAGGTCGGCCTGGTCCTGCTCGCGTGCCTGGAGCTTGGCGTCGCGGGCTTTCACGTCGTTGTTGAGCTTGGCCAGCGCTTGCTGGCGTTCCTTGCGTACCTTGTCCAACTGGTCGCGCTGGGTATCCAGGGCGCTTTTCTGGTCGAGCAGTTGTGACTGCTGGTCGGCAATTTCCTGTTCGACGTTGGCCAACTGGCGCAGGGTTTCGTTAAAACCCTTCAATTGCGCCAGGCGCGCCTGGCTCAGGTAATCGTAATACGTGAGGGTGCGGGCGAATTTTTCCGGGTTCTGCTGGTTGAGCAGCAACTTGAGGTATTCCTGGCGGCCGCTCTGGTACGCGGCACGGGCCTGGATCGCGATCAGGCGTTGCTGTTCAACGCGTGCGCTCTGGAGTTTTTTTTTCTCAGCGTCGAGTCGCTCCAGTTCCGACTCGCTCTTCTTTAATTCTTTTTGCAACTCCTGGACCTGCTTCTCGAGCTTGCCCATTTCGGTTTCCGTGCCGCGCAGGTCTTTCTGCACGCCGGATTTTTCTTCCTGGAGCTTGCCCAGCAGCTTTTTCAGCTCGGCAATGTCCTGACGCGTAGCGTCCAGTTGTTGTTGGGTTTGTGCACGCTCATCGGCAAAGGCCGGTTGGAGCAGGCAGACAAGAGCGAGGGTTATCAAGGCGCGAAGCATAGAGGCGGGCGACACCAGGGAAAGGGACGGCCTAGTATGCCCGCCAAGCGCTGCAAAAAAAACGCCCAATTGGGGCTTGCGGGCAAGATAGGTGCCGAGTGGCAGTGGTATGGCAAAAAGATATCTACCAAACGCTGCAAAGCTAATGTGGGAGGGGGCTTGCTCCCGATTGCGGTGGGTCAGCTACTTATAAGCTGACTGATACACCGCTATCGGGAGCAAGCCCCCTCTAACACTGTTTTGTGGTGATGTCGAAATCAGACCAGGATCGAGGTCCCAGTCATCTCTTCAGGCTTCTCCAGCCCCATCAGCATCAGCATGGTCGGCGCCACATCCGCCAGCACGCCACCTTCACGCACTTTCAGGTCACGTTTGCCGACATAGATGAACGGCACCGGCTCGGTCGTGTGGGCGGTATGCGCCTGGCCGGTGGATTCGTCGGACATCTGCTCGCAGTTGCCATGGTCGGCGGTAATCAACGCTTCGCCGCCGACTTTTTCCAGGGCGTCGACAATGCGGCCAACACACAGGTCCAGGCATTCAACAGCCTTTACCGCCGCTTCCAGGTTGCCACTATGGCCGACCATGTCGCCGTTGGCGTAGTTGACCACGATCACGTCGTAACGCTGGTTGTCGATGGCATCGACGATCTTGTCGGTAACTTCCGGCGCGCTCATTTCCGGCTGCAGGTCGTAGGTGGCGACTTTTGGCGACGGGATCAGGATGCGCTCTTCGCCCGGGAACGGCTCTTCGCGGCCACCGGAGAAGAAAAAGGTCACGTGGGCGTATTTCTCGGTCTCGGCGATGCGCAGTTGGGTCTTGCCGTTCTTCGCCAAATAGTCGCCCAGCACGTTTTCCAGGCTGCCGGGGGCGAAAGCCGACGGCGCCGGGATGTTGGCGGCGTATTGGGTAAGCATGACGAACTCGACTTTCGGCTGGCGTGCGCGCTCGAAGTCCTTGAAACCCTCATCGACAAACACATGGCTCAGCTCGCGGGCACGGTCGGCGCGGAAGTTCATGAACACCACGGCATCGCCATCTTCGACCTTCACCGGTTCGCCGATGGTAGTGGCCTTGACGAACTCGTCGCTTTCGCCACGGGCGTAAGCGGCTTCCAGGCCTTCCTGGGCGGTGGCGGCATGGAATTCGGCCTGGCCGTCGACGATCAGGTTGTAGGCCTGGGACACGCGGTCCCAGCGGTTGTCGCGGTCCATGGCGAAGTAACGGCCCACCAGGCTGGCGATGCGGCCCTTGCCGAGGGCGGCGAAGGTGGTGTCGAGCAGTTCGATGGACGATTGCGCGCTTTTCGGCGGGGTGTCGCGACCGTCGAGGAAGGCGTGCAGGTAGATCTTGTCAGCCCCGCGCTTGAAGGCTAGTTCAGCCATGGCCACCAGGTGGTCCTGATGGCTGTGTACGCCGCCGTCGGAGAGCAGGCCCATGAAGTGCACGGCCTTGCCGGCGGCGACGGCTTTATCGACCGCGGCGCAGATGGTCGGGTTCTCGAAGAACTCGCCATCGCGGATCGCTTTGGTGACACGGGTGAAGTCCTGGTATACCACTCGTCCGGCGCCGAGGTTCATGTGGCCGACTTCCGAGTTGCCCATCTGGCCGTCCGGCAGGCCCACGTCCATGCCGGAACCTGAGATCAAACCGTTGGGGACGGTGGCGGCCAGGCGATCCAGTACCGGCTTGTTGGCCGAGTACACGGCGTTGTCGTGGTGGCTTTCACTGTGTCCGAAGCCATCGAGAATTATCAGGACCAAAGGTTTAGGCGTAGTAGTCATAGATCCTCTCGCGGCGGTAATAAAGGAAGACAATTGAAAAGGGAGTGGCAGTTTAAAGCGAAGTTCCAACCACGTCACCGCTTTACGGGGGTTGGCCGCCCCTGGCGCCTGTGTATACTTACCGCCATTTTAACGCCCTGGAACCTCCTTGATGGTTGATCACCTGATTGCATTTGCCACTGCCCACTACCTGCTCGTGGGTGCCTTCGTCATCCTGCTGGCGCTGCTGATCGCTCATGAACTGAGCCGCGGTGGTCGCAGCCTGAGCACGTCGGAGCTGACCGCGCTGGTCAACAAGGATGAGGCCGTTGTCGTCGATATTCGCCCGGCCAAGGATTATGCCGCCGGCCATATCGTCGGTGCCCTTAACATCCCGCAGGACAAGCTGATCGCACGCTTGGCCGAGCTGGAAAAATACAAGGCCAAGACTATCATCCTGGTCGACGCCCAAGGCCAGCACTCCGGCACCCACGCCCGCGAGATGCTCAAGACCGGCTTTACCGCCGCCAAGCTGTCGGGTGGTATCAGCAGCTGGCGTGGCGATAACCTGCCGCTGGTGAAGTGATATGAGCCAGGTTGTCGTGTATTCCAGCGATTATTGCCCTTATTGCATTCGAGCCAAGCAGTTGCTCCAAAGCAAGAAGGTGGCCTTCGAAGAGATCAAGGTCGATGGCAAGCCCCAGGTGCGCGCCGAAATGGCCCAGAAGGCCGGCCGCACGTCGGTCCCGCAGATCTGGATCGGCGCCACGCACATCGGTGGTTGCGATGACCTGTTCGCCCTGGAGCGCGCCGGTAAACTCGACGCGCTGCTGCTCGTCTGACTCCTAACCCCTTAAAGACCCCAAGATAGAGAAGGATCTGCGATGACTGACCAACAGAACACCGAAGCAGCAGAAACCCAAGGCCCACAGTTTTCGCTGCAGCGCATCTACGTGCGTGACCTGTCGTTCGAAGCGCCGAAAAGCCCGGCCATCTTCCGCCAGGAGTGGACCCCAAGCGTTGCGCTGGACCTGAACACCCGTCAGAAAGCCCTGGAAGGTGACTTCCACGAAGTCGTGCTGACCCTGTCGGTTACCGTTAAGAATGGCGAAGAAGTAGCCTTCATCGCTGAAGTGCAACAGGCCGGTATCTTCCTGATCCAGGGCCTGGACGAAGCGTCCATGAGCCACACCCTGGGTGCGTTCTGCCCGAATATCCTGTTCCCGTATGCTCGCGAGACGCTGGACAGCCTGGTCACCCGTGGCTCGTTCCCGGCGCTGATGCTGGCTCCGGTGAACTTTGATGCTTTGTACGCCCAAGAACTGCAGCGCATGCAACAGGAAGGCGCGCCGACGGTTCAGTAATCTCGAACCCGACGCAGCACTCAATGTGGGAGGGGGCTTGCTCCCGATAGCGGTGGAACAGTCACTTAGATGTCGACTGACACTCCGCCATCGGGGGCAAGCCCCCTCCCACATTTGTTTTGCGTGTTATTTGAAACCGAGTTGGCGCCAGCCTTCGTAGACGGCGACGGCCACGGTGTTGGACAGATTCAGGCTGCGGCAGCCTTCGCGCATCGGCAAGCGCAGGCGGTGGCCGTCGGGCAGGGCGTCGAGCACGTCGGCCGGCAGGCCACGGCTTTCCGGGCCGAACAGGAAGGCGTCGCCTTCGGCAAAGCTGGCATCATGAAACGGCCGTGAGCCCTTGGTGGTGAACGCAAACAGCCGTGGATGGCCCAGGCTTTCCAGGCAGCTGGCCAGGTCGGCATGGCGCTGGAGGGTGGCGTACTCGTGGTAGTCCAGCCCGGCGCGGCGTAGGCGCTTGTCGTCCATGTCAAAGCCCAGCGGCTCGATCAAATGCAGGTGGCAGCCACTGTTGGCGCACAGCCTGATAACGTTGCCGGTATTCGGCGGAATTTCTGGTTGAAAAAGGATGACGTGAAACATGCACGGCTCCGAAGGCAAAGATGCGCTGCATTCTACCCCTGAAGACGACCCCAGGCCGAAGCTATTGCCGCGGGTCTTGGGTTCGTTGGCGATTGTCGGCTTGATGATTGGCCTGATGATTGGTCGCCTGACCACCCCGGACCCGGTTGAGCTACTGGAGGTAAGGCCTGCGGTCGACGGTGTGGTGGTGTGGTTCAACAGCGAGCCCAAGCTGCATGGCGAACATATCGATGGCACCGTGGCGCTGCTGTTCGACGCACTGGGCAAGCCTGCCGGCGGGCAACTTAAGGTCAATGACAAGGATGTCAACTGGCGCGTGCGCAAGACCGACGGCGGTTTGCTGCTGAACCTGGTGGCGGCGCGGCCATTGCGAGGGGAATGGAAAGGCGAGCAGGTCGATGACCGCTGGCGGCTGGAGGTCCATCTCCAAGAGCAATAAAAGAGGGAGTTCCCGGCCTGCCTGTACCAGGGCTCCCAAAAGCGTGAAGCCCAAAGGCTCCGTATAAAAGAGGGGATTCTCGGCCTGCCTGTACCAAGGTCCCCGAAACTGGGTAGTACTGGGGTTGTTGCAGGGCGCGTGCCAGAGTCGTCGATTTGTGCCAAATAATGTCTTCAGAAAGCCAAAAGCCCCGGATTACGGGGCTTTGGTGTTTTTGCAGCTCAATATTTTCCGGGCTGTTCGGTTGTTTCATCTTTGAAAGGTCTGCCCGATGCCGGTTCATGGTGCATCGAAGCGGTGCACAATCCTGCGGCCTTGTAGAGATCCAAATGTGGGAGGGGGCTTGCTCCCGATAGCGGTGTATCAGTCAGCAACTCTGTAGCTGACCCACCGCCATCGGGAGCAAGCCCCCTCCCACATTAGACTTTCCAGTGGATCTGGGAGGTGTGATCAGGCGTCATCGCTTTCGTCGTCGTCCCCGCCATCCACCTTCATCCCCAGCTCCTTGATCTTGCGCGTCAGGGTATTGCGTCCCCAACCGAGCAACACTGCCGCGTCGCGACGGCGACCGGCGGTGTGCTTGAGGGCGGTCTCGATCATGATCCGCTCGAACGCTGGCACGGCGCTGTCCAGCAGGTTCGACTGGCCGCGGGCCAGGGCCTGGTCGGCCCATTGGCGCAAGGCCTGTTCCCAGTTGGTCACAGGGGCCGAATCCTGGGGCAGGCTCAGCAACTCAGGCGGCAGGTCGCTGATATGCACTTCGCGCCCGGACGCCATCACGGTAATCCAGCGGCAGGTGTTTTCCAGTTGGCGCACATTGCCGGGCCACGGCAGGTTCTTGAGGTATTCCTCGGTCTCGCTTTTCAGCAGCTTCGGCTCTACGGCCAGCTCCAGGGCGGCGCGGCTGAGGAAGTGGCGGGCGAGGGTGGGAATGTCTTCGCGGCGGTCCGACATGCGTGGGATATGGATACGGATCACATTGAGGCGATGGAACAAGTCCTCACGGAATTTGCCCGCGTGTACCAGGGTTTCCAGGTTCTGGTGGGTGGCGGCAATGATGCGCACATCGACCTTGACCGGCGTATGCCCGCCGACGCGATAGAACTCACCGTCCGCCAATACCCGCAGCAAGCGGGTTTGGGTATCGGCCGGCATATCACCGATTTCATCGAGGAACAGCGTACCGCCGTCGGCCTGTTCAAAACGCCCGCGCCGCAGGTTGGCGGCGCCGGTGAACGCACCTTTCTCATGACCGAACAGCTCTGACTCCATCAAGTCCTTGGGGATCGCCGCCATGTTCAGCGCGATAAACGGCGAGGCCGCCCGTGGGCTGTGGCGGTGCAGAGCATGAGCCACCAGCTCTTTGCCGGTACCTGACTCGCCGTTGATCAGCACGGTGATGTTGGAGTGGCTCAAGCGCCCGATGGCGCGAAAAACCTCCTGCATCGCCGGCGCTTCACCGATGATTTCCGGGGTGCGGGTCAGGGTGGGCGGGGCCTCCTGGTTCTGTTGTTCCTGGGCGTGCTGGTTGGCACGCTTGACCAGCGCTACGGCCTCATCCACGTCGAATGGCTTGGGCAGGTACTCAAAGGCGCCGCCTTGGTAGGACGCGACAGCGCTGTCCAGGTCCGAGTGAGCAGTCATGATGATCACTGGCAGGCGCGGGTGCTGCTCGCGGATGCGTGCGAGCAAGTCCAGGCCACTGGCGCCGGGCATGCGGATGTCAGAGATGATCACGTCCGGCTGCTGGCGCGCCAGGCGGCTCATCACGCCGTCGGCGCTGTCGAAGCTCTGGGTGGTCATGCCTTCCTGTTGCAAGGCTTTCTCCAGAACCCAGCGGATAGAACGGTCGTCATCGACGATCCAGACAGTTTCACTACGGCTCATGTCGTGGGGGCTCCTTGTTCCAATGGCAGGAAGATCGAGAACGTGGTGTGGCCGGGATGGCTTTCACATTCGATCAGGCCCTGATGCTGGCTGATGATGTTCTGGGTAATGGCCAGGCCCAGCCCGGTACCGTCCGGGCGGCCGCTGACCATGGGAAAGAAAATGGTTTCCTGCAGTTCGGCGGGGATGCCCGGGCCGTTGTCGATGATCTCGACCTTGGTCACCAGGCGATGACGCACATGGCCGATGGTGAACTGGCGCAGGGCGCGGGTGCGCAGGCTGATGCGGCCCAGGCGCAGCTCGTTCTGGCTGCTGATGGCCTGCATGGCGTTGCGCACGATATTGAGCACCGCCTGGATCATCTGCTCGCGGTCGATCAATACGTCGGGAATGCTTGGGTCGTAGTCGCGTACCAGGGTGATGCAGCCCTGGCTCTCGGCCTCGACCAACTGGCAGACGCGCTCCAGCACCTCGTGCACGTTGGTCAACGCCAGGGACGGCAATTTGTTGGAGCCGAGCATGCGGTCCACCAGGTTACGCAGACGGTCGGCCTCTTCGATGATGACGTTGGTGTAGTCCTTGAGGTGCTCCTCCGGCAGCTCCCGGGCCAGCAACTGCGCAGCACCGCGAATGCCGCCCAGGGGGTTCTTGATCTCATGTGCCAGGCCACGCACTAGCATCTTGCTGGTTTCCTGCTTGGACAGTTGCGCCTCTTCCTTGGTGATGCGCAGCAATCGGTCGCGAGGATGCACTTCGAGCAATAGCAGGGTGGCGCCGTTGCTCAGGATCGGGGTCACGGCGTAGTCGACGGTCAGGGTCTGGCCGGTGAGGGCCGTGAGCATCGCTTCGCGCTTGGTGAACGGGTGCGCCTGCTCCACCGCCTGGCGCAACGAGCTCAAGGCTTCGGCCGACTCGGTGAACAACTCGCTGATGAACTGCCCATGGCTGCGCTGGCCGCTGATGGCCAGGAGCATCTCCGCCGCCGGGTTCATGTACTCAAGGCGCAGGTCGGCATTGAGCAGGATGGTCGCGGTGGTCAGGTTGTCGAGTAACAAACGGTGCAGTGCATCGCTGATGGTCATCGGGACCTCTTTTGGAGCAAGGCGCGGGCTTGAGGCACACGCTGATACGAGGAAAATGCAAAAACCAAACCAAGGCTCCGAAAAGAAGCGTTAAAGCCCTGAAATAGGCGTTTGTGGCGCGAAACTGTGGCGTTCTGCCAGCTTGAACGGGAAGATTCGAACCAAAATGGGCTGTGGCTGGAGTGAGGGTGCAACCTATCGCACCAATATAGTGCGGTTTTGTGAAGGTTGTTCAGGAAGCTGCCAGAGATGGCCCTGAATGCATACAGCCCAAATGTGGGAGGGGGCTTGCAGTCATTAACCTTTATAGATGCAGAGTTCGGCGGTGGCGCGGATCATTGCCAGTTGGCGCAGCGGATCGTTCAGCGGTTCGTGCACGGCCTCGGCCAGCCACTGCGGACACTGCGGGTCGGTGCGCTGCGGGGTGAAAGCGGCCAATTGCTCAAGCAGGCGCTTTTGCAGTTGATCCAGCTGCGGGCGAATCTGCTTGACCAGGTCCGGGCGCGGATCGTCAGGCGCCTTGCCCTGGAACTGCCAGTCGGACAGGTGGGTGTATTGCACCAGTTTGTTCGCCTCGATCTGTGCCGAGAAAAACTGCTCGGCGGCGGCAGGGTCAAGCTTGTAGCTCGGGGCTTGGGCGACGACGCTGGCGATCACTTCCTGCTCGCGTTTTTTGTCTTCGACGGGCTTGTGGCTGTCCCATTTGCTCAAGGCCACCTGATCGGCAATCTCCAGGCGTTCGGCGATGCTGTTGAGCAGTGGCTCCAAGGTAGGTGGGGCGGCGTAAACACCGGCGCTGACGAACAGCAGGGCGAACACGAATTTATGTTTCAACGCAGATCTCCTTGTGGGAGGGGGCTTGCTCCCGATGGCTGTGTGTCAGTAACACACATATTGCCTGACACTCTGCCATCGGGAGCAAGCCCCCTCCCACCTTTTTGATTGAGTTTGCAGATTTGAAGCTGCATAACTCCCAGGCAAAAAAAGACCTCCCGGAGGAGGTCTTTTTCATCACGCCACGTTAAGCAGCGCTACCGGATCAGCAGCTGTAGTACAGCTCGTATTCCAGTGGGTGTACGAAGGTGCGAACCTTGATTTCTTCTTCGCTTTTCAGCTCGATGTAGGCATCGATGAAGTCGTCGCTGAATACGCCGCCCTTGGTCAGGAACGCACGGCCCTTGTCCAGCTCTTCCAGGGCTTCTTTCAGGCTGCCGCACACTTGTGGGATCTCTTTGGCCTCTTCAGGCGGCAGGTCGTACAAGTTCTTGTCGGCGGCATCGCCTGGGTGGATCTTGTTCTGGATGCCGTCCAGGCCAGCCATGACCAGCGCAGCGAAGGCCAGGTATGGGTTGGCCGCTGGGTCCGGGAAACGCGCTTCGATACGGCGAGCGCGAGGGCTGGACACGTAAGGAATACGGATCGAGGCGGAACGGTTGCGGGCCGAGTAGGCCAGCATTACCGGCGCTTCGAAACCTGGCACCAGACGCTTGTAGGAGTTGGTCGACGGGTTGGTGAAGCCGTTCAGGGCCTTACCGTGCTTGATGATGCCGCCGATGAAGTACAGGGCAGTGTCGGACAGGCCGGCATAACCTTCGCCAGCGAAGGTGTTCTTGCCTTCTTTGGCGATGGACAGGTGAACGTGCATACCCGAACCGTTATCGCCATACAGCGGCTTAGGCATGAAGGTCGCGGTACGGCCGTAGGCATCCGCCACGTTGTGTACGCAGTACTTCAGGGTTTGTACTTCGTCAGCCTTGGCGACCAGGGTGTTGAACTTCACACCGATTTCGTTCTGGCCGGCAGTGGCCACTTCGTGGTGGTGAACTTCGATGACCAGGCCCATCTCTTCCATGGCGTTGCACATGGAGGTACGGATTTCGTGGTCGTGGTCGAACGGCGGAACTGGGAAGTAGCCACCTTTGATGCCCGGACGGTGGCCCTTGTTGCCGCCTTCGATGTCTTGGTCGGACATCCACGAACCCTGTTCGGAGAAGATCTTGAACATGGAACCGGAGATATCGGACTTGAACTTGACCGAGTCAAAGATGAAGAACTCTGGCTCAGGACCAACGAATACGGTGTCACCGATACCGGTGGACTTCAGGTATTCCTCGGCACGCTTGGCGATCGCACGTGGGTCGCGGTCGTAGCCTTGCATGGTCGAAGGCTCGATCACGTCGCAGACGATGATCAGGGTTGGGTCTTCGGTGAACGGGTCGAGCACGGCAGTGCTGTCGTCCGGCATCAGGATCATGTCGGAAGCTTCGATGCCTTTCCAGCCAGCAATGGAGGAGCCGTCGAACATTTTGCCTTCTTCGAAGAAAGCGTCATCCAGCGCGTCGCGAGCCGGCATGGTCACGTGGTGCTGAGTGCCTTTGGTGTCCGTGAAGCGCAGATCAATCCATTTAACGTCATGATCTTTGATGAGTTGAACCGACTTCGACATGGTGTCCTCCGGGTGGCTTCGGGCTGGGTAGTGGAGTTAGCCCTTAGAATGTGGGTGATGCCGGCGCGGATACTCCGCCATGGCAACCTGCCTCACAAGAGAGCAAATTGCATGCCAGTGCGCCAACATGGCCGTTTTGCCTCAAAATGGCCCCTATAACGGTGCAATCCGCCAAAACGTAATAAATAGCGCACTGCAATGTAGCGTTAATTGGCGCTAATGACCCGTTTTGGTGCGTTGCACAAGCGGTGCATATTAACTGGTTAAACCTTGAGCGATTTCCGCTATAATCCGCGCCCCCCTTTTTCAGCAGGCCCGGCGCGCGCTGTTTCCATGAAATTAATCGTAAAAGTCTTCCCCGAGATCACCATCAAGAGCCGACCGGTACGGACGCGTTTCATCCGTCAGTTGGCCAAGAACATCCGTGCCGTGCTCCGTGACCTGGACCCGGCTGTGGTGGTGAACGGCGTGTGGGACAATCTCGAGCTGGAAACCCGTATTACCGACGCCAAAGCCTTGAAGGACATGACCGAGCGCCTGAGCTGCATGCCGGGCATCGCGCATTTCCTGCAGGTGGATGAGTACCCGCTGGGCGACTTCGACGACATCACCGACAAGTGCAAGCAGCACTACGGCAGCTCGCTGGAAGGCAAGGTTTTTTCGGTGCGTTGCAAGCGTGCCGGCAAGCACCCGTTCAGCTCCATGGACGTCGAGAAATACGTCGGCAGCAAGCTGCGTCGCGAGTGCGGCGCAGCTGGAATTTCCCTCAAGGCGCCGCAAATTGAAGTGCGCATGGAAATTCGCGACCAACGGTTGTTTGTGATTCACAGCCAGCACGACAGCATCGGCGGCTACCCATTGGGCGCCCTGGAACAGACCCTGGTATTGATGTCCGGCGGTTTCGATTCCACGGTGGCGGCCTACCAGATCATGCGCCGCGGCCTGATGAGCCACTTCTGCTTCTTCAACCTGGGCGGGCGTGCACATGAATTGGGCGTGATGGAAGTCGCGCACTACATCTGGAAGAAGTACGGCAGCTCCCAGCGTGTGCTATTTGTGAGCGTGCCGTTCGAGGAAGTGCTGGGGGAAATTCTCGGCAAAGTCGATAACAGTCATATGGGCGTGGTATTGAAGCGTATGATGTTGCGCGCTGCCTCGCGAATTGCCGATCAACTGCAGATCGACGCGCTGGTGACCGGCGAAGCGATTTCCCAGGTATCCAGCCAGACGCTGCCGAACCTGTCGATCATCGACTGTGTTACCGAGAAGCTGGTGTTGCGCCCGCTGATCGCCAGCCACAAGCAGGACATCATCGACCTGGCAGAACAGATCGGCACCGCCGACTTTGCCAAGCACATGCCTGAGTACTGCGGGGTCATCTCGGTGAACCCCAAGACCCACGCCAAGCGGCATCGCGTGGAGCATGAAGAGAAAGAATTCGACATGGCGATTCTGGAGCGTGCGCTCGAGAACGCCAAGCTGGTGCCAATCGATCGCGTCATCGACGAGTTGGGCCAGGATGTGCAAATCGAAGAAGTCAGTGAGGCCCTGGCCGGCCAGATCGTCATCGACATCCGTCACCCGGACGCCGCTGAAGACGAGCCGCTGGAAATTACTGGCATCGACGTGCAAACGCTGCCGTTCTACGCACTGAACGCGCGTTTCAAGGAACTGGATAACAGCCGTCAGTACCTGCTGTATTGCGACAAAGGCGTGATGAGTCGCCTGCATGCCCACCATTTGCTCAGTGAGGGGCATGCCAATGTGCGCGTTTATCGACCGAGCTAAGAGCCCGGGGCTGTTTGCCTGTGGCCTGCGTCACCGGCCCCCCGACTCTGCCGTCAAGCTGTAACGGCAAGGCCTGACTCTACTGTTAATCGCTGCCACGACCTGTCAGCACACCGAATCCTCTGATCGAGATACACAAGTGATCGAAAATCTACGTAACATCGCCATCATTGCCCACGTTGACCATGGTAAAACCACCCTGGTAGACAAACTCCTGCGTCAATCCGGCACCCTGGAGCGCAACGAGCTCAACGACGAGCGCGTGATGGACTCCAACGACCAGGAAAAAGAGCGCGGTATTACCATCCTGGCAAAAAACACCGCTATCAACTGGAACGGCTACCACATCAACATCGTGGATACCCCGGGCCACGCCGACTTCGGCGGCGAAGTAGAACGCGTAATGTCGATGGTCGACTCCGTTCTGCTGCTGGTTGACGCTCAAGACGGCCCTATGCCGCAAACCCGTTTCGTGACCAAGAAGGCCTTCGAAGCCGGCCTGCGTCCGATCGTGTGCATCAACAAGGTTGACCGTCCAGGCGCGCGTCCGGACTGGGTTCTGGACCAGATCTTCGACCTGTTCGACAACCTCGGCGCCACCGAAGAACAGCTCGATTTCCAGGTCATCTACGCCTCGGCCCTGAACGGTATTGCTGGTCTTGACCACAACGACATGGCTGAAGACATGACCCCGCTGTACCAGTCGATCGTCGACAACGTACCGCCGCCGAAAGTTGACCGTGAAGGCCCGTTCCAGATGCAAATCTCGGCACTGGACTACAACAGCTTCCTGGGTGTTATCGGCGTTGGCCGTATCGCTCGTGGTAGCGTCAAGCCGAACACCCCGGTTGTGGCTATCGGTGCCGACGGCAAGAAGCGTAACGGTCGTATCCTGAAGCTGATGGGTCACCACGGCCTGCACCGCATCGACGTTGAAGAGGCTTTCGCCGGCGACATCGTGTGCGTGAGCGGTATGGACTCGCTGTTCATCTCCGACACCCTGTGCCAGCCAGACAACGTCGAGGCGATGAAGCCTCTGACTGTTGACGAGCCAACCGTTTCCATGACCTTCCAGGTAAACGACTCGCCATTCTGCGGTAAAGAAGGCAAGTTCGTGACCTCCCGTAACATCAAGGAGCGTCTGGACAAAGAGCTGCTGTACAACGTTGCACTGCGCGTTGAAGAAGGCGACTCGGCTGACAAGTTCAAAGTCTCCGGCCGTGGTGAGCTGCACCTCTCGGTACTGATCGAAACCATGCGTCGCGAAGGCTTCGAAATGGGTGTTGGTCGTCCGGAAGTGATCATCCGTACTGTTGACGGCGTGAAGCAGGAACCGTTCGAAAACGTCACCATCGACACCCCTGAAGAATCCCAGGGCAAGGTCATGGAAGAGATGGGCCTGCGTAAGGGCGACCTGACCAACATGGTGCCGGATGGCAAGGGCCGTGTACGTCTGGAATACAACATCCCTGCTCGCGGTCTGATTGGTTTCCGTAACCAGTTCCTGACCCTGACCAACGGTGCTGGCATCCTGACCTCGATCTTCGATCGTTACGACACCATGAAGTCCGGCGACATGTCCGGCCGTCAGAACGGTGTTCTGGTATCGGTAGAAACCGGCAAGGCGCTGACCTACTCCCTGGAAACCCTCCAGGCGCGTGGCAAGCTGTTCGTTGAACACGGTCAAGAGATCTACAACGGCCAGATCGTTGGTCTGAACAGCCGTGACAACGACATGGGCGTCAACCCAACCAAAGGCAAGAAGCTCGACAACATGCGTGCTTCGGGCAAAGACGAAACCATCGCCCTGGTTCCACCTGTTCGCTTCACCCTGGAACAGGCCCTGGAGTTCATCCAGGATGACGAGCTGTGCGAAGTCACGCCTAAGTCGATCCGCCTGCGTAAGAAGATCCTGGACGAAGGCGAGCGTACCCGCGCTGCCAAGAAAGCCAAGAACTGAGTTAACTCAGGCTGAATGAAAAACGCCCCCGGTCGAAAGGCCGGGGGCGTTTTTTTATGCCTGCTGGTTTTGTGGCGCCTGTACCGGCCTCATCGGGAGCAAGCCCCCTCCCACACTTGAATGTGTTCACAAATCAAAATGTGGGAGGGGGCTTGCTCCCGATGAGGCCCTTCAAAACACTACAAATCTTGGATCAGAACTTATCGAGGGTTTTGAAATTGGTCTCGCGCACCACTTCTTTCGGCTTATACGCGCAGTACCCCGGCCGCGGCCCGATTTTCGGGTGGTTGCGGCAAGTATCCGGGCGCTTGTCATAAATAGTGCAGAAGCGCGTCTTACGATCCAGGTACAGGCAGTCGTTGTTGCTCATGCGCTGCAGGGTAAAAATCTCGGATTTGTTGTTATAGCGCTCGACGATGCCTTCCTTCTGCAAGCGCTTGGCGATGTTCTTCGGCGGGTCGCCGCGCTCGAACTCATCGACGATGCCAATGCGGATCAGGTCCTTGATCTTCACCTCCACCGGCAGGGTGCAGCAGCTGGATACGCAGCCGCCGCACATGTGGGCGGAATATTTCTGCCACGTTTCGAGACGGTCGAGTTCCGCGGCGGCGATCAGTTGAGGCTTCATCAGGGTTCCAAGGTGGGGCGGTGTCCGGGCGCGCGATCATACCGGGATTGATGATTTTTTGAACAATATTTTCAGGTTTTTCATCTTCGGTGGCGTTCGGGCACGACCCCTGCATCTAATCCCCTTAACAGTGAATGAGTTAAAAAACTGACGAACCAGAGCCGGCGCCGTGTGTCAGAGCGTCTAGGCTCTAGCAACTCCTTCTATCTCGCCCGAGGTCGCAACTGATGTCTCAGGAACCACTTGCACGAGAAGCAGAGGTAGCCGCATTCCGCGATGCTGTCTTGACCAAACTCACCTACGCGGTGGGCAAGGACCCGGATCACGCCTTCGACCATGACTGGTTCGAAGCCATTGCCCTGGCCGCTCGCGACCAGATGGTCGATCACTGGATGGACCATACGCGGCGTATTTATCGCAAAGGCCAGAAGCGCGTTTACTACCTCTCCCTGGAATTCCTCATCGGTCGTTTGCTCTACGACAGCCTGAGCAACCTTGGCGTGCTGGAAATCGCCCGCGAAGCCTTGTCCGAACTGGGCGTCGACCTGGAACGCATTCGCCTGCTGGAGCCCGACGCGGCCCTCGGCAACGGTGGCCTGGGGCGCCTGGCCGCCTGCTTCATGGAAAGCATGTCGACCCTGGGCATTGCCGGCCACGGTTATGGCATCCGTTATGAGCACGGTCTGTTCCGCCAGGCCATTGTCGACGGCTGGCAGCAGGAACAAACCGAACGCTGGCTGGATTTCGGCAACCCGTGGGAGTTTGAACGAGCCGAGGTGATTTACCCGATCGGCTTTGGCGGCAGTGTCGAAACTATTCCGGACGCCTCCGGCAAGATGATCCAGGTGTGGTCGCCCAACGAGACCGTACGCGCAGTAGCCTATGACACACCGGTAGTCGGCTGGCGCGGCGCCAGCGTCAATACCCTGCGCCTGTGGCGTGCACGGGCCGTAGAAGACTTGCACCTGGAGCGCTTCAACGCCGGTGACCACTTGGGCGCCGTCGCCGAAGTGGCCCGCGCCGAAAGCATCTCCCGCGTGCTGTACCCGGCCGACAGCACCGAAGCCGGACAGGAATTGCGCCTGCGCCAGGAATATTTCTTCGTGTCCGCTTCACTGCAGGATCTGCTGCGCCGCCACAAGAACATGCACGGCTCGGTGCTGAGCCTGGGCGAACACGCCGCCATCCAGCTCAACGATACCCATCCGTCCATCGCCGTGGCCGAGTTGATGCGCCAACTGGTCGACCTGCATGACATTCCTTGGGAAGCCGCGTGGGACGTCACCGTCGAAACGCTTTCCTACACCAACCACACCTTGCTCCCCGAAGCGCTGGAAACCTGGCCGGTAGGTTTGATGGAGCGCATGCTGCCCCGGCACATGCAGATCATCTACCTGATCAACGCCCAGCACATTGACTCGCTGCGCGCCAAGGGCATCCACGACTTTGACGTACTGCGCGCCGTGTCACTGATCGAAGAAGACAATGGCCGCCGCGTGCGCATGGGCAACCTGGCGTTCCTCGGCTCCCATAGCGTCAACGGCGTGTCCGGCTTGCATACCCAGCTGATGCGCAGCACGGTGTTCTCCGAACTGCACAAGCTTTACCCCGAACGGATCAACAACAAGACCAACGGCATCACCTTCCGCCGCTGGCTCTACCAGGCTAACCCCAAGTTGACCGAGATGCTGGTGGAGGCCCTGGGTCCGGACATTCTCGATAGCATGGAAACCCGCCTGACGGAGTTGGAAACCTTCGCCGAGAAACAGACCTTCCGCAAATCCTTCGCCGAACAGCGCTTGCACAGCAAGCGTGCACTGGCCGAGATCATTCATGAGCGCCTGGGCATCGCGGTCAACCCGGCGGCGATGTTCGATGTGCAGGTCAAGCGTATTCACGAATACAAACGCCAACTGCTCAACCTGTTGCACACCGTGGCCCTGTACCAGGCGATTCGTGCCGAACCCGAGGTCGACTGGGTGCCAAGGGTGAAAATCTTCGCCGGCAAGGCGGCTGCCAGCTACCACCAGGCCAAGCTGATCATCAAGCTGACCAACGACATCGCCCGCACCGTCAACAACGACCCGACCGTACGTGGTTTGCTCAAGGTGGTGTTCCTGCCCAACTACAACGTCAGCCTGGCGGAAAGCATCATTCCGGCGGCGGACTTGTCGGAGCAGATCTCCACGGCCGGTTTCGAGGCGTCAGGCACCAGCAACATGAAGTTCGGCCTCAACGGTGCGTTGACCATCGGCACCATGGACGGCGCCAACGTGGAGATGCACGAGCGTGTCGGCGCCGAGCACATGTTTATCTTCGGCCTCAGTGCCCAGCAGGTGGAGGCGCGCAAGCACGCGGGTGAATTCAATGCCGGGCCGGACATCGCCGTGTCCCACCGTTTGAGCGACGTGCTGCAAGCGATTCGCGGCGGGGTGTTCTCGCCGGATGATCCGGGGCGTTATGTCGGCCTGATCGACGGGCTGATCGACTACGACCGCTTCTTGGTGTGTGCCGATTTCGATTCCTACTGGGATGCCCAGGCACGGGTCGAGGCGCATTGGCATGACTCCAAGGAATGGTGGCGTTCGGCTGTGCTGAATACGGCAAGGATGGGCTGGTTCTCCTCGGACCGTACCATCCGCGAGTACGCCACCGAGATCTGGAAAGCCCTCGACTAAACACCGCAACACAAAATGTGGGAGGGGGCTTGCCCCCGATGACGGAGTGTCAGCATTGAATGTATCAGCTGATCCACCGCTATCGGGGGCAAGCCCCCTCCCACATTGCTTCTGCGTCGATATACTGGCCTTCGGTTCGCTCAGGGAATATCGACCATGCAATGGATTTTCATGCTGATTGGCGTGGTACTCGGCTGGGCGCTCGATGAGTCTTTCAGCGATGCGGGTATCGGTGCATTGTTTGGGTTGGGCATCGGCCAGGCGCTCCGCCTGTCGCAGTTGTCGGCCCAGGCGCAGCAGCAGGCCAGTCAGTTGGAAACCATGCAGAAGGCGCTGATAGCCTTGGGCGAGCGCCTGCGGCAGCTGGAAGTGCCCACGCCGACCAGCAACGTTGCAGCCGACCCCCCTGTGCCTGAGCCGACCCCTGTCGTCAAACCGTCCGAACTGGTTTGGGAGCTGCCTGCTGAATTGACGCCTGTGGCCATAATTGCCGAGCCGAGCCGGCCGCTACCGGATGACGCCTGGGCGCCTGCCGCCGCGCCACGCGCCCCCGAACCACTGCGCAGTCCCACGCTGTTCGAACGCGCCATCACCGCTGCACGCAATTGGCTGTTCGGCGGCAATACCGTGCTGCGTGTCGGTTTGGTGCTGTTGTTCCTTGGCCTGGCGTTCCTGCTTCGCTACGCCACGGAAGGCATGGTGGTGCCGATCCAGCTGCGGTACGCCGGAGTAGCGACGGCTGCCATCGGCCTGCTGGGCCTGGGCTGGTGGTTGCGGCGACGTAACAGTAATTACGGCCTGATGCTGCAAGGCGCCGGTATCGCAGTGCTGTACCTGACGGTATTCGCCGCAATGCGCTTGCACCCGTTGATCGACCCGGGCACGGCGTTTGGCCTGTTGGTGGTCGTCACCGTTTTTTCCGCGATTCTGGCGCTCACTCAAGATGCGTTGGGCCTGGCCTGCGCGGCCGTGCTGGGCGGTTTTGCTGCGCCGCTCCTGGCGTCTACCGGTGCCGGCAGCCATGTGACGTTGTTCAGCTACTTCGCCCTGCTCAATGCCGGCATCCTTGCCATCGCCTGGTTCAAGGCTTGGCGCCCACTCAACCTGATCGGCTTTGTCGGCACTTTCGGTATCGGCTTCGTCTGGGGTGTGCGTGCCTATACGCCGGACATGTTGTGGAGCACTGAGCCGTTCCTGATTGTATTTTTCCTGATGTACCTGGCCGTAGGCTTGTTGTTTGCCTGGCGCAAATTGCACGAGATGGCCGATGCGCCCGAGGATGACAGCCGTGGCGCATGGCTGCGCTGGTCGGCGGCCAAGGGCGATTATGTTGACGGCAGCCTGTTGTTCGGTCCGCCGTTAGTGGGCTTTGGGTTGCAGTTCGCATTGGTACAGCACCTGGAATTTGCCGCAGCGTTCAGTGCCTTGGCACTGGGCATTCTCTACATGGCCCTGGCGCGCTGGCTGAGCGGCGGGCGTACCTTGTTGCTGGCGCAAACCTGCCTGGCCCTTGGGGTGATTTTCGTCAGCCTGGCGATTCCCCTGGGGCTTGATGCGCGTTGGACCACGGCGGCCTGGGCAGTAGAGGGCGCCGGAATCTTCTGGCTCGGCTTGCGCCAACAGCGGCTATTGGCGCGGGCATTTGCCTTGTTGCTGCAGCTGGGCTCGGCACTGGCGTTTTTCAGCGAGTTGCGTCCCGGTACAGACACGCTGCTGGAGGGGCCGGCACTGAGTGCGTTGTTGCTAGGCGCAGCGTTGCTGTTCACGTTTTATCAGGTTCACAAAGCTGCGCTTGAGCTCGCCCACGCCTGGGAACGTAAAGGCGCACCGTGGCTTGCGGCGCTCGGCCTGGGCTGTGGATATCTACTGGCGCCGTTGCTGTGGTCGACCCAGGGCAGCGTTATCGGCTGGGCGCTCGCCGGCCTGGTGACGGTGTGGGCAGGCCGGCGGCTCGGTTCGCAGACTTGGGTGCGTTGTGCCGTGGCCGTGCAACTGCTCAGCGGCATCAGCTTTGCGCTCGACCCCGTCAGTAATTTCTACACACCGATGATCATTGCCCTGGCAGCAATGACCAGTGCCTGGTGTTTGCGGCATCAGCAATCGACCCGCAGCTCCAAACTGCTGCTGGGCTGGGGCGTGGTGTGGTGGGGGTTGGCGGTGCTCGGCGAAGTGTGGCGCTCAGCCCCGACGGATTGGCACGCGACCTGGTTATACGCGGCAGCGGCACTCAGCACGGGGCTGTGGTGCTGGCTGGCGCTGCGCCTGCGTTGGGTGGCGCTCGGGGCGGTGTGCACCTTGCTGATGCCGGTTGCCGGTATGGTGCTGCTTGGCACATGGGACGAGTACTACCATCCGGCCGCCAACCTCGCCGGGTTGGCATGGGTGGCGGTTTACGTGCTGCACTTCGTTTCACTGCGCCGCCTGGCGTTGCTGGTGCCGCAGCAAGCGCTGAGTGTTGCCCATGTGCTCGGCTGCTGGATGTTGATCGGCGTGCTGACGCTGGAGCTGCGCTACGGCCTGATGCAGCTGTCGAGCGAGTACAACGCCTGGCGCTGGCTGGGTTGGGCGATTCTGCCAAGTCTGTATCTGATGCTCGCGGCGGCACCACGTGCCTGGCCGTGGCCGGTGTCGGGCTATCCGCGTGAGTACCGCGTGCTGGCCGCGCTACCCCTGGCCGCATTGATGCTGGGGTGGTTCTGGCTGGCGAATATGTTCAGCGACGGTACCGCCAAACCGATGCCCTACGTGCCGCTGATCAGCCCGCTGGACCTGGGCCTGCTGTTTGCGTTGCTCGGGGTGTACCTGTGGTCGCGCAGCGTGGCGCCGCAACGCGGGTCGCAAGTGACATTAATCGCCCAGGCGGTGGTGGGTGCCTCGTTGTTTGCTTTCTTTACCGCGCTGGTGATGCGCACCGCGCACCATTGGAGCGGTGTGCCGTTCCATTTGGATGCGCTGCTGGAGTCGATGCGGGTCCAGGCAGGGTTGTCGATTATTTGGACCCTGATCGCCCTCGGCCTGATGATCGGCGGTCACCTGCGCCATCGTCGCGAAGTATGGCTGGTCGGTGCGGTGCTGATTGCGGTGGTGGTGGCCAAGCTGTTCTTTGTCGAGTTGAGTAACCGCGGCGGCCTGGCGCGGATCGTGTCGTTCATCGGCGTGGGTGGGTTGCTGCTGGTGGTGGGGTATTTCGCACCGCTGCCGCCCAAGCGGGCTGAGCCTGCGGGCAGGCCTTGAACTCTATTGGAGTTAAATCCTCTGATTAGAGGAAATACACCTCGACTCGCGCTAAACTGCGCGGGTTTTCAGCCCCCCATTCTCCGGAGCCGTCCATGTCCCGCGTTACCCTGAGTCGCTATTTGATCGAGCAGACCCGCAGCAACAACACGCCTGCTGATCTGCGCTTCCTTATCGAAGTGGTGGCGCGTGCTTGCAAGGAAATCAGCCACGCCGTATCCAAAGGCGCCCTCGGTGGCGTGCTGGGCAGCATGGGCACTGAAAACGTGCAGGGCGAAGTGCAGAAGAAACTCGACGTAATCTCCAACGAGATCCTGCTCGAAGCCAACGAATGGGGCGGTCACCTGGCTGGCATGGCGTCCGAAGAAATGGACAATGCCTACCAGATCCCGGGCAAATACCCGAAAGGCGCGTACCTGCTGGTATTCGATCCACTGGACGGCTCGTCCAACATCGATATCAACGCACCAGTCGGCACCATCTTCTCGGTACTGCGTTGCCCAAGCGAATACCTGAGCCAGAACGAAGCCCTGAACGAAAAGGCCTTCCTGCAGCCAGGCACTGAGCAGGTGGCTGCCGGCTATGCGATCTACGGCCCACAGACCATGTTGGTGCTGACCCTGGGCGACGGCGTCAAGGGCTTCACCCTCGACCGCGAAATGGGCAGCTTTGTGCTGACCCACGAAGACATTTCGATTCCTGCCTCTACCCAGGAATTTGCGATCAACATGTCCAACCAGCGTCACTGGGAAGAGCCGGTGAAACGTTACGTCAACGAGCTGATGGAAGGCGAAGAAGGCCCGTTGAAAAAGAACTTCAACATGCGCTGGGTCGCTGCGATGGTGGCCGACGTGCACCGTATCCTGACCCGTGGTGGCCTGTTCATGTACCCACGCGACAGCCGTGAGCCATCCAAACCGGGCAAACTGCGTTTGATGTACGAAGCCAACCCGATGTCGTTCCTGGTCGAGCAGGCGGGCGGTGCGTCCACCGATGGCCACCAGCGTATCCTCGATATCCAGCCTGAGGGCCTGCACCAGCGCGTGGCGGTGTTCCTGGGTTCGAAGGAAGAAGTTGAGCGTGTGACCGGCTACCACAAGAAGTAATACACGGCGATAAATTATCCGCCGTGTTGTGAGGCCGTTCACCCTTGAAGAAGCCCCGAAACGTTTCAGCGTTTGCGGGGCTTTTTTGTTTTCGCTCGTCGGGAACCAGACACCTCTTTTCCCTTCTAAGCTTCTGGCAGATACCCCAGCTGCTTTGTCTCTCCAGGAGCTTTTCCATGTCTTTACGCCGTCTCGCCCTGCTGGCTTTTTGCGTGCTGTTAGCCGCTTGCAGCAAGGTCACTCAAGAAAACTACCAGAAACTGTCGGCTGGCATGGCCAAGGCCGAGGTGGAGTCGTTGCTGGGCAAGCCGACCGATTGTTCCGGCGCACTGGGCATGTCCAGCTGCACCTGGGGCGATAAAAACAGCTTTATCAGCGTGCAATACGCCGGTGACAAAGTTCTGATGTTTTCCGGGCAAGGCCTGAAGTAAACCGGGGCGCGAGCCTGCGGGAGAAGAAGAATGATGCGTTTTGTTTTGTTCCTTTGCGCCAGCCTGTTTTTGGCGGGCTGTGCCAGCCATTCTGGCGATGATCTGCAACCCAAGACTGCGAGCAACGTCAACCTCAAGCGTTACCAGGGCACCTGGTATGAGTTGGCCCGATTGCCCATGTACTTCCAGCGCAACTGCGCGCAATCCGAAGCGCGCTATACCCTGCTGCCAGATGGCGACATGTCGGTGTTCAACCGCTGCCTGACAACTGAGTGGAAGTGGCAGGAAGCCAAAGGCACGGCCACGCCGCAAGTGCCCGGCAAGACCGACAAGCTTTGGGTCGAATTCAATAACTGGTTCACGTCACTGCTGCCGGGCGTCGCCAAGGGCGATTACTGGGTGCTGTATGTGAGCGATGACTACAAGACCGCCATCGTCGGCAGCCCGAGCCGGCGCTATATGTGGATCCTGTCGCGCACGCCGACGGTGAGCGCCGATACCCGCGAAGACTTGCTCAGTAGGGCGCGGCAGCAGGGGTATGACACCACGCGGTTGATCTGGCGTACTTCAGATAAACAAATGGCCAAGACTTCGCAGTAATTAAATGTGGGAGGGGGCTTGCTCCCGATGCAGTGTGTCAGCCAGTACATCTGATACTGACACACCGCTATCGGGAGCAAGCCCCCTCCCACATGTGTTAGGTGTTGGCCGTTAGCCCAACAAAGCCTTCAAGACCTGGGTGAATGCCCGGTTGCTTTCCTCTTCACCGGCATGCCGCCCATCCCGCACCACCCACTTGCCATTGACCAGCACATCGCGCACCTGCCGATCACCGCCGGCGAACAACCAGCGGTTGAGAATTGCGTCCTCGGTAGCTGTGGCCAGGTACGGATCGTTACCGTCCAGCACGATCCAATCCGCACGCTTACCCACTTCCAAGCGACCAATCGGCTGGCCCAGCGCCTGTGCGCCACCGTCCAGCGCAGCATTGAACAGCGTGCGCCCAACCATCGGCTGATCACTGCGATACAGGCGATTACGCCGTTGATCGCGCAGGCGCTGGCCGTATTCCAACCAACGCAGTTCTTCCACCACGCTCAGTGATACATGGCTGTCGGACCCGATACCCATGCGTCCACCCTGGGCGAGGAAATCCACCGCCGGAAAAATCCCATCGCCCAGGTTCGCCTCGGTGGTCAGGCACAAACCGGCAATCGCCCGGCTCTTGGCCATACGTGTCACTTCATCGGGGTCGGCATGGGTGGCGTGCACCAGGCACCAGCGTTCATCCACCTCGACATTGTCATACAGCCACTGCAATGGGCGCTTGCCGCTCCAGGCCAGGCAATCGTCGACTTCTTTTTGCTGCTCCGCGATATGGATATGCACCGGACAAGTCTTGTCACTGGCGGCCAGGACGTCGTGGATTTGCTGGGGGATGACGGCGCGCAGAGAGTGGAAACACAGTCCCAGTCGTTGCGCGGGTTGTGCCGCCAGGATCGGCTGCAAGCGTGCTTGCAGGTCCAGGTAGTTTTCGGTGCTGTTGATAAAACGGCGCTGGCCTTCATTCGGCGCCTGGCCGCCGAAGCCTGAGTGGGTATAGAGCACCGGCACCAACGTCAGGCCGATCCCGCTGTTGGCGGCCGCCAGGCTGATCTGGCGCGACAGCTCGGTACGGTCGGCGTAGGGCTGGCCGCTGACATCGTGGTGCACGTAATGAAACTCGGCCACCGAGGTGTAGCCGGCCTTGAGCATTTCGATATACAGCTGGCGGGCGATGACCTGCAATTGCTCGGGGCTGATCTTGCCGACCATGCGGTACATCAGGTCGCGCCACGTCCAGAAACTGTCATTGGGGTTGCCAGCCACTTCGGCCAGACCTGCCATTGCGCGCTGGAAGGCATGGGAATGCAGGTTTGGCATGCCCGCCAATACCGGGCCCCTGAGCCGTTCGGCAGCGTCTGCACTGGCATTGGGCTCAACCTGGGTCAGCAGGCCATCGGCGCTGACTTCAAGACGTACATCGTTGGCCCATCCATTAGGCAGCAGCGCGCGTTCGGCAAAGAAAGCGGACATGATCAAGGCACCCCGGTCGTGTGTTTATTTGTATATACATATACAGACGTTTGCCTGCTCGGTAAACTCCGGCAATCTATGCATCTTTTCTTCCTGCAAGGATTCCCTGTGCCGACTCCGCCCGCCAAGTCTTCGCTGGCTGCCCACATGGACGAAAGTCCGGCGCCCTTGTATGCCCGCGTCAAACAGATGATCAGCCAGCAGATCCTCAACGGCAACTGGCCGCCCCATTACCGCGTGCCGTCGGAGAGCGAGCTGGTCAGCCAGTTGGGCTTCAGCCGCATGACCATCAACCGCGCACTGCGCGAACTGACCGCCGAAGGGATGTTGGTGCGCATGCAAGGTGTGGGCACGTTTGTCGCCGAACCGAAGAGCCAGTCAGCGCTGTTTGAAGTGCACAACATTGCCGATGAAATTGCCTCCCGCGGGCATCGGCACACGTGCCAGGTCATCACCCTGGGCGAAGAAGCCGCCGGTTCCGAGCGTGCCGTGGCCCTGGAAATGCGCGAAGGCGGGCGGGTGTTTCATTCGTTGATCGTGCATTACGAGAACGACATTCCCGTGCAAATCGAAGACCGTTTCGTCAACGCCCTGGTCGCGCCGGACTACTTGCAGCAGGACTTCACCCAGCAAACCCCATATGCCTACTTGAATCAGGTAGCGCCATTGACCGAGGGCGAGCATGTGGTTGAGGCGATTCTTGCCGACGCCGCCGAGTGCAAGTTGTTGCAGATCGAGCCGAGCGAGCCGTGCCTGTTGATTCGTCGCCGCACCTGGTCGGGTCGCCAGCCGGTAACCGCTGCGCGCTTGATCCATCCAGGCTCCCGTCACAGCCTCGAAGGACGTTTCAGTAAATGAGTGAAATCAAGGTCTGGCGCGCCGCCGACTACGTACGCATGCCGTGGAAAAACGGTGGCGGCAGTACCGAAGAAATCAGCCGTGATGAGGGCGCTGGCCTGGATGGGTTTGGCTGGCGCCTATCGATTGCCGATATTGCGGAGTCGGGTGGTTTCTCCACCTTCGCCGGCTACCAGCGTGTGATCACGGTGATCAAAGGCGCGGGCATGGTACTGACCGTGGACGGCGAGGAGCAGCGTGGTTTGTTACCGTTGCAGCCGTTCGCGTTCCAAGGTGAAAGCCAGGTGTCCTGCCGCTTGATCACGGGGCCGATCCGCGACTTCAATCTGATCTACTCGCCTGAGCGTTACCATGCGCGCTTGCAGTGGATTGACGGTGTACAGCGATTCTTCAGCACGGCGCAGACGGTGCTGGTGTTCAGCGTGGCGGATGAAGTGAAGGTGTTGGGCGAGAAGCTCGGCCATCACGATTGCCTGCAAGTAGACGGTAATGTTGGCCTGCTGGATATATCGGTCACCGGCCGTTGCTGCCTGATCGAACTGACCGCACGCGGTTGAAAAATGTGGGAGGGGGCTTGCTCTCGATAGCGGTGGTTCAGTCAATTGATAGGTGACTGATAAACCGCTATCGGGAGCAAGCCCCCTCCCACATTTTGTTTTGTGTGATCCATAGATCTGTTTCCAGCCTGCGCACCAATTTGTTACTTAATGCCCCAGCGTGACGCAAAGCTGCGCTGTCGTGACAAATCCCTCTTGCCGTAAAACATCTCCGTAAGAAATTTCATCAAGCTTCGAAGCCTTTATTTTCAAGGCCTTTGCTCGTCTTCGGAAAAAATCTGCAGGGCTCACTCCAAGAGTTGGCCGCTCGATTGCATATGCTTGTACATACAAGTAAAGATGTGTGCGTAAGACTCTCCTTCGCACCATCCATGTTCGCGCATCGATCGCCGAGGAGTTCTAGCAGTGACCAAGTCTACAAAATACCGTGACGTCGAAATCCGCGCCGCCCGCGGTAACAAGCTCACCGCCAAAAGCTGGCTGACTGAAGCGCCGCTGCGCATGCTGATGAACAACCTCGATCCACAAGTGGCCGAGAACCCGAAAGAACTGGTGGTGTACGGCGGTATTGGCCGTGCGGCGCGCAATTGGGAGTGCTACGACCAGATCGTCGAGAGCCTCACCAACCTGAACGACGACGAAACCCTGCTGGTGCAATCGGGTAAACCGGTCGGCGTGTTCAAGACCCACAGCAATGCCCCCCGCGTGCTGATCGCCAACTCCAACCTGGTGCCGCACTGGGCCAGCTGGGAACACTTCAACGAACTGGATGCCAAGGGCTTGGCCATGTACGGCCAGATGACCGCCGGCAGCTGGATCTACATCGGCAGCCAGGGCATCGTTCAGGGCACCTACGAAACCTTCGTCGAGGCCGGTCGCCAGCATTACAACAGCGACCTCACCGGCCGCTGGGTGCTCACCGCCGGTCTCGGCGGCATGGGCGGGGCCCAGCCGCTGGCGGCAACCCTGGCTGGCGCCTGCTCGCTGAACATCGAATGCCAGCAGGTCAGCATCGATTTCCGCCTGAGCAGCCGTTATGTCGACGAGCAAGCTACCGACCTCGACGACGCCCTGGCGCGCATTGCCAAGTACACCAAGGAAGGCAAGGCTATCTCCATCGCCCTGCTGGGCAACGCCGCCGAAATCCTGCCGGAACTGGTCAAGCGTGGCGTACGTCCGGACATGGTCACCGACCAGACCAGCGCCCACGACCCGCTTAACGGCTACCTGCCAGCCGGCTGGACCTGGGACGAATACCGCGCCCGCGCCAAGACCGAGCCTGCCGCCGTGATCAAGGCCGCCAAACAGTCGATGGCCGTGCACGTCAAAGCCATGCTGGAATTCCAGAAGCAGGGCATCCCGACCTTCGACTACGGCAACAACATCCGCCAGATGGCCCAGGAAGAAGGGGTGGAAAACGCCTTCGACTTCCCGGGTTTCGTACCGGCCTATATCCGCCCATTGTTCTGCCGTGGCATCGGCCCGTTCCGTTGGGCTGCACTGTCCGGCGACCCGCAGGACATCTACAAGACCGACGCCAAAGTCAAAGAGCTGATCCCGGACGATGCCCACCTGCACAACTGGCTGGACATGGCTCGCGAACGCATCAGCTTCCAGGGCTTGCCGGCTCGTATCTGCTGGGTTGGCCTGGGTCAGCGCGCCAAGCTCGGCCTGGCCTTCAACGAAATGGTACGCAGCGGCGAGCTTTCTGCGCCGGTCGTGATCGGCCGTGACCATCTGGACTCCGGCTCGGTCGCCAGCCCGAACCGCGAAACCGAAGCCATGCAGGACGGTTCCGACGCCGTGTCCGACTGGCCGCTGCTTAACGCCTTGCTCAACACCGCCAGCGGCGCGACCTGGGTCTCGCTGCACCACGGCGGTGGTGTGGGCATGGGCTTCTCTCAACACTCCGGCATGGTGATCGTCTGCGACGGCACCGACGAAGCGGCTGAGCGAATTGCCCGCGTGCTGCATAACGACCCGGCGACCGGGGTGATGCGTCATGCCGATGCCGGTTACCAGATCGCTATCGATTGCGCCAAGGAACAGGGCCTCAACCTGCCGATGATCAACGGCTGACGCACCCACTGTAGGAGCGAGCTTGCTCGCGAAGGTATTCCAGGCGCATCGCTGCGTTGAATGTACGTTTTTCGCGAGCAAGCTCGCTCCTACAGAAAAGCATCGAACAATCCATCAGAGGTTGAACCCCATGGCTGCGAATGACACCACCCCGTTGATCGAAAGGCGCTCGATCGACTATATCCCGGAAGCGGAAAGACACGGTCGTCTATTCAGCCAGTTCACCCTGTGGATGGGGGCCAACCTGCAAATCACCGCGATTGTCACCGGGGCCCTGGCCGTGGTGCTGGGTGGTGATGTGTTCTGGTCGTTGATCGGCCTGCTGGTCGGTCAACTGATTGGCGGCGGCGTCATGGCCTTGCATGCGGCCCAAGGCCCCAAGCTTGGCCTGCCGCAGATGATTTCCAGCCGGGTGCAGTTCGGCGTGTATGGCGCGGCCATCCCGATCGTGCTGGTGTGCTTGATGTACCTGGGTTTCACTGCAACCGGCACCGTGCTGTCGGGTCAGGCGCTGGGACAGTTGTTTGGGGTCAGCGACAGTGTCGGCATCCTGATTTTCGCCAGCGTCATCGTGCTGGTCACCGTGCTGGGTTATCGGGTGATCCATTTCATCGGCCGTATCGCCAGCGTCATTGGCGTGATTGCCTTTGTCTACCTGTTCAGTCGCCTGATGAGCCAGACCGACGTTGGCACACTTCTGCAGATCCGCCATTTCAGCTGGAGCAGTTTTCTGCTGGCCGTGTCGCTCGCGGCATCCTGGCAGATCGCTTTCGGCCCGTACGTGGCGGATTATTCGCGTTACCTGCCGAGCAGGACCTCATCGGTGAAAACCTTTCTCGCCGCTGGTGCAGGTTCGGTCGTCGGTGCACAGGTGGCGATGGTCCTTGGCGTGTTTGCCGCGGCGATGTCCAACGGGCAGTTCGCCGGTCACGAAGTGGCCTACATCGTGGGCCTGAGCGGTACGGGCGCCACCGCTGCATTGCTGTACTTCAGCATCGCGTTCGGCAAGGTCACCATCTCCACGCTCAACTCCTACGGCAGCTTCATGTGCATTGCGACCATCATCAGCGGCTTTCGTGGCCGCCTGGAGGTCACGCGTATGCAACGCCTAGTGTTCGTGCTCGCCATCGTCGGTACGGCAACCCTGATCGCCCTGCTCGGCCAGCACTCGTTCCTCGGTGCGTTCAAGTCGTTCATCCTGTTCCTGCTGGCGTTCTTTACGCCCTGGAGTGCGATCAACCTGGTGGATTACTACTGCATCACCCGCGAGCGCTATGACGTGCCGGCACTGGCCGACCCGAACGGCCGCTACGGGCGCTGGAACCTGCTGGGTATCAGCGTCTATGTCTTCGGCGTGCTGGTGCAGCTGCCGTTCATCGCCACCAAGTTCTACACCGGCCCTTTGGTGGCCGCGCTGGGTGGCGTGGATATTTCCTGGATCATCGGCCTGGTACTGCCGGCGGCCCTGTATTACGTGTGTGCGAAAAAATGGCACGGCACGGTACCCGATCACCTGATCCTGCCAAAAGAGCAGGGCGCTTTACCCACAACAAACGGGCTGGCTGCACAAGCCTGATGGGACGTGGACAGGGCAGGACGCCTACTGACTGCCGTAATCCATTTCATGATTGGGAGCGTCACAACAATGACTATGAATAAGACCTTGCTGGCTACCTTGTTCTCGGCTGGCTTGCTGGCAAGCGCCGGCGCCCAGGCGGCCGGCTGGTGCGAATCCGGCAAACCGGTGAAATTCGCCGGCCTGAACTGGGAAAGCGGCATGTTGCTCACCGACATCCTGCAAACCGTGCTGGAAAAAGGCTACGACTGCAAAACCGACAGCCTGCCGGGCAACTCCATCACCATGGAAAACGCCCTGGGCAGTAACGATATCCAAGTGTTTGCCGAGGAGTGGGTAGGCCGCAGCGAGGTCTGGAACAAGGCCGAGAAGGCCGGCAAGGTCGTGGGCGTCGGTGCCCCGGTCGTCGGTGCGGTCGAAGGCTGGTACGTACCGCGTTATGTGATCGAAGGCGACGCCAAGCGCAAGCTGGAAGCCAAGGCCCCGGACCTGAAAAGCATCGCCGACCTGGCCAAGTACGCCTCGGTGTTCAAGGACCAGGAAGAGCCCTCCAAGGGCCGTTTCTACAACTGCCCGGCCGGCTGGACCTGTGAGCTGGACAACAGCGAAATGCTCAAGAGCTACGGCCTGGAAAGCACCTATACCAACTTCCGCCCGGGCACCGGCCCGGCGCTGGACGCGGCGGTGCTGTCGAGCTACAAGCGTGGCGAGCCGATCCTGTTCTACTACTGGTCGCCGACGCCGCTGATGGGCCAGGTCGACCTGGTCAAGCTGGAAGAAAAGCCCGGTGTGGATAAAAGCGTGACCATCAAGGTCGGCCTGTCCAAGACTTTCCACGAACAAGCCCCGGAACTGGTGGCCGTGCTGGAAAAGGTCAACCTGCCCATCGACCTGCTGAACCAGAACCTCGGTCGTATGGCCAAGGAGCGGATTGAGTCGCCAAAACTGGCGAAAATTTTCCTCAAGGAACATCCTGAAGTCTGGCACGCCTGGGTGAGCGACGACGCAGCCAAGAAAATCGAAGCGGCCTTGTAGGTCAAGTGTGCGCGGCTACCCTCAAGGGTGGCCGGGCGGCTGGCCACAACCCACTGGATCGAGAGCACTATATGTTTCCTGAGAGTTTTACGTTTTCCATCGCCGACTGGGTCAACGGTTGGGTGGACTCGCTGGTTACCAACTACGGCGATGTGTTCCGGCACATTTCCGACACCCTGCTATGGGCCATCGTCAACCTGGAAGGGTTGCTGCGCATGGCGCCTTGGTGGCTGATGCTGGCCATCGTCGGCGGCGTTGCCTGGCACGCCACGCGCAAGCTGGTAACCACGGCGGTGATCGTCGGTTTGCTGTTCCTGGTGGGCGCGGTTGGCCTGTGGGACAAGCTGATGCAAACCCTGGCACTGATGATGGTCGCCACGGTGATTTCGGTGCTGATCGGTATTCCCCTGGGCATCCTGTCGGCGCGCAGCAATCGCCTGCGTTCGGTGCTGATGCCACTGCTCGACATCATGCAGACCATGCCCAGCTTCGTGTACCTGATCCCGGTGCTGATGCTGTTCGGCCTGGGTAAGGTCCCGGCGATCTTCGCCACGGTGATCTACGCCGCACCGCCGCTGATCCGCCTGACGGACCTGGGCATTCGCCAGGTCGATGGCGAAGTCATGGAGGCCATCAATGCCTTTGGCGCCAACCGCTGGCAGCAACTGTTCGGCGTGCAACTGCCGCTGGCGTTGCCGAGCATCATGGCCGGGATCAACCAGACCACCATGATGGCGCTGTCGATGGTGGTGATTGCCTCGATGATCGGCGCCCGTGGCTTGGGCGAAGACGTGCTTGTCGGCATCCAGACCCTCAACGTCGGCCGTGGCCTTGAAGCCGGGCTGGCGATCGTGATTCTCGCAGTGGTCATTGACCGCATTACCCAGGCTTATGGCCGCCCACGGCATGAGGCGAGCAAATGACGACTGTCAGCAAAATCGAAGTCAAAAACGTCTTCAAGATCTTCGGCACCCGTTCCAAGGACGCCCTGGCGATGGTCGGCCAGGGCAAGACCAAGGACCAGGTACTGGCCGAGACCGGCTGCGTGGTCGGCGTGAATGACCTGTCCCTGAGCATCGGCACTGGTGAGATCTTCGTGATCATGGGCCTGTCAGGTTCCGGTAAATCCACCCTGGTACGCCATTTCAATCGCCTGATCGACCCCACCAGCGGCGCGATCCTGGTGGACGGCGAAGACATCCTGCAACTGGACATGGAAGCGCTGCGCCAATTCCGCCGGCACAAGATCAGCATGGTGTTCCAGAGCTTTGGTCTGTTGCCCCACAAGAGCGTGCTCGACAACGTTGCCTACGGCCTGAAAGTACGCGGCGAAACCAAGCAGGTGTGTGCCGAGCGCGCCCTGCACTGGATCGAAACCGTAGGCCTCAAGGGCTACGAAAACAAATACCCGCACCAGCTTTCCGGCGGCATGCGCCAGCGTGTGGGCCTGGCCCGGGCCTTGGCGGCCGACACCGACATCATCCTGATGGACGAGGCCTTCAGCGCCCTCGACCCGCTGATCCGCGCCGAGATGCAGGACCAGTTGCTCGAGCTGCAAAAGACCCTGCACAAGACCATCGTGTTTATCACCCACGACCTCGACGAGGCCGTACGCATCGGCAACCGCATTGCGATTCTCAAGGACGGCAAGCTGATCCAGGTCGGCACGCCGCGGGAGATTTTGCATTCGCCGGCGGACGAGTATGTGGATCGCTTTGTTCAGCGGCGGGCGGCGGTGGTCTGAGCCGGGATTTGTGGTGAGGCTGCTGGCCCTATCGGGAGCAAGCCCCCTCCCACATTTTGAACTGTGAACACCTTTAAAGGTGGGAGGGGGCTTGCTCCCGATGGGGCCGCTAAGGCTGCACAAGAATTGAAGAAGGTATGAAGATGCCCCAGGCAACAACAATCATCATCGCCGACACCCCGATGCGCTGGCAGGACGTGGCCGCCGTGGCTCGCCATGGCGCCGTGCTCGAGCTCTCGGGCCAGGCCTGGGCGCGCATCGACAACGCCCAGGCCATCGTGCAACGCATCGTCGCCAGCGGCGAGCGCGCCTACGGCGTCAATACCGGCCTGGGCGCCTTGTGCAACGTGTCGCTCAAAGACGAGCAACTGAGCCAGCTGTCGCGCAATACACTGCTGAGCCACGCCTGTGGCGTCGGCCCGGTGCTCAGCGACGAGCAGACCCGCGCAATCATCTGCGCGGCGATCATCAACTACAGCCACGGCAAGTCCGGCCTGCATCCGCAGGTGGTGCACTCGTTGCTGGCGCTGCTCAATCACGGCATCACCCCACAAGTGCCGTCCCAGGGTTCGGTGGGTTACCTGACCCACATGGCCCATGTCGGCGTGGCCTTGCTCGGCGTCGGCAATGTGAGCTATCGCGGCCAGGTGGTCACGGCGCAACACGCTTTGCAGGCTGAAGGCTTGCACCCCGTGGTGCTCGGCGCCAAGGACGGTCTGTGCCTGGTCAACGGCACGCCGTGCATGACCGGCCTGAGCTGTTTGGCCCTCGCCGATGCCCACCCTATGCTGCAATGGGCCGATGTGATCGGAGCCATGAGCTTTGAAGCACAGCGTGGCCAGATAGATGCTTTTGACGAAGAAATCATCGCCCTCAAGCCGCATCCGGGCATGCAGCAGGTCGGCAGCAACCTGCGAGCCTTGCTCGACGGCAGCGAAGTCATCGCCAGCAGCAAAGGTATTCGCACCCAGGACGCCCTGAGCATCCGCTCGATCCCGCAGATCCACGGCGCCGCTCGCGATCAGCTTGAGCACGCCACTCGCCAGATCGAGACTGAACTCAACAGCGCCACGGACAACCCACTGCTGCTTGGCACGCCGGATAACTATCGCGTGGTATCCCAGGCCAACCCGCACGGCCAGTCCGTAGCGCTGGCGGCGGACATGCTGGCGATTGCCATGGCCGAAATCGGCTCGGTGGCCGAACGCCGCCTGGACCGCCTGATCAACCCGCACGTCAGCGGCTTGCCGGCGTTCCTGGTCAGTAACCCCGGGGTCAACTCCGGGATGATGATCGTGCAGTACGTCGCCGCTTCCTTGTGCGGGCAGAACCGCCAACTGGCGCAACCGGCGGTGCTCGACAACTTCGTCACCTCGGGCCTGCAGGAAGACCACTTGAGCATGGGCACCAACGCCGCGCTCAAGCTGCACCAGGTGCTGGCCAACGTCACCCAGATCCTCGCCATCGAGTATCTGCTGGCAGCCCAGGCGTTCGAATTCCTCAAGGACCAGCGCTTCGGCGTGGGCACCGACCACGCCTGGCGCTTGTTGCGCGAAGTGGTCCCCGCTTACGAGCAGGACCGTTGGCTGGCGCCGGATATTGCCGCCGCTGCCCAGTTGCTTAAAGGCACTGCGTTACCGAATTTGCACTGAACACCTAAGAATAATTCACAAGGAGAACGAATGTGACTGCGCTAAACCTGATTCCAGGCCAACTGACCCTCGCCCAGCTGCGGGCCATCTACCAGCAGCCGGTAACCCTCAGCCTGGATGACAGCGCCTCGGCCCAGATTGAAGCCAGCGTCGCCTGTGTGGAGCAGATTCTCGCCGAGAACCGCACCGCTTACGGCATCAACACCGGTTTCGGCCTGCTGGCCTCGACCCGCATCGCCAGTGAAGACCTGGAAAACCTCCAGCGTTCCCTGGTGCTGTCCCACGCCGCCGGCGTCGGTGAGCCGATCAGCGATGCGCTGGTGCGGCTGGTCATGGTGCTCAAGGTCAACAGCCTCAGCCGCGGGTTCTCCGGGATCCGTCGCCAGGTGATCGACGCGCTGATCGCGCTGATCAACGCCGAGGTGTACCCGCACATTCCGCTGAAAGGTTCGGTCGGCGCCTCTGGTGATCTGGCGCCGTTGGCGCATATGTCCCTGGTGCTGCTTGGCGAAGGCAAAGCGCGTTACAAGGGCGAATGGCTGGAAGCCACCGCAGCCCTGAAAGTTGCTGGCCTTACACCGCTGACCCTGGCCGCCAAAGAAGGCCTGGCCTTGCTCAACGGCACCCAGGTATCCACCGCTTACGCATTGCGCGGCCTGTTCGAAGGTGAAGACCTATTTGCTGGCGCGCTCACCTGTGGCGGCCTCACCGTGGAGGCCGTACTGGGTTCGCGCTCGCCGTTCGATGCGCGTATTCATGCGGCGCGTGGCCAGCGTGGGCAGATCGATGCGGCTGCGGCCTATCGTGACCTGTTGGGCGAAAGCAGCCAGGTGTCGCAGTCGCACCAGAACTGCGACAAGGTCCAAGACCCTTACTCCCTGCGTTGCCAGCCACAGGTCATGGGCGCCTGCCTGACCCAGTTCCGCCAGGCTGCCGAAGTGCTGGTGGTGGAAGCCAACGCGGTATCGGATAACCCGCTGGTATTTGCCGCCGAAGGCGATGTGATTTCCGGTGGCAACTTCCACGCCGAACCGGTGGCCATGGCCGCTGACAACATGGCCTTGGCCATCGCCGAAATAGGTTCCCTGAGCGAGCGGCGCATCTCGCTGATGATGGACAAGCACATGTCGCAACTGCCGCCGTTCCTGGTAGGCAATGGTGGGGTGAACTCCGGTTTCATGATTGCCCAGGTCACTGCCGCTGCACTCGCCAGCGAGAACAAGGCATTGTCCCATCCCCATAGCGTCGACAGCCTGCCGACCTCGGCGAACCAGGAAGACCACGTCTCCATGGCCCCGGCCGCGGGCAAGCGCCTGTGGGAAATGGCTGAGAACACCCGTGGCATTCTCGCGGTGGAATGGCTTGCAGCGTGCCAGGGCCTGGACCTGCGCGACGGGTTGAAAACCTCGCCTGCGCTTGAAAAGGCCCGGAACATGCTGCGCGACAAAGTAGCGTTCTACGACAAGGACCGCTTCTTTGCCCCGGACATCAATGCCGCCAGCGAACTGCTTGCCACCCGTTGCCTGAATGAGCTGGTGCCGGCCAAGTTGCTGCCAAGCTTGTAAGCACGACCGCCTTCACTGTAGGAGCGAGCTTGCTCGCGAAAATCGCCAACGATTACGCGGTAAACCTGACATCCATCAGCGCTCTCAGGTTTTTCGCGAGCAAGCTCGCTCCTACAGGTGAGGTCGCGTTTTTCTCAGGATAAGAATAATAGGGAAGAGAAATGCACCAACAAGAAAAGGGTTTGAAACGCGGGCTCAATGCCCGACATATTCGCTTCATGGCGCTGGGTTCCGCGATCGGCACCGGGCTGTTCTACGGCTCTGCCTCCGCCATCCAGATGGCCGGCCCCGCCGTGCTGCTGGCTTACCTGATCGGCGGCGCCGCGGTGTTCATGGTGATGCGCGCCCTCGGTGAAATGGCTGTGCACAACCCGGTGTCCGGCTCCTTCGGCCAGTACGCCAGCACCTACTTGGGGCCAATGGCCGGGTTTATCCTCGGCTGGACCTATGCGTTTGAAATGATCATCGTCTGCCTGGCCGACGTCACCGCCTTCGGCATCTACATGGGCTTCTGGTTTCCTGAGGTCGCCCGTTGGGTCTGGGTGCTGGGCATCGTGTTTTTGATCGGCGGCCTTAACCTGTGCAACGTCAAGGTTTTTGGCGAGATGGAGTTCTGGCTGTCACTGCTCAAGGTCGGCGCTATCGTGGCGATGATCCTTGGCGGGTTTGGCATCATGCTGTTCGGCATTCATTCGGCGGGTGAAACCCAGGCCAGTGGCCTGAGCAACCTGTGGGCCCACGGCGGCTTCATGCCCAACGGCGTCGGCGGGTTGATCGCCTCGTTTGCGGTAGTGATGTTTGCCTTTGGCGGGATCGAAATCATCGGCATCACGGCCGGCGAAGCCAAGGACCCGCAGCGGGTGATCCCCAAGGCGATCAACGCGGTGCCGCTGCGTATCCTGTTGTTCTACGTGCTGACTCTGTTCGTGTTGATGGCGATCTACCCATGGCCGCAGATCGGCAGCCAGGGCAGCCCGTTCGTGCAGATCTTCAGCAACCTGGGCATAGGCTCGGCAGCGACCATTCTCAATATTGTGGTGATCTCGGCGGCCGTGTCGGCGATCAACAGCGACATCTTCGGCGCTGGCCGCATGATGTACGGCCTGGCCCAGCAAGGGCAGGCGCCCAAGGGTTTTGCGCAGTTGTCCAGGCAGGGCGTGCCGTGGATGACTGTAGTGGTGATGGGCGCCGCGTTGCTCGGCGGTGTGGTGCTCAACTACCTGATCCCGGAAAACGTGTTCCTGCTGATCGCGTCGATTGCCACCTTCGCCACCGTGTGGGTGTGGCTGATGATTTTGTTCACCCAGGTCGCCATGCGTCGCTCCATGACCAAGGAACAGGTCGCCGAGCTGAAATTCCCGGTACCGTTCTGGCCCTATGCGCCGGCAGCGGCCATTGTGTTCATGCTGTTTGTGTTTGGCGTGCTCGGTTACTTCCCGGACACCCAGGCGGCCTTGATGGTCGGCGCCGTGTGGATCGTGCTGCTGATCCTCGCTTACTTGCTGTGGGTCAAGCCCGCCGCCGGGCAAACGGCCAGGGTCCACTACGACCCGGCCTTGTCTCATCGATAACTTAGGGAGGCGTTGATGAAAACCCTTTGGCACCACTGCCACGTCGCAACCATGGCCCAGGGCAAATACTCGATCATCGAGGACGCCGCCATGGTGACTGTCGGCTCGCTCATCGAGTGGGTCGGCCCCCGCAGCAAGGCACCCACGGTGGATTACGCCCAGGTGCATGACCTGCAAGGCGCGTGGGTCACCCCCGGGCTGATCGATTGCCACACCCACACGGTGTTCGGCGGTAATCGCAGCGGCGAATTCGAGCAGCGCCTCCAAGGCGTCAGCTACGCCGACATCGCGGCCAAGGGCGGCGGTATTGCCAGCACCGTGCGTGCCACCCGCGCTGCCACGGAAGATGAACTGTTTGCCAGCGCTGAAAAGCGCCTGCGCAGTCTGTTGCGTGACGGCGTGACCACGGTGGAGATCAAATCCGGCTACGGCCTGGACCTGGCCAACGAACGCAAGATGCTGCGCGTGGCCCGGCGCCTGGGTGAAGCGCTGCCAGTCAGTGTGCGCGCCACGTGCCTGGCCGCCCACGCGTTGCCGCCGGAATACAAAGACCGCGCCGACGCCTACATCGAGCACATCTGCACCGAGATGCTGCCGGCCCTGGCTGCAGAAGGGTTGGTGGATGCGGTGGACGCCTTCTGCGAATACCTGGCGTTTTCCCCGGAGCAGGTTGAGCGTGTATTTAAAGTCGCCCAGCAGCTCGGCCTGCCGGTGAAGCTGCACGCCGAGCAACTCTCGTCCCTGCACGGTTCAAGCCTGGCGGCGCGTTACCACGCGCTGTCGGCGGACCACCTGGAGTTCATGACCGAAGACGACGCCATCGCCATGGCTGCTGCCGGCACCGTCGCCGTCTTGCTACCGGGGGCTTTCTACTTCCTGCGTGAAACCCAGTTGCCGCCGATGGAGGCCCTGCGCAAGCACGGGGTGAAGATCGCCATTGCCAGCGACCTCAACCCTGGCACCTCGCCGGCGTTGTCGGTGCGCCTGATGCTGAACATGGCCTGCACCCTGTTCCGCATGACCCCGGAAGAAGCCCTGGCCGGCGCCACGCAGCATGCGGCTACCGCGTTGGGCATGGGCGACACCCATGGTTCCCTGGAAGTGGGCAAAGTTGCGGATTTTGTCGCCTGGCAGATCGATCGTCCCGCCGACCTGGCCTACTGGCTGGGCGGCGAACTGGATAAACGCGTCGTGCGCCATGGCGTCGATGTCACTGTTTAAGGAGCTCTGTTGTGGATAAGGTCCTGACATTCAAACAAGGCCGCGTACCGCTGCTGATCAGCATGCCCCACGCCGGCCTGCGCCTGACGCCTGCGGTCGAGGCCGGGTTGATCCCCGAGGCGCAAAGTCTGCCGGACACCGACTGGCATATCCCCTTACTGTACGACTTTGCCGAAGAACTGGGCGCCAGCACCCTGGCCGCGGAGTACTCGCGGTTTGTCATCGACTTGAACAGGCCCTCGGATAACAAGCCGCTTTATGCAGGCGCCACCACCGGCCTGTACCCGGAGACGCTGTTCGATGGCGTGCCGTTGTTCCGTGAAGGGCAGACGCCCTCCGAAGAAGAGCGCGCGAGCTACCTGCAAAAGATCTGGGGTCCTTATCACCGCCAGCTGCAAGAGGAACTGGCGCGCCTCAAGGCCGAGTTTGGCTACGCGCTGCTGTTCGATGCGCACTCGATCCGCTCGGTGATCCCGCACCTGTTCGACGGCAAGTTGCCGGACTTCAACCTCGGTACCTTCAACGGCGCCGCATGCGATCCGGAACTGGCCAGCCAGCTCGAAGCCATCTGCGCCGCGCATCCCCAGTACACCCATGTGCTGAACGGGCGTTTCAAGGGCGGCCACATCACCCGGCACTACGGCGACCCGGCGCAGGATGTCCATGCCGTGCAATTGGAGTTGTGCCAGAGCGCGTATATGGAGGAGTTTGAGCCGTTTCGCTATCGTCCCGACCTGGCCGAACCGACCCAGGTGGTGTTGAAGCAACTGCTGCAAGGGTTTTTGTCTTGGGGGCAAAGCCGGTACCGATGATTCAGGGTGTGGCTCAAATAGCTATCGGGAGCAAGCCCCCTCCCACATTTTGACTGCGTTCACACAGTCCAAATGTCGGAGGGGCTGGAGGGGTCGACTGTAGGATTATCTGCGGAGCGAACTGCTGACACAGGTCTAAGTGCTCAAGGACATGCTCATTGCACAATTCGGGTTTATGATGCCTGACGGCAAAATAATAGACGTCCCCCCAGGGATGAACCCGACACCCTACGGAGCGCGCAATGCAGACTTGGTACCCGCAGATCAAACCCTACGCCCGGCATGATCTGGCTGTCGATGACACCCACACCCTGTATGTCGATGAAAGTGGCTCCCCCGAAGGCTTGCCTGTCGTGTTCATCCACGGTGGCCCAGGTGCCGGTTGCGACGCCCAGAGCCGCTGCTATTTCGACCCGAACCTGTACCATATTGTGACCTTCGACCAGCGTGGCTGCGGTCGCTCGACCCCGCGTGCCAACCTCGAAAACAACACCACCTGGGATCTGGTCGCCGACCTTGAGCGCATCCGCGAGCACCTGGGCATCGACAAATGGGTACTGTTCGGTGGTTCCTGGGGCTCGACCCTGGCCCTGGCCTACGCGCAAACCCATCCCGAGCGCGTGCTTGGCCTGATCGTGCGCGGCATCTTCCTCGCCCGCCCGCAGGACATCCACTGGTTCTACCAGGAGGGTGCGAGCCGCCTGTTCCCGGATTACTGGCAGGACTACCTGGCGCCGATCCCGGTGGAAGAGCGCCACGACATGATCGCCGCCTACCACAAGCGCCTGATCGGCAACGACCAGATCGCCCAGATGCACGCAGCCAAGGCCTGGTCTGGTTGGGAAGGGCGCATGCTTGGCCTGTGCCCGAGCCCGCAGCATGTCGAGCGCTTCTCCGAGCCGCAGCGCGCCTTGTCCATTGCCCGCATCGAATGCCATTACTTCACCAACAACTCCTTCCTGGAACCCAACCAGCTGATTCGCGATATGCACAAGATCGCTCATCTGCCCGGCGTCATCATCCACGGTCGCTACGATATGATCTGCCCGTTGGATAACGCCTGGGAGCTGCATCAGGCCTGGCCCAACAGCGAGCTACAGGTGATTCGCGAGGCCGGGCACGCGGCCTCCGAGCCGGGTATCACCGACGCTTTGGTGCGAGCGACCGGCGAAATGGCACGGCGCCTGCTTGATCTGCCCCCTGAAGAAGCATGAAGGGCCTGTTGCAGCGGGTGCGTGGCGCCCGCGTCGAAGTTGCCGGGGAGGTCGTGGGCGCGATTGACCAGGGTTTGCTGGTGCTGGTCGCCGTCGAACCTTCAGATACGCCCGAGAGCGCCGACAAACTGTTGCACAAGCTGCTTAACTATCGGGTGTTCAGCGACGACGAGGGCAAGATGAACCTGTCGCTCAAGGATATCGGCGGCGGTTTGCTGCTGGTGTCGCAGTTCACCCTGGCGGCGGATACAAAAAGCGGGCTGCGGCCAAGTTTCTCCACGGCGGCCCCACCGGCCCTGGGAGCGGCGCTTTTTGAGCACTTGTTGTTACAAGCGCAACAATTGCATGGCAAGGTGGCTTCAGGGCGTTTTGGCGCCGATATGCAGGTGCATTTGGTCAATGATGGCCCTGTGACCTTCCTCTTACAGACATGAATGTATTAAAAACGACTTTAATGCTGAAAAACGCAGGTTTTCGCTACAAATACTTCACTGTCCCTGATGCGTTGTCTCGCGGGCTACTAGATAATCGCGCGCTACGGGGATCAGCGTTGTTTGGTCCATTTTTGACTTAGGTAGAGACTTGTCCGATAGCCTTTGGGGAATCATTTGGCCCTAGGGGAGTCGGAACATTGCTCGCCAACCTGGCATATAGATAGCTGGCCGTTGGTTTTTTGATCTGTTTTCGGCGAGGGTTGCTCGTGATTGTTAGTCCCTGTAATGCACCAAAATTGTCTGCCAAACGGTTACGAAACGCACTGGTGACGGGCTCTGCCCTGTTTTGCCTGTTCGGCGCGGGTCAACTGTGGGCATTCAGTCTGGATGATGTGTCGGCCAAGGCAAAAGAGCTGGCCGGGCAGAAATACGAAGCTCCGCGCAGCAATCTGCCGAACGAATTCCGCGAAATGAAATTCGCTGACTACCAGAAGATTCGTTTCCGCAATGAAAAAGCCGAGTGGGCCGATCAGAACACCCCGTTCAAGCTGTCCTTCTATCACCAGGGCATGCATTTCGACACGCCGGTGAAAATCAACGAAGTCACTGCCGACAGCGTGCATGAAATCAAGTACGACCCGACGCGTTTCGATTTCGGCGACGTGAAATTCGATCCCAAGGCCACTGAACAGCTGGGTTATGCCGGTTTCCGTGTGCTTTTCCCGATCAACAAGGCCGACAAGCAAGACGAAATCATGACCATGCTCGGCGCCAGCTATTTCCGCGTCGTGGGCAAGGACCAGGTATATGGCCTGTCTGCCCGTGGGATGGCCATTGATACCGCACTGCCGTCCGGCGAAGAGTTCCCGCGTTTTACCGAGTTCTGGATCGAACGTCCAAAACCGGGTGACAAGCACCTGGTGATCTTCGCCTTGCTGGATTCGCCGCGCGCCACTGGCGCCTATCGCCTGATCCTGCGTCCTGGCACCGACACCGTGGTCGATGTGAAATCGCAGATGTACCTGCGCGACAAGGTCAGCAAGCTGGGCGTGGCCCCATTGACCTCGATGTTCCTGTTCGGCGCTAACCAGCCGTCCAAGGTCCTCAACTACCGTCGCGAGCTGCACGACTCCAGCGGCCTGTCGATCCATGCCGGCAATGGCGAGTGGATCTGGCGCCCGTTGAACAACCCTAAACACCTGTCGGTCAGCAACTTCAGCGTCGAGAACCCGCGTGGGTTCGGCCTGCTGCAACGTGGCCGCAACTTCAGCCACTACGAAGACCTGGACGACAACTACGACAAGCGCCCAAGCGCCTGGATCGAGCCTGAAGGCGATTGGGGTAAGGGCTCCGTCGACCTGGTAGAGATCCCGACTGCCGATGAAACCAACGACAACATCGTGGCTTTCTGGAGCCCGGCCGAACTGCCGGAAGTCGGCAAGCCACTGGACATCGCCTACCGCCTGCACTGGACCCTGGATGACGCGGCATTCCACTCGCCGGAGAGCGCCTGGGTCAAGCAGACCCTGCGTTCCACCGGTGACGTGAAACAATCCAACCTGATCCGTCAGCCCGATGGCAGCGTGGCCTACCTGGTGGACTTCGAGGGCCCGTCCCTGAAGAAACTGCTGCCGGACGCCCCGGTGCGCAGCCAGGTGAGCGTGGGCGATAACGCCGAGCTGGTCGAAAACAGTGTGCGCTACAACGAGCACACCAAAGGCTGGCGCCTGACCCTGCGCATGAAGATCAAGGACGCCGGCAAGCCAACCGAAATGCGTGCGGCACTGGTGCAGGATATCGTGCAGCCAGAGCCTGAGCCGGTTTCCACCCATGTATTGAAAGCCGACAAAGTCTTGGCCAAGCAGCACGAGAAGCAGGCCAAGAAAGACGCGAAAGACAAGCAAGCCCAGCAGCCAGAAGCTGCCCCAGCCACTCCGGAGCCGATCAAGACCGAGCAAGTCCTGACCGAAACCTGGAGCTATCAGTTGCCTGCCGATGAGTAATTCCCAAGTAACGCCTGAGACTCTGTCCGAGTACCTGGCGCATCTGCCCATGACGGCCGAGCAGCGCGCCGAGCTGGCGGGCTGCCGCTCGTTCAGCGAGTTGCATGAGCGTCTGTCGTCAAAAACCTTCGACGCACCGACCGACGCCGCCCAGGCCTCTGTCGGCCGTCGCTTGACCCTCAGCACTGCCGAAGAGCTGCAAGACGCCGAAATGCTGGCGCTCGACGCCAGCGGTCGCGTATGCCTCAAGGCCACGCCGCCGATCCGCCGGACCAAAGTGGTGCCCGAGCCTTGGCGCACCAATATCCTGGTGCGTGGCTGGCGGCGGATCACCGGTCGCACCAATCCGCCCAAGCCACCGAAAGACGAGCGGGTGTTGCCGGCTGCGCGCTGGCGTACCGTGGGTTCGATCCGGCGCTATATCCTGCTGGTGCTGATGCTCGGCCAGACCATCGTGGCTGGCTGGTACATGAAAGGCATCATGCCGTACCAGGGCTGGTCGCTGGTCGACTTCGACGAAATCCGCAACCAGACCCTGCTGCAAACGGCAACCCAGGTACTGCCTTACGCCCTGCAAACCAGCATCCTTATCATGTTCGGGATTCTGTTCTGCTGGGTGTCGGCTGGTTTCTGGACCGCGCTGATGGGCTTCCTCGAGCTGCTGACCGGTCACGATAAATACCGCATCTCCGGTAAAAGTGCCGGCGACGAGCCGATTCCGAAGGATGCGCGCACCGCGCTGGTGATGCCGATCTGCAACGAAGACGTGCCGCGTGTATTCGCGGGTTTGCGTGCGACGTTCGAGTCGGTGGCCGCCACCGGCGACCTGGATCGCTTCGATTTCTTCGTGCTCAGTGACAGTAACGAGGCCGACATCTGCATCGCCGAGCAGCAAGCCTGGCTCGATGTGTGCCGCGAGGCCGGTGGCTTCGGCAAGATCTTCTATCGCCGCCGTCGTCGCCGCGTAAAGCGCAAGAGCGGTAACCTCGACGACTTCTGCCGTCGCTGGGGCGGTGACTACAAGTACATGGTGGTGCTCGACGCCGACAGCGTGATGAGCGGCGAGTGCCTGACCAGCCTGGTGCGCCTGATGGAAGCCACGCCGGATGCGGGGATCATCCAGACCGCGCCACGGGCGTCGGGCATGGACACCCTTTATGCGCGCATGCAGCAGTTCGCCACCCGCGTGTACGGCCCGCTGTTTACCGCCGGCCTGCACTTCTGGCAGCTGGGTGAATCCCACTACTGGGGTCACAACGCGATCATCCGCATGAAGCCATTCATCGAGCACTGCGCCCTGGCGCCGTTGCCCGGTAAAGGCGCGTTTGCCGGTGCGATCCTCTCCCACGACTTCGTTGAAGCTGCGCTGATGCGTCGTGCCGGCTGGGGCGTGTGGATTGCCTACGACCTGCCGGGCAGCTACGAAGAGCTGCCGCCGAACCTGCTGGACGAACTCAAGCGTGACCGTCGCTGGTGCCACGGTAACCTGATGAACTTCCGCCTGTTCCTGGTTAAAGGCATGCACCCGGTGCACCGTGCGGTGTTCCTGACCGGCGTGATGTCCTACCTGTCGGCGCCGTTGTGGTTCTTCTTCCTGGTGTTGTCCACCGCGTTGCTGGCGGTGAATACCCTGATGGAACCGCAGTACTTCATGGCTCCACGCCAGTTGTACCCGCTGTGGCCACAATGGCATCCGGACAAGGCGGTAGCGCTGTTCTCCACCACCATCGTGCTGCTGTTCTTGCCTAAACTGCTGAGCATCATCCTGATCTGGGCCAAGGGCGCGAAAGAGTTCGGCGGCAAGTTCAAGGTGACCTTGTCGATGCTGCTGGAAATGCTGTTCTCCATGCTGCTGGCGCCGGTGCGGATGATTTTCCACACGCGTTTCGTGCTTGCCGCGTTCCTCGGATGGGCCGCCACCTGGAACTCGCCGCAGCGTGACGACGACTCCACGCCATGGAGCGAAGCGGTCAAGCGCCACGGGCCGCAAACCCTGCTGGGCTTCCTGTGGGCCCTGCTGGTGGTGTGGTTGAACCCAAGCTTCCTGTGGTGGCTGATCCCGATTGTCGGCTCGCTGATGCTGTCGATCCCGGTGTCGGTGATTTCCAGCCGGGTCAAGCTGGGTCTCAAGTCCCGCGACGAGAGCCTGTTCCTGATCCCTGAGGAATACAATCCGCCGCAAGCGTTGCTGTCGACCGAGCAATACACCCATGAAAACCGCTGGCACGCCCTCAATGACGGGTTTGTACGTTCGGTGGTCGACCCGCAGCAGAACGCCCTGGCCTGCGCCTTGGCGACCTCCCGTCACCGTGAGGCAGAGCCGATCGAGTACCTGCGCATGGAACGTGTTCGCCACGCGTTGAAAGTCGGCCCGGCCGGCCTCAACAACAGTGAGCGCCTGGCCTTGCTCAGCGACCCCGTGGCCCTGGCCCGCCTGCATGAGCAGGTCTGGAGCGAAGGTCACGCCGAGTGGCTTGGTGCCTGGCGTGCATCGATCAAGGCTGATCCGCATGCGCCGTTGCTGCCGCTGCAACCGCAGTCGGCCCAGGCTCAACCGGCCTGATTCAGACGCCCCCGAGGGCTCGCCTCGGGGGTGCTCCAGACGCTGGTCCTACAGCGTTTACAGTTCCTTCTTTGCATCGCTAACTCCTTGTTATTTCGAAACAAAAGACCTTTGTTCGAAGCGTATTGCCGTGCCTGTAGCTGGGTTAGCATCGCCCCCCAAAATTTGACTCGCCACGGGGGCATCCATGATCAAGAAGTACTGTGCTGCATTGCTGATTAGCTGTTTCCTATTGGTACACACTGGGCTGCTGAAGGCGGGTGCGCTGGACGATGCTGTTCGCCGTGGTGTGCTGAAAGTCGGCACGACTCCCAATTACGTACCCTTTGAAATGCTTGATAAGCAGGGGCGCATCATCGGCTTTGAAATCGACTTGCTTCATGCCATGAGCCGTGCGATGGGCGTAAAGCTTGAGCTGGTGGCGGTGCCCTATAAGGAGCTGCTGCCGGGGTTGATGGCGAAAAAGTTTGATCTGATTGGCAGCGGCATGACTGTCACCCAGGAGCGCAATATGAAACTCAATTTCAGCGACTCGTTCATCGTGGTGGGCCAGTCCGTGCTTTTGCATCCTCGCCTGGCGAGTGCGGTTTCCAGCATCGAAGACTTGAACCAAGCCGGTTATCAAGTCGTCTCCATTGAAGGCACCACAGGAGAGGCCGCGGCACGGCGCTTTCTCGGGGCGGCGCGTCTCACGACTGTGACGACCCCGGAAGAGGGGGTGCGGCAGGTCGTAGACGGTGAGGTTGACGCGTTTGTGCATGACGCGCCCTACAACCTGATCGCGATGAACCGGCCGCAGAACAGCGCATTGCTGGCACTGGAGCAACCCTTCACCTTCGAGCCCCTGGCCTTCGGCTTGAAGAAAGGTGATTACGACAGCCTCAACTGGATCAATCACTTCCTCAACCAGATCGCCCAGGACGGCACCTACGATCGCCTGCATGACAAGTGGTTCACGGACACTGCCTGGGTGTCTGAGCTTGAGTGATCGTCATAACTACTTACACATCAATCAATTGCCCAGCCGCTGCGCCGATGTGTCTACCTCTGCATTGAACTGCAACGCTGTCGGGGTTTTCCGACATACGCCGATATGATTTACCCGTGAAACCTTTGTGACGGACAACGAGTGGGTTAGGATCGCACCCCGAAATGGCGCAGCCCTTTGCGCGCCGACCTTATAAGAATCGTTCAGGGGACTTGTTGATGAAAAAGTATCTTTCGATGCTGCTGCTCGGTGTCACTGCGCTGGTCGCTGCCACGGCGGCACAGGCCGGTGCCATCGACGATGCGGTCAAGCGCGGCACGCTGAAAGTCGGCATGGACCCAACCTACATGCCGTTTGAAATGACCGACAAGCGCGGTGAGATCATCGGTTTCGAAGTCGACATCCTCAAGGCCATGGCCAAGTCCATGGGGGTCAAGCTGGAGCTGGTTTCTACTGGCTATGACGGCATCATCCCGGCCTTCCTGACCGGCAAGTTCGACATGATCGGCAGCGGCATGACCCTGACCCAGGAGCGCAACCTGCGCCTGAACTTCAGCGAACCCTTCATCGTGGTCGGCCAGACGCTGCTGATCCGCAAGGACCTGGAAGGCACGATCAAGTCCTACAAAGACCTGAACGACGAGAAATACCGCCTGACCTCCAAGCTCGGCACCACCGGTGAAATGGTGGCCAAGAAGCTGATCTCCAAGGCCAAGTACCACGGCTATGACAACGAGCAAGAGGGTGTGCTGGACGTGGTCAACGGCAAGGCCGATGCCTTTGTATATGACGCGCCGTACAACGTGGTTGCCGAGAAGAAAGTCGGCAACGGCAAGCTGGTGTTCCTGGAAGAGCCCTTCACCTTCGAGCCCCTGGCGTTCGGCTTGAAGAAGGGTGACTACGACAGCATCAACTTCATCAACAACTTCCTGCACCAGATCAAGAACGACGGCACTTACGATCGCATCCATGACAAGTGGTTCAAGAGCTCCGAGTGGCTCAAGGACATGGAATAAAAGCTTGACGGTGTAGGAGCGAGCTTGCTCGCGAAAATCGTCAATGGTAACGCGGCAATCCTGACACCCAACGGGTTCTCGGATTTTTCGCGAGCAAGCTCGCTCCTACAAAAGCACTGCATCCGGAAAATGAAATGAAACAGAAAAAAGCCCAATGGCCCTGGCACCTGCTCACCGTGGTTGTGCTGGTCGGCCTGGCTGGCGCCTTGTACTACGCCACCTCGCTGATGTCCTACGAGTGGCGCTGGAACCGCGTTCCGCAATACTTTGCCTATCAAGCCGAGACCTCCCAACGCGCTGCGGATATGTCCACCGTGGTCGAGTTGGTGCGCAAAGGCGACATGGCCGAAGTCACCCTGCGCAATGACGCGGGGGGCGAGCAAAAGCTCACGGTTGCCGACGACAGCCTGCAAGTGGCCCGCGGCGACGATGTAGCTGAGGGCGAGGTGGTCGGCGTGACTCGCCAGTGGGCGCTCGGGCCGTTGATGTGGGGCTTGTGGACCACGTTGTGGCTGTCGGTGGTGTCCGGCGTCCTAGGCTTGGCCATTGGCTTGGCGACCGGGTTGTGCCGGCTCTCCAAAAACCCGACCTTGCGCGACCTGTCGACGATCTACGTCGAACTGGTGCGCGGTACGCCGTTGCTGGTGCAGATCTTCATTTTCTATTTCTTTATCGGCACGGTACTCAACCTATCCCGGGAGTTTGCCGGGATCGCCGCGCTGTCGTTGTTCACCGGCGCCTACGTGGCGGAAATCGTCCGCGCCGGGGTGCAGTCCATCACCCGTGGCCAGGACGAAGCGGCGCGTTCCCTGGGCTTGAGCGCCAGCCAGTCGATGCGCCATGTGGTGTTGCCGCAAGCCTTCAAGCGCGTGCTGCCGCCCCTGGCCGGGCAATTTATCAGCCTGGTAAAAGACACGTCGCTGGTGTCGGTGATCGCGATTACCGAGTTGCTCAAGAGTGGCCGCGAGGTGATCACCACCTCGTTCTCGCCGTTTGAGATCCTGTTCTGTGTGGCAGGCCTGTACCTGCTGATCAACCTGCCGCTGTCGAAAATGGCCAGCCGGCTTGAGCGGAGGCTCGCCCAAAGTGATTGAAGTGCGCGATCTGGTAAAAGTCTTCGATACCCGTGGGCACGTGGTGCGCGCGGTGGATCATGTCACCACCCAGGTCGCCAAGGGCGAAGTGCTGGTGGTGATCGGCCCGTCGGGCTCCGGCAAGTCCACCTTCCTGCGCTGCCTCAACGGTCTGGAAGAATTCGACTCGGGCTCGGTGAGCATCGACGGCCTGCAACTGGCCGACCCTAAGACCGATGTGAATGCCTACCGGCGTGAAGTTGGCATGGTGTTCCAGCATTTCAACCTGTTCCCGCACATGACCGTGCTGGAAAACCTGTGCCTGGCGCAAAAGGTTGTGCGCAAGCGCGGCAAGCAAGAGCGCGAGGCCAAGGCCCTGGCCCTGCTGGAAAAGGTCGGTATCGCACAGAAGGCCCATGAGTTTCCGTCACGCCTGTCTGGCGGCCAGCAGCAGCGGGTCGCGATTGCCCGGGCCCTGGCCATGGAGCCCAAGGTGATGCTGTTTGACGAGCCCACCTCGGCCCTCGACCCGGAAATGGTCGGTGAAGTGCTGGACGTGATGAAGACCCTGGCCCTTGAAGGCATGACCATGGTCTGCGTCACCCACGAGATGGGCTTTGCCCGGGAAGTGGCGGACCGGGTGCTGTTTTTCGACCACGGCAAACTGCTGGAAGATGCCGCGCCCGCCGCCTTCTTCGCCGCTCCCCAGGACCCACGGGCACAAGCCTTCCTGCGCCAGGTGCTGTAGCCGCTCAGACCTTGAAGCGGCCTACCGAACGCGCCAGCTCGGAGCCCAGGCGTGCCAGTTCAACACTGGCTGCCGCCGTCTGCTCACTGGCCGTCGAGGTTTGCTCCGACGCTTCCTTGACCTTCAGTACGCTGCGATTGATCTCCTCGGCCACTGCGCTTTGCTCCTCGGCCGCCGCGGCAATCTGCGGGTTCATTTCCTGGATCACCGAGACCGTGCGGGTGATGTTGGCCAGCGCCTGACCTGCGCGACGCGTCAGTTCCACACTGTTGTCGGTCAGGCTGAGGCTGTTGTCCATGATGTCGGCAGTGTGTTGTGTGCCCCGCTGCAGCCCCTCGATCAACCCTTCGATTTCCTCGGCTGATTGTTGGGTACGCTGGGCCAGGGTGCGCACCTCGTCGGCGACCACGGCGAAACCGCGACCTGCCTCACCCGCGCGTGCCGCTTCGATAGCGGCGTTGAGGGCCAACAGGTTGGTCTGCTCGGACACCGACTTGATCACCTCCAGCACGCTGCCGATCTTCTGGCTTTCCTGTTGCAGGCCTTGCATTGCCTCGCTTGAGCGGTTCATTTGCTCGGCCAGGTGCTCGATATGGGTAATCGCCTCGGCCACCACCTGGTCACCCACGCCCGCTTGTTGATCAGCCTCGGTGGCGGCAATCGAGGCTTGCTCGGCATGGCGTGCGACCTCTTGGGAGGTGGCGAGCATTTCATTCATGGCGGTGGCGACCTGTTCGGTTTCCAGTTTCTGGCCATTGACCCCGGCGCGGGTTTGCTCGGTGACGGCGGACAATTGCTCGGCGGCGCTGGCGATCTGGCGGGCGCTGTCGGTGATGCCACCGATCAGCGTGCGCAGGTTCAGGGTCATTTGGCCGATGCTGCGCTGCAATTGGCCCAGTTCATCGCGCCGTGACGTGGTGATGTCGTGGCTCAGGTCACCCTCGGCTATACGGTTGGCGGTTTGCAGCGCCTGGCGCAGCGGCCTGACGATCTGACCGGCGATCAGCCAGGCGGCGAGGGCGCCGAGCAGCAGCGCTGCGCCGGTTACATAGAGCATCAGCAGGCGCGCCAGGTCGGCTTCCTTGTCGCGTTGCTGGGTTTGCTCCTCGCTCAACCGGTCGCTTTGCGACAGCAGTTGGTCCAGCCACTGCTCCAGTTGGTTCTGGACGGTTTCAACGGTGACCTGCGCCTCCTTGAGGCGATCGAGTTGGGCGCGATAATCGAGCAAGGCACTGTTCAGCGCGGTGCTGTCTACCGGCAGCGCCGTCACGGCAGACTGGGCGCCGTCGAGGGTTTTGAGCGCAGCATCCACCGCTTGCGTGTAGAGCTGCAGTGTGTCGGCGGCCCAGGCCGGGGACTTGGCGCGGTCTTCGGCGGCCTCCATGGCCTGGCGCAGGTTTTCTACGCTGTCCAGGGCTTTCTCGTCATTCTGGTCGGGCAAGTCGCTGGACAGTTGTCCAAGGGTGTCACTGGCGTTCACGGAGCTGTTGGTGAGCCGTTTCTGCGCTTGCTCGCGTTGCTCCATCAGATTGGGCAGACCGGCCAGTGCCGTCTTGAAGCGTGCGCTGAGGCGGCTGGAATCCTGGACTTGCTGCAGGTGCATGGGGATCTTCAGGCGGTCGGCCAACTCGACCAGATAACCGTCGATTTTCTCCATGTGCCGGCCGAGTTTGTCAAAGCTTGCCGGGTCATTCACGACGCGGTACACAATCCGCTCGGCGCGCAATTCTTCGCCGGTCACGGCGAGGCGCGAAAGGGTGGTCAAGGTTTGAGCGCGAAACAGCGAGGCGTTCAGGGCCTGCCATCCCGTCAGGGCGACAGCCATGCACAGCGCCAGTACCAGGCCGAAGCCAAGGATGAGTTTGAGGGTGACGCTGGTGTTGCCTAATACGCGGGTCAGTGGTCGAAACATGATGCACCTCCATCAGAAAAGAGAGCGCTTCGCACCCCGGCTGACGCAGGTCAGGAGGAGTGAGAACGCTAAATCTTTTCGGCATAGGGCGCGTAAGAATTGACCTGAAAGACGTGTAGGAAATTTCATAAGTTGCAGGCGGCCCAGGACGGGCCGCCACCAGGGTGGGATCAGGTCAGACCCGGAAGCGGCCGACCAAGGCTTGCAGATGAGTGCCCAGGCGCGCCAGTTCGGTACTCGAGGCGGCGGTCTCTTCGCTGGCTGCCGCCGTTTGCTCGGAGATATCGCGCACATTCAGCACGCTGCGGTTGATCTCTTCGGCTACCGCACTTTGTTGCTCGGCGGCGGTGGCGATCTGTGAGTTCATCGCCTGGATGGTCGAGACGGTGCGGGTGATATTGCCCAACGCATTCCCGGCTCGGCGCGTCAGCTCAACGCTGCTTTCGGTCAGCCCACGGCTGTTGTCCATGATGGCCGCCACCTGCTGTGTGCCGCTTTGCAGGCCGACGATCAACTCTTCGATCTCCTCAGTGGACTTCTGCGTGCGCTGGGCCAGGCTGCGCACCTCATCGGCCACCACGGCAAAACCGCGCCCGGCCTCACCGGCACGCGCCGCTTCAATGGCTGCGTTGAGGGCCAGCAGGTTGGTTTGCTGGGCCACGGACTTGATCACGTCGAGCACGCTGCCGATCTTGTCGCTTTCGCGCTTCAGGTCGCCCATGGCGACCGTGGAGTTGCCGACCTCGGTCGCCAGGCGTTCGATCTGGGCGATGGCTTCACCGACCACCTGGTCGCCTTCACGGGCCTGCTGGTCGGCGGCCACGGCGGCTTCGGACGCCTCCTCGGCATTGCGCGCCACTTCCTGCACAGTGGCGGCCATTTCGTTCATGGCGGTAGCCACCTGGTCGGTCTCGACTTTCTGGCTATTGACCCCGGCGCTGGTCTGCTCGGTCACCGCGGACAACTGTTCGGCCGCGCTGGCGATCTGGGTGACACCCTCGCTGATACCGCCGATCAACTCGCGCAGGCCCACGGTCATGCTCTGCATGGCGCGTTGCAACTGGCCCAGTTCGTCCTGACGGGCGGAATCCAGATTGTGGCTCAGATCGCCGGAGGCCACGCGCTCGGCGACTTTGAGGGTCTGGTTCAGGGGAATGACGATCTGGCGAGTAATGGCCCAGGCAGCGAGCACGCCGAAGATCAGCGCCAGTACGGTGGCGAGCAATAGCCAATATTTGGCCTGGGCGGCATCGTGATCTCGCACGGCGGTTTGCGATGTGGTGAGTTTGTCACTGTGGCCCAGCAGGATGTCGCCTTGGGTGGTCATGATTTTCAACGCCGCCGCACTGGCCACCTGGGCGTCGCGATACTGGCTGACTGCAGCGCGGTAGGCTTGCAGTGAAACACCTGCTTCTTGCAGGTTGGCCTGGTACTGCGCCGGCACCTGGCCTTCGAGTTCAGTGACTTTCTTCAGGGCGTTGTCGATGGCGTCCAGGGCCGGCTGCTCGGCTTCGACCTTGCCGCTGTAGGTGTAGCCGCGTACCTGGAAGCGCGCTTGCTGGATCAGCTTGCTCAGGTCGACGACGCTATTGAATTGGATGACGCTGTCGCCTTGCAGCAGGGCTTTTTCAACTTCGTTGATCTTGGCCACGGCGTTGTCGGCGGTATCGCCGAGCTTGCTGCGCGCGCCCTCACGCTTGAGGCCCGCCTGGACCATGGCGGTGAAAGCTTTTTTATACTGGTTCAAGGCTTCCAGCTGTTGTTCGACCAAGGCTTTATCGTCGGGTTGCTCAATCAGCTCGGCGGCGGTTTTCAAACCGCTGTCCAATTGGGCGAGCAGGCCGTCGACCGCGTCGGTGCCTTGTTCGCCGCGGCGCATTTCGAAGTCCAGGCGCGCCAGGCGCAGGTCTTTGGTCAGGCCGTTGAGGCTGGAGATGAAGCCCAGCTTGTCGCCGCGACTGATCACGTCACCCAGGCCGGTCCAGCCGGTAAAGGTGATCAACAGCGTCAGGATCAACACCAGGCCAAAGCCGACGCTCAGCTTGCGGTTGACGCTGACATTCCCCAGTTTCTCGGCTAACCAACGATACATGCTGCGAACTCCCCTGGAACAAGGCTTGGACTTATCCAGAGGCTATCGGCATGGGCGCAGGTTTCTGTAGCTATGCACATCTGATGGGGAAGGATGCTTCCCCACTTTCTGTAGGAGCGAGCTTGCTCGCGAGAAACCCATGGGCGCCGCGTTTATCCAGAAGACACGCGTTATCGTTGACGTTTTTCGCGAGCAAGCTCGCTCCTACAGTGGATCGCGAGCATTTTATTAGAACAGTCGGGCAAGCAGGGCGGTGACGGCGGTTTCAACGCGCAGGATACGCGCACCCAGTTGCACCGGCTGCAAACCGGCCTTGGTCAGCAGCTCGACTTCATAGGGAATCCAACCACCTTCCGGGCCAATCGCCAGCGTCACCGGCTCATCCAGCCCCCGGGGGCACGCAGGGTAATCACCGGGATGGCCGATCAGGCCCAGGGTGCCTTCAACCATGGCCGGCAGGCGATCTTCGACAAACGGCTTGAAGCGTTTTTCGATAATGATCTCGGGCAGTACCGTGTCCCGCGCCTGTTCCAGGCCGAGGATGAGTTGCTCGCGCACCGCCTCAGGCTCCAGGAAGGGGGTCTGCCAGAAGCTTTTTTCCACGCGGTAGCTGTTGACCAGCACCACCTTCGGCACGCCCATGGCCGCCACCGTTTGCAGCACCCGGCGCAGCATTTTCGGGCGGGGCAGGGCCAGCAGCAGGGTCAGGGGCAGTTTGGGCGGCGGCGATTGATCGAAGCTGACTTGCAGCTCGGCTTCACCGACGTCCAGGCGCAGCAGTTGGGCATTGCCCATCAGCCCACCAATGCGGCCCACACGCAGGTAGTCACCCACAACAGCGCGGTGGACTTCCTGCATATGCACCAGACGCCGATCACGCAGCACCACCCGGTCCGCCGCGATAAAGTCGGCATCGAGAAGCAGCAGCAGGTTCACGACTGGGTCGCTGGCGGCTGGTCGTCGTCGGCAGCCTGGTCATCCGGGTGTTCGCCACGCTTGCTGATCAAGCCGCTGAACAGGATGCCCACTTCAAACAGCATCCACATCGGTACGGCCAACAAGGTCTGGGAGAAGATGTCCGGCGGCGTGAGGATCATGCCGACCACGAAGCAGCCGATGATTACGTACGGGCGGATCTTCTTCAGGTACTTGACGTCGACTACGCCGATCCATACCAGCAACACCACGGCCACGGGGATTTCGAAAGCGACGCCGAAGGCGAAGAACAGTGTCATCACGAAGTCGAGGTAGCTGGTGATGTCGGTCATCATCTCCACGCCGGCCGGGGTGGCAGCGGCGAAGAACTTGAAGATCAGCGGGAACACCAGGAAGTACGCGAAGGCCATGCCGGTGTAGAACAGCAGGATGCTCGACACCAGCAATGGCACGGCGATGCGCTTCTCATGCTTGTACAGGCCCGGGGCGATAAAGCCCCAGATCTGATGCAGGATCACCGGGATCGCCAGGAACAGCGAGACCATCATGGTCAACTTCAACGGCGTCAGGAACGGCGACGACACATCGGTGGCGATCATTGTCGCGCCGACGGGCAAGTACTGGCGCAACGGCGTGGAAACGAAGGTGTAGATCTGCTGGGTAAAGGCGAACAGCCCGGCAAAAATGATGAAGATTGCCGCTACGCAACGCAGCAGGCGGGTACGCAGCTCGGAGAGGTGCGAGACCAGTGGCATGTGCTGGTCGTTTTCCGGTTTATCAGCGCTCATGGGGCTCGCGGCGGCAATGTAGGGTCATGGGGCGCGGGCGACGCAACGGGCGTCGGCGCGGGCTCTGTCGGAGCGGGCTCGGCAGCGGGGGCGGGCGCGATACTGTGGTCGGCCACCGGTGGTGTAGCCGGCTTGGCCGGTTCTTGCACCGGGGAGAGAATCTTGCGTGCCTCCTGCTCCAACGACAGGATATGTTCGTTGTGCAATTGCCGGCGGATCTCGTCGGCACCGATTTCCCGTTCAACCTCCTGTTTGATCGCGTTGAAACTGCGTTTCAGACGCCCGATCCACAGGCCGGCGGTGCGTGCGGCGCCGGGCAGGCGTTCCGGCCCCAGTACCAGCAGGGCCACCAGGCCGACGAGCAGCAGTTCAGAGAAGCTGATACCAAACATTAGTCAGTGCTCACGAGTCTTTGCGGGTCGTCTCTTGGACTTTTTCAGCCTGCACGTCGAAGGTGCGACGTTCGGTGATCGGCTGGGTGGCCTGCGGGTGTACAGGCTGGGCCGGGGGCACCGGGTTTACCGTTGGCTCGGCTGGTTTTTCGTCGTCGTTCATGGCTTTACGAAAGCCCTTGATCGACTCACCGACGTCGGTGCCGAGGTTTTTCAGTTTCTTGGTGCCGAACACCAGAACAACCACCACCAGAATGACGATCCAGTGTTTCCAGTCAAAAATGCCCATGCTGCAAATCCTCAAGTCTTAGTTATTCAGGCGGACGGGCGCGAGGCCTTCTCGGCGTGCCCGGACAGGCCGAAGCGACGGTCCAGTTCATCCAGCACGGCCTGTGGATGCTGCCCCAGTTGGGCGAGCATGACCAGGCTATGGAACCACAAGTCGGCGGTCTCATAGATTACATCGCTGCAATCACCGCTGATTTGCGCGTCCTTGGCCGCAATGATGGTCTCGACGGATTCCTCGCCGAGTTTTTCCAGAATCTTGTTCAGACCCTTGTGGTACAGGCTGGCGACATAGGAGCTGTCGGCATCCGCGCCTTTGCGGTCTTCCAACACCTGGGCCACACGGTTCAGGGTATCGCTCATGTTCAATGTCCTGCGGGATAAATGGCGTGCGGGTCTTTGAGCACCGGTTCCACGACTTTCCATTCGCCGTTCTCGAACACGCGATAAAAGCAGCTGTGGCGCCCGGTATGGCAAGCGATACCACCGATCTGGTCGACCATCAGGATCACCACGTCGGCGTCGCAGTCCAGGCGCATCTCATGCAGGATCTGCACGTGCCCGGACTCTTCGCCCTTGCGCCACAGTTTGCCACGCGAACGTGACCAATAGATGGCGCGCTGCTCAGTGGCAGTGAGGCTCAGGGCCTCGCGGTTCATCCAGGCCATCATCAGCACGCGCCCGGTCTTGTAGTCCTGGGCAATGGCCGGCACCAGGCCGTCACTGTCCCACTTGATCTCGTCCAGCCAGTCTTTCATCTTCGGCTCCGGCAATTTGCGACAGTGTATAACCGGATTGGCTATCGACGCACGATCAGATAAACGCCCACGGCTACCATGATACCGGCCGGCCAGTGGCCCAGTTGGTTCAATGGACCGCCAATTGCCAGCATCGCGCCGCCCACAAGGTGCGCGGCGCCCAGCAGGCGCAGGAACCAGTCGTCTTTGCGTTTGCGCCACGGCGGCTCGGGGTCTTTGGCATGGGGCTGGGACATACGCTCGAGCAGGTCGCGGGTCATGTTGGCCAGGTGCGGTAGCTGTTCGAACTGGCTGTGCAGGTTGCCCAGCATGGTCTTCGGGCTCATCCGCTCGCGCATCCAGCGTTCAAGGAACGGCTGTGCGGTGTTCCACAGGTCGAGGTCCGGGTACAGCTGGCGGCCCAGCCCCTCGATGTTCAGCAAGGTCTTCTGCAACAGCACCAGTTGCGGCTGCACTTCCATATTGAAGCGCCGCGCGGTTTGGAACAGGCGCATCAGCACCTGGCCAAAGGAAATATCCTTTAACGGTTTTTCAAAGATCGGCTCGCATACCGTGCGGATCGCCGCTTCGAATTCATTGAGCTTGGTTTCCGCCGGCACCCAGCCCGAATCAATGTGCAACTGCGCCACGCGCCGGTAATCGCGCTTGAAGAAGGCAAACAGGTTGCGCGCCAGGTAATCCTGGTCTTCCGGGGTCAGGCTGCCGACGATGCCGCAGTCGATCGCGATGTACTGCGGGCTCCACGGGTTGACGGTGCTGACGAAGATGTTGCCCGGGTGCATGTCGGCGTGAAAGAAGCTGTCGCGGAATACCTGGGTGAAGAAGATCTCCACACCGCGCTCGGCGAGCATCTTCATGTCGGTGCGCTGGTCGGCCAGGGTAGCGAGGTCGGTAACCTGCACGCCGTAGATGCGCTCCATCACCAGCACTTTCGGCCGGCACCAGTCCCAATACACTTGCGGCACGTACAGCAGTTGCGAGCCTTCAAAGTTACGCCGCAGTTGACTGGCGTTGGCCGCTTCGCGCAAAAGGTCGAGTTCGTCGTAGATGGTTTTTTCGTAGTCGGCGACCACATCCACCGGGTGCAGCAGGCGTGCGTCGGCGGAGAAGCGTTCGGCGGCGCGGGCGAGGATGAACAGCCACGCCAGGTCCTGGCCGATGATCGGCTTGAGGCCTGGGCGAATCACCTTCACCACCACTTCTTCGCCGGTTTTGAGCTGCGCGGCGTGCACTTGTGCGACCGAAGCCGAGGCCAGGGGCTCGACGTCGAAGCGGCTGAACACTTCGCTGATCTTCTTGCCCAGCTGTGCTTCGATCAGCGCCATGGACTGCTGCGAATCGAACGGCGGCACGCGGTCTTGCAGCAGCATCAGCTCGTCGGCGATATCTTCGGGCAGCAGGTCGCGGCGGGTCGAGAGGATCTGCCCGAACTTGATAAAGATCGGCCCCAGGTCCTGCAGCGCCAGGCGCAGGCGTGCACCACGGCTCAGCTCCAGCTGCTTGCGCGGCAACCAGCGCCACGGCAGCACGTAACGCACCGCCAGCAAGAACCACGGCAGGGGCAGGGCAAACAGCAGGTCATCGAGGCGGTAGCGGATAACGACGCGCTGGATACGAAACAAACGGCGGACGGCGAGCAGCTTCATGCGTTATCGCTTGGATCAAGGGAGCGGCTCAGGCGTTCGAAGCGGGCCTCGAGGCGTTCCAGGTCGATTTTGGCCTTGTCGAGCTCACGAAAGCGCGCTTGCGCTTCCCGTTGCCCGACCAGGGTGCGCGATTCTTCGCTCAGGTATTCGGCGAGGTTCTGGTTGAGGCTGGCGAACCCTTGCTGGTACCAGCGCGTGCGGCTGCGCAGGTGCCCGCTGATCAGTTGGGTGGCCACGGGGCCGATCCAGCGCGACAGTTCGTGTTCCCAGTCCAGCTCCAGGTCTTGCAGCACAACGGCCAGGTCCATCAGCACCGCACTGTCGCCTTCCAGCTCCACCTCGGGGCTGTGGAGGATGGCGGTCTTGTTGCGGCTCAAAGCCAGGTGCAACAGGCTGGAGGCCGGTGCACGCAAGGTGCAGTCAGCTTCGGCGGCCCATTGGGTGGCGAGAAGCAGGCCTTCATCGCTGGGCAGGATAAATAGCTGCATGGCGGGGCTGCGGCAGTCGACGGCAATGACTTTGCCGTTCAAGTGCGCGAGCCGCGCCAGGGCGGTGCTGTCCAGGCGCAGCACACGGTTAAGGCCGTGTTCAACGCTGGCGAGAAGGCCTTGAAGCAACATCAGGGCTTGATGCCGCGGTGCAGGGCGACGATGCCCGAGGTCATGTTGTGGTAGGTCACGCGGTCGAAACCGGCTTCCACCATCATCGACTTCAGGGTCTCCTGGTCTGGGTGCATGCGGATTGACTCGGCCAAGTAGCGGTAGCTCTCGGCGTCGTTGGTGATCAACTTGCCCATCAGCGGCATGAAGGCGAACGAGTAGGTGTCGTAGACCTTGGACATCAGCGCGTTGGTCGGCTTGGAGAATTCCAGCACCAACAGGCGACCGCCCGGCTTGAGGACGCGCAGCATCGAGCGGATCGCGTCTTCTTTATGGGTGACGTTGCGCAGGCCGAAGGCGATGGTCACGCAGTCGAAATGATTGTCGGGGAACGGCAGCTTTTCAGCGTCGGCCTGGACGAATTCGATATTGCCGGCCACACCTTTGTCCAGCAGGCGATCGCGGCCGACCTTGAGCATCGAACCGTTGATATCGGCCAACACCACCTGGCCGGTGGGGCCAACCAGCTTGGAGAACTTGGCCGCCAGATCACCCGTACCCCCGGCGATGTCCAGCACGCGGTTGCCGGTGCGTACGCCCGACAGCTCGATGGTGAAGCGCTTCCACAGGCGGTGCATGCCGCCGGAGAGCACGTCGTTCATCAGGTCGTACTTGGCCGCCACGGAGTGAAACACCTCAGCGACTTTTTCCGCTTTCTGGCTTTCCGGGACGTTCTTGAAGCCGAAGTGAGTGGTGGGTTCGGCATCGCTGCCTTTGCGCTGATCAGTCATATCGCTGTCACCAAAAGAGAATGCGGGACATGATAATCCCCAAGGCCTGCTTTGTCTTGGCAAGGCTGCAGGTAAGATAGGCGCTCACCGAGACCTTTTGCCGCATGGCGGGTGTTCTGAGTCGTTATAAAGAGGAGTCATTGCAATGGCCCGTATTACCGTTGAACGTGAACATTCCCTGGGAAAAGAACAGGCGCGGGCAAAGGCCGAGCAATTGGCGCGCAAACTCGAGGATAAATATGGCGTGGAGTCCTCATGGTCTGGCGATACCCTCAAGCTCACGCGCTCCGGGGTCAAAGGCACGGTGGCAGTGGCCGATGATTCATTGCGTATCGATGTGGAACTGGGCCTGTTGATGTCGGCCATGAGCGGTACGATCAAGTCCGAAATCGAGAAAGCCCTGGATAAAGCCCTGGCCTGAGCCTGAGGTTCTTAGGGTGCCGATTCTAATTTTAAACCCTACTTTGTGCCCAAGCCCTCAACTCCTGCGGGCGGTCCTCCCCCCTATTTTGTGTGAGGTGCACCATGGCCAAAGTTATTTTGCAGAAAAAAATCGACGTTCAGGCCACTACCCTGAGTGAGGTTAAAAGCTATGCCCGTAAGATTTGGCTGGCAGGTCTTGGTGCCTATGCCAAGGTTGGCAGCGAGGGCGGCGAGTACTTCAAGGAGCTGGTTAAGAGTGGTCAACGTATTGAAAGTAAAGGTAAAAAAGTTGTAGTTGAACAACTTGATGCTGCCAACAGTCAGATTGACCAAGTAAGGAGTAATGTCTCCAGCGTCAAAGGCCGGGTTGAAGTTCAACTGGATAAAGTTGAAAAAGCTTTTGATACTCGTGTCGGCAGTGCCTTGAATCGGATCGGCATTGCGTCTAAACATGACGTGGAGACACTCTCTGCTAAGCTCGAAGAGCTGACGGCATTGCTCGAACGTGTCGCGCGTAAACACTAAGGAGACATCGGGATGGCTGTTAAAAAGACTACTCAGAAAGAAGGCAGCTCGTGGGTCGGGAAAGTTGAAGAATATTCCCGCAAAATCTGGCTCGCTGGTTTAGGCGTGTACTCGAAGATCGACAGTGACGGCAGCAAACTCTTCGAGACCTTGGTTAAAGACGGCGAGAAGGCCGAGAAGTTGACCAAGAGCACAGTGGGTAAAAAAGTGGACGCTGCCAAGGCCAGTGCGGGTTCCGCCAAGTCGAGCATTTCGGATACGTGGGGCAAGTTGGAAGAGACTTTCGACAAGCGCCTCAACAGTGCTATTTCGCGACTGGGCGTGCCGAGCAAGGCTGAGTTGAAAACGCTGCACAGCAAGGTCGATACCCTGACCAAGCAAATCGAAAAACTGACGGGCGCCAAAGTGGCTCCAGCGAAGACGGCGGCGGCCAAGCCTGCTGCAAAACCTGCGGTTAAAACAGCTGCTGCAAAGCCCGCTGTTAAAACGGTTGCCAAGCCTCTGGCTAAAGCTGCAGCCAAACCTGCGGCCAAGGCTCCAGCCAAAGCCGCCGCCAAGCCAGCCGCTAAAACAGCTGCCGCCAAACCGGCCACCAAGCCTGCCGCCAAGCCAGTGGCCGCTAAAGCCGCCGCCAAACCTGCGGCTAAACCGGCTGCCAAGGCCGCTGCAAAGCCTGCCGCGAAACCTGCGACTGCTAAATCTGCTGCCAAGCCATCCGCTGCGAAACCAGCAGCCAAACCAGCAGCAGCCAAGCCGGCCGCTAAACCCGCGGCCGCCGCCAGCAAGAAGCCAGCGGCAGCAAAAAAACCAGCAGCACCAAAACCTGCCGCTGCGGCATCAACCGCTTCGACAGCCAACTCGGTGTCCGCACCGACCCCTGCTGTTGCGACCCCGACTGCTACCTCGGCAACCCCGCCGACATCCAGTCAGTCCTGATCTTTCAGGACAAAAAAATGCCCGACCTGCAGAGGTCGGGCTTTTTTTATGGCGGGCTTATCAAACCCCATGTTCACTCCGTGGTATCCAGGTACTTGAGTGCAAACCGCTCTGTCGCCTGCCGCGCCGTCGGCAGCAGATGCGGGGCCACCAGCATCATGACCTGGTAGACCACCACCTGCACCTCGCCCTCACGGTCGAGAATCCGCTGGTAATCCAGGGAAAACAGCAGGGTGAGGGTGATCTGCTCCACCAGTTGCCCCAATGCCTGGGTGCCGCTGACCAACTGCCCTGAGGCTTTCAAGCGCGCAAGCAAAGAGGCCAGTGTGCGTTTAAGCGCGGTGAGCAGGTGGCGAATCCCCTTGGCCAGCTTCGGCAAGCGCCCGGCCAGGTTCGACAGGTCCTGGAATAGAAACCGATAGTGCGCCATGCGCTCGACTATCAGGTGCAGGAACAGCCAGTAATCCTCGGCCTCCAGTTGCGCGTCGGCGGGAGGGTCGAGCAAAGGCGCCAACTCGCCTTGAAAGCGCTCGAACAGCCCGAGCACCAGCGGCTCCTTGCCGTGGAAGTGGTAGTAGAGGTTACCGGGGCTGATCCCCATTTCATTGGCCACCTCCATGGTCGACACGTTCGGCTCACCCTTCTGGTTGAACAGCTGCAGGGCACATTCAAGGATACGGTCGCGGGTCTTCATCCAGTCTTCTTAATCTGATCGTTGAGCTCAGCGCACCCGCACGTAAGTGCCTGGGGCTGCTTCCATCGGTGGATAATTCTGGTTGCCCAGGGCGGTGAGGGTTTCGCGCTGTACACCGGAGCGCTCCTGTGCCCACGCCAGCCACTGCGGCCACCAACTGCCTTCGACGTGCTGGGCGTCGTAGTACCAGGCGCGAGGGTCGCTGCTCAGCTTGAGGTTTTCGACGTAGTTGGCCTTGGGGTTGCCCGGCGGGTTGAGGATGCTCTGGATATGCCCGCTGTTGGACAGTACAAAGCGCCGCTCGCCGCCCAGCAACTGGGTTGAGCGATACACCGCGTCCCAGGGCGTGATGTGGTCGTTGATCCCGGCCACGCTGAAACTGTCCACCGTGACTTTGCGTAGGTCGATGGGAGTGCCACACACCTCCAGCCCGCCGGGATGGCTCAGCGGGTTGTGCTTGAAGAAGTCCAGCAGGTCGCCGTGCAAGGCGGCAGGCAGGCGTGTGTTGTCGTTGTTCCAGTACAGGATGTCGAAGGCCGGCGGCTCCTTGCCCAACAGGTAATTGTTGATCCAGTAGCTCCAGATCAGGTCGTTGGGGCGCATCCAGGCAAACACCTTGGCCATGTCACGGCCGTCCAGCACGCCTTGCTGGTAGGAGCGGCGCTTGGCGGCTTCCAGGGTCTGTTCATCGGCAAACAAGGTCGCGGGGCTGTCGATCTGGCTGTCCAGCAGGCTCACCAGGTAGCTGGCGCTGGAGATGCGCCGCAACTGGCGCTTGGCTTGCAGGTGGCCTTGCAGGGCAGCTATGGTCAGGCCACCGGCGCAGGCGCCCATCAGGTTGACCTCGCGGGCGCCGCTGATCGCCCGGCAGACGTTGAGCGCTTCTTCAAGCGCTGCCACGTAGGTGGAGAGGCCCCATTCGCGATGACGCACATCCGGGTTGCGCCAACTGACCATGAACGTCTGCAGCCCGTTTTTCAGGGCGTATTGTACAAAACTGTTGGCCGGGCTCAGGTCGAAGATGTAGTACTTGTTGATTTGCGGCGGCACCACCAGCAGCGGCTTGGCGTACTGTTTTTCGCTCATGGGCTTGTACTGGATCAACTCCAGCAGCTCGTTGCGAAACACCACCGAGCCGGGCGTGGTCGCCACTGTCTTGCCCACTTCGAAGGCATGCTTGCTGACTTGGCGCGGCAGGCCATTGTTGTGCAACAGGTCTTCGAACAGGTTGCTCACGCCGCGCACCACGCTGTTGCCACCGGAATTGAGCAGTTCCTTGATCGCCAACGGGTTAAGCAGGGTGTTGGAGGGGGAGACTGCATCGTTGAGCAGGGAAAAGGCGAAATGTGCGCGGGCACGGTCATCGGCGCTCAGGGTGCTGTCATCGATCCAGTGCCGTGTCTGTTTCTGCCAACTCAGATAGGCCTGTAAGCTGCGCCGGTATAGCGGGTTGAGCGTCCAGGTGGGATCGATAAAGCGCGCGTCCCTGGGGTTGGGTTCCTGCACGGTTTCGCCCAGCAGCACGCGGCCCAATTGACCGCCTAGCGCCAAGACATGGCGGGCGGTATGTACGGGGTTACGCAAACCATGGGCAGCCACGCTGCGCAGGGTCGACAGCAGATCGCGTCCCCTGAGGCCGGTGATCGCGTTTTGCGCGTTGATGAACGCAGCAGGGATGGGCGCCGGGGTCGTCACGGGTCTTTCTCGCATGATTCAACACTCCTTGGTCAAGTCATCAAGCAGGCACGCCAATCCAGAACCATAGCTGGTTCCTGGCAAGTTGCGCGTTGGTGTGGTCCTTCACACCGCCGGTCGCGGATGTATCACAGCGCGCAGGCGCTCCTCCTCGAGAAATTTCATGATGATCGGTGCCACGGCTTCGGCCCGCGTGATCAGGAACAGGTGGCCGTCATCGATAATGTGCAACTGCGCATTCGGGATGCGCCAGGCCAGCATGCGCATGTTGATCAGCGGGATCAGCGGATCATCGTCCCCGGCCAGCACCAGGGTGGGCTGGCGGATCTTGTGCAGCCAATGAATGCTGGTCCAGCCCACCCCGGCGAACAGCTGCCAGTAGTAACCCAGCTTGCCGGCCGAGCGCACTTTGCTCGCATGTTCGGCGGCCAGGTTCGAATCGCGGCGGAACGAGCCGCCATAAATCATCGGCGCGATACGCACCACATGGGAGGGTTGGATATAACGCCGGGGGCTGGCCATCAGCCACAGCACTTTGGGTTTGCCCGGCACCATAAAGGCGCCGGCTGCCGTGGCCGCCAGGATCAGCTTCTTGCAGCGTTCCGGATAGTCATAGGCAAACTGCTGCGCCAGTGCGCCGCCCCAGGACACACCCACGGCGTTCACCTGGCCGTAGTCCAGGTAATCGAGCATGCGTGCGGTAAGTTTGGCCAGGCCCGGAAAGCGGTAGGGCCGGTTCGGCGTCGATGAGCCGCCGACACCGGGCACGTCGAAGGCGATCACTTCCAGGTCCGGGTCCAGGGCCTGGACGAACGGGAACACCAGCTCAAGGTTGGCGCCGATGCCGTTGAAGATCAGCAGCGGCGTCAAGTGCGGTTTGCCCGGGCGTACCGCCGTACGGATGGTCTGGCCATCCAGGTCGATGGTACGGAAGATGAACGATTGCGGCATGCTCAAGCCCTGTGAAGTGTTACAGGAGGAATACAGTCAAAATGTGGGAGGGGGCTTGCTCCCGATGGCGGTGTGTCATTGAGCACAACTGACACTGATCCATCCCTATCGGGAGCAAGCCCCCTACCACATTTGGATCTCATTCCAATCTACCGCTCATGTACATAGGTACCTGGCGCCGCTTCGGCTGCGGCATAGATTTTATTTCCTAATGTCGCCGGTGCTTTCTTCAACTTGCCCGCTCGCTGCGCCTGCCACACCTGCCAATGCAGCCACCACGAATCGGTGTGCTTGGTGGCGTTCTCCTGCCACTCCAGCGCGCTGCCCGACAAACCCTCGCTGGTCTGGTAGCGCGCCTTGGGGTTGCCCGGTGGGTTGAGGATGCTCTGGATATGCCCGCTGCTGGACAGCACAAACTCGACCTGGCCGCCAAACAACTGCGCCGACTTGTAGCAGGACTGCCACGGCGTGATGTGATCATTGGTGCCCGCCAGTGCGTAGACATCGGCGGTGACCTGCTTGAGGTCGATGGGCGTGCCGCACACCTCCAGCGCGTTGGCGCGTACCAGTGGGTTGTTCTTGAACAGTTCGATCAGGTCGCCATGGAATGCAGCTGGCAAGCGCGTGGTGTCGTTGTTCCAGAACAGGATGTCGAACACCGGCGGCTCGTTGCCCAGCAGGTAATTATTGACCCAGTAGTTCCAGATCAGGTCGTTGGGGCGCATCCAGGCGAACACCTTGGCCATATCGCGGCCTTCCAGCACACCGGCCTGGTACGAATGGCGCTTGGCTGCTTCGAGGGTCTGCTCGTCGACAAACAGCGCCACCTGGGTGTCCAGGGTGGTGTCCAGTACGCTCACCAGCAGGGTCAGGGCGTTGACCTTCTTCTCGCCCAGCGCCGCGTAGTGGCCCAGCAGTGCTGTGCAGGTGATGCCTCCGGAACAGGCCGCGAGCATATTCACGTCCTTACTGCCGGTAATCGCCGTGACCACATCGACCGCTTCCTTGAGCGCCTCGATATAAGTCGACAGGCCCCACTCGCGCTGGGCCTTGGTGGGGTTGCGCCAGCTGACGATAAACGTCTGCTGCCCATTGCGCAGGCAGAAGCGCGCCAGGCTCTTATCCGGGCATAGGTCGAATATGTAGAACTTGTTGATCTGCGGCGGCACCACCAGCAGTGGGCGCTCGTGTACTTGCTCGGTGGTGGGCTTGTACTGGATAAGCTCCAGCACGTCGTTGCGAAACACCACCGCGCCTTCGCTGGTGCCCAACGTCTTGCCGACTTCAAAGGCACCCATGTTGACTTGGCTCGGCATGCCGCCGTTATGCACCATGTCCTTGGCCAGGTGGGACAAACCGTCGAGCAGGCTTTTACCGCCGGTTTCAAAGAAACGCTTGACCGCTGCCGGGTTGGCCGCGCTGTTGGTGGGGGCCATGGCTTCGGTCATCAGGTTGATCACGAAGTGGCCGCGGCTGATGTCCTGTGCCGACAGGCTGCTGTCGTCGATCCAGTCGTGGAGTTCCTTGCGCCACGCCAGGTAAGTCTGCAAGTAGCGTTTGTAGAGCGGGTTCTGGCTCCAGGCCGGGTCGTTGAAGCGACGGTCGTCGCCCTCGGGCGCCAGGGGGGATTTGCCGAACATCACATTCTTCAATTCGACGCCAAAGTGGGCGACGTGCTTGACGCTGTGCAACGGTTGCTTGATGGCTTGGGTCAGCACCATCCTGGCCGAGGCCAATAGATCCTTTTTGCGTAACGCGATGATCGGGTTCAGCCCCAGGGTGTTTTCCGAGGCCTGGCGTTTCAAGTCATCGTTATTCTTGTTACTCATCTACGACGCTCCGTTGTCCGAAAGACGAGTACCGGCGATTGCTGCGCACCCAATTTCGATACACGACACCAGCCTGGTACTGCGACCCGGGTGACCGTTGATACCGCATCGTCAAATGCAGGGAACTTGCCAGTTCCATTGGTTACCCGAGTTTATTTTTTTTCGCAAGCGGGCCGATCATTGGCCTCGCGACAGGGCATTCAAGCAGATGAAATTAGAAAATGCCCTCTAAAGAGCAAGACGCCTGAGCTAGAGCATCAGCCGCACGACCGACTGGTTCGGGTCGCGGGTTTTTCCGGCCGCTTTGAGCTCGGCCAGGTAGTCGCTCCACAGTGCGTCCTGACGTACGGCCAGTTGGTAGAGGTAGTCCCAGGTGAACAGCCCGCTGTCATGGCCGTCGTCGAAGGTCAATTTCAGTGCGTACTGGCCGGCCGGTTCGACCTTGCTCAACCTGACGTTGAGCTTGCCGAATTGCAGGATGGGCTTGCCGTGTCCCTGCACCTCGGCGGAAGGCGAGTGCACCCGCAGGAATTCGGCGGGCAGATGATAAACCTCGTCTGGGCTGTAAGTGAGGCCGAGGGTGTTGGAGGTTTTGTGCAGGTTTACAGCAGTAGGAAACTTGGCCATATGAGGTACTCCTGAATAAACCGGCTTAAAAATGTGGGAGGGGGCTTGCTCCCGATGACGGTGTGTCAGTCAGCTCATCTGATACTGAAACACCGCCATCGGGAGCAAGCCCCCTCCCACATTTGAAGCAAAGCAGTTCTGTGTGAGGCTTACAGGATATAACGAGACAAGTCTTCGTTCTGCGCCAATTCGCCCAGGTGGCTGTTGACGTAGTCGGCATCGATTTTGATCGCTTCGCCATTCTGCGCACCGGCCATGTCACCAGCACTGAACGATACTTCCTCAAGCAGGCGCTCAAGCAAGGTATGCAGGCGGCGGGCACCAATGTTCTCGGTCTTCTCGTTGACCTGCCAGGCGATTTCCGCCAAACGCTTGATGCCGTCGGCCTGGAACTCGATACCCAGGCCCTCGGTTTTCAGCAGCTCACGGTATTGCTCGGTGAGGGATGCGTGAGGCTCGCTGAGGATGCGCTCGAAGTCGCCCGGGGTCAGCGCCTTGAGTTCCACGCGAATCGGCAGGCGGCCTTGCAGCTCGGGCACCAGGTCGCTTGGCTTGCTCAGGTGGAAGGCGCCGGAGGCGATAAACAGGATGTGGTCGGTCTTGACCATGCCCAGCTTGGTGTTGACTGTGCAACCCTCGATCAGCGGCAGCAGATCGCGCTGCACGCCTTCACGGGAGACATCGACGCCGCCGGAGTTACCGCGCTTGGCCACCTTATCGATCTCATCGATAAACACGATGCCATGCTGCTCGACAGCTTCCAATGCCTTGGCCTTGAGTTCTTCCTCATTGACCAGACGCCCGGCTTCTTCGTCGCGCACCAGCTTGAGCGCTTCCTTGACCTTGAGCTTGCGGCTCTTCTTCTTGTCCTTGCCCATGTTGGCGAACAGGTTCTGCAACTGGCTGGTCATTTCTTCCATGCCCGGCGGAGCGGAAATATCCACACCGGACACTTCGGCCACTTCAATCTCGATTTCCTTGTCATCCAGCTGGCCTTCACGCAGGCGCTTGCGGAACAGCTGACGGGTGTTGGAATCCGAGGACGGTGCGGCGTCTTCGTTGAAACCCATGCGTGCCGGTGGCAGCAGGGCATCGAGGATACGTTCTTCAGCGGCGTCTTCTGCGCGGTGGCTGACCTTGGTCACTTCCTGTTCGCGCAGCATTTTCAGGGCAGCGTCGGCCAAGTCACGAATGATCGACTCGACGTCGCGGCCCACATAGCCGACTTCGGTGAATTTGGTCGCTTCCACCTTGATGAACGGCGCATTGGCCAACTTGGCCAGGCGTCGGGCGATTTCGGTTTTACCGACACCGGTCGGGCCGATCATCAGGATGTTCTTGGGCGTTACTTCAACGCGCAGTTCTTCCGGCAGTTGCATGCGGCGCCAGCGGTTACGCAGGGCGATGGCAACGGCGCGCTTGGCATCGTCCTGGCCGATGATATGGCGATTGAGTTCATGGACGATTTCGCGGGGAGTCATGGACATAGTTGTTTGGCGGCCTCAAGCGAGAATAAGCCCAAGGCTTACTCGGCGAGGTCCTGCTCCTCAATGGTCTGGTTGTGGTTGGTGAACACGCAGATATCGCCGGCGATGCCCAGGGCGGTCTCGACGATTTCCCGGGCCGACAGATCGGTTTTCTTCAGCAACGCACTGGCTGCCGCCTGGGCGTAGCCACCGCCGGAACCCATGGCGATCAGGCCGTGCTCAGGTTCTACCACGTCGCCATTGCCGGTGATGATCAGGGACGCGTCTTTGTTGGCGACGGCGAGCATGGCTTCAAGGCGGCTGAGGGAGCGGTCGGTGCGCCATTCCTTGGCCAACTCGACAGCGGCGCGCACCAGGTGGCCCTGGTGTTTCTCAAGCTGGCCTTCGAAGCGTTCGAAGAGGGTAAAGGCGTCGGCGGTAGCGCCTGCGAAGCCGGCAAGCACCTGGCCGTGGTACAGGCGACGCACTTTCTTCGCGTTGCCTTTCATTACGGTATTGCCCAGGGAAACCTGGCCGTCGCCGCCCATGACAACTTTGCCGTGGCGACGTACTGAAACGATGGTGGTCAAGGGGAGAGTCTCCACGCAGCGGGGCGAAAATGCCCTGATGGAAACTCATATGGGGGTGGCGGTGGGGATTTCAACCGTAGGACGAGAGCGCGGACGAGTGGTGTTTACCGCTCTGACACCTAACCAAGCACACCGCAAAATCAAATGTGGGAGGGGGCTTGCTCCCGATGGCGCGCTGTCAGCCAATGAATATGTTGACTGACACTCCGCTATCGGGAGCAAGCCCCCTCCCACATTTTGATTTGTGTTGACCCCGAATCAGCGACTCTGGCGCTGTTGTAACAACAGGTTGCTGAACCCGGCGCCGGCCAATTGTTTCTGTGCCACGGTCAGTTGCTCACGGTTGCTGAACGGCCCTACCAGTACGCGATACCAGGTCGCTTCCTTCACCGTGCCGGACTCCACCGTCACCGACTGGCCCAACAGGATGATCTGCGCCCGCACCCGGTCCGCATCCGCCTGTTTCGGGAACGAGCCCGCCTGCAGGAAGAACTTGGTCACCGGCGCGGCCTTGGTGGCAGCGACCGGCGGTGGTGGCGGCGGCGTGATCCCGGCCAGCGCGGCCTGGGCGCGGGCGGTGTCGATTTTCGCGGCTTCGGCAGGTGTCACCGGCGTGGTTGGCACTTGCGGCGTCGGCAGGGTCTTCTCCGGCACGGCATCAGGAGGCACGATCACTTCCGATTCCGGCAGCAGGGTGTAGAAGTCGTACTTCGGCTTCACCGGTGCAGTCGGGCTCGGCGCGGTTTTGTTGGCCTCGGCGATTTTCGTGGCCTTCTGCTGCTCCTGTTTGACGCGCTTGACGTCGTCGCCCTGGCCAGGTTCGAGCTTCATCAAAAATACGATGAATGCGCCGACCGTGAGGCCGATAGCCATCCACAGCCAGCCCGGAATCGGCTGCTTCGCCGGGGCCTGGTAGCGGCTGGCGCCGCGCTTGGGGGCAGGTTTTTTCTTGGCGGCCAACTTACATGCGCTCCAGGGTTTCCAGGCCCAAGAGTTCCAGGCCTTGCTTGAGGGTGCGTCCAGCCAGGGCGGCGAGGCGCAGGCGACTTTGTTTCTGGGCTTCGTCGTCGGCGGTCAGGATCGGGCAGTTCTCGTAGAAGCTGGAGAACAACCCGGCCACTTCGTACAAATAGGTGCACAGGATATGCGGTGTGCCTTTCTCGCCGACGCTGTTGAGCACTTCGCCGAACTGCGCCAGCTTGGCGGCCAGTTCCTGCTCATGGGCGGCATCCAGCACGATCTGGCCTTCGACTTCGCTGAAGTCCTTGCCCAGCTTGCGGAACACACCCGCCACGCGGGTGTAGGCGTACAGAAGGTACGGCGCGGTGTTGCCTTCGAAGTTGAGCATCAGGTCGAAGTTGAAGCTGTAGTCGCTGGTGCGGTGTTTGGACAGGTCGGCGTATTTCACCGCGCCAATACCTACCACGCGGGCGATGTTGCGCAGGTCGGCCTCGGCCAGCTCCGGGTTCTTTTCCTTCACCAAGCTGTAGGCGCGTTCCTGGGCCTCGGTGAGCAGGTCGATCAGCTTCACGGTGCCGCCGTCACGGGTCTTGAACGGGCGGCCATCGGCGCCGTTCATGGTGCCGAACCCCATGTGTTCCATGTGCATCGGGTGGGTGACGAAGCCGGCACGACGGGCCACTTCGAACACTTGCTGGAAGTGCAGGGCCTGGCGCTGGTCAACGAAGTACAGCGCACGGTCGGCCTTGAGCACGCCGCTGCGATAGCGCACGGCGGCCAGGTCGGTGGTGGCGTAGAGGTAGCCGCCATCGGCCTTGACGATGATCACCGGCAGCGGCTCGCCGTCGGCGGTCTTGAATTCTTCGAGGAACACGCACTGCGCGCCGTTGCTCTCCACCAGCAGGCCCTTGGCCTTGAGGTCGTTGACCACGTTGATCAGGTCGTCGTTGTAGGCGCTTTCACCCATCACGTCGGCCATGGTCAACTTCACGTTGAGCAGCTCGTAGATTTCCTGGCAGTGGGACAGGGAAATTTCCCGGAAGCGGTTCCACAGCGCCAGGCACTCCTCATCGCCCGCTTGCAGCTTGACCACCAGGCCGCGGGCGCGGTCGGCGAATTCTTCGGATTCGTCGAAACGCTTCTTGGCGGCGCGGTAGAAGTTCTCCAGGTCGGCCAGCTCGTTGCTGGTGATCGGGTTTTCCTGCAGGTAGGCCATCAGCATGCCGAACTGGGTGCCCCAGTCGCCCACATGGTTCTGGCGGATCACCGTATCGCCGAGGAATTCCAGTACCCGGGCCACGCCGTCGCCAATGATGGTGGAGCGCAGGTGGCCAACGTGCATCTCCTTGGCCAGGTTCGGCGCCGACAGGTCGATGACCACGCGCTGGGCGGCACCAGCCTTGTGCGCACCGATGTTGGCATCGGCCAGGGCGGCGTCCAGGCGCGCAGCCAGGGCCTGGGTGTTCTGGAAGAAGTTGATAAAGCCCGGGCCGGCGATTTCGGCCTTGGTCACACTGGCGTCAGCCGGCAGCGCGGCAATGATTTTTTCCGCCAGGTCGCGGGGTTTCATACCGGCCGGCTTGGACAGCATCATCGCGATGTTGCTGGCGAAGTCGCCGTGGGTCTTGTCGCGGGTGTTCTCCACCTGGATCGCCGGCGACAGGCCTTCAGGCAACACACCTTCGTTGACGAGTTGGGTGAGGGCTTGTTGGAGCAGCTGGCGAATGGTGTCTTTCATGGTGTTCTCTTTCGACCGCAAGCGGCGGCGCGCGATGCGCAGGTGGAAAAACTGGGCATTATCCGTGGCGAGGGCGAGCTTGCCAACCGTTCCGGACCTGTGGAGCATTTTGTAGGAGTGAGCTTGCTCGCGAAAATCGTCAACGATAACGCGGGCTTCCTGATTTAACGCGGTGTTCTTGAGTTTTTCGCGAGCAAGCTCGCTCCTACAGTGGTGGGTGGATCAGTACAAATCTACCGGGTCTACATCCAGTGACCATCGCACTTGTCGGCCGCTGGGTATTTGCTCCAGCTCAAGCATCCAGCGACTTAATAGCCGATGCAGCGGCGCACGGGAGGTTGCCTGCAAGAGTAGCTGAGCGCGATAACGTCCGGCGCGACGCTCCATGGGGGCGGGTACCGGCCCGAGCAATTCGATGCCGCTCAGACTCAATTCACCCAGCAAACCCTCGGCGGCACTGCAGGCTTCATCCAGGAAACCTTCGGCTTGTCCCGGTTTATGCGCCTCGGCACGCAACAATGCCAAGTGCGCAAAGGGTGGCAAGCCGGCCGCGCGGCGTTCACTCAAGGCCTGCTCGGCGAAGGCAAAGTAGCCTTGTTCCGTCAGTTGAATCAGCAATGGATGGTCGGCCAGGTGCGTCTGGATAATCACCCTGCCCGGCTCTTCGGCCCGTCCGGCGCGCCCTGCCACCTGCACGATCAACTGCGCCATGCGTTCGCTGGCGCGGAAATCCCCGGAGAACAACCCGCCGTCGGCGTCCAGGATCGACACCAGGGTCACCCGCGGGAAGTGATGCCCTTTGGCAAGCATTTGCGTGCCCACCAGGATGCACGGCTGGCCTTTCTGAATGGTGGCAAACAACTGGTTCATCGCGTCTTTGCGCGAGGTGCTGTCGCGGTCGACCCGCAGCACCGGGTAATCCGGAAACAGAATGCCCAGGCGCTCCTCGGCGCGCTCGGTGCCGGCCCCTACCGGGCGCAGGTCGACCTTGCCGCACTGCGGGCAATGGCGTGGCACCCGCTCTACATGGCCGCAGTGGTGGCAGCGCAGTTCGCCATAGCGCTGGTGCACGGTCATGCGTGCATCGCAGCGTTCGCACCCGGACATCCAACCGCAGTCATGGCACAGCAGCGTCGGGGCAAAGCCACGGCGATTGAGAAACACCAACACTTGTTGGCCTGCGGCAAGGGTCTGGCCGATGGCCTGTTGCATCGGGCCGGAGATACCACTGTCCAGCGGGCGGCTCTTTACGTCCAGGCGCAGGAAGCGTGGTTGCTTGGCACCGCCGGCGCGCTCATTCAGGCGTAGCAGCCCGTAGCGTCCGGTGTAGGCGTTGTGCAGGCTTTCCAGGGACGGCGTGGCCGAGCCCAGCACAATCGGGATGTCTTCCTGGCGTGCGCGCACCAGTGCCAGGTCGCGGGCGTGGTAGCGCAGGCCTTCCTGTTGTTTATAGGAGCCGTCGTGTTCCTCGTCGATGATGATCAGCCCGGGGTTCTTCATCGGGGTGAACAGCGCCGAACGGGTGCCTATGATGATGTCTGCCTCACCGTCCCGCGCCGCCAGCCACGACTCCAGGCGCTCACGGTCATTGACCGCCGAGTGCACCAGGGCGATGCGGGCGTTGAAGCGCTGTTCGAAACGCGCCAGGGTCTGTGGGCCCAGGTTGATCTCGGGGATCAGCACCAGTGCCTGCTTGCCGGCCTGCAGGGTTTCGCGGATCAGTTGCAGATACACTTCGGTCTTGCCACTGCCGGTGACGCCGGCCAGCAGGAACGCATGGAAACTGTCGAACCCTGCGCGGATCGCCTCATACGCGGCGCGTTGCTCGGGGTTGAGCGGCAATTCCGGTTGGGCCAGCCAGTGTTCGTGGCGCGGGTCGGGGGCGTGCTTGCGGATTTCCACCTGCACCAGGCCCTTGGCCAACAGCAGGTCGAGGCTGTCTTTGCTCAGCATCAGCTTGCTTAACAGCTGATGGGCGACGCCATGGGGATGCTGGGCCAGTGTGGCCAGGGCTTCACGCTGGCGCGGGGCGCGGGCGATACGCGGGTCGTCCAGGCGTGCACCGGGCGCCATCGACCAGAAACGTTCCTGTCGCGCTTCGGCCAGTTCGCCCTGGCGCAGCAGCACCGGCAAAGCCCAGCTCAAGGTATCGCCGAGGCTGTGCTGGTAATACTGCGCGGTCCACAGGCACAGCTTGAACAGCTCAGGCGGCAGTGGTGGCGTGGTATCGAGGATGGCCAGCGCCGGTTTGAGTTTCTCCGCCGGGACTTCGCTGTGATCGGTGACTTCTACCAGGATGCCGATCATCTCACGCCGCCCGAACGGCACGCGTACGCGCATCCCCGGCTGCAACTGCGCCCGCAGCACCCCGGCCGGAGCCCGGTAATCGAACAGGCGGCGCAGGGGCGAGGGCAGGGCTAGGCGCAAAATGGCGTCGGGCACGCGAGGGGTCTCATATAAAGGCAGGCGGTGGTGCAGGGGCGCGAGCCTAGCAGACGAGGGGGGGCTTGGGTATGCCTCGCTTTTCTGATGAAAGGCGCTTTTATCTTTACAAGCAAATAGTGTTGCCGCTTGCGCGTTTAAAAAGGTCTGGTAGAATCCGCGGCCTAATTACGTGCGGTATTCGACAATAGTGTCGAGTGGCGGCACGCTAGCCCGAGGAAGTGCCATGAAAGCCGATATCCATCCAGCGTACGAAACCATCGAAGTCACCTGCAGCTGCGGCAACAAGTTCGAAACCCGTTCGAACCTGTGCAAGCCACTGGGTACTGACGTATGCAACGAGTGCCACCCGTTCTACACCGGTAAGCAGAAAACTCTGGACACCGGCGGCCGTGTACAGCGCTTCGCAGATCGCTTTGGTGCTTTCGGCAAGAAGCCTGCTGCTGCTACTCCAGCAGAGTAAGGTTCAAGAGCCTTATGGGCTTTTGCCAGCTGTTGAAAAAGGCGTCCCTTGTGGGCGCCTTTTTTGTGCCTGGCATTTGGCTGGCGACCGCCCGGGCCGAAGCATTCTGCCCCGCACCGGCCTCTGTGGTGCGTGTCGAGGTGCAGCGGGTGGTGGACGGCGACACCGTGCGCCTCAAGGATGGCCGCAGCGTGCGCATGATCGGCCTCAATGCGCCGGAAACCGGCAAGAAGAGACGCGCTGACGAGCCATTTGCCGTCGCCGCCCGCCAGCGTCTACAGGCGCTGGTGCAGGCCAGCGATGGGCGTGTCGGTCTGGTGCCGGGGCGCGAGGGCAAGGATCACTACGGTCGCACCCTGGCCCATCTTTACGGCGCCAACGGTGAGAATCTGGAGGCGCAATTGTTGGCTGAGGGCTTGGGTTTCCAGGTGGGCGTGGCGCCGAATGTGGACCTGGTCGCCTGCCAGCAGGCCGCCGAAAACAGCGCCCGCCAAGCGCGGCTCGGCCTATGGCGCCAAACGCCAGTGCAAACCGTTGGGCAACTCAAGCATTCCGGCTTTGCTTTGATCACTGGCCGGGTCAGCAAGATCGAGCGCAATCGCGGTGGCATTTGGATTAAATTACAGGGCTCATTGGTATTACGCATTGCACCCGATCTGATCAGTCGTTTCGACGCGACCCTGCTCAATGGTCTGCAAGGGCGTACCATCGAGGCGCGTGGCTGGGTGCAGGATCGCTTGCGACGCGGCGGCCTGAAAAAAGGCCAGTCACGCTGGCTACTGCCACTGACCGACCCCAGCATGCTGAAATCAACGTCTTGAATAAAAAAATTGTAGACATTTTTTATTTCGATTGTGAACAGTTGAGCCCTTGTATCCCGTGGCTCTTGGCCAAAAGTCGTAGCCCAGGGCCCTTGACACCCGTGACTGCCCAGTCTTGTAGGTAAATTGCTACGCGCGTATCCTCGGCGGTCCGTCGACCAACAGTAAAAGCGGAATGCCGATATGTCTGATTTGAAAACTGCCGCTCTCGAATATCATGCCCATCCTCGTCCAGGAAAGCTGAGTGTAGAGCTCACCAAAGCCACTGCCACCGCTCGCGACCTGTCGCTGGCCTACAGCCCTGGTGTTGCCGAGCCCGTACGTGAAATCGCCCGTGACCCGGAACTGGCGTACAAGTACACCGGCAAGGGCAACCTGGTTGCAGTGATTTCCGATGGCACCGCGATCCTCGGCCTGGGTAACCTCGGCCCATTGGCCTCCAAGCCAGTCATGGAAGGTAAAGGCGTGCTGTTCAAGCGCTTTGCCGGCATCGACGTTTTCGACATCGAAGTCGATTCCGAGAGCCCGCAGGCTTTCATCGACACGGTCAAGCGCATTTCCATCACTTTCGGTGGCATCAACCTGGAAGACATCAAGGCACCTGAGTGCTTCGAGATCGAAAAAGCCCTGATCGAGCAGTGCGACATTCCGGTATTCCACGATGACCAGCACGGCACCGCCATCGTTACCGCAGCCGGCATGATCAACGCCCTGGAAATCGCTGGCAAAACCCTGGGCGAGGCGAAGATTGTCTGCCTGGGCGCCGGCGCTGCGGCCATTTCCTGCATGAAGCTGATCATCAGCATGGGCGCCAAGCTGGAAAACATCTACATGGTCGACAGCAAGGGCGTGATCCAGTCCGAGCGTACCGACCTGAACCAGTACAAGGCGATGTTTGCCCATCCGTCCTCCAAGCGCACCCTGGCTGACGCCCTCGACGGTGCCGACGTGTTCGTCGGCCTGTCCGGCCCGAACCTGCTGAGCGCCGAAGGCCTGAAGTCCATGGCACCGAACCCGATCGTGTTCGCCTGCTCCAACCCAGACCCGGAAATCTCGCCTGAGCTGGCCCACGCCACCCGCAGCGACGTGATCATGGCCACTGGTCGTTCGGACTACCCCAACCAGGTCAACAACGTTCTGGGCTTCCCGTTCATCTTCCGTGGAGCCCTGGACGTACGCGCCAAGCGCATCAACGAAGAAATGAAAGTGGCCGCCGCCAACGCCCTGCGTGAACTGGCCAAGCTGCCAGTGCCTCAGGATGTCTGCGACGCCTACGGTGGCGCCAAGCTGGAATTCGGTCGTGAGTACATCATCCCGAAACCAATGGATAAGCGCCTGATCACCCTGATCTCCGATGCCGTGGCCAAAGCCGCCATCGAGACCGGCGTGGCGACCCTGCCGTATCCGAAGCACTACCCGCTGCAGAGCGTGGATGATGTGTTCAACGGCTAAGCTGTTGTAGCGCACCAACAAAAAGCCCCGGCTCGAATGAGTCGGGGCTTTTTTTATGGCAATTCTCTTGAAGCCGATAGAGGTCAAATGTGGGAGGGGGCTTGCTCCCGATGGCGGTGTATCAGTCGCCATATTCATTGACTGACAGTCCGCCATCGGGAGCAACCCCCCTCCCACATTTGGATCTATGTTGCGTCTTGGATCGGGTCAGAACAAATCGATCGGCGCGCCTTCATCCGCCGGCAGCGGGCTGCCCGGTGCCACGCCATTGCCCAGCTCGTTGACCGACGGCGGCGTGTCCTCGCTCTTGAACAGCTCGAAGTAAGCATTCGGCGTACTCGGCGAAGCCGCACGTCCACTGATCGGATCGATGCGCAGGCTGAGGATGCCTTCCGGTTCCGGTTGGGTGTGCAAAGGCTTGTCCTTCAAGGCCGCGCCCATGTAGCTCATCCAGATCGGCAGGGCGACGGTGCCGCCAAACTCGCGGCGGCCCAGGCTTTCAGGCTGGTCGTAGCCGGTCCACACAGTGGTCACGTAGTCGCCGTTATAGCCAGAGAACCAGGCGTCCTTGGATTCGTTGGTAGTACCGGTCTTGCCGGCAATATCTGCGCGGCCCAGGGCCAGTGCTCGGCGGCCGGTGCCCTTCTTGATCACGTCTTGCAGGATGCTGTTGAGAATATAGGTGGTACGGCCATCCACGATGCGCTCGGCAACTGCCGGGGCTTGCGGTTCGGTGGTCGCGGGGGCGGTTGCCGCAGGCGTCGTGCCTGGGGTTGGTTCAATGGTGATGCCGCCATTACTCGGTGCCGCGAGGCCATCGGTCGCTGCCACCCCATTGACCACGTCGCCCGGCACCCGCGGTGGGTTGGCGGTGAACAGCATGTCGCCATTGCGGCTTTCGATCTTGTCGATCAGATACGGCGTGATCTTGTAGCCGCCGTTGGCGAAGGTGCTCCAGCCGGTGGCGATTTCCATCGGCGTGAGAGTCGCGGTACCCAGGGCCAGGGACAGGTTCGGCGGCAGGTCGGACTTGGCGAAGCCAAAGCGTGTCATGTAGTCGATGGTCTTGCCCACGCCCATTGCCTGCAACAGGCGAATCGACACAAGGTTGCGCGACTTGTACAGCGCTTCGCGGATACGGATCGGGCCGAGGAAGGTGTTGGTGTCATTCTTCGGGCGCCAGACCTTGTCCAGATATTCATCGACAAACACGATCGGCGCGTCGTTGACCAGGCTGGCGGCGGTGTAGCCGTTGTCCAGCGCGGCGCTGTAGACGAATGGCTTGAAGCTCGAACCCGGCTGGCGCTTAGCCTGGGTGGCGCGGTTGTAGTTGCTCTGCTCGAATGCAAAACCGCCGACCAATGCACGGATCGCACCGTTCTGCGGGTCCAGGGACACCAGGGCGCCCTGGGCGACCGGCACCTGGCTGAACTTGAGGCTGTCATCCTTCTGACGTTGCACGCGAATCAAGTCGCCCACCTGGGCCACGTCGGACGGTTGCTTGGGCATCGGCCCCATGCTGTTGGTATTCAGGAACGGCCGCGCCCATTTCATGCTGTCCCATGCCACATGCGCTTCGCCGGTACGGGTCAGCACCTGGATGCCGTCTTTTGTCACCTGGGTGACGATGGCTGGGTCCAGGCCGCTGATGGAGCGCTGCTTGCTCAATTCGGTGGTCCACGCGCTCAGGGTCTTGCCGGGCAGGCGCGATTCCGGACCGCGGTAGCCGTGGCGCTGGTCATAGGTGATCAGGCCTTCATGCACCGAGTTGTTGGCGATTTCCTGCAAGTTGCTCGGAACCGTCGTGGTCACCCGGAAGCCTTCGGTATAGGCGTCGCTGCCATAGCGCCCAACCATCTCGGCACGGGCCATTTCGGCGATATACGGCGCATTCACTTCTGGCGTCGGCACGTGATAACTGGCGTTCAGCGGCTCGGCCACAGCGCTTTCGTAGGCGGCCTGGTCGATCTTGCCCAGCTTGTACATGCGCCCCAGGATCCAGTCGCGCCGCTCTTTGCTGCGCGCCGGGTTGGCGAGCGGGTTAAAGCGCGACGGGGCCTTGGGCAGGCCGGCAATCATGGCCATCTGCGCCAGGCTGGCGTCACGAATCGACTTGCCATAGTAGACCTGGGAGGCGGCCTCGATGCCGTAGGCGCGGTTGCCCAGGTAGATCTTGTTGACATACAGCTCGAGGATTTCGTCCTTGGTCAGCTGACGTTCGATCTGCAGTGCCAGCAGGATCTCGGTGGCCTTGCGGGAAAAACTGCGCTCGCTGGTAAGGAAGAAGTTCTTCGCCACCTGCATGGTAATGGTGCTGCCGCCGGATTGAATGTGTCCGCTTTTTACCAACTGCGTGGCTGCACGCACCAGGCTGCTGGGGTCGACGCCGTAGTGGTTGGCGAAATTGTCGTCTTCGGCAGACAGCAAGGCGCTGATGAAATTGGGCGGAATATCGGCGAAACGGATCGGTGTGCGGCGCATTTCGCCGAACTCCGCGATCAGTTTTTCATCGCTGCTGTAGACCCGCAAAGGAATCTGCAACTGGATACTTCTGAGGGCCTCTACGGAAGGCAAACCCGGACTAAGGTAGAGGTAGGCCCCGCTGAGTACGAGCAGCAGCCCGCAGACGATGGCGACAATGGAGTACCCGAAAAACTTCAGCAGACGAATCAAGGCTTTTGGATTTCCAGAGAAAAGAATGAGTTACGCGTCGGGGCATGCATGGCTAACGATGGATCGACCCGGGCAGCAGATAAAAGCGGGAAAAAACGCTGGGCATTAAAGCATTTTTCAGCTTGGGGCGTCATTCGCGTGCCTTGAGCAAGCCGACCGGATGCAAGGTGCCTGGCAGCAATCAGACGATACGACAGCCGGTATGACAGGGAAAGTTTTGGGGAGTTTTATGGGAAAGGGAATTTTCAGGCGAAAAGTCGACACCGTCCTGGGCGTCGATATCAATGACAGCAGTATCAAGCTGGTAGAGCTGGGCCGTTCAGCGGGCGTTTTCAGCGTCCAGGGCTACGTGACCCAGGCGCTGGCGGCCCATGCGGTGGTCGATGGTACCCTGTTGGACCTCGAAGGCGCGGGGCGGGCATTGCTGCAGGCATTATCGCGCTTGCGTCCCTCGGCCCGGCATGCAGCCGTGGCGGTGGGGGGGCCTTCGGTGATCACGCGGTTGATCGAAATGGACGCAGGGCTCAGCGATGAGGAAATGGCCTGGACGATTCAGATGGAAGCCGATCAGTTCATTCCTTATCCATTGGATGAGGTGGCCATCGACTTTCAGGTCTGGGGCCCGTCGGCCCAGGGGCCACAATGGGTCCAAGTGATGTTGGCGGCGTGCCTGCGCGAGCAGGTCGAGGCGCGTGAAACGGTTTTGTCCCAGGCGGGGCTGGTGCCGCGGGTGGTAGATGTGGAAGAGTTTGCATTGGAGCGCGCTTGCCGTCAGGATTTTGCCAGCTTCGCGCCGGGTCATCGAGTCGATGGCGCACAATGGGCCGTGGATGCCCAAGGGATGGGAGTGGCTTGCGGGTTGGCCCTGAGGAGTTTCGCTGGATGATACGAATCAATCTTTTGCCTTGGCGCCAGGCGCTGGCGGAACGCAGGCGCAGGTATTTCCTGGTGCTGTTGCTGGTGTTTGCCTGCCTGGCACTGGCTGCAGTCTGGTTGGCTGGCCAGGTGATCGACCAAGCGATAGATCGGCAGGTAAGTCGAAACAATCGCTTGGGTGAGGACATTGGCGTACAGGATTCACGGATCAGGACCATCGACGACCTGCAGGAGCGCAGCCAGCAATTGGCCGAACGCATGAAGGTTGTTCAGGATCTGCACGACGCCCGTTCTTCCGGTGCCCGGCTGTTCGATGAGTTGGCTCGCGCAGTGCCCGAGGGCGTACATCTGCATGAGGTGGTGGCGAATGGCGATACCATCAGCATCCGCGGCAGTGCTGAAAGCCACCAGGATATCGCCCAGTTGATGCGTCGGCTCGAGGCCACGCAAGGGGCTCATGCGACTCGTCTGGAGCGCGTGCAGGCCGAAGGTGAACGCGGCGAAAGTGAATTCCAGCTGATGGTTCGCCAGGGGGAAACTGTCGAGGCGCAACCATGAGCCTGTCCAGGCTCGACGTTTTCACGCTTTCCCACAACGCTGCCAAATGGCCCTTGCCCTGCCGGGTCCTGCTCGGCTGTGCGCTGGCCGTCCTGGTGTTGCTGGTGGGAGAGGTTGTGTACCTGGGCCCGTCGCGGGAGCGGTTGCAGGGGGTCGAGGCGCGAGGGCATGTGCTTCAACAGCAGCTTGCAGAAAAAACCGGATTGGCCGCCACTCTTGAAGTGCGCACTGAGCGGTTGCGCGCGATGGAGAATAAGCTCGCAGGCCTTCTGCGGCAGTTGCCCGCAGAGTCCGAAGTGCCTGCCTTGCTCGAAGACGTGGCCCGGTTGGCGGTTGCCAACGGTATATGGGTGGAGGGCATCACGGTGCTCGAAGAAGAGCCCCGTCAACTCTACACCGGGCAACCTATGCAGGTGGGCGCCACTGGGGCCTACCACGACCTGGCGGCGTTCGTCAGTGCCTTGGGTGGGCTGCAGCGGGTCGTCACCGTGCAGGATGTCACGCTTCGGCCTGAGGGTGCCTTGCTGCGTCTGGAAATGTTGGCCAAGACCTATCGGGGCACCACGCCAAGCGGCAAGGTCCGCCAGGCGCTTGAGTCAGGCCCGCGATTTGTCTACGACCCTACGGCCCTGCGCGATCCGTTCCAGTCGCCCACCTTGCAGATCGCCCGCGCGCCCGGTCGGCCGGCGCTTTCGCCGGATCTCACCCGGCCACGGGGGATGCTGGAGGGCATGACCATCGATCAGTTCGAAATGGTCGGCACACTATCCAATGACATGCAGGCTTTCGCCTTGCTGCGGGTGGGGTCACGGGTGCACCGGCTGGCGGTCGGTGATTACCTTGGGCCGGACCATGGCCAGGTCACGGCCATTCAAGACGGGTATGTCGAACTGGTCGAGCTGTTCCCCGATGAACAGGGCGCATGGCTGGAGCGCCCGCGAACCCTGATGCTGAACGTCAATTCATAACGGAATCTAACAATGAAAAGGACTTTCTCGTCCTTCGGTGTGGCGCTATGGATAGCGTTCACGGCACCGATGGCTGCCGCTGTGCCCAATCGCCCGGACCTGATCCACCTGCCGCCGCCTGACAGTGCCTTGCCGGTCAGCTATACGGGCAAAAAACTGACCCTCAATTTCCAGGACATCGACCTGCGCGCGGTATTGCAGCAAATCGCCGATGTCGCCGGGCTCAACCTGGTGACCAGCGACGAGGTGCAGGGCTCGATCACCCTGCGGCTCAAGGACGTGCCCTGGGATCAGGCGCTGGACCTGGTGCTGCAAACCAAGGGCCTGGACAAGCGGGTGAAGGCCGGCGTGTTGCTGGTGGCGCCCACCGATGAATTGGCCGCTCGCGAACTGCTGGTGCTGGAGTCGCGCAAGCAGATGGCCGAGCTGGCACCCTTGCGTCGGGAATTATTGCAGGTCAATTACGCCAAGGCTGCGGACCTGGCCAAGCTGTTCCAGTCGATGACCGGCTTTGAAGGTGCCACGGATGAGCGCGGCTCGGTGGCGGTGGATGACCGCACCAACAACATCATCGCCTACCAGACCGGCGAACGGCTGGAAGAGCTGCGGCGCATCGTGGCGCAGTTGGATATCCCGGTACGTCAGGTGATGATCGAGGCGCGAATCGTCGAGGCTAATGTCGACTACGACAAAAGCCTGGGCGTGCGCTGGGGTGGGCGGCTCAGCCGCGGCAACTGGGGCGCCGGGGGTATTTCCAAGCCCGTGGCGGACGGCGCCGAGCCTCCGCAAAGCCCGCCCAGCTCACCCTTCGTCGATCTGGGTTCGCTGACCGGCACGTCGGGGCTGGGTATCGCCTACATCACCGACAACCTATTGCTGGATCTTGAACTGACGGCGATGGAGAAAAGCGGCAACGGCGAAATCGTTTCGCAGCCCAAGGTGGTCACGTCCGATAAAGAGACCGCACGCATCCTCAAGGGCACCGAGATTCCCTACCAGGAGTCCACCTCCCAGGGCGCTACCTCGGTGTCGTTCAAGGAAGCGTCCCTTTCACTGGAGGTTACGCCGCAAATCACCCCCGATAACCACGTGTTCATGGCGGTCAAGGTTACCAAGGACGAGCCTGACTATTTGAACCGGCTCAACGACGTGCCGCCGATCAAGAAAAACGAAGTCAACGCCAAGGTGCTGGTCCGGGATGGCGAGACCATTGTCATCGGCGGGGTTTTCTCTAATACCCAAAGCAAAGTGGTAGATAAAGTGCCATTTTTGGGCGATGTACCGTATCTTGGCCGCCTTTTCCGGCGCAATGTGCTGTCGGAGAAAAAATCTGAGCTGCTGGTATTCCTGACTCCGCGTATTATGAATAACCAGGCGATTGCTGTGAGTCGTTGATTCTGTGCGAAATTTGATTCTTGTAGGACCGATGGGTGCTGGAAAGAGCACCATCGGCCGTTTGCTGGCCAAAGAGCTGCGCCTGCCATTCAAAGACTCCGATAAGGAAATTGAATTGCGCACGGGTGCCAATATCCCATGGATCTTCGATAAGGAAGGCGAGCTGGGCTTTCGCGACCGCGAGCAGGCGATGATTGCCGAACTGTGCGGTTGCGATGGCGTGGTGTTGGCGACCGGCGGTGGCGCAGTGATGCGCGATGAAAATCGTCGGGCGCTGCATACCGGTGGTCGGGTGGTGTATTTGCACGCGTCGGTCGAACAGCAGGTGGGCCGCACCGCCCGCGATCGCAATCGCCCTTTGCTGCGCACGGCCGACCCGGCGAAAACCTTGCGGGACCTGCTGGCGCTACGCGATCCGCTATATCGGGAAATCGCCGATCTGGTGGTGGAAACCGATGAACGGCCGCCGCGGATGGTGGTGCTCGACATTCTAGAGCGCTTGCAAAGGTTGCCGCCCCGTTAAAGCCTGGCCCGAAATGCGCTATTCTCGGCGGCGCGCCATGACTTGCGAGGTGTGGCGTAGAGCTATCAGGCGGTGTCGGATCACGGCGTTGCCGGTCGTCAATATATCTTCAACGCGGGGACACATGCAGACACTTAAGGTCGATCTAGGCGAGCGCAGCTACCCGATCCACATTGGCGAAGGCCTGTTGGACCAGCCCGAGCTGCTTGCGCCGCATATTGCCGGTCGGCAGGTGGCGATCATCTCCAACGAAACGGTCGCACCGCTGTATCTTGAGCGTCTGAGCCGCAGCCTTGCGGCGTATTCGGTGATCTCTGTGGTGTTGCCAGACGGCGAAGCCCACAAGAACTGGGAAACCCTGCAACTGATCTTTGATGGCCTGCTGACTGCGCGTCATGACCGTCGAACCACCGTGGTCGCCCTGGGCGGCGGTGTGATCGGCGACATGGCCGGTTTTGCCGCGGCCTGCTACCAGCGCGGCGTGGACTTTATCCAGGTGCCGACCACCCTGTTGTCCCAGGTCGATTCGTCGGTGGGCGGCAAGACCGGTATCAACCATCCGCTGGGCAAGAACATGGTCGGTGCGTTCTACCAGCCCCAAGCGGTGCTGATCGATACCACCACCCTCAACACCTTGCCGCCGCGGGAGCTGTCGGCGGGCCTGGCGGAAGTCATCAAGTACGGGCTGATCTGCGACGAGCCCTTCCTGACCTGGCTCGAAGAACACGTAGATGCCCTGCGCGCGCTCGACCAGGTGGCCCTGACCGAAGCGATTTCCCGCTCCTGCGCCGCCAAGGCGCTGGTGGTGAATGCCGACGAACGGGAGTCTGGCGTACGCGCCACCCTGAACCTGGGGCATACCTTCGGCCATGCGATCGAAACGCACATGGGCTATGGTGTGTGGTTGCATGGGGAAGCCGTAGCGGCTGGCACTGTGATGGCATTGGAAATGTCGCAGCGCCTGGGCTGGATCAGCGCCCAGGAGCGCGATCGTGGCATTCGCCTGTTCCAGCGCGCCGGTTTGCCGGTCATCCCGCCGACGGAGATGACCGAGGCCGATTTCCTCGAACATATGGCAATAGACAAGAAAGTGATCGACGGTCGACTGCGACTGGTGCTGTTGCGCCACATGGGCGAGGCAGTGGTGACCGACGATTATCCGAAAGAGATTTTACAGGCCACGCTGGGAGCGGATTACCGCGCCCTGGCCCAGCTTAAAGGTTAATAAGATCCCGATGACTAGTTTGCATGCCGACGAGGCGTTCCTCGGCCATTATCACTTGAGCCATGACCCTTTCGCTCCACGGGTGCCTGGCTTCAAATTCTTCCCGGCCCAGCGCAAGCCCGTGCTGGGGCAACTGCACCACCTGGCACGCTACAGCCAGCTGCTGCTGGTGGTCACCGGCCCGTTGGGCAGCGGCAAGACCTTGCTGCGCCAGGCGCTGGTCGCCAGCACTAACAAGCAATCGGTGCAAAGTGTGGTGGTCTCGGCCCGTGGCGCCGGCGATGCTGCAGGCGTACTGCGCCAGGTGGCCCAGGCGCTGGACGTGGCCAATGCCGAGCCAAACGCGATTCTCAAGCAGGTGGTGCAACTGGGCCTGACCGGCCAGGAAGTCTATCTGCTGGTGGACGACGCCGAGCAGCTTGACGAATCTGCCCTCGAAGCGCTGCTGGCGCTGGCTGCGGGCACGCCGGAAGGTCGCCCCCACGTGTTCCTGTTTGGCGAGTCGTCGTTGATCGCCGATCTGGAGCAGATCAGCGGTGATCAGGAGCTGTTCCACGTCATTGAGCTGCAGCCCTACGAAGAGGAAGAAACCCGCGAATACCTGGCTCAACGCCTTGAAGGCGCCGGGGCGGGTATCGAACTTTTCTCCGCTGCGCAGATCTCTGATATTCACGAAAGCTCCGATGGCTGGCCTGGCAACATCAACCAGGTTGCCCGCGATGCAATGATCGAAGCCATGATTGCCAGCCGCTCAGCGGTCAAGCGTCCAAAGATGGGGTTCACTATGCCTAAGAAGCACGTATTGGCTATTTCTGCCGTTGTCGTGGTCGCTGTTGCCGCCGCCTGGTTGATCCCGGGCCGCAATAAAGCACCGACAACGACCGGCGCGCCAACTGAGCAGGCGCAGTTGCCACTGGGTAAGCCCACGCCAAACGTCGAGTTCGCCAACTCCGGCCAGCCGACCAACCTGCCGATGGTTGGTCAGCCTGTAATGCGTGGCCCGCTCGCCGAAGAAGCCGGTGGCATTTCTGAAGGCGATGACGGTGTGCCGGTGGAAGGCTCCAGTGCCACGCCGCCGACCGTGACCACCACCGCGCCACCAGCGGGCGTACCGGCCGGCACGCCAGCAACCCCAGTAGCGCCTGCCGCACCGGTTGCGCCAGTTGCCAAGCCGACCCCGGCGCCGACGGTCGCGACAGCCAAGCCCGCAGCACCAGTTGCCAAGCCGGCACCGGCACCCGCGGCCAAGCCTGCTGAAAAACCAGCCGCTACCGTGGCCAAGGCCGGCGCCGCTGGCAGCAGCTGGTACAGCAGCCAGCCTACCGGCAACTTCGTGGTGCAAATCCTCGGCACCAGCTCCGAGGCCAACGCCCAGGCGTTCGTCAAGGAGCAGGGCGGCCAGTACCGTTATTTCAAGAAAGTGCTCAACGGCAAGCCTCTCTACGTGATCACCTACGGCAGCTTCCCAAGCCGCGCCGCAGCCGATTCTGCCATCAAGGCCTTGCCAGCGAAGGTTCAGGCTGGTAAACCTTGGCCTCGCACTGTTGCCAGCGTTCAACAAGAACTGGCAGCAACTCGCTGAAGATCCGGCGGCCTTACCCAGGCCGCCCTCCCGGCACCTCAAAAAACAATCGCAAGGCGTGCAGTCCCCCGCAAGGACCGCGCGCTTTGTGGTGTCTGCGCCACAGTAGCTTTTGAGTCGTAGCGGTCAGAATTAAAAAAGTTTTGACTAGCACAGCATATCGCTTTAAACCTTTCATAAATGCGACATAGATTTGCGACATTTCGTCGCTAAATTTGTGAGCGTCTGTGTCGGTGTGTACAATGACCTCCCTTTTGCCCCCGCTAAGCCGGCGTACGTTCGGCGTGGAAGGTAACCGGTTGAATTGAAAAGAAATTTGCCTCGAAATAAGAGGCAGCCTGGTGAGAAAGTGTCTATGAAAGCAGGTCTGTACCAACCCGATGAATTCAAGGATAACTGCGGTTTCGGCCTGATAGCCCACATGCAGGGCGAGCCCAGTCATACCCTTTTGCAAACGGCCATCGAGGCCCTGACCTGCATGACCCACCGCGGTGGGATCAACGCCGACGGCAAGACCGGTGACGGTTGCGGCTTGCTGATTCAAAAGCCCGACCAGTTCCTGCGCGCTGTCGCCAAAGAGCATTTTGCGGCCGACCTGCCCAAGCAGTACGCCGTGGGCATGGTGTTTTTCAACCAGGACCCGGTAAAAGCCGAAGCCGCTCGCGAGAACATGAACCGCGAGATCGTTGCTGCCGGCCTGCAACTGGTCGGCTGGCGCAAAGTGCCAATCGACACCAGCGTACTCGGCCGCCTGGCCCTGGAGCGCCTGCCGCAGATCGAACAAGTGTTCATCGCAGGCGACGGCCTGAGCGACCAGGACATGGCGATCAAGCTGTTCACGTCCCGTCGTCGTTCGTCGGTGCTTAACGCCGCCGACACTGACCATTACATCTGCAGCTTTTCCCACAAGACCATCATTTACAAAGGCCTGATGATGCCGGCGGATCTCACCGCCTTTTATCCGGACCTGAGCGATGAGCGCCTGCAAACCGCGATCTGCGTGTTCCACCAGCGCTTCTCCACCAACACCTTGCCGAAATGGCCGTTGGCCCAGCCGTTCCGCTTCCTCGCCCACAACGGCGAGATCAACACCATCACCGGCAACCGCAACTGGGCCGTGGCCCGTCGCACCAAGTTCGCCAACGATTTGATGGACCTCGAAGAGCTCGGCCCGCTGGTCAACCGCGTGGGTTCCGACTCCTCCAGCATGGACAACATGCTCGAACTGATGGTCACCGGTGGTATCGACCTGTTCCGTGGCGTGCGCATGATCATTCCGCCTGCGTGGCAGAACGTCGAGACTATGGACCCGGACCTGCGGGCGTTCTACGAATACAACTCGATGCACATGGAACCCTGGGACGGCCCGGCCGGCGTGGTCATGACCGACGGTCGCTACGCGGTGTGCCTGCTCGACCGTAACGGTCTGCGCCCTGCGCGTTGGGTCACCACGACCAACGGCTTCATCACCCTGGCGTCGGAAATCGGCGTGTGGAACTACAAGCCGCAAGATGTGATTGCCAAAGGCCGCGTTGGCCCGGGCCAGATCCTGGCCGTGGACACCGAGACCGGGCAGATCCTCGACACCGACGCCATCGACAACCGCTTGAAGTCTCGTCACCCGTACAAGCAATGGCTGCGCAAGAACGCCCTGCGCATCCAGGCGACCATGGAAGACAACGACCACGGTTCGGCTTTCTACGACATCGACCAGCTCAAGCAGTACATGAAGATGTACCAGGTCACGTTCGAAGAGCGCGACCAGGTGCTGCGTCCGCTTGGCGAACAAGGCTACGAGGCCGTCGGCTCCATGGGCGACGATACGCCGATGGCCGTGCTGTCCCAGCGCGTGCGCACCCCGTACGACTATTTCCGCCAGCAGTTCGCCCAGGTCACCAACCCGCCGATCGACCCGCTTCGCGAAGCCATCGTGATGTCCCTGGAAGTGTGCCTCGGTGCCGAGCGCAATATCTTCCAGGAGTCGCCTGAGCACGCTTCCCGCGTGATCCTCAGCTCGCCGGTCATCTCCCCGGCCAAATGGCGCTCGCTGATGACCCTGGAGCGTCCAGGTTTCGACCGCCAGATCATCGACCTGAACTACGACGAGAGCCTCGGTCTTGAAGCTGCGGTGCGTAACGTCGCCGACCAGGCCGAAGAAGCCGTGCGCGCCGGGCGTACCCAGATCGTGCTGACCGACCGCCATATCGCGCCAGGCAAGCTGCCGATCCACGCTTCGCTCGCCACCGGCGCGGTGCACCACCGTCTGACCGAAAAGGGCCTGCGTTGCGACTCCAACATCCTCGTTGAGACCGCTACCGCCCGTGATCCGCATCACTTTGCAGTGCTGATCGGTTTCGGCGCGTCGGCGGTGTATCCGTTCCTGGCGTACGAAGTGCTCGGCGACCTGATCCGTACCGGTGAAGTCCTGGGCGATCTCTATGAAGTGTTCAAGAACTACCGTAAAGGCATCACCAAGGGCCTGTTGAAGATCCTGTCGAAGATGGGCATCTCCACTGTCACCTCGTACCGTGGTGCCCAGTTGTTCGAAGCTATCGGCCTGTCCGAAGAAGTCTGCGAGCTGAGCTTCCGTGGCGTGCCGAGCCGCATCAAGGGCGCACGTTTCGTCGACATCGAAGCCGAGCAGAAAGCCTTGGCGTTGGAGGCCTGGAGTGCGCGCAAGCCGATCCAGCAAGGTGGCTTGCTCAAGTTTGTGCACGGTGGCGAATACCACGCCTACAACCCGGACGTGGTCAGCACTTTGCAAGCCGCCGTGCAGCAGGGCGACTACGCCAAGTTCAAGGAATACACGAGCCTGGTGGATAACCGCCCGGTGTCGATGATCCGCGACCTGTTCAAGGTGAAGACTTTGGACACGCCGATGGACATCAGCGAAGTCGAGCCGCTGGAATCGATCCTCAAGCGTTTCGACTCTGCCGGTATTTCCCTGGGGGCGTTGTCGCCCGAGGCCCACGAGGCCCTGGCCGAGGCCATGAACCGCTTGGGTGCGCGTTCCAACTCCGGTGAAGGCGGCGAAGACCCGGCGCGCTACGGCACCATCAAGAGCTCGAAGATCAAGCAGGTCGCCACTGGTCGTTTCGGCGTTACCCCCGAATACCTGGTCAACGCCGAAGTGCTGCAGATCAAGGTGGCCCAGGGCGCCAAGCCTGGTGAAGGCGGCCAGCTGCCAGGCGGCAAGGTCAACGGCCTGATCGCCAAGCTGCGTTATGCGGTGCCGGGCGTGACGCTGATCTCTCCACCGCCGCACCACGACATCTATTCAATCGAAGACTTGTCGCAGCTGATCTTCGACTTGAAACAAGTCAACCCCCAGGCCCTGGTCTCGGTGAAGCTGGTGGCGGAAGCCGGTGTCGGCACCATCGCCGCCGGCGTGGCCAAGGCCTATGCCGACCTGATCACCATCTCCGGCTACGATGGCGGTACCGGCGCTTCGCCGCTGACCTCCATCAAGTACGCCGGCGCGCCATGGGAACTCGGCCTGGCCGAAACCCACCAGACCCTGCGCGGCAACGACCTGCGCGGCAAAGTGCGGGTACAGACCGACGGCGGCCTGAAAACCGGCCTCGACGTGATCAAGGCGGCGATCCTCGGCGCCGAAAGCTTTGGCTTCGGTACTGCGCCGATGATCGCCCTGGGCTGCAAATACCTGCGCATCTGCCACCTGAACAACTGCGCTACTGGTGTGGCGACTCAGAACGAAAAACTGCGCAAGGATCACTACATCGGCACCGTCGACATGGTGGTGAACTTCTTCACCTACGTCGCCGAAGAAACCCGTGAGTGGCTGGCCAAGCTGGGCGTGCGTTCGCTGGAAGAGCTGATCGGGCGTACCGATCTGCTGGACATCCTCCAAGGCCAGACCGCCAAGCAACAACACCTGGACCTGACACCGCTGTTGGGCAGCGATCACATCCCGGCAGACAAGCCACAATTCTGCCAAGTGGACCGCAACCCGCCGTTCGATAAAGGCCTGTTGGCCGAGAAGATGGTCGAGATGGCCAGCGCCTCGATCAATGACGCCAGCGGTGGCGAATTTGCCCTGGATATTTGCAACTGCGACCGTTCCATCGGCGCACGCATCTCCGGCGAAATCGCACGCAAGCACGGCAACCAAGGCATGGCGAAAGCGCCGATCACCTTCCGCTTCAAAGGCACGGCCGGCCAGAGCTTCGGCGTGTGGAACGCCGGCGGCCTGCACATGTACCTGGAAGGCGACGCCAACGACTACGTGGGCAAGGGCATGACCGGTGGCAAGCTGGTCATCGTTCCGCCGACCGGCAGCGTCTACAAGACCCAGGACAGTGCCATTATCGGCAACACCTGCTTGTACGGCGCCACCGGAGGCAAGTTGTTCGCCGCCGGCACTGCCGGTGAGCGCTTCGCCGTGCGTAACTCCGGTGCCCACACCGTGGTGGAAGGCACCGGCGATCACTGCTGCGAGTACATGACCGGCGGCTTTGTCGCGGTACTGGGCAAGACCGGTTACAACTTCGGTTCGGGCATGACCGGCGGTTTCGCCTACGTGCTCGACCAGGACAATACCTTCGTCGACAAGGTCAACCACGAGTTGGTCGAGATCCAGCGGATCAGCGGTGAAGCCATGGAGTCCTACCGGAACCACTTGCAGCACGTGCTGGACGAGTATGTCGAGGAAACCGGCAGCGAATGGGGCCGGGAACTCGCCGAGAACCTCGATGATTACCTGCGTCGTTTCTGGCTGGTCAAGCCCAAGGCTGCCAACCTGAAATCGTTGCTCTCCAGCATCCGTGCCAACCCGCAGTGATATGCGCCTGAACAGTTTGATGAGGTTTTAACATGGCTGAACGTCTGAATAACGACTTCCAGTTCATCGATGTCGGGCGCAAAGATCCGAAGAAGAAACTGTTGCGTCAACGCAAGAAAGAGTTCGTGGAGATCTACGAGCCCTTCAAACCCCAGCACTCGGCCGACCAGGCCCACCGCTGCCTGGGGTGCGGTAACCCGTATTGCGAATGGAAGTGCCCGGTGCACAACTTCATTCCCAATTGGCTCAAATTGGTGGCCGAGGGCAACATCCTCGCTGCCGCCGAGCTGTCGCACCAGACCAACACCCTGCCGGAAGTCTGCGGCCGGGTGTGCCCGCAGGATCGGTTGTGTGAAGGTGCCTGCACCCTCAACGACGGCTTCGGCGCGGTGACGATCGGTTCGGTGGAGAAGTACATCACCGACACCGCGTTCGCCATGGGCTGGCGCCCGGACATGTCCAAGGTCAAGCCGACCGGCAAGCGCGTTGCGATCATCGGCGCGGGCCCGGCGGGCCTGGGCTGTGCCGACGTATTGGTGCGTGGTGGCGTGACCCCGGTGGTCTTCGACAAGAACCCGGAAATCGGCGGTTTGCTGACCTTCGGCATCCCCGAGTTCAAGTTGGAAAAAACCGTACTGAGTCACCGTCGTGAAGTCTTCACCGGCATGGGTATCGAGTTCCGCCTCAATACCGAAATCGGCAAGGACATCACCATGGAGCAACTGCTCGCCGAATACGATGCGGTGTTCATGGGGATGGGCACCTACACCTACATGAAGGGCGGCTTTGCCGGTGAAGACTTGCCGGGCGTGTATGACGCGCTCGACTTCCTGATTGCCAACGTCAACCGCAACCTGGGCTTTGAAAAGTCGCCGGAAGATTTCGTCGACATGAAAGGCAAGAAGGTCGTGGTGCTGGGCGGTGGCGACACCGCGATGGACTGCAACCGTACCTCGATCCGCCAGGGCGCCAAGTCGGTCACCTGTGCGTATCGTCGCGACGAAGCCAACATGCCCGGCTCGCGCAAAGAGGTGAAGAACGCCAAGGAAGAAGGCGTGAAATTCCTCTACAACCGCCAGCCGATTGCAATCGTCGGTGAAGACCGTGTCGAAGGCGTGAAGGTGGTCGAGACCCGTCTGGGCGAACCGGATGCCCGTGGCCGCCGCAGCCCCGAGCCGATACCGGGTTCCGAGGAGATCATCCCGGCCGATGCCGTGGTCATCGCTTTCGGCTTCCGGCCAAGCCCGGCGTCGTGGTTCGAGCAGTTCGAGATCCAGACCGACAGCCAGGGCCGCGTGGTCGCCCCGGAGCAAGGCCAGTACAAGCACCAGACCAGCAACCCGAAAATCTTCGCCGGTGGCGATATGGTGCGCGGGTCTGACTTGGTAGTGACAGCGATTTTCGAAGGCCGCAACGCCGCCGAAGGCATCCTGGACTACCTGCAAGTCTGACCCCGATCCTGAATTGAAATGGGATCAAACTGTGGGAGGGGGCTTGCCCCGTCCCACATTTGTTTTGCGCTGCGTTCAAGCTACCGCGACAAATTGACCCGATAGACAAAAGGCACGGCGCATTCCGTGCCTTTTGCGTCGCGCTCTGAGAAAATGCCCGCACTTTTTTTGCGGATGCCGACATGACTGCCCTCAAGAACGACCGTTTCCTTCGTGCCCTGCTCAAGCAACCTGTAGACGTCACCCCCGTGTGGATGATGCGTCAAGCCGGTCGCTACCTGCCGGAATACCGCGCCAGTCGCGCCCACGCCGGCGACTTCATGAGCCTGTGCATGAATCCTGCGTTCGCCTGCGAAGTCACGATGCAGCCGCTGGACCGCTACCCACAACTGGACGCGGCCATCCTCTTTTCCGACATCCTTACCATTCCCGACGCCATGGGCCAGGGCCTGTACTTTGAGACCGGCGAAGGCCCGCGTTTCAGGAAGGTCGTCAGCACCCTGGCCGATATCGAAGCCCTGCCGATTCCTGATCCGCACAAAGACCTCGGCTATGTGATGGACGCGGTCAGCACCATCCGCCGCGAGCTGAACGGCCGCGTGCCGCTGATCGGCTTCTCCGGTAGCCCCTGGACCCTGGCCACCTACATGGTCGAAGGCGGCTCGTCGAAAGACTTCCGCAAGACCAAGGCCATGCTCTACGACAACCCGCAAGCCATGCACCTGCTGCTGGACAAGCTGGCGCAGTCGGTCACCTCTTACCTCAACGGCCAGATCATGGCCGGCGCTCAAGCGGTGCAGATCTTCGATACCTGGGGTGGCAACCTGTCGGCGGCGGCGTACCAGGAGTTCTCCCTGGCCTACATGCGCAAGATCGTCAGCGGGCTGATCCGCGAACATGAAGGTCGCAAGGTTCCGGTCATCCTGTTCACCAAGGGCGGCGGCCTGTGGCTGGAAAGCATCGCCGATGCTGGCGCCGATGCATTGGGCCTGGACTGGACCTGCGATATCGGCGAAGCCCGCCGTCGCGTTGGCAACCAGGTTGCGCTGCAAGGCAACATGGACCCCACTGTGCTGTACGCCAAGCCGGAAGCGATCCGCACGGAAGTCGGGCGCATCCTGGCCAGCTATGGCAAGGGCACCGGCCATGTGTTCAACCTCGGCCATGGCATCACGCCGGAAGTGAATCCGGAACATGCGGGTGCATTCCTGCGTGCGGTGCATGAACTGTCGGCGCAGTACCACGAGTGACGGTTGCCTGATAAAGAACGCCCGGCCTAGGCCGGGCGTTCTTGTTTGTGGTCAGCAGACGTATGGTGCTTGTAGTGTCCGTCATTGCGGACATAATGAGCTTCCTATGCTTATAAGTCCGTTATAGGTGACATTATGTTGCTGACCACTCCACCTGATCTGGGCGAAAGGATACGACAACTGCGTCGGGCCAGGGGCTTTAGCCAGGCGCAACTGGCGGACCGGGCCAAGTGCAACCGCAAGACCATCATTGATCTGGAAGCGGGTGAAAATGTCGCGATGTACACGGTGTTCCGGGTGATTTCTGCACTGGGTATGGCCCTGGAAGTCGTGGATAAACGCATCGATCTCAAATCCTTGGCCGATCTGGTGGAGCACGATGAGTAGAATCAAGTTGCTCAATGTTGTGACACCCCAGGGGCATGCAGGCGATTTGTCTAAAGGCTCGCAATTCTCGTTTTCTTATTCATCTGCTGATGCCGGATGCGAGGTATCCCTGGTCATGCCCTACGACCCGACACCTGCGGTCAGTAACGTACTGCATCCGATTTTCGATATGAACGTACCGGAAGGTTTTCTGGCCGATCAGATCAAACGACGGATGGCCAAGCACATGCAGATAGACGAGATGCGCCTGTTATCGGTGATCGGCGGTAACCAGATTGGGCGGCTTACCTACCAGAACCCTGTCGAGGCATCAGTACCCGTGAAGGCTCAGGTGGGCCTCCAGCAAATACTGTCAGCCGATACCTCCCAGGGTGTATTCGAGTTTCTTGTGGAGACGTATTTCGAGTCGGGTATTTCCGGCGTGCAACCCAAGGTACTGGTGCCTGACCTGGACAAGCTGACTGGCAGTCGCAAAACCATGCTCAGTTCTGACCTGATCGTGAAGTCGGGTGCCGATGAATACGTTCACCTGGCACAGAACGAGTTCCTCTGTATGGAGGCTGCGCGCATAGCAGGCATGGAAACACCACCTTTCTGGTTGTCCGGAGGGGGTGACCTGTTTGTGATGGAGCGCTTCGATTTGAACTCGACCGGGCGGCTGGGCTTTGAGGACATGGCCGTTCTGTTGGGACTCAACAAAGATCCCCACGACAATTACAAGTACTCGCAGAGCTACGAGACTCTCGCTGCGGTGATCAATCACGTCTGTGCGCAGGGTGATCCGTTACGCGAGCTTGAGCGGTTCTTTTCTTCGGTTTGCTTGTCGGTCATGGTGCGTAATGGTGACGCGCACCTGAAAAACTTCGGTGTGATCTACACCCATCCTGGAGCCCGAGAAACAGTGCAATTAGCGCCTGTCTTCGATGTCACCACCACTACTGTGTATGAGAACTACAATCCCAAGTCCGGTCGTTCATTGGTTGATCGCACCTTGGCGATAAAAATGAACAAGGTCAAAACCTATCCGGACCGTCAGCAACTGATGGAGTTTGGTCGTAAGCATTGTGGGGTGGAGAAGCCTTGGGTGATCATTGAGCGAATCGCCGAGGCAATGTCCGAGGCGCTCGTTGCCCATCAAGCGCGTATCGATATCGAGCTGTTTTCGGCAATGCAGGCGGAGTGGGATGGAGGACGTGCCATGGCACTTCATGATTCGATCGGCACTGGAATGAAGCGAAAGCCCATTGCGAAAAAACCGCTGTGAAGCGGTTTTCTCGTTAAACAGTGCCTCAAGCTGCTGTGCGTCCCAGCGGCGGCAACTTCGCCAGCTTCAACGCCACCAGCAGCGCGCCAATCAGCAGCGCCACGATAAACCCGCCAATCCCGTTCCATCCGGCAAAGTGCCAGAAGAACCCGCCCGCCGTCCCGGCAATACTCGATCCCACGTAATAGCAGAACAGGTAAAGCGACGACGCCTGCCCCTTGGCTTTCACCGCACGGCGGCCGATCCAGCTGCTGGCCACCGAGTGGGCGCCGAAGAAGCCGAAGGTGAACACCAGCATGCCCGGCACCACCAGCCACAACGGCGTGAACAGCGTCAGTAACATCCCCGAAAGCATCAACACGATGGTGCCCCACAGCACGCGGCGGCGGCCAAGGCGGTCGGCCAGAGAGCCGATCTTGGCCGAACTGTAGATGCCCGAGAGGTACACCAGCGACAGCAGGCCCACTACGGCCTGGCTCAGTTCATAGGGTGAGGCCAGCAGGCGATAACCGATGTAGTTGAACATCGTTACGAACGCGCCCATCAACAGGAAGGCTTCGAGGAACAGCCACGGTAGGCCCGCATCCTTGAAATGCATGACGAAGCCATCCACCAGGCTGCGCGGCTTGAGGCTGCTGGCGCGGAAGTTGCGCGATGGTGGGAGGATCTTCCAGAACACCGTGGCCGCGATCAGGGCCAGGGCGCCGATGATCAGCATTGCGGTGTGCCAGCTGACGAAGTCGATCAATACGCCGATGATCAGTCGGCCGCTCATGCCGCCAATCGCATTGCCGCCGATGTACAGGCCCATGGCCAGGCCGATGTGCTGCGGGTGGATCTCTTCGCTGAGGTAGGTCATCGCCACGGCAGCCAGGCCGCTCAGGGACAGGCCCACCAGCGCCCGCATCAGCAGAATCCCCTCCCAGGTCGGCATCAGACCGCTGGCGATGGTGGCCAGCGCCGCACAGAACAACGCGGCGACCATCACCGGCTTGCGCCCCAGCCGGTCGGAAATCGGCCCGGTGATTAGCAGGCCGCAGGCAAGCATCGCGGTTGCGACCGAAAGAATCAGGCTGCTTTGCGCCGCATTGATGGAAAATTCATGGGACAGCGCCGGCATCATCGGTTGTACGCAATACAACAGGGCAAAGGTGGCAAACCCGCCGGAAAATAGCGCCAACACCGTGCGCATGAACATCGGCGTGCCTTTTTCGATGTACTCGTCATTAAGCTGCGCCACCACCTCATCGAGGGCTGAGGGCGGGGTGTATTGGGCAAGTGGAGCAACAGCAGGATTCACGGGGGACCTCGGGGAGGAAAGTCTGCCAGGACTGACAATACGAAAAAGAATATAGCTGGCTAATGATTCTTTCCAATATATTGTTCGACCTGTTTGATAGGTTCTACGACCTAATGAGGTGTGCATGGAATTACGTCACCTGCGGTACTTCATCGCCGTCGCTGAAGAACTGCACTTTGGCCGCGCCGCGCAGGTGCTGGGTATCTCGCAACCGCCCCTGAGCCAGCAGATCCAGGCGCTGGAACAAGAGGTGGGCGCGCGGTTATTTGAGCGTACCAATCGTCGGGTCGAGCTGAGCGAGGCCGGGCGCCTGTTCCTGCAAGAGGCGCGGCTGGTGTTGGCCCAGGTCGACAAGGCGGCAGACGTGGCGCGGCGGGCGCAATTGGGAGAGCTCGGGGAGTTGAAGATCGGCTTCACGTCTTCCGCACCGTTCAACTCCAGCATTCCCCAGGCGATCTTCGCGTTTCGCCAGGCTTTCCCGGCGGTGCACCTCAATCTGCAGGAGATGAGCAGCACGGAGGTGGCCGAGTCATTGGTGGATGAGTCGATTCAGGTCGGGCTGATGCGGCCTTTGCCATTGCCCGATTCGCTGAGCGTGGTCGAGTTGATGCGCGAGCCCCTGGTCGCGGTCTTGAATGCTGGCCATCCCTTGGTGGAAGGCAGCGAGCGCGGCTTGCACCTGGCGCAATTGGCGCAGGAGCCCTTTGTGTTTTTCCCACGCACCTACGGCAGCGGCCTGTATGCCCAACTGCTCAACCTGGCCCGCGACGCCGGGTTCAGCCCGCATTTTGCCCAGGAAGCGGGGGAGGCGATGACCATCATCGGCCTGGTGGCGGCGGGGTTGGGCGTGTCGGTGTTGCCGGCGTCTTACCAGCGTATCCGCATTGATGGCGTGGTCTACCGCACACTGCTCGACCCGGAGGCGATGACGGCGGTGTGGCTGGTGCAGCGCAAGGGCGTGCAAACGCCGATGGCGAAGGGGTTTGTGGAGTTGTTGACGCGTCAGGTATTGGTGTAGGCGGGGTCACATACCAGGTAACGCAACCGGCTTAGTTATTCGCCAGAAACTTGCGCAAAATCATTCTTTTTCAGGCGAGTGGATATGGATGGCACTTCTCTATCAGCCCAAGGAGGGCAGCGTGTTGATTTGTGATTTTCGTGGCTATGAGGTTCCGGAAATCATCAAGATTCGACCTGTTATTGTGATACGCAAACACCGGACGAATAAGCTGCTCGTAACGGTGGTACCTCTGAGTACTACCGCTCCACAGCAGGTGTTGGAACACCATTTGCGGCTTGATAGCCACCTTCAGGGAGCGAGCCCGGTCTGCTGGGCTAAATGCGACATCGTCGCGACAGTCAGCTTGGGTCGACTGGACCGAATCAAAAGTAAAGATCGTCATGGCAAACGAACTTACAAAATAGCCGAACTCACCAATGACCAATTTTTGGCGATAAAAGCGGCGGTGCGCAGTGCGCTTGGGTTGCGATAAAGTGGGATATAGATGGACGGCGTTTTGCCACCGATTGCAGGTAACCTGCTTTCAGGCATACTGGCCGAGTTCCCGAAAAGGGGCTTGTGAGACTCTGAGGGTCCTGGGCAACCAGCCACCGCAGAGCCAGGCAGGAAGCGGCGATGACAAGCCAACCTGTTTGTGAAGAGGGCGCCTAAAGGCGCCCTTTGTCGTTTCTGGCCTTACTGCATCCCGGTCGAGCGCAACCCTGCCAGGATGTCCCTATCCAGCATGCTTATCCAACGGTTGTAGTTGCGATGGATCTTGCCGTCCTTGTAGCCCAGGTCGCGGCTGTCGCGGTAGGTGATGGCGTAGCTGTTACGGGTGTAGCGGATATCGATGGCGGCATAGAACTGGCCGCGCACGGTGATCTCGGCCTGCACCAGTTGCGGGCTCAGGCGTTGCACCGTCCATTCGCGTTTCTGCAGGGCGGCGACGATGGCCTGTTTCATCTTTTCTTCACTGACCTGGCTGGTAGCCGGCAACTCATGCTGGGTGTTGAGTACCGGTTTGCTGGTGCACCCGGCGGTGGTCAGCAGGGCCAGGGTGATCAGGCTAGCGCGTAGCAGGGAAGACATTCCGTTTTCTCCAATCGATTAAAAGTCAGGACCAGCGGCGGAAGATCAACGAGGTGTTGACGCCGCCGAAGGCGAAGTTGTTGTTCATCACGTAGTCGTTGTGCATCTGCCGAAAGCCACCTTGCAGGTAGTCCAGTTCGCCGCATTGCGGGTCGACCGAATCCAGGTTGAAGGTGTGCACGTACTCGTCGCGGTTCATCATTTCGATGCTGAACCACGACTCCAGCGCGCCGCAGGCACCCAGGGTGTGGCCCAGGAAGCTCTTCTGCGAGCTGATCGGCATACGACTGCCGAACAGGCTGCTGGTGGCCAGGGTTTCGGCGATGTCGCCTTGGTCGGTGGCGGTGCCATGGCCGTTGACGTAGCCAATGGCGGACGGTTCAAGCCCGGCATCTTCCAGCGCCAGTTCCATGGCGCGGCGCATGGTTTTCTGCTCCGGGCGGGTGGTGTGCTGGCCGTCCGCGTTGCTGCCAAAACCAACCAGCTCGGCGTGGATGTGCGCACCCCGCGCCAGGGCATGTTCCAGCTCCTCGAGCACCAGCATGCCGCCGCCTTCGCCGATCACCAGGCCATCGCGGCCGCTGTCGTATGGGCGTGGGCTGGTTTGCGGTGCGTCGTTCTTCAGGCTGGTGGCGTAGAGCGCATCGAACACCATGGCTTCGGTGGGGCAGAGCTCTTCGGCGCCACCGGCGAGCATCAAGGGCAGCCGCCCGAACTTGATCGCCTCGTAGGCGTAGCCGATGCCCTGGCTGCCGCTGGTGCAGGCGCTGGACGTGGGGATCAAACGCCCGGTGAGGCCAAAGAAGATGCTGATATTCGCCGCCGTGGTGTGGGGCATCATGCGCACATAGGAGTTGGCGTTGAGCCCTTCGGCCACCGAGTTGAGCAGCATATTGCCGAAGGCCTTGATCTCATCGGTGCTGCCGGTGGACGAGCCACAGGCCACGCCCATGCGCCCGTCCTTGATCGACTCGTCACCGAGCAGACCGGCGTCGTGCAACGCCTGTTCCGCCGCCCACACTGCCAGGCGCGAGACGCGGCCCATGCTGCGCAGCTGCTTGCGGGTCCAGTGGGCGGGCACGACGAAATCATCGATGGGCCCGGCCAAGCGCGTGTTCAATTCGGTAAAGCGGTCCCACTCATCCATGCGTCGGATGCCGCTGCGGTTGGCGCGAAAGTTGGCGGCAATGGTCTCCCAGTCGCTGCCCAGGGAGGTCATGCCGGCCATGCCGGTGACGACGACGCGCTTCATCAGCACAGGCCTCCGTTCACGGCCAGCACCTGGCGCGTGATATAGCCGGCTTCGGCCGACATTAGGAAATTCACCGCGCCGGCGACTTCTTCCGGGGTGCCCATGCGTTGCGCGGGGATCATTTTCATCAGTTCTTCGACGGGGACGTTTTCATCCAGCATCGCCGTGTCGATCAACCCGGGTGCCACGCAGTTGACGGTGATCTTGCGCTTGCCCAACTCGATGGCCAATGCTTTGGCCGCGCCAATCAGCCCGGCTTTTGAAGCGCTGTAGTTGACCTGGCCGCGGTTGCCGATCAACCCGGAGACCGACGTGATACACACGATGCGCCCGGCGGCGCGGCGGCGGATCATCGGCATCATTACCGGGTGCAGCACGTTGTAGAAACCATCAAGGTTGGTGCGCATCACCACGTCCCAGTCGTCTTCCGACAGCGCCGGGAACGCGCCGTCGCGGGTCAGGCCGGCATTGAGCACCACGCCGTAGTAGGCGCCATGTTGCTCCACATCGGCTTCAAGGATGGCCTTGCAACTGGCACGGTCGGACACGTCGAATTGCAGCACCCGCGCCTTGCGCCCCAGGGTCTCGATCTCGACCTGCACGGCGTCGGCTTCGGCGCGACCACTGCGGCAATGCAGCACGATGTCATGGCCGGCCTGGGCCAGGCGCAGGGCAATGGCGCGGCCGATGCCACGGCTGGAGCCGGTGACCAGTACGGGTTCAGTCATGGCGTTTGGTCCTTCGATTCATCTAGATAGTTGGCCGCCTGGGGCGGTCGAAATACGTTCAAGCGTGCGCTGGCCTGGATGCCGTCGCCGGTGAGGTGGCATTCGAACACACCCATGCCGTTGTCGTCTTCCAGGGAGCGCAAGCCATGGATATTCAACTCGGCGCCGGCGGGAAAGTGCTCCACGTTGCACTCGAATTTACGCGTGCCCAACAGGAAGCCCAGCTCTACCGCCTGGCCTTGCTGGCGCGCACGGCAGCCGGCATAGGCGGCGACGCTTTGCGCCATCAACTCCAGGCCGACCCAGGCCGGCAGGCTGCCGTCAGGGCGGTTGAACAGGCCGCCGGGCTTGACGGTGACGCGGGTGCGCACCTGCTCTTCATCGAACGACAGCACCTGGTCGATCAGGATCATGTCGCCGGCATGGGGTAGTAGTTCGGCAAGTGGCCAATCGATCATGGGGCCTCTGCAATTATCAGGCTGACGTTGTTGCCGCCGAAGGCAAACGAGTTGCTCATCAGGCAGGTTTTTTTCAAGGTGTCGCCGCTGCGTGTCCATTGCAAGGCGGGCAGCGCCGGATCCGCTTGGCCATCCCATACGTGGGGCGGCAGCAAGCCGTGGCCCAGGCTAAGCCAACAGAACGCCGCTTCCAGCGCTCCGGCAGCGCCGAGGGTGTGACCGGTCATGGGTTTGGTCGACGAGCAGGCTACGCCATCGGGGAACAGGCTGGCGACCGCCAGGCTTTCCATGGCGTCGTTGTGTTGGGTGGCGGTGCCGTGCAGGTTCAGGTAGCCGATCTGCTCGGGAGCCAGTTTTGCCTTGGCCAGGGCCTTGCGCATCGCTTGCAACGCGCCCTTGCCGCTGGGCTCCGGCGCGGAGATATGATGGGCATCGCAACTGGCGCCGCTGCCCAGCAAGGCGATCGGGGCTGGCTCGCGGCTCATCAGGAACAGCACCGCCGCTTCACCGATATTAATGCCGTTGCGGTTCACCGAGAACGGATTGCAGCGCTCGCTGGAGACGGCCTCCAGTGCGGTGAAACCGTTCAGCGTCAGCTTGCACAGGCTGTCCACGCCGCCGCAGATCACTGCATCGCAGATGCCAAGATCCAGCAGGCGCTGGGCACTCATCAGTGCTCGGGCGCTGGAGGTGCAGGCGGTAGAAATCACATAGGCCGGGCCGCTCACTTGCAGCCAGTCGGCGAGGAAATTCGCCGGGGCGCTGAGTTCCTGTTGCTGGTAGTCGTAGTCGGCGGGGAACTGCTGGTCGCGCAGGTAGTGGGCAATGCCACGGCTGGCTTCGTCGATGCCTGAGGTGCTGGTGCCGAGCACAATGCCGACCCGCGAAGGCCCATAGGTTTGGATTGCCTGGCGCAGCTGAGCTTCGATCTGCAACGCCGCTTCCAACAGCAACTGGTTATTGCGGCTGCTCTGTTGGCCCAGCGTCACCGGCAGGGGCGCCAGCTCGCCGTGCACGGCCGCCACCGGTACCACGCGCTCTGGCACCCAGCCGCTTTCGGCGCGCATGCCCGAGCAGTCGCCGGCAAACAGCTTGCGGCTGACTTCGGCCTGGCCGCGGCCAAGGGCGCAGATCACGCCAAGGGCGTTGAGGTAAGCGGTCATCGTTTGAGGCCCAGCGGAGTAATGCGATAACGCAACGGCTGGCCCGCCATGTTCACGCTGAACACCTCGGAGGACTGATAGACGATCTGCCAATGGCCCGGCAGCGTACGCGTCAGGTCCATGGCCTGGGCGTGCGGATACAGCGCCGGCACTTCATCGGCCGAGGTCAGGGCAAACAGCAGCGCGGCAAACAGCTCCCGGGCCTGGGGGTTGGGTGGCAGCAAGCCGTCGGCCTGCCACTGCCCATCCACCAGTTTTTGCCGGGCCAGCGGAATGCCCAATGGGTCCATCATCGACCAGCGAATCGCGCTGCCTTCACTCTGGATCACCAGCAGCCAATCCTGGCTCTGGCCGTCCGCCAGGCGTTGCACGTGCAGTTGCATCGGCAAGGCCAGGGTTGGGGTTCTTTGCGGCAGCGGTGCCTGGCTGGCACAGGCGCTCAGCAGCAACACGCAACCGATCAACAGCAGGCGCATCATGGGGCAGCATTCTCCAAAGGTTTACGCGCTACGCAGTTGACCAGGGTTTCCTCGCGCTGGCCTGCCGGCGGCGCCTTGCGCAGGCCCCAGCGCTCCAGCAGGCCGAAGTCGCTGGAGCGGCTCCACCACAGGTAGGGGTACGAGACATTCTGCGAGTCAAATTCAAAACCCTGCTCGCGAAGCATCTCCAGGTATTGCTCGGCGCTTTTCTGCACATGCATCGGGTGGCGGAACAGCCAGCGAATCACCCAGGTGTCGATATAGGCTTCGGTGGATTCGGCAAACAGCAGATAACCGCCCGGCTTGAGTACCCGATAAAACTCCTTGAGTGCGCGATGTTGTTCCACCAGGTGATGGAAGGTCTGGTGGCAGAACAGGATGTCGACGCTGGCGTCCGGTACTTTCAGGGTGGCGCAGTCGCTGCCGATCAACTCGACAGCCATGCCCTGGCGCTCGGCTTCTTCGCGGCTCAGTTCGAGGCTGTGGGGGTCAGCATCCAGGCCGATCAGGCGTGAGGGCGCAAACACCTCCTGCAGCAACCGGAAGGATTTACCCTGGCCGCAACCGGCGTCGAGCAATACCGGCGCCAACGGCAGCGGCTCGCTGAACAGGCTGCGCAGATCGTTGATCGCCACCCGCAACACGTGATGCTGCCAGGTATGGCTGCGCAGGAACCAGAAGCCGAACCTGGTTTCTTCGACGTAATTCTTGCTCAGGTAGTTTTTTCCAACGGCAGGACTGCTCATACCGCTTCACTCGCACAGATATCCGACAACATCCGCAACCGCCGCTTCGGCTCGCTGACAAAGGGGTTGCGCTCATCCCAGGCGTAGCCAGCCAGGATCGAGCTGATCATGCGGCGAATCTCAGGCGAGCTGCCGGGATGGAAAATCACGTCTTGGAACGTGCCGGCATACCAGCCTTCGACGTAGCAACGGAAAGTGTCGACCCCTCGTTTCAAGGGCTCGGCGAATTCGCGTTGCCAGTCGACGGTCTCGCCGTTGAGCTGACGGTGCAGCACCCCTGCGGCCATGCTCGCCGAACGCATGGCGATGGTCACGCCGGAAGAAAACACCGGGTCGAGGAATTCCGCCGCATTGCCCAGCAGCGCAAAGCCCGGCCCGTGCAGGGTTTTGACGTTGGCCGAGTAACCGCCGATGCTGCGCGCCGGGGTGTCCCATACGGCATTGTTGAGCACGCCGGATAAGCTTGGCGTTTCGTCGATGAAGCTGCGCAGGCAGGCGTCGAGGTCGCTGTCGCGGCCATCGAAATGCTCCTTGGCCGCGACCACGCCTACTGAGCAACGGCCATTGCTGAACGGGATGGTCCAGAACCAGATATCGCGCTGGGTCGGATGGGTAGTGACGAGGATCTTGGTGCGATCAAAGCCTGGGTGTTCGATACGGTCTTCGACGTGTGTGAACACGGCCTGGCGCAGCGGAAAGTTCGAAGGTGCTTCAAGGTCCAGCAGACGCGGCAGCACGCGGCCATAGCCGCTGGCGTCGAGCATGAACTTGGCCTTGATGTGGTACTCGCTGCCGTTCTGTCGGCGCACATGCAGGTAGCGGCACTCGCCGGAGAAATCCACGCCGACAATGGTTTGGCCATAGCGGATGTCCACGCCCTGCAACGCCGCCTGATCGGCCAGCAATTTGTCGAACTCGCCGCGTTGCACTTGGTAAGTGGTGGGCTTGCCGTTGCTGAACGTGTCACCAAAATCAAATGCACTGTAGCGCTCGCCCCAGGCGAAGGCAGCGCCGGTTTTTACCTGGAAGCCCGCCGCTTGCACGGCGTCGAGCATGCCCGCTTCTTCGATAAAATCGATGCAATGCGAGAGCAGGCTTTCGCCAATCGAGAAACGTGGGAAGTGCTCGCGCTCGATGATCAACACATCATGCCCTTTGCGCTTTAGCAGCGCGGCCGCGATGGCCCCGGATGGTCCGGCACCGATCACCACCACCTGGCGACGTTCCATTTCAACTATGGGCACGAGGGCTCCTTGCCGCATGGGCGATAATCGCATTCATAAGGTGTGTTTCTGCTGCCCGGCCCAGGGCGCCAGCATAAAGCTGAACGCCAGGCCGAGGCTGACCGACAGGCCGAAATTACTCACCGCCGGTGTACTAGAGACTGCCAGCAGGCCAAACGACAACCAAGTCGTCAGTGCTGCCAGCAGCGTCCCCAACAGGCTGACGGCCGGGCCGCCGATCTGCTCGCGCATCAAAATCGCATAGTCAACGCTGATGGCCGTCACCAGCAACAGGCCGAACAGGCTGAAAAGGGTCAGTGGCTGGCCCAGCCAGCCGAGGCTGGCCAGGCTGCACAGCGCGGCCAGCAGCGGCAGGGCGACGATACGCAAGGCACCGCCAAAACCAAAGGGCGCAATCAGCAACAGCACGATCAGCACGCAAGACATCAACTTTAACTCGGCGGCGCTGATTTGCGTGTCGGCAAACACCCGGTTCAAGTCGCCCAGGCGATCGACCAATTGCACACCGGGCAAGTCCAGCGCCTGCACCCGCAGTAGCGCCGGGTTGTTCAAGCCTTGCAGGCTGACCATGGCCGCGACGCCGCCGTCTACCGGGCCGAGCCACAGCGTGCGCCAGGGTTCGGCCAGCGGCCCTTGCAATGCTGCGTCGATGTCGGTGATGGGCAGCGCCTGCAACTGCGCGATTTCAGCTTGCAGGGCGCTGGCGGGCACACCCAGGTCCAGCAGCGGCTGCCAGTGTTGCGGCAGTTTGTTCAGCGCGTCCCGCAGTTGTTGCTGTTCGTCCGCCAGGCTCACCAGCTGATTGAGCGCCAGGTAACCCTCGAGCTTGTCCATATTCACTAACTGATCCAGGCGTTTGCCCAGGGCGGCTTGGCGTTCCAGCAACTGTTGCTGATTGTCGGCCCGCACCAGGAAAAACTGGCTGGTGGGCTGGAACCCGGTGATGCGCGCTACGGCCTGGGCTTCCTGGAGCAATTGCGGCGGCGCGCCGATCCATTGGCGGATATCGTTCTTGCTGTTCAGTTGCCACAGGCCCGCGGCGCAGAACAACAGCACCCACACCAGCAGCACCGAACTGGGGACGTGCTTGATCAGTGCAGCCCGCATTTGCCACAGCGTCTGGGCGATATGCAGCGGCCATTGGGCCGGGCGCAGTTCCACGCCCTTGAGCAGCGCCGGCAACAGGCACACGGCGCACAAATAAGCTCCCACCAACCCGGCGGCGGAGAACACGGCGATTTGTGTCAGCGCCGGGAACGGCGTCCAGGCCAGTGCCAGGTAGCCGATGCAACTGGTGGCCAGGCTCAGGCTCAGCCCCGGCAGGGTCAGGCGCAAGGCCGGCCAACTGCGCCAGGGTTGCAGGCTCCAGCTTTTCGACAGGTAGTGCAGTGGGTAATCCACCGCCACGCCGATCAGGCTGGAGCCCAGCACCAGGGTCATCACATGCATATGCCCGAACAGCGCCACGCAGGCCACCGCGCCAAACAGCATGCCCACCAGTACCGGCACAAACGCCAGCAATACGCGCCAGCGTCGGAATGCCAGCAGCAGCAATAGCAGGATGCCGACGGTCGCACCGCCGCCGACCCAGGTGATTTCCCGGCTGGCCTGTTGTTGCCCATTGGCGGCGTAGAGCAGACCGCTGGCCGCGAGCAACTGCGCGCCTTGCTCGCCAGCTTGTGCGCGACTGGCCTGAAGCAGATCCGCCACTTGCAGCGGCAATTTCATATCGAAGGCATTGCCGGTGGTGCGCGCCCGCAGGAGCACCCAGCTTTTGCCGTCGGCGTCGGCGATCAAGGCGCCGCTGCCGATATCCAGTTGCACCGAGCCGTGTTGCGGCTGGCTGTTCTGGATACGCCCGGTCAGGCCCAGCCAGTCGTCCTGGCTCGGCACCAGGCTGAAGCCGGTGAACGGGTCGAACAGCGCTTGCACCCGTTGCTGGATGAAGGCGTCGGGTTGCTCAATCAGTTGCTCGCGGTCCTTGGCCGAGAGCATCGACAAGCGCCCGCGCAGCAGTTGCTCGCGCAGTGCTGGCAGGTCGGCTTGCAGGTTCCACTGCACTTTTTCAAACAAGCCGCTGGCCTGCCAGCGCTCGCCCAATTGTTGTGCCATGGCCAGCGCTTGCTGGCGGTCGGCATGCCCCACCAGCACCAGCATTTCGCGGTTGAGCGGCTCCTGCATGCGCTGTTCGGCTTGCTGTTCAAGGGCGTCCGGCGTGCTGCCGGGCACCAGCTCCATCAGGTTGGCCGACAACGGCGCGCCATGGCGCCACTGCCAGCCGGCCAGGGCCAGTACGGCCACCAGCAGGATCAGGAACAGGCGCGGCAGCAGGCGCTCACTGGGCAAAGTCGTGTTGCTCCCCATCGCTCAGGGGCTGGCTGGCCGTGCTGTCCTGCATGCGCAGCACGGTGCTGTCGCCCTGGGTTTCCAGCAGTTCGATTGTGTGCACCAGCTCGCCGCCGTCGATATTGATCCGGGTGAACACTTGCTTGAGCAGCAGCGAGCGCGGGATCAGGGTGAGCTTCCATTGCTGGGCCTGGCCTTGCAGTTGCAGTTCGAAGTCACGCTGCAAGCCACTGCTGTCGCCCTGCAGCACGGCGAGGAACAGGCGATTCTGCTCGGCGCCGGCGCTCTTGTTCGGCAGCGGTTGCCAGCCGTTGGCGTCACGCCTGGCAATGCCTTGGCCTGTGATGCGGTAGTCCTGTTGCAGTGGGGTCTTGAGCAGCCATAACAAGCCGTGGTCCTTGGCGAGCACGAAGGTGCCTTTGCTGACCAGCGGCTGGGGCAGGGCACGCAGGTGTTTTTCCTGGGTGAAGCTGCCGTGGATGACGGCGGGTTTTGCAAGCTGATCGCTCAACTGCTGCAAGTCGAAAGCCTGGGCATTGAAGCTCAGCAACAACGCGACCCCTGTAGGAGCGAGCTTGCTCGCGAAAAACCTGAGGGCGCTGCGCAGTGTCAGTTGGCGCGCGTTATCGTTAACGTCCATCGCGGGCAAGCCCACTCCCACAGGGGATCTCATTTCAAGGCTCTCTCTACGGCGTCGGTGAATACTCTGGGCGAGGCAAGTTGCATCTCGCGGTTGGCGATTTGCACCGCCACCTGCACGGTGCTGGCGCGGGTCAAACGCTCGCCGCTGGCCAGGTCAGTGATCAGGTAATTGACCTTCAAACGGTTCTCCCACTCCACCAGGCTGGCGCGCACATTGAGGGTTTGGCCGAAAGTGGCGCCACGTACATAGCGTAGCTGCATGTCGATCACCGGCCAGGCGTAGCCGGACTCCAGCATGGCCGTGTAGTTATGGCCGATCTTGTCCAGCAACGCACAGCGCGCCACTTCCAGGTACTTCACGTAATGCCCGTGCCACACCACGTTCATGGTGTCGATATCGAAAAACGGCACGAGGATTTCAGTGTCGCTGTGCAACACGCCGGGGCTACGCATGCAGCCTCCAATGTTGCTCGGCGATGCGTTGCAGGCACAGGCGCAGTTCGCCTTCCAGGGCGCGGTCTTCGATGACTGGCGGGAAGTCCTTGGCCAGCTCTGCATGCATCGCGGCCAATGCCGGTGGCAGCGGTCGTGCATCCTCGGCCTGGGCGCGCAGCCACACGCCCTGGTTGGCGGCGAGCAGGGTAGCGGCGGCGACCTGTTCGGTCAGCTCCAGCACACGGATGGCGTCGCGGGCGGCGATGGTGCCCATGCTGACCTTGTCTTGGTTGTGGCACTCGGTAGAGCGTGAGAACACGCTGGCCGGCATGGTGTTTTTCAAGGCTTCGGCGGTCCAGGCGCTGGTGCCGATCTGCACGGCCTTGAAGCCGTGGTTGATCATCGCGCGGTCTTCGGGGGCGCCCGACAGGTTGCTTGGCAGGCCATGGTTGTAACGCACGTCCACCAGCAGCGCGAGCTGGCGGTCGAGCAGGTCGGCGACGTTGGCCACCAGGGTCTTGAGGCTGTCCATGGCGAAGGCGATATGCCCGCCGTAGAAGTGCCCGCCGTGCAGCACGCGTTCTGCTTCGGCGTCGATGATTGGGTTGTCGTTGGCGCTGTTGAGCTCGATCTCGATAAATGAGCGCAGCCAGTTCAGGCTGTCGGCCAGCACACCGAGGACATGAGGGGCGCAGCGCAAGGAGTAGCGATCCTGCAAGCGATGCAGCGGCGCCGTCGGCGCATCAATCGCCAGGTCGTTGCGCAGCCAAGCGGCGACTTGCATCTGGCCTGGGTGTGGCTTGGCGGCGAACAGGCGCTCGTCGAAGTGCTCCGGGTTGCCTTGCAGCGCCACCACATTCAGCGCGGTGATGCGCGTGGCCAGGTGCAGCAGGTAGTCGGCGCGGGCGAAGGCCAGGCAAGCAATGCCGGTCATTACCGCGGTGCCGTTCATTAACGCCAGGGCTTCCTTGGGCCGCAATACCAGCGGCTCCCAGCCCAGTTCGCGATGCACTTCGGCCGCCTGGCGACGTTCGCCTCGGAACAGCACTTCACGTTCGCCGGACAAGGTCGCGGCCACGTAGGACAGCGGCGTCAGATCACCGCTGGCGCCCACCGAACCTTCTTCCGGGATCAGCGGCAACACATCGTGTTCGAGGAATCCATGCAGGCGCTCCAGCAGTTCCACGCGTACCCCGGACACGCCGTGACACAGCGACTGCAAACGCGCCGCCAGTACCGCCCGGGTCGCCTGGGCATCGAGCAACTTGCCCAACCCGCACCCATGAAAGGTGTACAGATGACGGGGCAGCGCCTCGACATGTTCCAGCGGCACCGCCACCACGCAGGAGTCGCCGTAGCCGGTGGTCACGCCGTAGATCACGCCTTCCTTGTCCAGCAACGAGTCGAGGAACTGCGCGCCTTTGGCGATGCGCTGGCGATAGGCAGCGTCATCCTGCAACTGCGTGGGCGCCTGACGGTTGGCCAGGGCCAGCACGTCTTCGATGCGCAAAGGGCGTTCGCCAAAGGTTACCGGCTCAAGATGCGTCGTCATCGGTCTTCCAGAAAGGGTAAAAGTTGAACCATTGTTGGGGCGCTTGCAGGCAAAACTGGCCCAGGCGTGCGGCGTAGCGTGCGGTCCACTCGGCAATCACTTGCTCGCGGGTGCTGCGCTTCCATTCGATCAACGGCGCGAAAGGCTCGATGGTCAGGCGATAGCGGCCTTGGTGTTTGAGGCACATCAGCAGGTTCACCGGGCATTTGAGCAGGCCGGCCAGCAGCCATGGGCCTTGGGGGAAGGCGGCGGCATGGCCGAGGAAGTCCACGCGCACCGTGCGCCCGCCGTGCAGCGGTATGCGGTCGCCGGCAATCGCCAGCCACTCGCCGTCGTCCAGGCGCTGGCTGAGCAGCAGCATGGTGGCCGGGTCCAGTTCGCTGACCTGGATCAGGCGCAAATGGGTGGCGCCGGCTTCGCCCAACAGGCGGTTGAAACGCTCGGCGTGCTTGGTGTGCACCAGCACGTTCATGGTCACCTGCTCACCGATCTCCGCGAGGGCGCGGCACACTTCGAGGTTGCCCAGGTGCGCGCCCACCAGCATCTGTCCGCGTTCGCCGCGCAGTTGCCCGCGCAATTGCGCCGGGTCGTCGATGTCGATCTGCTCCAGGCTTAGCTTGCCGTTCCACACATCGAGCTTGTCCAGCAGCGAATCGGCGAAGGCCATGAACTGGCCGAAGACTTTCCTGTGGGTGGGATGCAGCTCATTGCGCCCACTCCATTCGGCCAGGCGCTGCTGGTATTGCCAGGCGCTCTGGCGGGCGGTGCGGCCGAACAGGAAGAAGTAAAAAACGATGCTGTACAGCAACGGGCTCAACAGTCGACGACCAAGGATTTTTGCCGCGACCGCCGTGAATTTCATCAGCCAGAAGCTGCCACGTTCCTCGCGGTCGGCCCAGTGCTTGGTACTGTCGCTCATGCCTGCCACCGTCGCCACAGGATCATCGGCGCACGCACCAACATGCCGAAGAACAAGCGCGTGTGCATGGCGCTGATGCGAACGTTGTCGCGGAACAGGCGAAAGTGCGATAAGCCGTCGGCCGGGTAGTGCACCTGGGTCGGCAGCCAGCGCATCGGTTGGTTGCGCCAGGCCAGGCGCACCAGGATGTCCGAGTCGAAATCCATGTACGTGCCGATATAAGCCGAGTCCATCAAGGTCAGGGTCGGCGCCAGCGGGTACACGCGAAAGCCGCACATCGAGTCGCGGATCTGCAGCGACAGGGTGTTGATCCACACCCACACGTGGGTCAGGTAGCGCGCATACAAGCGGCCTTTGGGTACGCTGTCGTCGTATTCGGGGTAGCCGCATATCACCGCGTTGGGATGCCGGCGGGAGGTGTCGATAAAGGTTTCGACTTCACGCAAGTCGTGCTGGCCGTCGGCATCCACTTGCAGGGCGTGGGTGTAGCCCAGGCGCGCCGCCTCGCGGAAACCGGCCATGACCGCGCCGCCTTTGCCCTGGTTGCTGGGCAGGGTCAGCAGGGTGACGTTGTCCAGGGTCGCCAGTTGCGCCAGCACCGCCGCGCAGGCCGGGCTGCTGCCATCGTCGACCAGCAGGCAGGGCAGGCCGCTGTCGAGCAGACTGCGGACCACAGCAGGTACGGCGGTTTCATGGTTGTAGACCGGGATCAGGGCGCAGGGGTTATGCATGGGCGGCTTCCAGCTGTATGCGGCCACTGGAACAGGCCGCGACGCCGTTGCGGTAGGCGAAGTACAGCTTGCGGCGTTCCCGGTCATAGCGCAGGTGCAGTTCGATACGGTCGCCTGGGCGCACCAGTTGCTGGAACTTGAGTACTTCCATGCCGGCGAATGTGCTCGGCAAATCGAGCAGTTGCTGGCCCAGATTGAACGCCCATTCCACCTGCACCACGCCTGGCAGCACGGGCGTTACCGGGAAGTGACCGCTGAAATAGGCCAGGTCCGGCGGGACGCTCAGTTGCACGGTCCATTCGCCATCGGCTTCGACCTGCTCCAGCACTTCGGGGGCTTTTGGCCGGGGAGCCAGCAGAAGTGCTTCGATGTCGGCCTGGGGCAGCTTGCCCTGGCTGTTCAGCGGCAATTGGCGCAGCAACCGCCAGCGCCGGGGCAGGGCCAGGGCTTCGCAGTGTTGGCCCAGGTGCTGGCGCAGGGTTTGGGTGAGCGTGCGCCGGCCCTGGTTGCGCAGGGCATGCAGGCCAGCCGCGCTGAGTACCACCAGGGCGCCGAGGGAGGCGCGGTTTTCCTGCACCACGCCCAGGCGGGTTTCCGCAACCCAGGGGTGGGTCATAAGCGCTTGTTCCAGCATCGGCAGGGAGATGCGTTTTTCTTCCAGCTTGACGATGCGGTCCAGGCGGCCCAGCAATTCGAAACGGCCATCGGCATGGATGCGCGCGGCGTCGGCGGTCTGCTCCACATGCCCTTCGGGCAGGTATTTTGAGGCGATGCGCAGCGCGCCGTCGGCATCCTGGCTCAGTTGCACATCGGCAAACGGCTGCCAGGGCTGCGCGCCCTGGCGCCAGGCGATGCCGCCGGTTTCCGAGCTGCCGAGAATTTCCGTCGGCCATTGCTGCAAGCGGTCGTATAGGCTGCCCGCGGCTTCAACCGGCAAAGCACCGCCGGAGGAAAACACTCGTGCTACTTGGCTCAGCGCCGGCCAGTCGAGGTTGTCGCCCATGCGCTTGAGCAGCGCCGGGCTGGCGACCCAGGCAAATCGGGGGTGCTCGCGGCTGGCACGCTGCATGTCCTCGGGGAACGCCAGTTGCTTGCGCACAAAGGGGCGGCCGGCGCACAGCGGCCACAACACGCGAAACAGCAAGCCGTAGATGTGCTGGGTAGCGACGCTGCCGATGACGCAGGCGTCTTTGAGGTCCGCGCCCCACAGGGCTTCCAGCGCCTCGACTTCATTGGCCAGTTGGCGCAGGGATTTGTCGATGCGCTTGGGCTCGCCGCTGGAGCCGGAGGTACACAGGCTCAATTGGCAACTGTCCAGATCAAGCACCGCAGGGCTCAGTGGCGCCTGGTACAGCGCCTCGAGGTCAGTGGCTTCTGTCAGCCAGGCGTCGACGGCAGGATCCCAGCGATGGCGGGTCTGGGGCTGCAGGTCGGCCGGCAGCAGCACGCTGGCACCGGCGCGCCAGGCGCCCAGCAAGGCAATCGCCAGGACGCCGGCGTCTTCCAGGTACACGGCCAGGCGCTGGATGCCACGCGCCTGCAGGCCGGCCGCCAGGCGCAGTGACGCTTCCCACAGTTGGGCGTGGTTCATGTCAGGCTCGGTGGTGACCCAGCGCTGTTGCAGCGGCTCGAGCAACAAGTGCTCAAGTTTCAACCCATTCATACGCGGCCTCGAACCCTTTGTCGTACCAGCCATTCCACGGCAAACAACAGCGCCATCAGCCCGTAGGCGATCAAGCCGTTGTACAACGTCCACCAGCTCAGCGGCGCCCACAGCGTGAGTGCGGCGGCGAGCAGGCCATTACACAGAAAAAATGCACTCCACACCACGGTGACCTGGCGGGTGTACACGATTGCCTTCGGCGGCAGTTGCGGGTCAGTCATGCGCGCCAGGCGCTCGACCATCGGCGGGCCGTATTTCAGGCTCAGGCCGAACAGCGCCAGCATGAACGCGCTGACCAGGCTCGGGTACCAGCGCAACCACTGCGGGTTATCGAACCAGGCCAGCAGCAGGCAGAACAGGATCACCGTCGCCGCCATCCAGCGGCTGCCCGGGCGCCGCGCAGCCGTCAGGGCGCGCAGCAGCCACAAGCTGCCCAGCAGCAAGCCGAACTGCCACGGTGCAAAGTGCTCGGTGCCGTAATACACGGCGAAGGGATACAGCAGCCCCGCCAACAACAGGCCAAGGCCGATCAGCCGGCTCATGCGGCAGGCTGGACCAGACGGTACACCGCCTCAACCACGTCGTTCACCGTGCGTACGGCCTTGAACTCTTCAGCGGCGATCTTCTTGCCGGTCTGGCGCTTGATGTGGTCGATCAGGTCCACGGCGTCGATGCTGTCGATTTCCAGGTCCTGATACAGGTTGGCGTCAAGGGTGACGCGTTCAGGTTCCAGCTCAAACAGTTCCACCAAGGCGTCGCGCAGGGTGTTGAAAATATCGTCACGAGTTTGCATGGTACGGTCTCAAGCTGCCTGTCGGGCCGTGACAAACGCCGCAAGGCTGGCCACGTTGGTGAAATGATTGCGGGTGTCCTTGGCGTCGGCATCGATCTTGATACCGTAGGTTTTCTGGATCGCCAGGCCCAATTCCAGGGCGTCGACCGAGTCCAGGCCCAGGCCTTCGCCGAACAGGGGCTGATCGCTGCCAATATCGTCGGCGCTGATGTCTTCCAGGCCCAGGGCCTCGATGATCAGCTCTTTTATCTCGTGCTCAAGGCGGTGTTGGTCGCTCATCTTCGGCGAGCTCCTTAATGAAATAGTGATGCAGGTAATCGTTGAGCTTGCGTGAAGCCTGGGGCGCGGGGCCGAGCGCGGCAAACGCTTGTGGTTCTATATCGGCCCCCACGCGCAAACTGAAGTGGAATCGACGTTTGGGAATGCGATACCAGGGTTCGGCCTTGGTCAGGGTCGTGGGGCTGACCTTGATCACCACCGGGGTGATGATTGTCGCACCGCGCAGGGCAATGGCTGCGCCACCGCGATGAAAGGCAGGCGCCGCGCCGGGCGTGGTGCGGGTGCCTTCGGGAAAGATGATCAGGGTCTGGCCGGCGCGCAGGGCGTCGGCAGCCGCATCGAGCATGTCGGCGCTGCCGTCGTTGCTGATATAGCCGGCATCGCGCACCGGCCCGCGGGTGAACGGGTTCTGGAACAGGCTCTGCTTGACCACGCAGTTGGTCTGGCGCATGAGGCCGATCAGGAACACCACGTCGATCAGCGACGGGTGGTTGGCGACGATCATTTGCCCGGGGCGCCCGAGCTTGTCGGCGCCCTCGACACTGAAAGTGAGGATGCCCAGGGATTTCATCATGCGGATGAAGAACCAGAACAGGCAACTGATGGTGTGGCGTGCGCGCCGCTGGTGCTGCGTGGCGTCGCCCGGCAGGCAATTAAGCAGCGGAAACACCAGCAAACGCAGGCACAACCCGCCCACGCCGAACAGGAAAAAGCTCGCGGCGGTGGCGAACAGGCGCCAGTGGTAGGCGTCCCGAGGCTTGTCGGTCAGGGCTTGCGTTGCCAGTTCCATACGCGGTTCTTCCAGGCATGTTGGCAGGCGCCCTGTTCGGTCAACAGGGTGCGCAGCAGGTTCAGGGCATGGGGCCACTGGGCGGTGGTGGTGGGTTGGACAGTGGCGCTGGTAAGTTCCAACTGCCACTCGTCGCCCGGGGTCAGCAACAGGCCGAGGGCGTAGGGGAACGGCACGTCATCGATCCAACCGGCGTAGGCTTCGGGCGGCTGTTCTTCGGTGATCACCAGCAGCACCGCCGGGGCGCCTTCATTGAATAGCGCGGCGGCTTCGAGCAGGCCATGCTCCAGGCCATCGCCTGCGGCGGCGAGGGCGGTCATTTCACTGGTTTCATTGCGCAGGATCGACCACAGGCCAATCACTGCGTTGTGCACCGACAGGCTGAATTGGGTCGGTGACAGGGGCTGATCGTTGGCCAGGTCGCTGAGGATATCGAGGGTGCGCGGGGTTTCGCCGTGCCGGGAGATAAACACCAGGGGCAAATCCTGCAAACCCTCGGCCAATGGCCAGCCCACACTGAAGGCCATGCGCGCCAGGCGACTGAGGCGGCGGCGTTGCATCGCTGGCAAAAATGACACATCCGGCGAGTCTTCACAGACAGGCAGCAACACCGGGGCCCGGCACCAGCCGTGCCAGTCGTCCGCGGTCTCCAGGCCAGGAGCCCAGGCGCGCCATTGGGCGATGTTGAAGTTGATCACTGAGAAGATATCCCGCCCCTGCGGGCTTCCATGTGCGGCCGGTAGCCCCGAATACCGGGATAGGCAGCGATGGCCGAATGGCGCGCATTATCCCGGTGCCGTGGGGTTCTAGCAAACTTTGGTAAAGAATTGTTCAAGTCTGATTACAAATTAGTGGGCAGGAATGACAGATTGTCCCTTACTCAGGCGCGACTTGGATTGTCGGACCGTTCCTATCCATTTGTGCGTGATGTACTAAGGCTTACTGGTAATGCAGCAGTGCATGGATGAACGAGGTAGCTAACGGGCGCTTTTGCGCTCTACACTCGGGCATTCATTGATACACGGAGGTTTTTCCATGCGGCGCGTGGTGTTCAATCAGAAAGGCGGGGTTGGCAAGTCCAGCATCGCCTGCAACCTGGCGGCGGTCAGCGCCAGCGAAGGTTACCGGACCCTGTTGGTGGACCTCGATGCACAAGCCAACTCGACCCAATACCTCACCGGCTTGACCGGCGACGATATTCCCATGGGAATTGCCGACTTTTTCAAGCAAACCCTATCTTCCGGACCGTTTTCCAAGAAGAACAAGGTGGATATCTACGAAACGCCGTTCGACAACCTGCACGTGATCACCGCCACCGCCGAGCTGGCAGACCTGCAGCCCAAGCTCGAAGCCAAACACAAGATCAACAAGCTGCGAAAGCTGCTGGATGAGTTGAGTGAGGATTACGACCGCATTTACCTCGATACGCCACCCGCGTTGAACTTCTATGCGGTTTCTGCGCTGATTGCGGCTGATCGTGTGCTGATCCCCTTCGATTGCGACAGCTTTTCGCGCCAGGCCCTGTACGGCCTGCTGAGGGAAATCGAAGAATTGAAGGACGACCACAACGAAGGCCTTGAAGTGGAAGGCATTGTGGTCAATCAGTTCCAGGCCCGGGCCAGCCTGCCGCAGCAGATGCTGGATGAGTTGATCGCCGAGGGCCTGCCGGTGTTGCCGGTGTACCTGGCCAGTTCGGTGCGCATGCGCGAGTCGCACCAGGAGAGCAAGCCACTGATCCACCTGGACCCCAGGCACAAGCTGACCCAGCAGTTTGTGGAATTGCACAATCTGCTGGAAAACGCCTGATCTCAAGTGCCACACAGATCCAATGTGGGATGGGGCTTGCTCCCGATGGCGGTGTGTCAGTCACCTTATAAGTTGACTGGCCTACTGCTATCGGGAGCAAGCCCCCTCCCACATTTGGATGGTATTCCAATGAATCGTCCCACAGAGGCTGTAGGACCGGTCTGGCAATAAGGCTTGTGCCTTGTAACCTTGCCTACAGGTACGCCAGAATCCGCCGGCTTGTGCGTCTGGATGGGCGTCTCTAAGGTTTGCCGGTCGCTGAATGTTCAGTGATCGGGTTTAGTAGCCCGTGGTGAGACGTACGGCAATTCGTCGATCAGGAGCGTCCTGAACTTGATGGTGGCTGTACGGAGGGCGCTTTCGAGCGCGCCGGTTGCGTCTCCCCGGTCTACTAACCTGCGTACAGCTGCCACCCTTAGTAGCGGCAGGTTGCGGCTCCCTTACTCGGAGACGATTCATGGTTAACCTTTATACCGTTACACCCAACCTCCCCACCGAAACTCTCGTGCTCAACAGCTACGAAACCTTCTCCTCCGTGCGCACGCTATTACTCAACTTGTCCAACGACCTCACTGGCGAACATCGCGATGTGGCGCTTGCGATTCACCAATTAAGTGAACTGGGCGTCATGCTGGTCGGCCAGATGATGGACCGAGAAGCCCCACTGCCCCAAAGCTGAAACACGGTCAAAAATGTGGGAGGGGGCTTGCCCCCGATAGCGGTGTGTCAGCCAATCCATGTGGTGACTGACACACTGCATCGGGGGCAAGCCCCCTCCCACACTGTCCGGTGTTGTGCTGATGATCTGGTTATACGCCCTGGCTACGCAACCAGCTCATCAACTGCGGCAACGGGAATGCCCCACTCTGGCGCGCCACTTCGCGTCCGTTCTTGAACAGAATCAAACTGGGAATCGAACGAATCTCCAACTGCGCCGACAGCTGCTGATTGGCCTCGCTGTCCAGCTTCGCCAACCGGCACTTACCTTCCAGCTGCCCGGCGGCCTGCTCGAATACCGGCGCAAACGACTTGCACGGCCCACACCAAGCCGCCCACACATCCACCAGCAACGGCAAATCGCCCTTGATCTGGCTGGCATAGTCGCCTTGTTTCAATTCAAAGGGCTTGCTCAACAACACCGGCTGCTTGCAACGCCCGCATTTGGGCGCATCACCCAGGCGTTCGCCGGGGATGCGGTTGAGGCCGTTGCAATGAGGGCAGGGGATTACAAGTGGTTCGGACATCGGAGGCTCCTGGAGTCTGGCCAATAGATGTATTTGGTGCCGGGAGTGGGGTTTATCAAGGTTAGATACAGCGACTTATTCGCTCACATTTTCGCCCGCTCCGGGATGATTCGTGTAGCTAGGCTTTTTGTTGTGCGCCACCGGTCTGTTTGCGGCTATAGCAAATTGCGATAGTTCGAATTCAGGTTTAACCTTCATAGCAAGATGCGATAAGGACGTTGCATGCGAGTCATCAGTGAAAGCAGGATCTGGGAAGCAAAGGGAAAATGGCCGCGCTCGGCAACGGCTCTGGATCAGTGGTATCGCGTGATCAAGCGCAACGCCCCCAAGGACTTTGCTGCGATGAAAGCCATGTTTCCAGCCACGGACAAGGTAGGTGAATTTCATGTGTTTGATATTGGCGGTAACAAGCTGAGGTTGATTGCGTCGGTGCAGTATCGAATGCAGCGCGTTTACATCAAGCACCTGCTTGACCATCGCGATTATGAGAAGGACAAATGGAAGGAAAAAATCAGATGAGCGCACTTATGCGAGTGGCGGCAGAGCACTGGCAATTCGTTTCGCCTGTGCTGCGCAAGCCGGAAAACGAGGCAGACTACGACGCACTGGTGTGCGGTTTGGATGAGTTGTTGAGCCTGGTGGGTGAAGACGAGGACAGCCCGCTGATGAGCCTGGTCGACATTCTGAGCGACTGGATCGAAGCTTATGATCGCGAGCATCGCCCAATGCCCGTCGCCAGCGGGGTCGATGTGCTGCGCTACATGATGCGCGAGCACAACCTCACCCAGAGCGACCTTCCGGGGGTTGGGGCGCAATCAGTCGTCTCTGAGGTATTGAGCGGAAAACGCCAGCTCAACGTGCGCCAGATTCGTTGGCTGGCCGAGCGTTTTGGGGTGTCTGTGGAGACCTTTATCTAAGAGGTCAAGACGAACAACTGATCTCCAAATGCTTGCCCCAATCCGGCGGCCGCTGCGCGTATTGCTCCATCCCCGCTTGTTCCTCAAACGGTTTGGAAAGCACCTCATGCAGCCGTCGCACTTCGCTGTAGTCCCCCGCCTCGGCGGCGGCGATGGCGTTTTGTGCCAGGTAGTTGCGCAGGATGTACAGCGGGTTCACCGCATGCATGCGCCCACGGCGCTGCTCCTGAGTGTAATCCCCGTCCCGCGCAACACGAGCTATGTACCGCTCGGCCCAGGCATCGAACCCAGCCAGGTCGACAAAGTCGTCGCGCAACCGCTTCACTGCAAGCTCCGCGGACTCATCGCCCAGGCGCCGGAAGAACAGCGTGTAGTCCACGCCACTGTTCTGCATCAGCTTGAGCAAGCCTTCCACCAGTTTCTGGTCATCGTCTTCGGCAGTGGTCAGCCCCAGCCGGCGGCGCATCAGGTCCAGGTAATGGGCCTGGTAGAACGGCAGGTACAGCCCAAGTGCCTCTTTCAAGGCGTCGACGCTGATAAACGGCGTAAGCGCCTGGGCCAATGCGCTGAGGTTCCACTGCCCGATCGGCACTTGGTTGCTGAAGGAATAACGCCCTTCATGGTCGGAATGGTTACAGATGAAGTGCGCATCAAAGTCGTCAAGGAACGCAAACGGCCCGAAGTCGAAGGTGATGCCGAGGATCGACATGTTGTCGGTGTTCATCACGCCATGGCAAAAGCCATACGCCTGCCATTTGGCGATCATCTCGGCATTGCGCTCGACGATTTCGCGGAACATCGCCAGGTACGGCTCAGGCTGCTCGCGGCACTCGGGGTAGTGCAGGTTCAGCACGTGCTTGGCCAGCTCGGCCTGCTGTTCGGGCTTCTTGGTGTAGTAGAAGTACTCAAAATGCCCGAAGCGGATATGGCTCTGGGCCAGGCGCAGAACCATGGCGCCACGCTCCTGTTTTTCACGCCATACCGGAATGCTCGAGCCGATAACGCACAGGGCGCGGCTGCTGGGGATGCCCAGTGCATGCAGGGCTTCAGAGGCAAGGAATTCTCGGATCGATGAGCGCAATACTGCGCGCCCGTCGCCCATGCGCGAGTAAGGCGTCATGCCAGCGCCTTTGAGGTGCAAATCCCAATGTTCGCCGGCCTGGTTGTAGACCTCGCCCAGCAACAATCCGCGGCCATCGCCCAATTGCGGGGTGTAACCGCCAAACTGATGCCCGGAATAGACCATCGCCCGAGGTTCTGCCTCGGCCCACAACTTGTGGCCGCCAAACAGCTCGGCAAATACCGGTGTTTCGGCCACGGCCGGGTCGAGGTCAAGCAGGGCCATGGCGGCCTTGCTGGCCACCACCAGGCGCGGTTCGTCCAGCGGCTCTGGCAGCACGTGAGTTGAGAACGCGTCGCCCAGGCGTGCGAAGCGGTTGTCGAAGGTCAGTTCGTCGAGGGCTTTCACCGGCCATCTCCAGCAGAATGTCCGAGCATTCTGCTGGGGATAGGGCGTTTAGTCGAGTTTGCTCGGTGGCGGCTCCGGCGCGTCGACCACTTTGCCAGCGGGTGGCTCCGGTGCGTCGGGCTTGTCGACGGGCTCGACGATGGTCTTGCGCTCGTCCTCGGCCGGCACCAGTTTGTATTCCTGGCCGTGGAGGTTTTTCAGGTAGATCTCCATCTGCCTGAACGAGATGTTGATGTGCTGTTTCTTGAACTCACGGTTGATAAAGCGGTTGACCTCGTCCAGCACCGGGTTGCGGTCGCCCAGGTCGCGTACGTGCATGCGCAACTCGTGGTCCAGGGTGCTTTCGCCGAAGTTGAGGAAGTACACGTGGGGTTCGGGCTCTTTCAGTACCCGAGGGTTTTCCCGTGCGGCTTTGAGTAACAATTCCTTCACCAGGTCCAGGTCCGAGCCGTAGTCCACCCCGAGTTTGAGGGTCACCCGAGTGATGGTGTCGGTCAGCGACCAGTTGATCAGTTGCCCGGTAATGAAGGTTTTGTTCGGGACGATGATGTCCTTGTTGTCGAAGTCGGTGATGGTGGTGGCGCGAATGCGGATCTTGCTCACCGTTCCCGACAGGTTGCCGATGGTGATGGTATCGCCAATGCGCACCGGGCGTTCGAACAGGATCATGATGCCGGAGATGAAGTTGGCGAAGATCTCCTGCATACCGAAACCGAGGCCCACCGACAGCGCGGCCACCAGCCATTGCAGCTTGTCCCAGCTCACACCGAGGGTGGAGAGCGTGGTCACAAAGCCCACGCCGGCAATGATGTAGGACAGCAAGGTGGTGGTGGCGTAGGCGCTGCCCTGGGCCAGGTCCAGCTTGGACAGCACCAGTACTTCCAGCAGGCCGGGCAGGTTGCGCGCCAGGGCGAAGGTGATGCCGATGATGATCGAGGCGCCCAGCAGGTCGCCGATGCTGATGGGCACCATGCTGATATTCGCGCCCGTGCCGCTGGTGTATTCGTACAGGGTGACGTTATCCAGGTATGAGAATACCGAGATCAGATCCGACCACACCCAGTACAACGCCGCGATGAAGCCGCCGAGCAGGGCCAGTCGGATCAGGCGCAAGGATTGTTCATTGACTTTTTCGATGTCCAGTGTCGGCTCTTCCACCACGGATTCGCCTTCACCGGCGTCCTTGGCGGCCTGGCGTTTGGCCAGGGCCCGGGCGTAGGCCAAACGCCGGGCGGCGACGCTTAGCCAGCGTACGAAGGTGGCCTCGATCACCAGCCAGAACATCAGCAAGTACAGGGTGTTGATCAGCCGGTCGCTGAGTTTCAGTGCGGTGTAGTAGTAGCCAAAGCACACGGCAATAAACAGCGCGACCGGCAGGGCGGTGAACAGCAGCCCGATGGCCTTACGAAACAGTGAGGCTTTTTCGTGGGTCGGGCTGTTGAGCAGCAGGCGGCTCAGCAACCATGCCATCAGCGCGTAGCAGGTGAGCACTACGGCGATGCCCAGAACGTCTTCGGCCAGTGCCGCCGGCTGATGTTCGGCAATCGCAACCACGGCCACCAAGGCCAATACCACGAGGCCGAGCTTGCGCACCCAGCCTTGCAGGAACTCGACTTGGGGCTTTTCCCAGCGAAAGTGCAGTTCGGCTACGCCGCCCGGCGCCAGGATCCGGTAGGCGGTGTAGAACACCAGCCACGCCTGGGCGATCTGCAGCAGGGCCGAGCCCAGGTTGGCGTTTTGCCCGCGGGCGTCAATCTGCAGCGCATAGCCGCACAGCGCCAGGCCCAGGGCCACCGGCATGGCCAGCAGGACATTGATCAGGATGGCCTGGGGCGTGTGCCACTGGCTGTCGCGCTTGAAGTGGCCGATGTCCAGGTGCACCTTCTTCAGCCGTACATACAGCGCATTACGGCGCCACAATAGCGCGCCGATCAGCAGCAGCAACGGCAGGAACAGCAGCGGGCGTTGGGTGAGGCCGTCATACAACTCGCTGACGCTGGACGCCCAGGGCAAGGTGGTGACCTGCTTGCTCAAGTGAGCCGGCACGGTTTCCAGCCACTCGGTGTCCAGCGGCTTGTTGCTCGGGATCCAGAACATCTGTTCGTCGAGCGTCGCTCGCAGGGTGGTGGCGGTGCTGAGCAGTTGTTTCTGGTTCAGTTGCAGGGTGATGGATTCATTGAGCAGTGCGCTCAACTCGCGGCTCAGGCGTTCCAGCAGGTCACTGCGGGTGATCGCCAGCTCCAGCAAGGTACGCCGCAGTTGCGGGGTGACTTCATCCGGCGGCTGGTCGGCCAGCAGCTTATCCACGTAGGCACTGGGGGAGCTGATCAGCTCGCGCTGCTGGTTGACCTCGAACTGGTACAGGCGAATGTTGGCGATATCGTCGGCCAGGTCGCGGTCGACGGTAAGGCGTGGCAGGGCCTGTTTCTGCTTATACAGAATCTTGGACAGCAGCAGGCTGCCCTTGAGCACGTTGATCTGCTCGTCCAGGGCCGAATCGCTCTGGGTCACGGTGTCCAGTTGCTGCTTGGTCTGCAGGTTTTTCTGGGTCAAATCGTTGAGGCGGTCGGTGCTTTTGAGCAGGTAATCGGAGAGCTTGAGGTTCGCCGCGCTTTCCGTGGCCAACAGGCTGCTGCCACCGGCTTTCTGCGCTTCGATGGACTGTTGGGTGACGGTCTGTTGGGATTGGGCCAGGCGTTTCTGGTTGATCAGGGTTTGCAGGTCCTGGATTTCCTGCTCCAGGCGCGCGGTTTTCTCCTGGATCAGGTCATGCTGGCTGTTGCCCAGGTCTTGCAGTTGGCTGTTGCCGGCCAATTCCTGGCGGCGTAGGGGGATCAGTGCATTCAGGGCCGCCAGTTCAGCGTTCAACTGGTTGCGCTGGTCGCCGCTGAGAGCCTTGCCATTGTCTTTGCCGAGTTTGAGCGTGGCGTTGATCTGCTGGATGCGCGTCTGGCTGCTGCTGATTTCGGTCTGGGCGCGCTCGGGGCGGGTCTGTGCGGCGATGGTCAGGCTGTTGGCCTCGGCCAGCTCTTTTTGCAGATCGCCTTGCTGGGTGGTGCGTTGTACCAGCAATTGCTCGAGCTGCGGCACCGGCAGGGTGGCGTAGCGTTGGGCCACCGGGATGACCTTGGTGGCCTTGAGCCGGGTCAGCTCGCGTTGGTTCTCGGTGGTCTGGCGCGGAGCCTCTTCCAGCTGGCGCTTGAGGTCGGCCAGGCGTTGTTCGTAATCCTGCTTGTTGCCCAGGTAGGTCAGGGTCTGCTGCAGGATCGCCTGCAACGCCTTCATGTCGGCGTCGGGCAGCTTGCGATCGGGCAGTTTATCCAGGTTTTGCTGGGTCGGCGGCGTATACGCTGCCGACACAAAGGGTCAAGCCCAGCAGGGCAGTGGCGAGAAAAGTGCGCAGGGTTGGCATAGAGACCGGTCTTGCAAGGTGAAGAATCGGGGCGTTATTGCCCCGCAGTTTAGAGGAAGAGTCCGGGGCCCGGGCGACTTCCTTCGGGGAATCTGACGCCGACTTTGCCAATCTTGTTCCCGTCCATGACCGCGACGGTCCAGATGGTGTTGTTCCATTCCACCTGGTCGCCCACTACCGGCGCGCCGCCGACCTTCTGGGTAATGAAGCGGCTCAATGGCATGTCCGGGTCGATACCCTCCAGCTTGAGCCCGTACAGGGCCGAAACCGCGCCCAGCTGGGCATCGCCTTCGAGCACGAAGTCGCCGAAGAAGCGCAGGTCGAGGCCCCGTTGGGGTGCCTGGCTGAACAGTTTGCCAAGGGCCGGCAGGTTGTGTTCGTGGCCGATCACACAGAGCAGATCGTCGACTTCAAGCACCGTACTACCCGACGGATGGAGCAGTTGCTGGCCCCGGAACAGCGCGGCGATGCGCGTGCCTTCGGGCATTTTCAGCTCGCGCAGGGCCGCGCCGATGCACCATTTTTCCGCGCCCAGGCGGTAGACGAACAGCTCCCACTCGCTGGTGACGTGCACTTCCAGGGCGGCCCGGGAAATCGGGGCTGGGTCCGGCGGTACGGTGACCTTGAGCAGCTTGGCCACCCACGGCAGGCTCGTGCCCTGCACCAGCAGCGACACCAGCACGATAAAGAACGCCAGGTTGAAGTACAGCTGCGCATGGGGCAGGCCGGCCATCAGCGGGAACACCGCGAGGATGATCGGCACCGCGCCGCGCAGGCCGACCCAGGCGATAAAGGCTTTTTCGCGCCCGTGGAAGGCCTTGAACGGCAACAGCCCGACCATCACCGACAACGGCCGCGCAAACAGGATCATCCACAGCGCCAGGCCCAGGGCTGGCAGGGCGATGGGCAGCAGGTCATGGGGCGTGACCAACAGGCCCAGCACCAGGAACATGCCGATCTGCGCCAGCCAGGCCATGCCATCGAGCATATGCAAAATGCCATGGCGGCTGCGCACCGGGCGGTTGCCAATCACCAGGCCGCACAGGTACACGGCCAGGAAGCCGCTGCCGTGCAGGGCGTTGGTCAGGGCGAAGACGAACAGGCCGCCGGCGATGACCAGGATCGGATACAGGCCGTTGGCCAGGTTGATACGGTTGACCAATTGCAACATCAGCCAGCCGCCGCCCAGGCCCACCAGGCCGCCGATGCCGAATTCGCGGATAAGGTGCGTCAGCAGGCTCCAGTGCAGGCCGGTCTGGCCGCTGGCGAGCATGTCGATCAGGGTGACGGTGAGGAACACCGCCATCGGGTCGTTGCTGCCGGATTCGATTTCCAGGCTGGCGCTGACCCGTTCGTTGAGGCCCTTGCCGCCCAGCAGCGAGAACACCGCTGCAGCGTCCGTGGAGCCGACGATGGCGCCGATCAGCAAGCCCTGGATGATATTGAGGTCGAACAGCCAGGCCGCGGCCATGCCCGTGAGGCCGGTGGTAATCAACACCCCCACCGTAGCCAGGGACAAGGCCGGCCACAGCGCCACACGGAAGCTCGCCACCCGTGTGCGCAACCCGCCGTCGAGCAGGATCACGGCCAGGGCGAGGTTGCCCACCAGGTAGGCGGTCGGGTAGTTATCGAAAATGATGCCGCCGCCATCGACGCCGGCGGTCATGCCCACGGCCAGGATGATCACCAAAATCGGGATACCCAGGCGGGACGAAAGGGAGCTCACCAGAATGCTCGCACTCACCAGCAACGCGCCGATCAAGAACAGGCTGTTGATGGTCGTCGCATTCAAAGGCAGTACTCCAGAGCAGGGAAGACGGGGCGCAAACTGACCATGCAGTCTGCGTGCCAGGGATTCTAACCTGTTGAAATGCTGCGCTGTCAAAAAGCTTTTTCTGATTTGCGCAAAAGCAAATGTGGGAGGTGTAGGAGCGAGCTTGCTCGCGAAAAACTCCCAGGCGCCACGTTTATTCAGGACGCGCGCGTTATCGTTGGCGTTTTTCGCGAGCAAGCTCGCTCCTACAAAGGGGGGCGGGCTTCAGGGTTATAGACGGAAGCGGCCTACCATCCCGTTCAGGTCCACCGCCAGGCGCGACAATTCGCTGCTCGCGGCGCTGGTCTGGCCGGCGCCCGTAGCGGATTGCACCGACAGATCACGAATGTTCACCAGGTTACGGTCCACTTCCCGCGCCACTTGCGCCTGCTCTTCCGCCGCGCTGGCGATGACGAGGTTGCGCTCGTTGATCTCGACAATCGCGGTGTTGATGGTATCCAGCGACATGCCCGCGCCCTTGGCAATGTTCAGCGTCGACTCGGCCCGCTCGGTGCTGTTGCGCATCGAATCGACTGCGTGCTCAGTACCGGTCTGGATGCTGCCGATCATGCGCTCGATCTCGCTGGTGGATTGCTGGGTGCGATGAGCCAGGGCCCGCACTTCATCCGCCACTACGGCGAAACCGCGCCCGGCTTCCCCGGCCCGTGCGGCTTCAATTGCTGCGTTCAGGGCCAGCAGGTTGGTCTGGTCAGCCAGGCCGCGAATCACGTCCAGCACCTTGCCGATATCCCGCGATTCATTGGCCAGGTCGCCAATCAGCGAGGCGGTGGCTTGTACGTCGGCGCTCATGCGTTCGATGGCACTGACGGTTTCCTGCACCAGGTCACGACCATCACCGGCGGAGGTGGTGGCGTTGCGCGAGGCCTCGGACGTGCTGACCGCATTGCGCGCGACTTCTTCCACGGCGCTGGTCATCTCATTGACGGCGGTGGCCGCCTGTTCGATTTCATTGTTTTGCTGGGTCAGGCCACGGGCGCTTTCGTCGGTGACGGCGTTCAGCTCCTCGGCAGCAGAGGCCAGTTGCGTGGCGGAGCCGGCGATGCGTTGCAGGGTGTCGCGCAGCTTGTTTTGCATCTTGGCCATGGCGGCCAGCAGGCGGCCGGCTTCGTCGTTGCCGTCTACGGTGATCGGGCGCGTCAGGTTACCTTCGGCCACTTCTTCGGCGGCTTCAAGCGCTCGGGCGATGGGCAGGGTGATGCTGCGGGTCAGCAGCCAGGCGAACAACACGGTCAGCGCCGTGGCAACCACCAGCAGGCCCACTACCAGGTCAAAGGCCATTTCGTACTGGTCTTTGGCTTGCTGGTTGGTGGCGTTGGCGTCGTCGTTGTTGATATCCAGCAAACGGGTCAATACGGCGTTGACCTGCTCGGAGTTGCTCAGCAACTCGGTGTTCAGCAAGTTGCGCAGCTCGTCGATCTGATTGGCGCGTGACAGGCTCTTCATGCGCTCTTCAATCTGGTGGTACTGGCCCAGCAGGCGCACGTACTCGTCGTAGGCGTTGCGTTCTTGCGTACTGGTGATGAGTTTTTCGTAGACGCCCTGGGCCGTGCGAATCTGCTGATTGCGCAACTCAAAGGCTTCCAGGGTTTTTTGCTGCACCTCAGGCTCGCGGTTGGTCAGCAAACGGTACGACAACACGCGCAAGCGCAGGGTCAGCTGGGTGAACTCGTCGAGGGCACGAATGCTGGGTACGCTGGCCGAGGTGATGTCTTCGGTGGCTGCGCGGATCTTGCTCATCTGGTTCAGGGCGAACACACCGAGCAACAACATCAGGGCGCCAATAAACGCGAAGCCGAGGAAGGCCCTCGGGGCGATATTCATATTACGAAGAGACATGCTGGAATCCTGGGGAGAAGCGCGATCCATGCGGCCATGGGACGAGGTGTGCCTGCCTTATCGGCCATGGGACTAAAGTCTTAAGGGGCCGCGCGCTTTTGTCGCATCTGACGAGGGGTTGGGACGATTCAGGAACCAGATCGGGTAAATGCAGTCACTAAGGCTCGAAAGTGCGGCCCGCCCCTGGATAATCGGGCCGCACGCCGGGGATAACCCTGGCATCCGAGGTGAATTTTCTTTATCGTCACCGCCCTTTTTAAATGCCCGAGAAATCAAAATGTTAGAAGCATCCCTCAGCCAATTGGAACAACTGGTCAGCGACCTCGTACAGCAGAATCAAGAGCTGCTGGGCAGCAACGAATCCCTCAAGGCCGAACTGGCCCGTGCCAAGGATGAAAACGACAGCCTGCAACTGAACCTGATGGAGCAGGAAGAAAAGCACGGCGCCACCGCCGCTCGCATCCAGGCACTGGTTGAGCGTGTGAGCGCAGGGCCTGTCAGCGCATGAATGAAGGGATAAAGGTCGTTTCGATTCTCGGAGAGGATTACTCGATCAAGGCACCGGCCGGCGAAGATCAGACCCTGATGCACGCTGTGACCATGCTCAAGGCTTCCCTGGCAGTGACCAAGAAAAAGTACCCGACCCTGATCGGTGACAAATTATTGGTATTGGCCGCGCTGAACCTGTGCGCCGAGCAGATCGAAATGCAGCAAGCGCACCAGCAGGAACTCGACCGTTACCAAGAGCAAGTCAGCGCCACGGTTGATGTGATTTCCAAGGTGATCGGGCAGCCCTAGAACCAGTCGTCTTGCATCCCCAGGCACGTATCGTCGCGTGCCTCCAGAATCGCCAGTTCATGATGGCAGCCTGGTACTTCCCACGTCAGAAAGTACCGGGCAGCCTGGAGCTTGCCCTTATAGAAGGCCACATCGGCTGCATTGCCTTTGACCAGCCCTTCTTCGGCGCGGATCGCCTGTTCCAGCCAGCGCCAGCCGATCACCGTATGCCCGAACACCTTCAAGTACAGTGCCGAGTTCGCCAGGCTGCTGTTGACCTTGCCCTGGGCGAGATCGGTCAGCAGGCCAATGGTGACGCTTTGCAGTCGATTAACCAGTTGCTCCAATGGCTCCCTTAGTGCCGTAAGTGACGGGTGCTGCTGCGCCCGTGCACCGGTCTCGGCGATCAAGCGAATCAACTGTTTCAAACCGGCTCCACCGTTCTGTGCCAATTTGCGCCCGAGCAAGTCCAGGGACTGGATACCGTGGGTGCCTTCGTGGATCGGGTTCAAGCGGTTATCGCGATAGTACTGCTCCACCGGGTATTCGCGGGTGTAGCCATGGCCGCCGAGGATCTGGATCGCCAGTTCGTTGGCCTTGAGGCAAAACTCCGACGGCCAGGATTTGACGATAGGCGTGAGCAGATCGAGCAGTTCGTGGGCTTGTTTGCGCTCGACGTCGGAGGGCAGGGTGGTGGTGTCATCGAACAGCCGCGCCGCGTACAGACCGAGGTCGAAGGCGCCTTCCACATAGGCTTTCTGGGTCAGCAGCATGCGCTTGATGTCGGCGTGCTGGATGATCGACACCGGCGCGGTGCTCGGGTCCTTGCTGTCCGGCAGACGGCCCTGTGGGCGTTCGCGGGCGTACTCCAGCGAGTAAAGGTAGCCGGCGTAACCGAGCATCACCGCGCCCATGCCCACGCCGATGCGCGCCTCATTCATCATTTGGAACATGCAACTCAAACCCTGGTGGGGTTTGCCCACCAGATAGCCGACACAGTCACCGTTATCCCCGAAGTTCAGCGCGGTGGACGTGGTGCCGCGCCAGCCCATCTTGTGAAACAGCCCGGCCAGCAACACGTCGTTGCGAGCGCCCAGGCTACCGTCATCGTTGACCAGGAACTTAGGCACGATAAACAGCGAAATACCTTTCACGCCGGCAGGGGCGTCGGGCAGCTTGGCCAGCACCATATGCACGATGTTTTCCGACAGCGAGTGGTCACCGCCGGAGATGAAGATCTTGTTACCCTTGAGTCGATAACTGCCGTCAGCCGCAGGTTCAGCGCGGGTACGAATATCCGATAGGGATGAACCAGCATGGGGCTCGGTCAGGGCCATGGTTCCGAAGAAACGTCCTTCGATCATCGGTTGCAGGAAGCGTTGTTTCTGCTCTTCGGTGCCGAAGCTTTCGATCAGGTTGGCGGCGCCCATGGTCAGGAACGGGTAGGAGGTCGATGCGGCGTTGGCCGATTGGAAGTGGGCGAAGCACGCCTGGGACAACAGTGTCGGCAGTTGCATGCCACCGGCTTCGAAACTGCGTGCGGCGTTGAGGAAACCGGCTTCCAGGAAGGCATCTACGGCGGGTTTGACCTCCGGAATCAGGATGGCCTGGCCGTCTTCATAGCGCGGTTCGTTTTCATCATTCTTGCGGTTGTGGGGGGCGAAGTACTTTTCGGCGATGTTGCGCGCGGTGCTAATGGCTGCATCGAAGGTTTCGCGATTGTGTTCGGCAAACCGCTCGCGCTGGGTCAGGCCCTCGGCATCGAGGACTTCATACAGCTCGAAAGCCAGATTGCGGGAACTGAGCAGCGACTCGGACATGGCGGCTTACCTTTGGAGGAATTGGCCTGAGTCTAAGCGCGTGAATATAGGCTGGATAGCAAGATTGATCTGGGTGATGGAAGGGCAAAACGCAGGCAGGTAATTGAAGTGCAGTCAATGTGGGAGGGGGCTTGCTCCCGATAGCAGTGTGTCAGTGTCCAATGTGCTGACTGACACTCCGCTATCGGGAGCAAGCCCCCCCACAGGTTTTAACCGATAGTCATCAGGCTGGCGTTACCGCCTGCCGCTGCGGTGTTGACGCTCAACGCCCGCTCGATCACCAAACGCTCCAGGGCAATGGCCGTCTCACCCTGAGACATACCATGCACCCCAACAATCGCCCCACCACGCTGCGCCACTTGCTGGCATACCGCACGCAATTGGTCGGAATCGCCGTGGTGCAGGACGGCATCGAACACCACGTCGTCTTTGGTCCAGTCAGCCACGCGCTTGATCTTCGCCTGAATATCCTTCGGCAGGCGTGCGAACAACGCTTTGGTCAGCTCGGTTTCCGGCCATACCGCCGAGCCGCCTACCGCCAACACCGCCGCCAGTTGAGTGAGCAAGTCGCCTTCCACTTCAGCCAGGCACAGCACGTGCTCGCGCGGCAGGATGGCATAGCTGTTGCGCTCACCGGTCGGGCCGGCCAGTTGGCGGGTGATACCGCTTTGCGACTGCGCGGCAAACTGCGTGCACAGCGCGCTCAGTTCACTGAACTTATTGCTGTCGGTCCAGGACTTCAGAGAGGTCAGCGCTTGGCTCATGGCATCGCGCAGACGTACATCCGGCGCCGCCAACTTGTCACCCCGTACAAAGGATTGCTCGATTGCATCGGTAGGACGAGTCGACAGCAGGCGGTACAGGTACAGCGGGCCACCGGCTTTCGGGCCGGTGCCCGACAGGCCTTCGCCGCCGAACGGTTGCACGCCGACCACGGCACCCACGATGTTGCGGTTGACGTAGACGTTACCGGCATTGACGTTGTCGATCACCTTGGCGATGGTTTCGTCGATGCGGGTGTGCACGCCCAGGGTCAGGCCGTAGCCCGACGCGTTGATCTGGCCGATCAACTGGTCGATCTCTTTGCGCTTGTAGCGCACCACGTGCAGCACCGGGCCGAAGATTTCCCGTTGCAGTTCGTCGAAGCTTTCCAGTTCGATCAGGGTTGGCGTCACGAAGGTGCCGCGCTTGATCTCTTCACCGTCGGCAATCGCCACCTGGTACACCGTGCGGCCTTTATCGCGCATGGCCTGGATGTGTTTTTCGATGCCGGCCTTGGCTTCGGCGTCGATCACCGGGCCGATGTCCACCGACAGACGCTCAGGGTTGCCCAGGCGGCATTCAGCCATGGCGCCCTTGAGCATTTCGATCACGCGGTCTGCCGAATCTTCCTGCAGGCACAGTACACGCAGGGCCGAGCAGCGTTGGCCGGCGCTGTCGAAGGCCGAGGACACCACGTCGATCACCACCTGTTCAGTGAGTGCCGACGAGTCAACGATCATTGCGTTCTGGCCACCGGTTTCGGCGATCAGTGGGATCGGGCGACCCTGGGCGTCCAGGCGCCCGGCAACATTGCGTTGCAGCAGGCGCGCAACCTCGGTGGAGCCGGTGAACATCACGCCTTTGACGCGATCATCACCCACCAGGCGGGCACCGACGCTTTCGCCCTGGCCCGGCAGCAGTTGCAGCACGCCTTCCGGAATACCGGCTTCTAGCAGGATGCGCACGGCTTGGGCGGCGACCAGCGGGGTTTGTTCGGCAGGTTTGGCCAGTACCGGGTTACCGGCGGCCAATGCTGCAGCAACCTGGCCGCTGAAGATGGCGAGCGGGAAGTTCCATGGGCTGATGCATACCACCGGGCCCAGTGGGCGATGGGCGTCATTGGTGAAATCGTTGCGCGCCTGCACCGCGTAGTACCGCAGGAAGTCCACGGCTTCACGCACTTCGGCGATGGCGTTGGCGAAGGTCTTGCCGGCTTCGCGGGCCAGCAGGCCCATCAGCGGCTGGATCTCGCCTTCCATCAGGTCGGCGGCACGCTCCAGGATCGCGGCGCGTTCGGCGGGCGGGGTGGCCTGCCAGATCGGTGCGGCGCTGATGGCGCACTGGATCGCGTTGTCGACGTCTTCGACAGTGGCTTCCTGTACGTGGCCGACCACATCACGCAGATCAGACGGGTTCAGCACCGGCTGGGCCGCTTCCTGGCTGGAGGCGCAACCGAGCATCGGCGCGGCTCTCCAGTTGTTGTGGGCGGTAGCCAGCAAGGCGCAGGACAGCGACGCCAGGCGGTGTTCGTTGGCCAGGTCGATACCGGCCGAGTTGGCGCGGTCGCTGCCATACAGGTCACGCGGCAGCGGAATACGCGGGTGCGGCAAGCCGAAGCCACCTTCCAGCGTAGCCATCTGCTCGATGCTGGCCACTGGATCGGCCACCAGCTCCTGGATCGAGATCGATTGGTCGGCGATACGGTTGACGAATGAGGTGTTGGCGCCGTTTTCCAGCAGGCGGCGTACCAGGTAGGCCAGCAGCGTTTCGTGGGTACCGACCGGCGCGTATACGCGGCACGGACGGTTCAGCTTGCCTTCGGAAACCTTGCCCACCACTTGTTCGTACAGCGGTTCACCCATGCCGTGCAGGCATTGGAACTCGTACTGGCCGGGGTAATAGTTCTGACCGGCGATATGGTAGATGGCCGACAGGGTATGGGCGTTGTGCGTGGCGAACTGCGGGTAGATGGCTTCCGGCACCGACAGCAGTTTGCGTGCGCAGGCAATGTAGGAAACGTCGGTGTACACCTTGCGGGTGTAGACCGGGTAGCCTTCCAGGCCCTCGACCTGGGCGCGTTTGATTTCGCTGTCCCAGTACGCGCCTTTTACCAGGCGGATCATCAGGCGATGGCGGCTGCGGCGGGCCAGGTCGATGACGTAGTCGATCACATACGGGCAACGCTTCTGGTAAGCCTGGATCACAAAGCCGATGCCGTTCCAGCCAGTCAGTTGCGGCTCGAAGCACAGGCGCTCGAGCAGGTCCAGGGACAGCTCGAGGCGGTCGGCTTCTTCGGCGTCGATGTTCAGGCCGATGTCGTATTGCTTGGCCAGCAAGGTCAGCGACAGCAGGCGCGGGTACAGCTCGTCCATCACACGCTCGTACTGTGCGCGGCTGTAGCGCGGGTGCAGGGCGGAAAGCTTGATGGAGATGCCCGGGCCTTCATAGATCCCGCGGCCATGGGAGGCTTTGCCGATGGAGTGAATGGCTTGTTCGTACGAGGCCAGGTACTTCTGGGCATCGTGTTCGGTGAGTGCGGCTTCACCGAGCATATCGTAGGAATAACGGAAGCCTTTGGCTTCGAACTTGCTCGCATTGGCCAGGGCTTCGGCGATGGTTTCGCCGGTGACGAACTGCTCGCCCATCAGGCGCATGGCCATGTCGACGCCCTTGCGGATCATCGGCTCGCCGCTTTTGCCGATGATACGGCTCAGGGACGAGGTCAAGCCCGCCTCATTATGGGTAGCGACCAATTTGCCGGTCAGCAGCAGGCCCCAGGTGGCGGCGTTGACGAACAGCGACGGGCTGTTACCCAGGTGCGGCTGCCAGTTACCGGTGCTGATCTTGTCGCGGATCAGCGCGTCACGAGTGCCTTTGTCCGGGATGCGCAGCAGCGCTTCAGCCAGGCACATCAGTGCCACGCCTTCCTGGGACGACAGGGAGAATTCTTGCAGCAGGCCTTGGACGATACCGGCACGGCCACCGGCGCTCTTCTGATTGCGCAGTTTTTCGGCAATCGAGGCGGCCAGTTTGTTGGTGGCTTCGGCCATTTCGACCGGCAGGCGCGCCTGCTCGATCAGCATCGGTACCACTTCCGGCTCTGGGCGGCGGTAAGCGGCGGTGATCGAGGCGCGCAGGACCGATTGCGGCAGGATGCTTTCGGCGAACTCCAGGAAGCATTGATGGGCGTGATCGGCCTGGATCTCGCCTGCGTCTTCGGCGTCCTTGCTGCCCGAACCATTGAGCTCGGACAGGGTTGCACCACCCTCGAGTTTCTCCAGGTAATTGAAAATCGCCTGTTTGATCAGCCAGTGCGGCGTGCGATCAATTGAGGTCGCAGCGGCCTTAAGGCGTTCGCGGGTCGGGTCGTCGAGTTTGACCCCAAGGGTGGTCGTTGCCATCTTTATTATCCTCATGGGTGCCACTACCGAGTGGCATCTGCTGGCCGCAAGATTAGCTTTGCCCATGCGCAGGTGCAACCGGGTGCAACCCTTTTGTTCAGGAAATTTTCGACGGTTGATCGGAAAAAATATGGCCCACGGCCGAATCCGCTTTGCATTGGTGCATTTGCTTCTGAGATCCGCTGTTCTTGCTCCGAAAAGGAGCAAAAACAGGGCGTTTATCCAGAAACACACTTGGGTGCAACTTATTCGAAAGAAACTGGTTGCACCTTATTTGCTTTGTTGAATAGCATTCGCGCACCAAGGTGCAACCATCTCTAGGGGTGGTTCATCGGCTGGCGGCTTTCCTGGGGAAACGCCAGTCATAAATGCGCGGCATGCGGGCTCGTCTATCCGGTTACTGAACCGATGGTCGTCCGACTGACCGTCGCTACATAAAAACAAAGCCAGGGCGTCACTCCTATGAGCGTTAGCAATCCAACCCTGATCACGTTCGTGATCTACATCGCAGCAATGGTGCTGATCGGCCTGATGGCCTATCGCTCCACCAACAACCTTTCCGATTACATCCTCGGCGGTCGCAGCCTCGGTAGCGTGGTAACAGCCTTGTCAGCCGGTGCTTCCGACATGAGCGGCTGGTTGTTGATGGGCTTGCCGGGCGCGATCTACATGTCCGGCCTGTCGGAAAGCTGGATTGCCATTGGCCTGATCGTCGGTGCCTACCTCAACTGGTTGTTCGTGGCCGGCCGCCTGCGGGTGCAGACCGAACACAACGGCGACGCCCTGACCTTGCCGGATTACTTCTCCAGCCGCTTCGAAGACAAAAGCGGCCTGCTGCGGATCATCTCCGCCGTGGTGATCCTGGTGTTCTTCACCATTTACTGCGCTTCCGGCATCGTCGCCGGTGCCCGCCTGTTCGAAAGCACCTTCGGCATGTCCTATGAGACTGCGCTGTGGGCCGGTGCTGCGGCGACCATTGCCTACACCTTTATCGGTGGTTTCCTGGCGGTCAGCTGGACCGACACCGTACAAGCCACACTGATGATCTTCGCGCTGATCCTGACGCCGATCATCGTGCTGCTGGCGACCGGCGGTGTAGACACCACCTTCCTGGCTATCGAAGCCAAGGACCCGACCAACTTCGACATGCTGAAGAACACCACCTTCATCGGCATCATCTCGCTGATGGGCTGGGGCCTGGGTTACTTCGGCCAGCCGCACATCCTTGCGCGTTTCATGGCAGCGGATTCGGTAAAGTCGATCGCCAAGGCGCGTCGCATCTCCATGACCTGGATGATCCTGTGCCTGGGCGGCACCGTGGCAGTGGGCTTCTTCGGTATCGCCTACTTCTCGGCGCATCCGGAAGTGGCAGGCCCGGTGACCGAAAACCCTGAGCGTGTGTTTATCGAACTGGCCAAGCTCCTGTTCAACCCATGGATTGCCGGTGTATTGCTGTCGGCGATCCTGGCGGCGGTCATGAGTACTTTGAGCTGCCAGTTGTTGGTGTGCTCCAGCGCCCTGACTGAGGACTTCTACAAGGCGTTCCTGCGCAAAGGCGCTTCCCAGCTTGAGCTGGTATGGGTTGGCCGAATCATGGTGCTGGTAGTGGCCTTGATCGCCATCGCCATGGCCGCCAACCCGGAAAACCGCGTACTGGGCCTGGTCAGCTACGCCTGGGCAGGCTTCGGCGCTGCGTTCGGCCCTGTGGTGCTGATCTCGGTGATCTGGAAAAACATGACTCGCAACGGCGCACTGGCCGGCATCCTAGTCGGCGCGATCACCGTCATCGTGTGGAAGCACTTCGAACTGCTGGGGCTGTACGAAATCATCCCAGGCTTCATCTTCGCCAGCCTGGCGATCTACTTCGTGAGCAAGATGAGCGCACCGACTGCGGGTATGGTCGAGCGCTTTGATGCGGCGGAAAAAGACTACAACCTCAACAAGTAAATCCTTGGGCGTTTAACGCCTGTTGAACGAGTGAAAAAGGCCCGCGTCCTGAGGATGCCGGGCCTTTTTTTGTGCGAGCCTTCGGCTGCTGACGAATGAAGCCAAGGGTAGGACCTTACTGATTTGCCTGCGAGGAGTCCTGGCCGGCAACAAGCTGGTGCAGAATCGACCGCCCACCCTTCGCAGAGAAACACCGGATGTTCGCTCCTGCCAATCAAAGTGCATTTACCCTGGCCCTTGATGGGGTGCCCAGCGACTTAAAGGTGTTCAAGTTCAGCGGCACCGAGGCCATCAGCCAGCCTTACCGTTTTGAACTTGAGCTGGTCAGCGAGCAACCGGATCTTGATTTGGAGGGCTTGCTGCATCGCCAGGTGTACTTGAGTTTCAATGAGCAGGGCCATGGTGTTCACGGCTTGGTTTATCGGGTCGCCCAGGGCGATTCCGGACGACGCCTGACGCGTTACCAGCTCAGTCTGGTGCCGCACTTGGCGTACCTGGCGCACAGCGGCCAGCAACGTATTTTTCAACATAAGACGGTGCCGCAGATTGTTGCGCAGGTGTTGATTGGGCAAGGTATCCAAAGTGATCGCTTCGAGTTCCGGCTTAGCGGCCATTACCCTGAACGCGAGTACTGCGTGCAGTTCGGTGAGACTGACCTGGCGTTCATCCAGCGCCTGTGTGCCGAATTGGGCATTCACTATCACTTCCAACATGCTTGCGAGGGGCACCTGCTGGTGTTTGGCGATGACCAGACCGTGTTTGCCCAGGCGGAACAGCCCACACCTTACCGACCCGGCTCGGGAATGGTTGCCGATACCCCCGCGATCAAGCGCTTTACGCTGCAGCTGGCAACCCGCACCACGGCGCTCAACCTGCGCGATTATGATTTTCGCAAACCACGTCTTGAGCTGGAAAGCGCGGCCGGCGACAAACAGCCCCCAACGCTTGAAATGCAACAATTCCCCGGCCATTTTTCCGACCGGGCCCATGGGAAGTATCTCGCCCAGCGTGGCTTGGAGCGGCACCGTAGTGACTATCGGGTTGCCTATGGCCAAGGTGACGAGCCGGCCTTGGCCAGCGGTCGGTTCCTGCAGCTGCGGGACCACCCGTGCGAGGGCTGGAACGACTTGTGGCTGGTGACGCAAGTGACCCACGAAGGCAAGCAGCCCCAGGTACTGGAGGAAGCGGTCACCGAGGTGGCTGGGGGAGAATTTCGCCAGGGGTATCGCAATACATTTGCCGCCGCACCCTGGGATGCAGTCTTTCGCCCGCCCTTGGCTGAGCAGCCGCGCCCGAGCGTATCGGGTTATCAAAGCGCCGTGGTCACTGGCCCGGCGGGCAGTGAAATCCATTGTGATGAATACGGTCGCGTCAAGGTGCAACTGGCCTGGGACCGCGTAGGTGAGCACGACGAGCATTCCAGTTGCTGGTTGCGGGTCGCCAGCGGCTGGGCCCATGACTGCTATGGTGCGGTGCTGATCCCCAGGGTCGGCATGGAAGTGCTGGTGGGCTTCGTCAATGGCGACTTGGATATGCCGCTGGTGGTGGGATGCCTGCCAAATGCCGCCACGGCGATGCCTCTCGATCTGCCGGCGGACAAAACCCGCAGCATATGGCGTAGCCAGAGCAGCCCGGGGGGTGGAGGCTACAACGAATTACGTATCGAAGACCGCAAGGGCGCCGAGGAGATCTACCTGCGCGCCCAGCGCGACTGGACCCAGCATGTGCTGAATGACCAGCAGGTGCGGGTCGATAACCGGCGTCGTGTGCGGGTGGGCGGTGAGTCGTACCATGAGTTGCAGGGCGAAGAGCAGCGCATCACACATGGCAATCGCGTAACTGAACTCAAGCAGGATGATCATCTGGTGGTCGGCGGTTCGCAGCATATGCGTGCCGGGCAGACCATTCAGTTGGGGGCTGGGCAAAGCATCGTTATTGATGCGGGTGTCAGTGTGACCATTCAAGCAGGAGGGCAGTCGATCACGCTGTCGGCGGCCGGGATTTTCAGCAGTGTGCCGATCCAGCTCGGAGGCGGGCCTGTTTCGGCGGCTGCGCCATTGATACCAGGGTTCAATGGGCAATTACTGGCGGTTATTCCTGCTCCACTGAGCCTCGTACAGGTCGCCAGCCTGAAACGCAGTGCTCCATTTTGCGAGGAGTGCGAGCGCTGCAAAAGCGGGCAGTGCGATTTTGCTCAGCATGACCATGTTGCACACCTCTAAAACTGAACAGTGTGTAGGCATTGGCTGATAGTGGCTTTGTTCTTCGGATCAAGGCCGTAGGCAATGTAGGGTTAAGTGGGGCTTATTTGTTACCAGCCTGGACCGATGAGCACTTAAGTGATGTTGTTATGGCGCTGTCTCTGAAGAGTAAATTTATCGATGAAGGGAAAAATGTTTTATAAATCTTTATTTATTTTCTGAAAAGAGCGGCGGAAACATATTTCAACTTTAAGGTTGTGGTCACGCTTGAGGGCGTGAGGTAAATATATAGCACGCCTGCTGGCATGTCCGGGCCTTGAGGTTATTGCTGTACGGGTTGGTAGTCGTCTATTGAAAACTTAAAGTTGAGGTGTTAACCATGATGCCGTCTTTTAGCTCCGGGCGTGCAGCACTTGAGGCGGTTAAGAATCCGCCGGTTGAAACGGTGCAGAATTTTGATTCTCTGTCCAAATTAAGCACGTCAGCCAGTGTGTATGATCCTAATGCATCACTAAAGAAATGGTTACAACAGCAGGTGCTGGCGGCCACGGGTAGACTCGTTGATCCTGATAAGGTTTATTTACATCGTTTTTCCAAAAGCCAAGGTGCTCATTCCGCAGATACCAGTACCGGTTGGAAATATTCAGGTAAACCTGAACAGTCGATGACATTGACCGAGGCTGTGACCAGCAATTTCTTTTCCGCCGAACGCTACCGTTGGGTTGGAAGAGTTGAGAGTACAGCGCACTTTGCAAGTTCTAACGTTAGTCCGTTTTCGCTGCTGGATAGTAGTAGTGTTTCAGATTTTTTCGGGCGTCTGGGGAGGTTGATTGCTGATAGAACCCTGCCGGGTTATATCTATTCGAAAATAAAAGATGATGTGCCGAGTGCAATAGAGAGTTGGCGTGACTTGGATGCGGTCTATGGTATTTATACGGATGGTCCCGACAAGGATAGTTATGACGCCCGTAATGAACTGCCGCTAAAACCTTCGCAGTTCTTAGATATCGTACGCACAGGGGATGTGCAGAACATGCTGACTGGAAACGTCAAAAAGTTCTGGACTGATCATCGTGCACAATGGCGCTCCGCGGCCAAAGGCCATTTTGTTGATGAAGCGCGCAAGGCGCTGAACGCCAACACGCTAAATCCCGCAGAGTATGCCTTGGTGATGGGGGGCGGGGCACCGGACCTTCCATTGAATGCACCAACGACGTCTGAGCAACTACAAGCAACGGCAGCGCCTGGTGCCAGCAGCCAGGTCATGCGTTTTGATATCAACGGCTACCATGCCACCGATATCCTGCGTTTCGTTGGCGAGCGGGGTAAACAAATTCTCTACATCCCCGGTGCGTGCCCGGTCTTTGAGGTATTCCAGAACACGGCAGAACTGCAAAGGTGGGTGGTAGAGCAGGGGAAGGACCCTGGCAAATCTGCCGCTCTTGCTCATCACTTTTCCCTGAGCGATCGCCAGCAAGGAATATATGGTTCGCTGAGTGTCAACGGTGTTGACAGCGCATTAAGCAAACTCGGTAGCGGTGAGATGAAGGCCGATAGTGATCATATCAACGTCAACGACTCGCGGGTTCGAGAAGATGTTTTCACCATGATGGCCCGGGAGACGCAGGCGCGCATAGAGTCCGATTTGGATACCCAGATCAAGTCGAATTCGGAAGTGTACAGGGACGATGCTTTGGGAGTCGTCCAGTCTGCCAACGCAGTGTTCTCAATTCCCTTGGCGCTCTTGGGACCCATTGGCATGGGCGTCAATGCCTTGGCGTTCACGACACAAGTAGGACTGGAAACGGATCAAGCCATCGAAGGTGATACCTATTCTGAGCGTAAGAACGGTTTCAAGGCAGCCGTGACAGATGTGGCGATGATGGCTATGAGTCATGCAGTTGGTAAGTATACGAACTCGCGGTCAGGTGCAAGAACGGTAGAAACGCAATCGAGTAGCGGCGGCCCGCCGTTGAACGTATCCCAAGAGCGGTTTCCGTATGTCTTTGAACGGCCTGCCGCGTTCAATCCATTTAGCCTGAAGCTTTCAGAGGCCAGGGAAATTACGTTCAAGGGGCGACAGTATTTTGTTGGCGCTGCTCCGGATGCTATGGATGGCCAGCACTACCTCTTATGGCAGCGGGATCCTGAAAACCCTTCTCTATTGGTCAGCACTGCGAGAGTCGCCAAGCCGGATGCAAGCGGAATTTGGCACTCCATGCGCACTGCGGGGGGAGCATGGCAGCCTCCTTCCCAGCCTGAGGCTTGGCAAGGCACTATCACGCTTGACCCCTATGAAGTCCGGACGGTTGGCCAAACGCCTATCGATGTGCCTCCTGGATATGAATTGATATCCATAGGTAAGGAATCAATATTTGCTCCGGAAGGCTATCGAAGGGTTAGAAACTTCAATCAGGAAGGGGAACTGACTAATTATCCTCTTTGGAAGATAAAGGATGGGGTTGCTACAGAGTGCGGGCACTATACGCAGGAAGGTATTATTAGTCTGGTCGGTTCGGATCTTAAAACCAGCAATTATGTTCAGATTGAGGGGAAGATATTTAACGTAGACTATGATGCTGATAAAGCTTCTTGGAAGATAATTGGCAGCGACGATGTGTCGGCCCCTGATATATTTATACAGCCAGGTCTCGAAATAGGTTCTTGGATACCTGAGCCAGATATGGCGGGGCGGGAAGTCCTGAGCAGTATGGTAAGACGTCTTCTCGGTATTTCGGAGAGCGCCAACAAGGAAGCCGGAGTGCGTACTGCAAATGATGTTGCGGTACAAGAATATATAAAACAATACGGTCGACAAATAATTCGCACTACTGAACCTACCATTCTGATGGCCGAGGCTTCTCGGCAAGATGCACTTATCGATCAGTATGTGCTTAAGCATGGACTTCCCTATGATCAAGTTCAAAGTTTGGTGGAGGTAAGTCTCAAAGGCTTGCCGCTACCGTTGTGGGCTCCGAGGTTCGACGCTTTCGAGGGGCTGGGATCCATCGCTGCTGCGGGTGGGCGCGGAGGCTTGAATGTTAACCAAGCCTCAAGAAATGCGGCAGTTCGCTATCCCGCTCGCACTTACAATCAGGAGCAAATTGAAAGTATTCAAGCGCTGAATGCGCTTAACCAAGTGCATGAAAATTCTCCAATAAAGATAGCCGAAAATAATTATAAAAAGGGTGCTCTTAACGAGAAAATACTGAAGCTCACTCTTGAGCGTGACGGATACAAGGTGCTCCCAGGAGGGCAGTACAAGAATGGGAAAAGTGGATTTGATCTGGTGTTAGAGGGGCCGAATGGAAATATATACGTACTGGAGGCAAAGCAGATTAAAAGCGTTGGCAATGGCAATACGTTAGGCTCTGTAGCGATGTCTGATGCGGGGGCGGGAGGGAATGTGCAGTTGAGCGATGCGTGGGTCAGTTCGGTGTTGGATAACTGTCTTGCTGAGGCGAACTCTTCGGCGGCGCGTGCCGAAGTAGCCAATACGCCGGCCTATCAGGCTGTCTCGCACGCGCTGCAAAATGGCACACTGAGAAAGCTGTTAGGTGGTGTAACACCTGACGGCTCAGTGCTTATATTCAAGGTTGATTTTTCCGCATACGATTCAGCTCATCCGCGGTAAATGCCAGGGCGGGGAAATCAAGCCTGACACTTTTGTCACAATGAACTTGGTGTAGGGATTATCCGATTTAGTAGCTGCTTGACCAACAGGATAAAGGGCCGGTGCAGAATCGGTTGCCCACTCGTTTGCAGATGAAGAGTGTTTCAGTCAGCTTTAAAAAGGAACTTGTCCTAATGCATCCATCTTTGGCTCCCAGTGCCTGGCTTGCACAAGACGTGCTGCGCCCCAATGAACAGCTCTATGCCGTGCTGAGCAATGCCAGTGCCGCCAGGCCGTTGGCCGCCTGGCAAGCCACAGCTGCGGGGATGCGCCCTCAATCGCTATGGGCAGGTACGCCATATGCCGAATGGGATGAGGTAATGCCTTACGTGGGTATCGTCGAGCCAGGAAGCGCTTTTCTCGACTGGATCGCCGCCACCGAAACCACTGATTGGGGATGGCTGGCGGTATCGTCCAGCCCTTTGGAAGTGGTGATCGCACATCTGCAAAGCTTGACCAAGGTATACCTGGCCGATGGCCACGCAGTATTTTTACGCTTTTGGGATGGCCTGCAGTTTCTGCCGATTATGCAAAAACTGGGAGAGGAAGCGGGCAGCGTATTGCCGGTGTTTCGCTGTTATTGGATCAATGGCGACTCGTTGACGGTGACGACCGGGCCGGTGACCGCAGCCAAGCCAAGTCCCTGGTGGCGAGTACCCGCATCATTACTGAAACAGTTGGCCGAGCAATCACCTCAAACGCTGATCGAAAATCTGCTGCAATGGCTTGAAGAGCAACGTCCCGACTTATACGCAGCCTTCTCATTGTCGATTTTGAGGCACAAGGTTGCCTACTTCGTGCGCGAACCATTGGTGGATTACCAGGCGCTGGTTAACCACCTCGAATCGGAGTTGTGCAGCACGCCATGGTTGGTGGCATAAACGCCTCTCGGCACACGACTCTGCACCTTTGCTCGCGCAGAAGGTAAACTTCGCCCCCTGCGCAGGAGCAACCATGAATTATCGTCACGCCTTTCACGCCGGCAACCACGCCGATGTCTTCAAACACCTGACCTTGACCCGCCTCATCGCCCTGATGTCGCGCAAGGAGCAGCCGTTCGCCTACCTCGACACCCACGCTGGCATTGGCCTGTACGACCTGCAGGGCGACCAGGCCAACCGCACGGGTGAATACCTGGAGGGCATCGCCCGCCTGTGGGGAGCAAGCGACCTGCCGCCGCTCACCGCTGACTACATGCGCGTGCTGCACGAGATGAACCCGGATGGCCAGTTGCGCTATTACCCGGGCTCGCCGGAGCTGGCCCGACGCCTGACGCGGCCACAGGACCGCGTGCTGCTTAACGAAAAGCACCCGGAAGACGGCGTGCTGCTCAAGGACAACATGAAGGGTGATCGCCGCGTCAAAGTGCACCTGGGCGAAGGCTGGCACGTGCCACGCGCCATGCTGCCAGTGCCGGAAAAGCGCGCGCTGATGCTGATCGACCCGCCGTTTGAACAGCTTGATGAAATGCAGCGTTGCGCGGCGTCCCTCAAGGAAGCGGTCAGCCGTATGCGCCAGACGGTCGCGGCGATCTGGTACCCGGTGAAGGACCAGCGCATGTTGCGCCGCTTCTACCAGGACCTGGCCGGCACCGGTGCGCCGAAGTTGCTGCGGGTGGAGTTGCTGGTGCATCCCCTGGACACCCCCAACACCCTGACCGGCTCGGGCCTGGCGATTGCCAACCCGCCGTGGGGTTTGGAAGAGGAGTTGCGTGAGCTGCTGCCGTGGCTGTCCAAGAAGCTTGGCCAGACCCAGGGTGGGTGGCAGATGGATTGGCTCATCGCCGAATAACTGTTCCCAAACCAAACACAGAACCAAATGTGGGAGGGGGCTTGCTCCCGATAGCGGAGTGTCAGTTACAGCTGTAATGGCTGGCACTCAGCAATCGGGAGCAAGCCCCCTCCCACATTTTCGATTTATGGTGACCTTAGATCGGGCAGATCACGCCAGTGCCGCCGATTCCGCAGTAACCCTGCGGGTTCTTCGCCAGGTACTGCTGGTGGTACGCTTCGGCAAAGTACACCGTCGGTGCTTCGTCGATTTCAGTGGTAATAGTACCCACGCCGGCTTTGGTCAATTCGGCTTGATAAGCCTCGGCGCTCGCTTTCGCCGCCGCCAATTGCTCTGGCGTGGTGGCATAAATCACCGAACGGTACTGGCTGCCGATGTCATTGCCCTGGCGCATGCCCTGGGTCGGGTTATGCAGTTCCCAGAACATCTTCAACAGGTCTTCATACTTGACCTTGGCCTGGTCATACACCACCAGCACCACTTCGCTGTGGCCGGTCAGGCCAGAGCAGACTTCTTCGTAGGTCGGGTTCGGCGTGAAGCCGCCGGCATAGCCGACCACTGTGCTGACCACGCCGTCGCGTTCCCAGAATTTACGTTCCGCACCCCAGAAACACCCCAGGCCGAAGATTGCAAAGCCGACGTCATCAATGAACGGGCCCAGCAGCGGGTTGCCGTTGACGAAGTGGGTCTCTGGCAGCGCCATTGGGGTTTCACGGCCAGGCAAAGCTTGTTCTTGAGTAGGCAGCACGTTTTTGTTCACCAGAATTTCCGAGCGCAAGACCATGATCAGTCCTCTCGTCAGGTTGAGTAGCAGTAAATTGTCAGACAGCCAGTGTGCCCGAGTGTTACAGCGCTGTCAGGCGATTGGCCCGCGGGGATAGCGTTTAAGCTTCTCCAGCAGCTCTGCACCGGGGATCGGCCGGTCGAACAGGTAGCCCTGGCCCACATCGCAGCGATGCCGGCGCAGGAACGCCAATTGCTCGGCAGTCTCGATGCCTTCGGCCACCACCTTGAGCTTGAGGTTGTGGGCCATGGCGATCACCGCCGAGGTGATCTCCATGTCGTCCTGGTTATCCGGGATTTCGTGGATAAAGCTGCGATCAATCTTAATGATGTCGATGGGGAATTTTTTCAAGTAGCTCAGCGACGAGTACCCGGTGCCAAAGTCATCCATGGCCAGGGTCAGGCCGAAGTTCTTGAGCTGGTCAAGTTGCAAGCGCGTGTCTTCGGTGGCCTCCAGCAGCAAGCCTTCGGTCAGCTCCAGCTCCAGCAGGTTGGCCGGCAGTTGTTCTTCCTTGAGGATCGTGGCGATCGAGGCCACCAGGTCCGGGTCGGAAAACTGCTTGGGCGACAGATTGATCGCCACCTGCAGATTGCCCATGCCTGCAGCGCTCAACTGTCGGCTCATGCGACAGGCCTGGCGGGCGATCCATTTGCCGATGGGGATGATCAACCCGGTCTCTTCGGCCACGCTGATGAACTGGTCGGGGCGGATCATGCCCTTTTCCGGGTGGTTCCAGCGCAGCAGCGCCTCCATGCCCAGCAGGCGACCGCTGCGCAGGCACAGCTTGGGCTGGTAGAACACGTCCAGCTCGTTCTGGGTCAGGGCGCGGCGCAGGTTGTTTTCCACGAACAGCTTGTAGCTGGCCTCGGCGTTCAAGGCTTCGGTAAATACCTGCACCTGGTGCTTGCCGTTGGCCTTGGCCTTGTGCAGGGCCAGCCCGGCGTTGCGCATCAGGGTCTGCGGGTCGCGGCCATGCAGCGGCGCGCAGGCCAGGCCTACGGAACCGGTGACGCTGATCAGCTGGTTGTCGACGAACATCGGCTTGTCGAGGGTGGCCAGCAACTGGCAGGCCACCTGTTGGCCAGTCTCCAGGTCGGCGTCGTCCAGCAGTACGGCAAATTCGTTACTGGCAAAGCGTGCCAGGCTGCCGCCGCTGCTCAAGCTGTTGCGCAGACGGCGGGCCAGGCTGATCAGCAACTTGTCGCCGGTCTGGTGGCCGAGGCTGTCGTTGATGCGCTTGAAGTTGTCGATATCCACCAGCAGCAGGCTGATCGGGCTGTCGCTGTCGCGGGCGAAGCGCTCATCGAGGTTGCGGATAAACGCCGGGCGGTTGCCCAGGTTGGTCAGGTTGTCGGTGTAGGCCAAGCGTTCGATGCGCTGTTGCGCCAGCTTGGTCTGGGTGATGTCTTCGTAGATGCCGATGTAGTGGGTCAGCTCGCGGTTGTCGCCGTACACCTTGGAAATCGACAGTTGGCCCCAGTAGGGTTCCAGGTTCTTGCGCCGGCTCTTGAACTCACCCTGCCAGCTGTTGCTTTTGGCCAAGGCCGACGGCGCGTCGAACAGCAATTCGCTGAGATTTTCCAGGGCCGGTAGTTGGGCCAGGCGATGGCCGTGGACTTCTTCGGCGCTGTACTGGGTGATCGCGGTGAAGCTGGGGTTGACGTACTCCACCACGCCGTCGCAGTTGACCAGCAGAAAGGCGTTGGCGCTTTGTTCCACTGCACGCTGGAACAGGTGCAGGGCGCTGGTGGCAGTGCGGCGGTTGTGATTGTTGATCACCTGGGCGAACTGGTCCGCCAACTCGCCGGCAAACGCGATCTCATCGGACTGCCACGCCCGCGAGCTGCCGCTTTGTTCCAGGCACAGCACGCCGACTACCTGGCCGTCGACCCGAATGCTGGCGTCGAGCATCGCGTGAATATCTTTGGCGCGCAGGCTTTCGGCCATTTCCCGGGTGCGCGGGTCGCGCAGGGCATGAGTGGCGTCGATGGCACGGCTAGAGTGCAGGGCTTCCAGGTAATCCGGGAAACCACTGGCGTCGATGGTGTCGGGCAGGCGGTGCTGCTGGTCGGCACGGTGGTACGCCGAGATCGGCACCAGGCGCTGACCTTCCAGGTTCCAGATGCTGGCGCAATCGATCTGGTAGATGTCGCAGGCGCTGCGGGTAATCAGCTCGGCGGCTTCTTGCAGCGAATTGGGCGTGGTGTAGCGCTGGCGGGCCAGCAGCAGGATCAACTCCTGCTGGGCGCGTACCCGCTCCAGGTGTTGCAGCTGTTCTTGCTGGGCACGCTGGTTGAGTTCCAGGGCGATCTGCAGGCGGCTGTTCTGGTTTTCCAGGTCGGCGGTCGGGGCGGGCGCGGTGGTATCACCGAACAGCCCGTCGACCACCATCAGGTAGCCGCGCAGCAGATGGCGGTTGTGTTGTTTGTAGGCCTCGCCCATTTCCAGCAGGCTCATCGGGCCGTCATGGGTGTGCAGGGTGTAGCGCACCAGGTAATGGGGGCTGTGGGTCAGTTGCTGCTGGATCGCGTCGTGCAGCTGATAGCGGGCCTGGGGCTCCATCAGGCTGGCGTAGGGCGTGCCGATCAGGGCACAGAGCTCCACCGCGGGCAGGCCAAACTGGCGCTCGCAATTGGGATCGAGGTACAGCAGGGCCCAGCTTGCCTCATTAAGCCGCTCGAAACGCAGCATACCGAGGCGCGAAGGCACCGGTAATTGCGTCACTACCTCGGCCGCCATACGGGCGACATCGGGTTGGCTTTTCATGGGGAAACTCGCTTGGGAAAATGCGCGTGGCGCCCGGCTCACGCCCTCTTTACTGTCGCCTGCGGCAAGGTTGCATCATGCGGCACGCACTGACAAGAGAGGATGAAGGCTAAGTGCTATAAGGCGGTTATCGGCCGCGCGAAGGATTTCTGCAATCGAAGTGACAGAAGGTGTACAAACCTGTCCTGTACGTACACCGAGCGCGCAAAAAAAGCCCCGCCAAGCGGCGGGGTTGAGGTACGAGCGTGGCGCTCGGAAATCGGTGCGGCAGGGGCCTTCCCGGTGAAAGGAAGGCCCTGCGGCTTACAGCAGGATGGTGCGGATGTCGTTCAGCAACTGGCTCAGGCGCTGGGTGAAGCGCGCCGCCGCGGCGCCGTTGATCACACGGTGATCGTAGGACAGCGACAGTGGCAGCATCAGCTTCGGCTGGAACGCTTTGCCGTCCCACACAGGCTGGATGGTGGCCTTGGAAACACCCAGGATCGCCACTTCCGGCGCGTTGACGATTGGCGTGAAGCCAGTGCCGCCAATGTGACCGAGGCTGGAGATGGTGAAGCAGGCGCCCTGCATGTCGTCCGGGGTGAGCTTCTTGTCGCGGGCCTTTGCAGCCAGTGCAGCGGCTTCGGCAGCGAGTTGCAGCAGGCTCTTCTGGTCAACGTTCTTGATGACCGGCACCAGCAGGCCATCCGGGGTGTCGACCGCGAAACCGATGTGCACGTATTTCTTGCGGATGATCGCCTTGCCACTTGGCGCCAGCGAGGCGTTGAAGTCCGGCAGTTCCTTGAGCAGGTGCGCGCACGCCTTGAGCAGCAGTGGCAGCACAGTCAGTTTCACGCCGGCCTTTTCGGCCACGGCTTTCTGCGCAACGCGGAAAGCTTCCAGGTCGGTGATGTCGGCCTGGTCGAACTGGGTCACGTGCGGGATGTTCAGCCAGCTCGCGTGCAGGCCGGCCGCGCCGATTTGCATCAGGCGGGTCATCGGCACTTCTTCGATTTCGCCAAAGCGGCTGAAGTCCACGGTACGGATCGGCGGAATGCCCGAACCACCGGTAGCGCCACCGGCAGCCGGCGCTTCCTTGGCTTTTTGCATCATGGCCTTGACGTAGACCTGCACGTCTTCTTTCAGCACGCGACCGTGAGGACCCGTGGCCGACACAGCATTGAGCTCAACGCCGAACTCACGGGCCAGTTGACGCACGGCAGGGCCAGCATGCACCTTGGCACCGCTTGGCGCAGGTGCGGCAGCAGCAGCAGGGGCGGGTGCGGCCTCGGCTTTCGCAGCAGGTGCTGGGGCAGCAGCGGCCGGAGCGGCTTCAGCCTTGGCAGCCGGAGCAGCCGCTGGTGCTGGAGCGGCTGCCGGGGCAGCACCTTGTACTTTCAGCTTGAGGATGAAGTCGCCAGTGCCGACTTCGTCTTCCAGCTTGACCGCGATGCTTTCCACCACGCCGGCAGCCGGCGAAGGGATCTCCATGGAGGCCTTGTCGGACTCCAGGGTGATCAGCGACTGGTCGGCTTCGACGGTATCGCCGACCTTGACCAGCAACTCGATGATCTTGGCCTTGCCCGACGAACCGATGTCCGGGACGTGGATATCTTGAACGGTGGCGGCGGCAGGTTCAGCAGCCGCAGCGGCAGGCGCTTCGGCTGGCTTTTCAGCGGGTGCTGGGGCAGCAGCGGCAGCAGGAGCCGCCGCCGCAGGGGCTGCATCAGCAGCGCCTTCGATTTCCAGCTCCAGCAGTTCGTCGCCTTCTTTCAGGCGGTCGCCCAGCTTCACTTTCAGGCTCTTGACCACGCCGGCCTTGGGAGCAGGGATTTCCATGCTCGCCTTGTCCGATTCCAGGGTCAGGATGCTCTGGTCGGCTTCGACGGTGTCGCCGACCTTCACAAACAGCTCGATTACTTCACCTTCACCGCTGCCGATGTCAGGTACGCGAATGAGTTCGCTCACAAAAAATCTCCTCAGCAGTCCAGTGGGTTGCGTTTTTCCGGGTTGATCCCGAACTTGACGATGGCGTCAGCCACCACCTTGGGTTCGATCTCACCACGGTCAGCCAAGGCTTCCAGGGCTGCCAACACCACGAAGTGACGGTCGACTTCGAAGAAGTGACGCAGCTTCTTGCGGCTGTCACTGCGGCCGAAACCATCGGTGCCCAGGACTTTGAATTCCTTGGACGGGACCCACTGGCGAATTTGTTCAGCAAACAGTTTCATGTAGTCGGTGGAGGCGATAACCGGACCCTTACGGCCGGCCAGGCACTCTTCGACGTAGCTCAGCGCAGGCTTCTGGCCAGGGTGCAGGCGGTTGCTGCGCTCTACGGCCAGGCCGTCGCGACGCAGTTCGTTGAAGCTGGTCACGCTCCACACGTCGGCGCCGACGTTGAACTCGTCACGCAGGATCTTGGCCGCTTCACGCACTTCGCGCAGGATGGTGCCGGAGCCCATCAGTTGCACGTGGTGCGCCGCTTCCTTGGTGTCTTCTTCGAGCAGGTACATGCCCTTGATGATGCCTTCTTCCACGCCGGCCGGCATGGCAGGCTGCTGGTAGGACTCGTTCATCACGGTGATGTAGTAGAAAACGTCCTGCTGCTCTTCGGTCATCTTCTTCATGCCGTCCTGGATGATCACCGCCAGCTCGTAGCCGTAGGTTGGATCAAAGGTGCGGCAGTTCGGGATGGTGGCAGCCAGGATGTGGCTATGACCGTCTTCGTGTTGCAGGCCTTCGCCGTTCAGCGTGGTGCGGCCGGCGGTGCCGCCGATCAGGAAACCACGGGTACGGCTGTCGCCTGCTGCCCAAGCCAGGTCGCCGATACGCTGGAAGCCGAACATCGAGTAGAAGATGTAGAACGGCAGCATCGGCTGGTTGTGGCTGGAGTACGAAGTACCGGCAGCGATGAAGGAGCTCATGGCGCCCGCTTCGTTGATGCCTTCTTCGAGGATCTGGCCCTTCTTGTCTTCCTTGTAGAACATCACCTGGTCTTTATCGACTGGCTCGTAGAGCTGGCCGACGGAAGAGTAGATGCCCAACTGGCGGAACATGCCTTCCATACCGAAGGTACGGGCTTCGTCCGGGATGATCGGCACGATGCGCGGGCCGATTTCCTTGTCCTTGACCAGTTGCGCAAGGATGCGCACGAAGGCCATGGTGGTGGAGATCTCACGATCGCCCGAGCCGTCAAGGATGGCCTTGAGGGTGCTCAGGTCCGGTGTCGGTACGCTGAAGCTGTTGGCGCGGCGCTGTGGCACGAAACCGCCCAGTGCACTGCGACGCTCGCTCAGGTAGCGGGCTTCGGCGCTGTTTGGCTCAGGCTTGAAGAACGGCAGGTTCTCCAGCTCTTCGTCCTTGACCGGGATGTCGAAGCGGTCGCGGAACAACTTCAAGCTGTCGACATCGACTTTCTTGGTGTTGTGCGCGGTGTTCTTCGCTTCGCCGGCACCGGTGCCATAACCCTTGATGGTCTTGGCCAGGATGACGGTGGGTTGTTCTTTGTGGTTGACCGCCTGGTGATACGCCGCATAGACCTTGTACGGGTCGTGGCCGCCACGGTTGAGCTTCCAGATCTCGTCGTCGGACAGGTCGGCAACCATCGCCTTGAGTTCAGGCGTGTTGAAGAAGTGCTCGCGAACGAACGCGCCGTCTTTAGCCTTGTAGTTCTGGTACTCGCCGTCGATGACTTCGTCCATGCGACGTTGCAGGATACCGTCGACGTCCTTGGCCAGCAGTGGGTCCCAGAAGCGGCCCCAGATGACCTTGGTCACGTTCCAGTGGGCGCCACGGAACACGCCTTCGAGTTCCTGGATGATCTTGCCGTTGCCGCGAACCGGGCCGTCAAGGCGCTGCAGGTTGCAGTTGATGACGAAGATCAGGTTGTCGAGCTTCTCGCGGCCGGCCAGGGAGATGGCCCCCAGGGATTCCGGCTCGTCGCACTCGCCGTCACCCAGGAAGCACCAGACTTTCTGCTTGCCTTCGGGGATGAAGCCGCGGGCTTCCAGGTACTTCATGAAGCGTGCCTGGTAGATCGCCTGGATCGGGCCCAGGCCCATGGAAACGGTTGGGAACTGCCAGAAATCAGGCATCAGCCAAGGGTGCGGGTAGGACGACAGGCCCTGACCGTCGACTTCCTGGCGGAAGTTGTTCATTTGTTCTTCGCTGATGCGACCTTCCATGAACGCACGGGCGTAGACGCCTGGCGAGGTGTGGCCCTGGAAGTAGATCAGGTCGCCGCCGTGTTCGTCGGTCGGGGCCTGGAAGAAGTAGTTAAAGCCGATGTCATACAGGGTTGCGCTGGAAGCGAAGCTGGAGATGTGACCGCCCAGGTCAGAATCTTTCAAGTTCGTGCGCATTACCATCGCCATGGCGTTCCAACGTACCAGCGAGCGAATGCGGCGTTCCATGAACAGGTCGCCAGGCATGCGTGCTTCGTGGGTAACGGGGATGGTGTTGCGGTATGGCGTGGTGATGGCGTAGGGCAGTTGCGAGCCGCTGCGGGTCGCGAGTTCGCCCATACGGGTCATCAGGTAGTGAGCACGGTCTTCGCCTTCTTTGTCGAGAACCGATTCCAGGGCGTCCAGCCATTCCTGGGTTTCGACGGGATCGAGGTCTTGCATGGCTTGCTCCAGGGCGGAAAGGCTACCAGAATCGGTTGCCTGAAGTTTGCGACTGGCCTTGTGGGCAGACGACATAAATTCTTGGATGGCCGAAGGTTGCTTCGGCGTCCTGTAGTTTTACTACAAATCGTCGGCCATTTCAGCCTTTCGAATGTATATACGAGTAGTAAAACTACACAAGACTGAGCGTATGGCTCGGTCTGGCTGGTGAGCATAATCGTTATTGTTGATCTTTTGCGAACAAGAAAAGGTGAAAGTTTAATGCTGTCTGCCAAGATTGATTTAATTTCAGCTATTTATAACCTTTGTTCGACAGTCCATCACCGAGGGTGGTTCTTGCGTTCACAGCCGCAGGTCATTTACGCGCCGATCAAGGATAGACCATGAGCCTTCCCACGCTGGCCGAACTACCGGCCATTCTCCTGCCTTACGCCAGCCGGGCCGAGCAGTCATTTCGTGACGCAGTGGCCGCGCTGGATGACGATCATGGCCTTTCTGCGTGGACGCCGCAACGGTGGGCCGACTTCGCCCGCGTGTGCGCAGCCAGTGATTTTGTCATTGAACAGAGTGTTCGTGACCCTTTGATGTTGCTCGAACTGGTGGCCTGGGGCGAGCTGGACCGCGGCTTTGCGCCCGGTGAGCTGTGCAGCCAGATTGCTGGTGCAGTGCAACAAGCCGAAACAGAAGATGAACTGGGCCGTGTGCTGCGCCGCCAGCGCACGCGCCAGCAAGTACGCATCATCTGGCGCGACCTGACTCGCCAGGCTGACCTGGTGCAAACCTGTCGCGATCTCTCTGACATGGCCGATGCCAGCATCGACCAGGCCTACCAATGGTTGTACCAGCGCCACTGCGCCCAGTTCGGCACGCCCACCGGGCGACGCAGCGGTGAAGCCCAGCACATGGTTATCCTCGGCATGGGCAAGCTCGGTGCGGTGGAATTGAACCTGTCGTCGGATATCGACCTGATTTTTGCCTACCCTGAAGGTGGCGAAACGGTGGGTGTGAAACGCTCCCTGGATAATCAGGAGTTTTTCATCCGCCTTGGTCAGAAATTGATCAAGGCCCTCGACCCGATGACCGTCGACGGCTTTGTCTTTCGCGTGGACATGCGCTTGCGTCCCTACGGCTCGTCCGGCGCCTTGGTGCTCAGCTTCAACGCGCTGGAGCAGTACTATCAGGATCAGGGCCGGGACTGGGAACGCTACGCGATGATCAAGGCGCGGGTGGTGGCCGGCGATCAGGTGGCGGGCGCGCAGTTGCTGGATATGCTGCGGCCGTTCGTCTACCGCCGCTACCTGGACTTCTCCGCCATCGAAGCGCTGCGCACCATGAAGCAGTTGATTCAGCAGGAAGTGCGGCGCAAGGGCATGGCCGACAATATCAAGCTGGGTGCGGGCGGCATCCGCGAGGTGGAATTTATCGCCCAGGCGTTCCAGTTGATCCACGGTGGTCGCGACCTCAGCCTGCAACAGCGTCCGTTGCTGAACGTGCTGGGCACCCTGGAAGGCCAGGGTTACCTGCCGCCGGCGGTGGTCACCGAGTTGCGCAATGGCTACGAATTCCTGCGCTACACCGAACACGCGATCCAGGCGATCGCCGATCGCCAGACGCAAATGCTCCCTGATAGCCCCGAAGACCAGGCGCGTATCGCCTTTATGCTGGGTTTCAGCGATTGGGCCGCGTTCCACGAACGCCTGATGTACTGGCGTGGTCGTGTGGACTGGCACTTCCGCCAAGTGATTGCCGACCCGGATGAAGAGGAAGGCGAAGAAAGCGAGCTGGTCGTCGGTGGCGAATGGTTGCCGCTGTGGGAAGAGTCCCAGGATGAAGACGCCGCTTGCCGCCAACTGGCCGAAGGTGGTTTCACCGATGCGCCCAAGGCCCTCAAGGCCCTGGCCGGCCTGCGCGGTAGCCCGCAATTGCGTGCCATGCAGCGCCTGGGGCGTGAACGCTTGGACGCGTTTATCCCGCGCCTGCTGGCCCAGGCCGTCGAGCACGCCAACCCTGACCTGGTGCTGGAGCGTGTGTTGCCGCTGGTGGAAGCGGTCGCCCGGCGTTCGGCTTATCTGGTGTTGCTCACGGAAAACCCCGACGCCCTGCGTCGCCTGCTGACCCTGTGCGCCGCCAGCCCGTGGATCGCCGAGCAGATCACCCGTTTCCCATTGTTGCTGGATGAGTTGCTCAACGAAGGCCGTCTGTTCAAGCCGCCGCTGGCGCCGGAACTGGCCGCCGAGCTGCGCGAACGCCTTACGCGCATTCCCGAAGATGACCTTGAGCAGCAGATGGAAGCCCTGCGGCATTTCAAGCTGGCGCACCGCTTGCGGGTGGCCGCCTCGGAAATCGCCGGCAGCCTGCCGTTGATGAAAGTCAGCGACTACCTCACCTGGCTGGCCGAGGCGATTCTTGAACAAGTGCTGGCCCTGGCCTGGCGCCAGACTGTCGCCCGCCACGGCGCGCCGCAGCGCCTGGACGGTACCCTGTGCGATCCTGGGTTCATCATTGTCGGTTATGGGAAAGTCGGCGGCATCGAACTGGGGCATGGTTCGGACCTGGACCTGGTGTTTATCCACGATGGCGACCCCCAGGCCGAGACCGATGGCGCCAAGCCGATTGACGGCGCGCAGTTCTTTACGCGCCTGGGCCAGCGGATCATTCACCTGCTGACCACCCAGACCAACTCGGGCCAGCTCTATGAAGTGGACATGCGCCTGCGGCCTTCCGGTGCATCCGGCCTGCTGGTGAGTTCTCTGGGCGCATTCGACCGCTATCAACAAAATGAAGCCTGGACCTGGGAACATCAGGCCCTGATACGCGCGCGGGTGCTGGTCGGCAGCCAGGATGTGGGCCAGGCATTCGAGCAGGTACGCGCTAAAGTGTTGGGACGTGAACGGGACTTGGCCAAGCTGCGCCAGGAGGTCAGTGAGATGCGTGCCAAGATGCGCGATAACCTCGGTACCCGGGCCACGGCGGCCGGCCGGGGCGCCAATGCCTTCGAGGCTGCGGCGGTGTTCGATCTCAAGCAGGACGCCGGAGGTATCGTCGATATTGAATTTATGGTGCAATACGCGGCTTTGGCGTGGTCTGCGCACCATCCATCGTTGCTGCGCTACACCGATAATATTCGCATTCTGGAGGGCCTGGAGCAGGTTGGGCTGATGCCCGCCGCCGATGCCCATTTGTTACGTGAGGTGTATAAGGCCTACCGGTCCGCCGCGCACCGCCAGGCCTTGCAGAATGAGGCCGGCACGGTCGCCGGGGATCAATTTGCAGACGAGCGGCGCCAGGTGATGCGAATCTGGCAGGCGTTGGGCTTGAGCTGAAACACTATTAGGGCGGGGAGGCATAAGCCTCCCCGCATCGTTTGTGGAAACTACATGAATATTCTGATCGTTGGGCCCAGTTGGGTCGGTGACATGGTGATGGCACAGACACTGTTCCAGTGCCTGCGGCAGCGCTATCCAGACTGCCAGATCGACGTGCTCGCCCCTGAGTGGAGCCGGCCGATCCTGGAGCGCATGCCCGAGGTGCGCAAGGCCTTGAGCTTTCCGCTCGGCCACGGCGCACTGGAACTGGCGACCCGTCGGCGCATCGGCAAGTCCATGGCCGGCCAGTACGACCAGGCGATCCTGTTGCCCAACTCGCTCAAGTCGGCGCTGGTGCCGTATTTCGCCGGCATCCCCAAGCGCACCGGCTGGCGCGGCGAGTTTCGCTATGTGTTGCTCAATGACGTGCGCACCCTGGATAAAGCCCGCTACCCGCTGATGATTGAGCGTTTCATGGCTCTGGCGTATGAGCCGGGCGCCGAGTTGCCCAAGCCCTATCCGCGCCCCAGCCTGCAGATCGACCCCGTCACCCGCGATGCGGCGCTGGCCAAGTTCGGCCTGGCTCTGGATCGGCCGGTGTTGGCCTTGTGCCCAGGCGCCGAGTTTGGCGAGTCCAAGCGCTGGCCGTCGGAGCATTACGCCAAGGTTGCCGAGACCAAGATCCGCGAAGGCTGGCAGGTGTGGCTGTTTGGTTCGAAGAACGATCATTCGGTCGGTGAAGATATTCGCCAGCGCCTGATTCCGGGCCTGCGAGAGGAAGCGACGAACCTCAGTGGCGACACGTCCCTGGCCGAGGCTATCGACCTGCTGTCCTGCGCCGACTCGGTGGTGTCCAACGACTCCGGCCTGATGCATGTGGCGGCAGCGCTGAACCGCCCGCTGGTGGCGGTGTACGGCTCCACCTCCCCAGGGTTTACCCCGCCCTTGGCCGACAAGGTCGAAGTGGTGCGCCTGGGCCTGGATTGTAGCCCGTGCTTTGACCGTACCTGCCGTTTCGGTCACTACAACTGCCTGCGCCAATTATTGCCGCAGCCGGTAACCGATGCCTTGCAGCGGTTGCAGGGCGCCGTGGTCGAGGTTCGCTGAGTTGCGGGTACTGGTAGTCAAGACCTCATCCCTGGGCGATGTGATCCACGCCTTGCCGGCATTGACCGATGCAGCGCGGGCGATCCCCGGCATTCGCTTTGATTGGGTGGTGGAAGAAGGCTTTGCCGAAATCCCTGCCTGGCACCCGGCGGTGGACCAGGTGATCCCGGTAGCGATCCGCCGCTGGCGCAAGAATCTCTGGCAAACCTTCAAGAGCGGCGAGTGGCGGCGCTTCAAGCAGCGTGTGCAGTCGACCAAATATGACTTGGTGATCGACGCCCAGGGTCTGCTGAAAAGCGCCTGGCTGACCCGTTATGTGCGGGCACCCGTGGCCGGGTTTGACAAGCACTCGGCCCGCGAACCGATCGCGGCACACTTCTACTCGCGGCGCCTGGCCGTGGCCCGTGGGCAACATGCGGTAGAGCGCCTGCGCCAACTGTTCGCGGTGGCCTTGGGCTACGACCTGCCCAAAGGCCTTGGCGACTATGGCCTGAGCACCGAGAAGCTGCTTGGGCTGCCGCCAAAGAAACCTTTTGTATTGCTGTTGCACGGCACCACCTGGGACACCAAGCACTGGCCCGAAGCCTACTGGCGCGAACTGGCCGAACGCATGGGCCGCCTGGGGGTGGACGTGAAGCTGCCCTGGGGCAACCCCGCCGAAAAGGCCCGGGCCGAACGCCTTGCCCAGGGCCTGCCCAACGCCGAAGTGCTGCCCAAGCTCAACCTGGCGGGGGTGGCCGGTGTATTGGCCAGCGCCCGGGCCTGTGTGGCCGTGGACACCGGGCTCGGCCACCTGGCCGCTGCATTGGATGTGCCGACCATTTCCCTGTTCGGTCCCACCAACCCTGGCCTGACCGGTGCCTATGGCAAGGGCCAGGTTCATCTGGCCAGCGATTGGCCGTGTGCGCCATGCCTGCAAAAAAACTGCACCTATCAACCAACGGCCGACGACCTGCGTCGGTTCGACATCCAGCGTGAGTCGCCCCTGTGTTTCACGCGCTTGAATCCTGAGCGTGTAGCAAGCCGGCTGAGCACGTTGTTACTGGCTGAGGAGCAGCACTGATGCAACTGGCTTTTGTTTTGTACAAGTACTTCCCCTTCGGTGGCTTGCAGCGCGACTTCATGCGCATCGCCCTGGAGTGCCAGCGGCGCGGCCACCAGATTCGTGTGTACACCTTGATCTGGGAGGGTGATATCCCGCCGGGCTTTGAGGTGCTGGTGGCACCGGTCAAGGCGCTGGTCAATCACCGTCGTAACGAAAAGCTGTATGCCTGGATCCAGGCTGACCTGGCCAAGCGCCCGGTGGACCGCGTGGTGGGATTCAACAAAATGCCCGGGCTGGATGTGTACTTCGCCGCCGACGGGGTGTTCGAGGACAAGGCGCAAAACCTGCGCAACCCCATGTACCGCTGGTTCGGGCGCTACAGGCACTTCGCCGAATACGAGCGTGCGGTATTCGACAAAAACGCCAAGACCCAGATCATGGTGTTGTCCGAGCATCAGCAGCAGCTCTTCACCCAGTATTACGGCACCCAGGCTGAGCGTTTCCACCTGCTGCCGCCTGGCATCGCGCGCGACCGGCGCGCCCCGCCGAACGCCGCCGAAATCCGCGCCGAGTTTCGCGGTGAATTTGGCCTGGCCGAGGATGACCTGTTGCTGGTGCAGATCGGCTCGGGCTTCAAGACCAAGGGCGTCGACCGCAGCCTTAAGGCCTTGGCCGCATTGCCTTCGAAGCTGAAGAAACGCACCCGGCTGTTTGTAATCGGCCAGGACGACCCCAAGGTATTCCAATTGCAGAGTGCAGCATTGGGACTTGGCGACCAGGTGCAGTTCTTCAAGGGCCGCAGTGATATTCCGCGCTTCCTGCTGGGTGCCGACTTGCTGATCCACCCTGCTTATAACGAGGCGGCCGGCATGGTGCTGGTCGAAGCGGTGGTCGCCGGCCTCCCGGTACTGGTGAGCCGGGTGTGTGGCTACGCGTTCTACATCGACAAGGCCCAGAGCGGTCGGGTGTTGGACGAGCCGTTCGAGCAAGCCCAGCTCAACCAGTACCTGGTGGATATGCTCGACGATCCACACGCACGCGCGACCTGGAGTCGCAATGGTCTGGCCTTCGCCGAGACGGCCGACCTCTATAGCATGCCGCAGTACGCTGCGGACCTGATTCTGGCGGAGCCAAACCGATGAAGTTGATTCTTGCCGAACCCTTCAAGACCCTCTGGGCCGGGCGCGATGCGTTCGCCGAGGTCGAGAAGCTGGACGGCCAGGTGTTCCGCGAGCTGGCCGCTCGCCGTACGTTGCGTACGGTGGTCGAAGGCCAGCCTTATTTTGTGAAGATCCACCGTGGCATCGGCTGGGGCGAAATCCTCAAGAACCTGATTACGGCCAAGTTGCCGGTATTGGGCGCGGGCCAGGAGTGGCTGGCGATCCAGCGCTTGCAGGAACTCGGCGTGCCGACCATGACCGCCGTGGCGTTTGGCGAAAAAGGCAGCAACCCGGCCGACCAGCATTCGTTTATCGTCACCCGGGAACTGACCCCGATTATCAGCCTGGAAGACTTGACCCTCGACTGGGTCAAGCAACCGCCCGTGCCAGCCATCAAGCATGCCTTGACCCTTGAGCTGGCGCGTACCGTCGGCGCGATGCACCGCGGCGGGGTCAATCATCGCGATTGCTACCTCTGCCATTTCCTGTTGCACACCGACCAGCCCATCAGCGTCGACAACCTCAAGCTGTCGGTGATCGACCTGCACCGCGCCCAGGTGCGTGCGACGATACCCATGCGTTGGCGTAATAAAGACCTGGCCGGCCTGTATTACTCCGCCCTGGAAATCGGCTTGACCCAGCGCGACAAACTGCGCTTCCTGAAGGCTTACTTCCAGCAGCCACTGCGCCAGATCCTGGCCGAGCAAACCGCGCTGTTGGCCGAATTGGAGCACATGGCGGCAAAGCTCTATGCGCGCAAGCAGCGATACGGGGATGCGCTCTGATGGCGGGTTGGAACCTGGAACCTGCCTACGCCGCCCTGGCGGATGACTTTGGAAGCCTGGACGCGGTCTTCGCCCTGCAAGGCGAGCGGCTGACCCGCGACCCGCTGTCGGAAGTGATCCGGGTGGAGCGGGGTGGGGTCAATTATTACGTCAAGCGCTATGTGGGCGCCGGCAAAGGCTTACGCCGCTATTTGGGCCGGCCGCGGGTGAAATCCGAATGGCAGAACCTCAAGCGTTTCGCCAAATGGGGCATCCCTACGGCTGACGTAGTTGCCTGGGGCCTGGACCGCAAGGGCCTGGCCTACAACCGCGGCGCCATGATCACCCGTGAATTGCCCAGGACCGAAGACCTGTCGGTGCTGGCCGAGCGTAATGACGAACGCCTGAAGGACCCCCGTTGGGTCGATGGCATCAGCCGTCAGCTCGCCGAATACACGCGGACCATGCACGACCATCGCTTCACCCACAACGACTTGAAGTGGCGCAACCTGTTGGTGGACGACCAGCGCACCCTGTACCTGATCGACTGCCCCAACGGCGATTTCTGGCGCGGTTTCTGGCTCAAGTATCGCATCACCAAGGACCTGGCCTGCCTGGACAAAGTCGCCAAGTATCACTTGTCGGCCACCCAGCGCCTGCGCTTCTACCTGCAATATCGCCAACGTGCGCACCTGACGGCGTCGGACAAACAACGGATTCGCCACGTGGTGAAGTTTTTCGAGGGACGCGAATGAGTGACTTCCTGGCGGCCGAAGACCGCGCTTTGCTTGAGCGCAACGGCCTCGCGACGTTCGACGCCCTGTGGGCCAAGCAACTGGACGCGGTGGACGAGCCCAATACCAGCCAAGGCGGCTGGAGCAGCGTGTATCGCCTGGAGCTTGAAGGCCAGGGTTACTACCTCAAGCGCCAGAGCAACTACCTGACCCGCACCTTGCACCGGCCGTTGGGCGAACCCAGTTTCGCCCGCGAGTTTCGTAACATCAGCCTGTATCGAAAGCTGGGGATCCCGGCGTTGCAGGCGGCTTTCTTCGGCGAGTGCAAGGTCGCAGGCGAACGCCGGGCGATGCTGCTTACCCGCGCCCTGGATGGTTGGAACGACCTGGATTCGTTGCTGGAACAATGGCCGCAATTGAGCGATACCCAGCAGCGCGCAATCCTGCTGGCGTGCGGCAAGCTGGCGCGGCACCTGCACGGCGTGGGTCAGGTGCACGGCTGTTTTTACCCCAAGCATATTTTCCTGCAGGCCACCGCGCAGGGTTACGCCGCGCAGTTGATCGACCTGGAGAAAACCCGCCCGCTGTTGTTCGGCTGGCGTGACCGGGTCAAGGACCTGGAACCGCTGCTGCGCCGCGCATCGCAATGGTCTGATGCGCAAGTGCGCCAACTGCTGGCGGCATACCTTGAACAGCCCGAGGACAGTGCCTTGGTATCCACTTGGCTCCAACGCTTGACCGCACGCCGCAGCCACAAGGAGAACCGCTGATGCGTCTATCCGAGCTGAAAAATGTCGGCCGTTCCCCCAGCCTGCCGTTGACTGTCGACTTGGCAGATGCCGCAGGCCCGGGGCAGTTGCAGTTGCTGAGCCTATTGCGGGTGTTGCCGGGGCAGCGCTACGTGGGCGCGGCGGTTTGGCGCGGTCGCCCGGTGTTGGCCAAGCTGCTGGTGGGCAGCAAGGCGGCGCGGCATTTTCAGCGTGAGCTCAAGGGTGTGCGCTTGTTGGCCGAGCAAGGCCTGACCACGCCGTTGTTGCTGGCCGATGGCTTGCAGGAAGGCGAGGGCGGCTGGCTGCTGTCTGAATTTATCGAGGGCGCCCAAAGCCTGGCCGACGCCTGGCTCGCCGTCGAGAGCCTGCCGCCGTTGGCGGACGAACAAACCGCGGTGCTCGCCGAAGCGCTTGGCGCGATTGCCCAGATGCACGCCAAAGGCCTATGGCAGGAAGACCTGCACTTGGACAATCTGCTGCGCCAGGACGGCAAGCTGTATTTGATCGATGGCGCCGGTATTCGTGTCGAAGAGCCGGGCAAGCCGCTGTCGCGCAATCGTGTGCTGGAAAACCTCGGGGTGTTTTTTGCCCAGTTGCCGAAAAACCTCGAACCCTTTACCGAAGAATTGCTGGTGTATTACCTGCTCGGCAATGGCGAGCATGCCTTGCCCCTGGAAGCCCTGGAAAAGCAGGTACGCAAAGTCAGCGCCTGGCGTTTGAAAGATTTCCTCGACAAGACCGGTCGCGAGTGCACGCTGTTCAGCGTGGTACGTGGCGCTTTTGCCCTGCGTGCGATCCGACGCGAAGAAGAGGCAGCCATGCTGCCGGTGCTGGAACAGGCGGATGCGTTGCTCGATCAGGGCCACCTGTATAAGACCGGCGGCGCGGCCAGCGTGGGCAAGGTCGAGGTGGCCGGTCGACCGCTGGTGATCAAGCGCTACAACATCAAGGGCTTTGCCCACTGGCTCAAGCGCTTCTGGCGCCCGAGCCGCGCCTGGCATTCCTGGCGAGAAGGTAACCGACTGGCGTTCCTCGGTATTGCCACGCCCAAGCCGCTGGCGGTATTGGAGAAGCGCTTTTTATGGTTGCGCAGTGGTGCCTACCTGATCACGGAGTTCCTGCCTGGGCCGGACATCATCGAGCGCTTCGCGCCCTATGTCGAAGGCGGGGATGCGCCTGAAAACGAGCTGCTGGCGTTGGACCATCTGTTTGCCGAGCTGATTCGCGAGCGCATCAGCCACGGCGACTTCAAGGGGCATAACCTGTTTTGGAGTAACGGCCGCTGGGCGATGATCGACCTGGACGCGATGTGTCAGCACAGCTCCATCGCCAGCTTCGCTGCGGCCTATGCCAAGGATCGTGCGCGGTTTATGCGCAATTGGCCGCAGGGCAGCGCGTTGTATCAAGTGATTGATCAGCGTTTGCCTAAAGAGACGGATGTTTTGGCGGGCCTGGTTTAAGAGCACGCTTGAAGTCCAAATGTGGGAGGGGGCTTGCCCCCCGATGCGGGGCGTCAGTGAATGTTTCTGTAACTGATCCACCGCTATCGGGAGCAAGCCCCCTCCCACATTAGAATTGATATTCAGCCCCAGCCCCCGCGTACCACGATCGCCCCGCCGGCGTTGCTGACATACCGGCAGGTCGAGCGTCGGGCTGGCGCTGCGCGAGCCGGTGATCACGCTGGGGTCGAGGGTCAGCGTTGCGTCGCCGGCCAGGGCTGTGGTGCACAAGCCCAGTGCAAGCAGGGCGGCGGGATCGGACGGTTCCTACACAAAATTGCGCCCAGCAGAGCCTGTGGATAACGGTTCGGAGTGTTAGCTTTCAGCCCCTCAACTGGAGAAGCAAGCATGAAGACTGGAATGGCGAGGCGGTGGGCGCTGGTAGGCAGCCTGTTGCTGCTGGCCGGCTGCGGGACCGTGACAACGGTGTTGCGTGACGATGGTGTCGCAATCCGGGAGCTCAAGGCGAAAAAAACCTACTGCCAGTCCGTTCCACGTGTCTACAGCGGCGTGGCTTATGACCTGTGCGTACTGCATGCACCGCCCAATTCCGCAGGTGGCCTCGCGCTGGACGGTATTCCCTGGGCCTTTATCGATGTGCCGATCTCTGCCGTGCTGGACACCCTTGCCTTGCCTTACACCCTCTACCGACAAAACGCCGACGGTAGCCTCGAGCTGCGGTAGCCAAGCGAGCCTGGCGCGTGCCGCTAACAGCTTCCCCCTGCTTTTAAGCTATAATCCCGCCCTTTAGCTGTTTCTCGCCCAGGCGAGAGGCACACTTTTTTCAGGCGCGACCCGCCTGCATGCAGACTAAAAGAGGCTAGACCCCTGTGGCATTGACGATTCTTGGCCTGTCCGGCGCCCTTAGCCATGATCCTTCCGCAGCCCTGTATATCGACGGCAAGCTGATTGCGGCCGCCGAAGAAGAGCGCTTCGTACGCGACAAACATGCAAAGAACCGCATGCCTTACGAGTCGGCGAAGTTCTGCCTGGAACAGGCCGGCATCAAGCCTTCCGACGTTGACGTGGTGGCGATCCCGTTCGCCCCGATCAGCCTGTTCGGCGAGGCGCGCTGGCACTACGCCAAGCGTTACTGGTATGCCCCGGACCGTGCCCTCGACGCGATCCTGATGGGCAACCGTCGCTACAAGCGCTATCGCAACAAGATCGTCTGGTGCCTGGAGCAATTGGGTTTCGACCCGAAGAAAATCAAGATCGAACCGGTTGAACACCACCTGGCCCACGCTTCCAGTGCCTACCACTGCTCGGGCTTCCAGGAAAAAACCGCGATCCTCGGCATCGACGGCAAGGGTGAATACGCCACTACCTTCTTCGGCTACGGCGAAAACGGCAAGATCCACAAGATCAAGGAATTCTACGACCCGGACTCCCTCGGCGGCCTGTACGGCGCGATCACCGAGTTCCTCGGTTTCGAGATGCTCGACGGTGAGTTCAAGGTCATGGGCATGGCGCCCTATGGCGACGCCAGCAAGTACGATTTCTCGCGCCTGGCCTCGTTTGAAAACGGCGAGCTGGTGATCAACACCGACTACGCCAACGTCATCGGCCTGCGTCGTTATAAAGAGAAGGGCAAGGGTTTCTACTTTTCGCCAAAACTGATCGAGTGGCTGGGGCCCAAGCGCGAAGGCGATATCGCCGACGAGCCGTACATCCACTACGCGGCCAGCATGCAGGCGCTATTCGAGAAGCTGGCCCTGCAGATGATCGATTACTACCTGGGTGACATCCTCAAGGACACCGGCAAACTGGCCTTCGCCGGTGGCTGTGCGCTGAACGTCAAGCTCAACCAGAAGATCATCGCCCGTGACGACGTGAAAGAGCTGTTCGTACAGCCCGCTTCCGGCGATGCCGGTACAGCAGTCGGTGCGGCGGCCTACGTTTCTCACGCCCGTGGTGTACCGGTTGAGAAGATGGAACACGTCTACCTCGGCCCGTCCTACAGCAACGAAGATGTAATTGCCGCCTGCGCCAAGCACGCGAGCAAGCCGAACTGGCGCAAGATCGAGAACATGCCGCAGCGCATCGCCAGGATCATGGTCGACGGCAACCCCGTGGCCTGGTTCCAGGGGCGCATGGAGTTCGGCCCGCGTGCCCTGGGTGGTCGTTCGATCATCGGTTGTCCGAGCGCCACCGGCGTGGCTGACCGCATCAACCACCAGATCAAGTTCCGCGAGCGCTGGAGGCCCTTCTGCCCGTCGATGCTCGACACCGTGGCCCCGCAGATGATCAAGGTCGATCACCCGGCGCCGTTCATGACCTTCACCTTTGAAGTCGCCGAAGAATGGAAGACCCGCGTGCCGGAAGTGGTGCATGAAGATGGTACGTCCCGCGCCCAGGTGCTCAAGCGCGAATACAACCCGCGCTACTACGACATGATGAAAGAGCTGGAAGTGCTGACCGGTAATGGTGTGTCGCTGAACACCTCGCTCAACCGTCGTGGCGAAGCAATGATCTGCTCGCCGACCGATGCGCTGAACATGTTCTTCGGCTCCGACCTGCAGTACCTGATCATGGAAGACATCCTCGTGGTCAAGGACGGCGTGGACCCTTATGACGCCGTGGTTTAAATGCTGAACCGCTTCCAGGGCTGGCGTGAACGTGGCTGGGCGCCTGTCGAGGCCGAGGTTTACGCCCAGGCCTGGCAGCGTTATGGCGGCAGCGTGGCGACTCATCCACAGGTGATCGAACGGATGGCCGGGCTGGCGCAGATCCCGGTGCGATACCTGGGTTGGGAGCAAGGCGGTGAACTCAAGGGGGCGATAGCCACCTGGGGGCGCGACCTGGCCCTGTCCAAGGAGGTGCTCAAGCGCAGCGGCAAGAAAGGCCTCTTTGACCTGGGCAATGCCGAGATCATCTTGCCGATTGCAGCCGATGCGCAGGTGCCGTTGCGGCATCGTGCGCGCTACCTGTCGGCGCTGAACGAAGGGCGCGTCAGCACCCTCAAGCCCCAGGCCGAGCAATTGGCCATGGCGCGCACGCCCGAAGAACTGTCGAAGAAGTTTCGCTACAACCAGCGGCGTGAATTGCGTTTGCTGGAGGAAGCGGGCGGCGTAGCGCGGGCGGTCAGTGAGTTTTCCAGCGTGGAGCTGGCGACGATTTATTGCGACCTGTTCCAGCGTCGCTGGGGCTTTCCCGCAGCAGGCGCGGCGCGCCTGGCCGAGGTGCTGGAGCTGCTCAAGGAGTTCCTGTTCGGCTCAGTGCTGTTTCTCAATGACGCCGCGATTGCGGTGCAGTTGGTGTATCAGGTGCAGTCAAATGAGTGGTTCAGTGCCGAGTACGTCAACGGTGGCGTCGACCCGGAAACCCGCGCATTCAGCCCCGGCAGCGTGCTGAGTTTCCTCAATACCCAAAGCGCGTGGGAACAGGCGCGGGCGGCGAACAAGTCGCTGCGTTTTTCCTTCGGGCGTTCCGACCGTGAGTATAAGGAGCGCTGGTGCAACCCGGTGCCGGTGTTCAGCGTATGAGTCGCAAGCAGCAACTGCTCAAGCGCCATCGGCGCAACAAGCGCATCGCGCTGTTGATCGGCTTGCTGGTGTTGGTGGCAGCCGGCGTCCTGGTGGCTTGGTGGTTGCCGCTGCTGCTGGCGGTGCTGCTGTGGGCGGCCCATGAAGCCTGGTTTGCCGATCACCTGTTTTACTCGCCCCAAGACAGCTACGGCTATGCGTTCCCGGCCGGCAATGAACAGCCCGGCCTGCGCCTGGAGGCGGGGCGGCTGCTGTTGGACACGCGTCTGGCTGGCGATGAAACCCTGATCGTGGCTGTCGAATTGAAAAGCGCCTGGCTTGGGCGGTTCCTCGACCCTGCGGTGGACGTCTTGGGCCTGGAGGTGCCGGATCGGCAAGTCTTCGAACGCGGCGTCGCCGGGCGGCGTTACCTGAACCTGACCGGCGCCGCCGAAGCCTTGGCGGCGGGCAATGTCAGGCTGCGCGGGCGTTTCTGCCGGATCAAGGGCCAGCCGACACTCTGGCGTTTTCGCCAACCGGACTATCGCCAGCAACGGGTGATGGTCATCGCGCCCCACGCCGACGATGCCGAGCTGGCGGCGTTCAGCCTTTACAGCCAGGCGCCCGAAAGCTGGATCGTGACCCTGACCGCCGGTGAAATTGAAGCCGAACATTACCAGCACATGGGGCTGCCCAAGGCTGAAGCCGCTCGCCTCAAGGGCCGCCTGCGTGCCTGGGACAGCGTCGCCGTGCCGCGCTGGGCTGGCGTTCCCGAGACGCAGTGTGTGCAACTGGGCTACTTCTGCATGCAGTTGCAGGCCATGCAGGCTGCGCCGGATCAACCTATGGCGTCCCGCGAAGCCGACTTAAGCGATACGCGGTTGTTTCGCCAGTTCAACGGCTTTGCGCTACCGGGGGATGTGGACGGCGCACCGACCTGGCATAACCTGATTGCCGACCTGCGGGCGCTTTTGCTCAAGGCGCGGCCACAGGTAATCGTGTTGCCCACTCCATTGCTCGACCCCCATGCGGACCACATCTGCGCCCATGCGGCGATCCTTGAAGCCTTGCAAGGCCTGGAGTGGCAGCCCGACACATTGCTCGGCTACGCCAATCACCTGCATGATAATGACCGTTGGCCCATGGGTGATTCCGGGGCCGGGGTGGCGCTGCCGCCGCGTTTCGATACCACGATAGAGATGGTGCCTTGCAGCTTTGCGCTCGGCTTGAGCCAGCAGCAGGACAAGGCCATGGCCTTGGGCATGATGCATGACCTGCAGCCGCCCGCGCCGTTCAAGCGCCGGATGCGCAGGTGGTTGCAGCAACTGCTGGCGGGCCGCAAGCCGTCGCCCTACGGCGAAAACGAATTCTTCCGCAAGGCCGTGCGCCGTCACGAGCTGTTGTGGGTCCTGAAGCAGGACTGAAAGCCTATTGAAGGCAGGTCGGTATTCGCCTGTCGCCCTTTTTACCGGGCTGCGTGCCCGTAGCCAGATCGCTGCATGGAGAGTTATGAAGCCGCGTTTCAAGGTTTTGCAGTTACAGCCGGACTACAACGTCAAGACCAATGATTTCGCCGACCTGGGTGAGCAAATCGTCAAGTCCTTGCCGGCTGAGCGTTTCGAGGTGACATCCGGATTTCTCAGCGGCCGCCCGCTGCCCGGCCAGCCCCTGAGCGTGGCTGAACACTCCCATTATTTCGAGCTGCCGGAGAAGTCCCTCAAGGGCATTCGCTTCGGTGCCATGTGGCAGATCTACAAGTATTGCCGCGAGCAGAAATTCGATGTGGTCATCTGTAACCGCTTCAAGTCGGTAAACATGATGCTCTCGCTCAATCGCTGGCTGAAAATTCCGCTGTGCATCGGCATCTCCCACGGTTTCGGCGAGTACGCCCGTGGTTACCGTCGACGCCAGACCCAGCGCTGGGTCAGTCCGGCATGGCGGTTTGTCGGGGTGTCGGAGGCGGTGAAGGACTACCTGGTGAACCTCAACTGCGGCTTTACCCGCGACAACACCACCTATGTCACCAACGCCATCGACATTCCCCAGGCCGAAGCCTTGCAGTTGACCCGCGAGGACGCCCGCAAGGCCCTGGGCCTGCCAATGGACGCACGGATGATCGGCGCCCTGGGCCGCCTGGTACCGATCAAGGGCCACACCCATCTGCTGCAGGCCTTTGCCACCCTCAAGGACAAGTATCCTGAGGCGCAGGTAGGCATCATCGGCTCCGGTCGCGCCGAAGCCGACTTGCGTGCCGACATCGAGCGCCTGGGCCTGACTGGTCGCGCGCACTTGCTGGGCTTTCGCGAAGACGGCATGAAGTACGTGCGCGGCTTCGATATCTGGACCATGCCGTCGTTGTTCGAGGGCCTGGGGCTGGCGCTTCTGGAAGGCATGAGCGGCCATCTGCCGGTGATTGCCTCCAATGGCCCGGCGATGCTGCCGCTGGTGCAGGGCGCGGGCGGCCTGTCCCACGATCCTGGCAACGTCGAGCAACTGGCCGCGGCCCTGGATACCTACCTGGCGCTGAGCGATGAACAATTGCGCGCCAAGGGTGAAGAGGTGTTCCGCTATCTGCAGGCCAATCACACTCTTGAAGAGTTCAAGCACAAGTACCTGACCCTGATTGAAACCGGTTTGCGTGAAGTAGGTAGAGCATGAATCAGCCACAACCCATGGTCTCGGTGATTATCGCCTCCTATAACCACGGCCAGTACATCGAACAGAGCATCCTTAGCGTGTTGGGGCAGACCTACCCCAATATCGAATTGCTGGTGGTGGATGATGGCTCCAAGGATGATAGCGTCGAACGTATCCTGCGCTTGCAGGCCGAGCACGGCTTTGATTTCCAGGTGCAACAGAACCAAGGCCTCAGCGCCACCCTGAATGGTGCGATCGCGCGCGCCAAGGGCAGCCTGATCGCACCGTTTGGCTCGGATGACATCATGCTGCCTGACCGTATAGCCACCCAGGTGGCGTATATGGATGGCAAGCCGAAGGTGGGAATGTGTGCCGGCAACATCGAGCTGATCGATGGTGATGGCAACCTGCATCCGGAGAAAAAACAACGTCGTGACCTGCCGTTTCGCAGTCTCGACTTCGACGATATTTTCATGGACCGCAAGCCGTTCCCACCGGCGCCGACCATGCTGATTCGTCGGGAAGTGCTGGAGCAAGTCGGTGGCTTCGACCCGCAGATTCCCCTGGAGGACCTGCTGATCCAGTTGAAGATCACGGCAGCGGGCTACACCATCGACGCCCTTGGCGTGGTGATGGCCAAGTATCGCCAGCACGCGAGCAATACGTACAAGAACCACCGCTACATGATCCAGAACATTCTCAAGACCTATGCCAAGTTCAGCGACCACCCGGCCTATGACGCGGTGCGCTACAACTTCCTGAACTCGATGTTCCTCAAGACCGCCGACCGCGATCGCCCACTGGCGCGGGAGATTCTCCAGCAGATCCCGTTGAAGTTCTGGGGGCGCAAGACATTGCGCGGTTTGGTGCGTTTGTACCTGGCGCCGCTCAAGAACTGAAACGGCGCCTCACCCTGTAGGAGCGAGCTTGCTCGCGAAAAAACGGAGAACACCGCGGGCAACTTGAATGCCCGCGTCATTGTTCACGATTTTCGCGAGCAAGCTCGCTCCTACAGATGTTTAAAGGCTCTGGACCTGCTCGCGGATTTTCGCGGTAGCCGCTGGGCTTGCCACCGAGGCGTAGCCTTTGACCAGTTGCTCGAAGTGCGTTTCGAACAGCCAGTTACGGTCCTGCGGATAACGCTGCATATGGCGCAGGTTACGCTGGCGCAGCGCGTAGCGCAGTGAGGACGGGTAGATGCGCAGGTCGGCCACGTCGATCAGGCCGAACTCACCGTCGTCCATCAACAGCACGTTACCCAGGTGCAGCGAGCGGAAGTACACGCCACGCTCGTGCAGTTGCGCCATGAACCGGCCAAAACGCTCGACCAGCGATTCGCGCAAGCTGCTGTCCAGGCTTTGCAAGGCCTGGCGCAGGGTGAGGCCGGGCAATGGCGTATAGGTCACGGCGCTGCTGGCATCGCTCAGGCGATAGAGTCCGAGGATTTCCGGCGTGGGGATGCCCAGGGTGCGCAACTGCTCGCTGTTGCTGGCAAAACGCTCCGAATACGGGTTGAAGCTGCCGGAGGTGTACCAGCGGCGTGGGCGGAATATCTTTAGGAAGCTGCCGTCTTCCAGGCGTAGAACTTTAGGTCCCAGGCCATCGGCTTCAATGACATGGGCATTGCTGCACATCTGCTCGAAGGCTGCGGTCTTCAGGTTTTGCACCGGCATACGCAACAGGCTGCGATGGCGCTGGGCGATGCTCAGGCCGGTGATAATCGCCAGGGGAATCCACAGCAGGAACCAGTGTTCCTTGGGTCGCGAAAGAATGCCGCCGCCTTCGGTCAGGCCGGCGCCGATGCCATAAGCCAGCAGCGAGGAGGCCAGGATGAACAGCGGCTGCGCGCGTTCCTTGAGGCTCTTGTACAGGGCCCAACCCAGCATGAATATCCAGGGGATAAAACCGATGATGCCGACGTAATAGAGCACCCCGAGGGCGAAACTATGGGGTTCGCGCAGTTGGTAGCCATCTGAGACTGTCAGGTATAGCTCAGAGTCGTAGCTATGCCCGAGCCAGGGATGCTCGGCGATAAGCTGCAAGGTCATGCTCCACAGCTCGAGGCGGAACGAGCTGCCACGCCCAGTGACCAGCTCGGGGAAGAACAGCAGGAGTGCGGCAGCCCCCAGGACCATGCCAGTGATAAGCAGTGCGGCGCGGCGATTGCGGCTGACAAAACTCATCCACAGGATGGCCAGCGTCAGCGCTACCAGGGGCGTGCGTGATCCAGTCGCCAGAACGGCCGCGGTCATGATCGCCAGGGCCGGTACGCTGAACCACAACACTTTGAGGCGCTGGGTCGTCATGCAGACGTACAGCCAATACACGCTGAAAAAGCCGAAAAGATGCGAGCTCAGTAGCGGGTTGTCGAGGGCGCCAAGGCCTCCGATCATGCGCATGCCTGGTTGAAAGCCTTTGGCGAACGCCACCAGGTTGCCCAGGCTGACCGCCAGCGCAATGACAGCGGCGCTGAAGAAGATCGGCTTGAACAATTCATTGCGATAATGCAGCAACAGCCCGCACCCGCCAAACAGCATGAAAGTGTTCAGCGGTCGCTTGAACAGGTCGGTGTCGGTGCTGTGTTCCGGACTCCAGAGCAGGCTGGTCAGCGCCCAGGCGGAAAATGCCAGGAAGGCGATCGCCAGGGGCTCGCGCAACAGATCCTTGAATTCCCTGGGGCGCATGCACAACAGAAACAAAGTCGGTACGCTGAACAGGATGTAGAAAATCCGGTGCAGTACATTACGATTGCCGACGAAGAACAGTGCACTCAGGAGCAGCAATAAGCCAACAGGCAAAATCCATAGGACCAGGAAGTCGAAAACGCGATTTGAGCCATAGTTAAGGCGCTTGGAGTGCATACAGTAGAGCCATTCCAGAAAGAGAAAGCCAACCATCTTAAGCTAGTGGCCATGTAATGTCGCCGGTCGGATCCAACCGGGCCGCGGGTTACACCGGGTGCAAGTACAACAGAGAAGCTGTGCTAAAGTCAGCCTCCTTTTTCAAAACGCCGCGTGATATGACCGACTCCAGTCCGAGCGCAAGCCCTTCGAGCTTGAAAATATACTTCCGTCTGCTCAGTTACGTTAAGCCCTATATGGGCTTGTTCGCCTTGAGTATCCTCGGATTTCTGATTTTCGCGTCGACCCAGCCGATGCTGGGTTACATCCTCAAGTACTTTGTCGACGGCCTCTCCAACCCGGAAGCCGTGCTGTTCCCGACCGTGCCATTCCTGCGCGACCTGCAATTGCTACAGGCTGTACCGCTGCTGATCATCCTGATCGCGGCCTGGCAGGGCCTGGGTTCGTTCCTGGGCAACTATCTGCTGGCCAAGGTTTCCCTGGGCCTGGTCCACGACCTGCGGGTGCAGTTGTTCAACAACTTGCTGACGCTGCCCAACCGTTATTTCGATAACCACAACTCCGGGCATCTGATTTCCCGCATCACCTTCAACGTGACCATGGTCACGGGGGCGGCGACCGACGCCATCAAGGTGGTAATCCGCGAAGGCATGACGGTGATCTTCCTGTTCGCCTCCCTGCTGTACATGAACTGGCGCCTTACGCTGGTGATGATCGCGATCCTGCCGTTGATTGCCGTGATGGTCAGCACCGCCAGCAAGAAATTCCGCAAGCAGAGCAAGAAGATCCAGGTGGCCATGGGCGACGTCACCCACGTGGCCTCGGAGACCATCCAGGGCTATCGCGTGGTGCGCAGCTTCGGTGGTGAAGTCTATGAAGAGAAGCGCTTCCTCAAGGCCAGCCAGAGCAACACCAACAAGCAATTGCGCATGACCCGCACCGGGGCGATCTACACCCCGGCGCTGCAGTTGGTGATCTACTCCGCCATGGCTGTGCTGATGTTCCTGGTCCTGTACCTGCGTGGCGACGCCTCTGCCGGTGACATGGTGGCCTACATCACCCTGGCCGGTTTGTTGCCCAAGCCGATCCGCCAACTGTCGGAGGTCAGCTCGACCATCCAGAAAGGTGTGGCGGGCGCCGAAAGCATTTTCGAACAACTGGACGAAGACGTTGAGGTCGACCACGGCACCATCGAGCGTGACAAGGTCAGCGGTCGCCTGGAAGTGCGCAATCTGAACTTCACCTACCCTGGCACCGAACGCCATGTGCTCAAGGACATCAGCTTCACCGCCGAGCCTGGGCAGATGATCGCCCTGGTGGGACGTTCGGGCAGCGGCAAATCAACCCTGGCCAGCCTGATCCCGCGTTTCTACCACCATGAAAGCGGCGAAATCCTGCTCGACGGCGTAGAGATCGAAGACTACAAGCTGCTCAACCTGCGCAAGCACATTGCCCAGGTCACCCAGCACGTGACCCTGTTCAGCGACACCGTCACCAACAACATCGCCTACGGCGATCTGGCCGGTGCACCTCGCGCCGACGTTGAAGCGGCGGCGGCGGATGCCAACGCCAAGGACTTCATCGACCAGTTACCCAAGGGCTTCGATACCCAGGTTGGCGAGAACGGCGTGCTGTTGTCCGGCGGCCAGCGCCAGCGCCTGGCAATTGCCCGGGCCTTGCTCAAGAATGCGCCGCTGCTGATTCTCGACGAAGCCACCTCGGCCCTCGACACCGAGTCCGAGCGGCATATCCAGGCGGCACTGGACAAGGTCATGCAAGGCCGCACGACCCTGGTGATCGCACACCGCTTGTCGACCATCGAGAAGGCTGACCTGATCCTGGTGATGGACGACGGCCGAATTGTCGAACGCGGCACCCACGGCGAGTTGCTGGCGCAGAACGGTTATTACGCTCGCCTGCATGCCATGGGGCTGGATGCGCCGGTAGCGGCTGACATCACCTGATCAACAGGCGTCACGGCTCGAATGTGGGAGGGGCTTGTCCGAAGGTTTTTTTGTAGGAGCGAGCTTGCTCGCGAAAAACGTCAACGATTACGCGTGCTTCCTGAATAAACGCGGCGCCTGTGAGTTTTTCGCGAGCAAGCTCGCTCCTACAGAGGGTTGCCCCCTCCCACATTTGGCCAGCAGTGGGCGCAAGCGACCGCAAACCCTGTGCTAATATCGCGCCCCTGTTCATTTTGTATGTGGGTTGCTCCATGAAGTTGTCCATGCCGCGATTCAATCAAGCCGCTGTCTTGGTGGTCGGCGATGTCATGCTCGACCGTTACTGGCATGGCGGTACCTCACGGATTTCCCCTGAGGCACCGGTACCGGTAGTCAAGGTCGAGCAAATCGAAGACCGCCCAGGTGGCGCTGCCAACGTCGCCCTCAATATTGCCGCCCTCGGCGCCCCGGCCTCCCTGGTGGGGGTGACCGGTGACGACGAAGCTGCCGACAGCCTGGCCAACAGCTTGCAGGGTGCCGGCGTGCGTGCGCTGTTCCAGCGCATCGCCCATCAGCCGACTATCGTCAAGCTGCGGGTCATGAGCCGTCACCAGCAATTGCTGCGTATCGATTTCGAAGAACCCTTCGCCACCAATGCCCTGGCCCTCAGCGACCAGGTCGATGCGTGGCTCGAAGGTGTCAAGGTGCTGGTGTTGTCCGACTACGGCAAAGGCGCCTTGCAGAATCACCAGGTGTTGATCCAGGCCGCCAAGGCCCGCAACATTCCGGTGCTGGCCGACCCCAAGGGCAAGGACTTCTCGATTTATCGAGGCGCGAGCCTGCTGACGCCAAACCTCAGCGAGTTCGAGACCATCGTCGGCGGCTGCGTTGATGAGCACGAGTTGGTGAGCAAGGGCGCCGCTCTGATGGCTGAACTCGACCTGGGCGCCTTGCTGGTGACCCGTGGCGAGCACGGCATGACCCTGCTGCGACCTGACCATCCGGCCATGCACCTGCCGGCGCGGGCCCGTGAAGTGTTCGACGTTACCGGTGCCGGTGACACCGTGATTTCCACCCTGGCGGCGTCTATCGCGGCCGGTGAAGAGTTGCCCCACGCCGTGGCCTTGGCCAACCTGGCGGCGGGTATTGTGGTGGGCAAGCTGGGTACCGCCGCCATCAGCGCGCCGGAATTGCGCCGTGCGATCCAACGCTCCGAAGGCTCGGAGCGCGGCGTGCTGGGCCTGGAGCAATTGCTGCTGGCGATTGACGATGCCCGCGCCCACAACGAGAGCATAGTCTTCACCAACGGCTGCTTTGACATCCTGCACGCCGGGCATGTGACTTACCTGGAGCAGGCGAGTGCCCAAGGCGATCGCCTGATCGTCGCGGTCAACGACGATGCGTCGGTCAGCCGACTGAAAGGCCCGGGCCGTCCGATCAACAGTGTCGACCGACGCATGGCGGTGCTGGCGGGGTTGGGCGCGGTGGACTGGGTAATCAGCTTCTCCGAAGATACCCCGGAGAACCTGCTGGCCCAGGTCAAGCCCGACGTGCTGGTCAAGGGCGGTGACTATACCGTCGATAAGGTGGTCGGTGCGGATATCGTGAGTGCCTATGGCGGCACGGTCAAAGTGCTGGGGCTGGTTGAAAACAGCTCTACCACTGCTATCGTCGAAAAGATCCGCAACAACGAGTAACACCCGTGACGCCCGGGGCGAGCCTGCTCGCCCTTAGCTCTTCTTCGGCACGATCTTGCGCAGCATCTGCCGCGCCTTGCCGGTCAGACGCTTGAGTTTCGAGTCCTTTTCCGGTTCTGCCAGGCCCTGCTGCCTTAGCCAATCCTTCCAGCGAATCCGCTCATCGCGCACCAGCCAGCCTTCCTGCCGGGCGAAGCTTTCCGCCAGGTATAAACCGCGTGTGCTGGCCGGGTACAGCTGGTCTTTCTTTACGGTGTACAGCTCGGCGAGCGGCTCGCCGTCTTTCAATGGCATCAGGTACAGGTCCGGGCGCTGGCGGTCCAGGCGCGCCACCAGTTGGTCGCCTTCGAGGCGTTCATCCACATGGAACAAGCTGAGGGACTTGGCTTCCTTCGGCACTTCCAGGCGCAGGTCATAAATCAACTGCAGTGACGCCGTCGGCAGGTGCACGTAGGCCCGCGGGCGCTCGATCAATTGAGTGGTGGCGCAGCGTACCGGGCGAGCGGCGCCGGACAAGGGGCTCAGGCGAAACGGCAGGGCTTCGCGGTAATGCAGGGCGGCGGAGTAGGGCGCCGGCAGCCAAGTGTCGTTGAAACGCCCGCCGAGCCAGCCTTCCGGGGTTTCGAGCAAGCATTCCTCGGCAATTTCCTGGATGGCGGTGTGCAGTGGCAGGTTCAGTTCATGGGCCGGGACGTAGCCGGAGATCAACTTGAGCACCACGTCGCCGCGGTCCTGGCGGCGTTGGCGCACCAATACCCAGTAATCCTTGTTCTGCCAATGCAGGGTCAGGCGTACCGAAACGCCGAGGTTCGCCAGTTCGAGGGCGAAGCGCTCGGCGTCCGGAACCTCTACCGGCTTGCGCCGTTGCAGGGTCTGGGCAAAGTTGAGCGGCATGCCGACGCTCTGGTAGCTCAGGCCCTCGGGGGTGGCTTCGACGTGCAGCGGCAGTGTCTTGAAGTTACTCGGGTTTTTTCGAATCAGCGTTCGCGGCATGTCGGCTCCTTCTTGCGACGGGGTCGGCCGCGTCGGCGGCATCAGAGTTGACGGATGACCCGGGCAGCGGTTGCCGCATTATGGGCCAGGTGCAGCGGATTAATGGTCCCGACAATAGCACTGGCGACGCCCGTTTGCGCAAACAACAGCTTGAAACTGGCATCAATTGGATCCATTCCTGGCTCCAGGCACACGTGGCCGCTGGCCAGGGCCTTTTTCACCAGGATGCCTTTGCCATGGGCTGCTGCATAATCGATCACGGCTTTTTCGGCCTGCTCATTGAGGTTGTAGGTCACCATCGCGCAATCACCCTGTTCCAACGCTTTTATGCCGCCTTCGACGGTCTTGCCGGAAAAACCGAAAGCGCGAATCTTGCCGTCTTTTTTCAGCTCTGCCAGGGTCTGGTAAACCTCGCAATCGTTGAGGATATGCAAGTCGTTGCCATCGGAATGCACCAGCACCAGGTCGATAAAATCCGTTTCAAGGCGTTTCAGGCTGCGTTCAATCGACATCCGCGTATGGTCCGCGCTGAAATCGTGCCGGGACACGCCATTGGCAAACTCTTCGCCGACCTTGCTGACGATTACCCAGTCCTTGCGTTGCCCGCGCAATAACGGGCCCAGGCGCTCTTCGCTCATGCCGTAGGCCGGTGCGGTGTCGATCAGGTTGATGCCCAGCGAGCGGGCCAGGAGCAGTAGCCTGCGTGCCGCTTCGTCGCTGGGGATCTGAAAGCCGCTGGGGTATTTCACCCCCTGGTCGCGGCCCAGCTTGACGGTACCCAGGCCCAGTGGCGACACCCGCAGGCCGGTGTTGCCCAAGGGTCGATGAAAGTCGTGCAGGGTTAGCAGGCTCATGGCAACAGTTGCTCCCAGGCAGGTTGGCCGATAGTCGGTTTTGGCAGGTCGGGCAGCGCCTCGCCCGCGCCAGGGCGGATGCCGTCGCGCTCCAGGGCGTGCAGGACCCGGTCGGCGAAGTCCGGCGCCAGGGCCAGCTTGGTCGGCCAACCAACCAGCAGGCGGCCGTCTTCGGCGAGGAAGGCGTTATCGGGGCGGGTCAGCCCAGATTGCAGCGGTTCGGCGCGATCCACCCGCAGGGTTGCCCACCGGGTTTGGCTCATGTCGATCCAGGGCAGCAATTGCGCCAGCTCTTTCTGTGCGGTGGCGATCTGTTCTTCTGGTGTGCGTGCCACGCCATCAGCCTCGGCGATATCGCCGCCCATGTACCACACCCAGTTGCCGTCGGCAGCCGGGTGGGTGGTCACGGTGATGCGCGGCTTGGTGCCGCCGCCCAGGCAATGGGCATACAGGGGTTTGAGGCCCGGACCTTTGGCGATGATCATATGCAGCGGGCGTTTTTGCATGGCCGGCTGGCTCAGACCCAGGGCCGTGAGCACATCGGCGGTACCGCCGCCGGCACTCAATACGATGCGCTGGGCACGGATCTCGCGGCCGTCGACTTTCAAACCCACCAGGGTGCCGTCTTCGAGCAGGGGCTCGATGTGCTGGCCGGCAAGCAAGCCGTCACCCGCCAGTTGCGCCAGGCGTTCAATCAGACTTGGCACGTCGACCACCAATTCCGCCAGGCGATAGACCTTGCCCTTGAAACGGCGGTCTTGCAGGGCTGCGGGCAACTCGTCGCCCTTGACCTGATCGACGCGGCCGCGCACGGCCTTGCTGGCGAAGAAACTGGTGAGGTTGCCGGCGAGGGTGCCCGGTGACCACAGGTAATGGGCTTGGGACAGTACGCGTACGCCGGACAGGTCCAGCTCACCGTCACCCGCCAGGGCTTCACGCCAGCGGCGCGGCATGTCGGCAATGGCTTCGGAGGCGCCGGTGAGGGCGCCGTGCAAGGCATATTTCGCGCCGCCGTGGATGATGCCCTGGGACTTCACGCTTTGCCCGCCACCCAGGGTGGCGCTTTCCACCACTACCGTGGAAAACCCCTGGCGGCGCAGGCGTGCGTTGAGCCAGAGGCCGGCAACCCCGGCGCCGACAATCAGAACGTCGGTGGAAATAACGGATGGCATCGGCGACCTCAGTGTTCAAGACAAGAGGCGCAGTATACAGGCTGTTGAGTGGTGGTCAGTGCCCCACGGTTTTCGAGAACAGCTGAATCACCACCACGCCCAGCACAATCAGGCCCATGCCCAGCATCGCCGGGACATCCAGCTTCTGCCCATAGATGAACAACGCTGCGACGCTGACCATCACAATCCCCAGCCCTGCCCAGACCGCATAGGCTATGCCCACTGGCACGGTGCGCACCACCAGGGTGAGCATCCAGAATGCGACGCCATAGCCCACAATCATCAACAACAACGGGATCGGTGTGCTCAAGCCCTTGACGGCTTTCATGGAGACGGTCGCAACCACTTCCGAGCAAATGGCAATGGCCAGGTAAACGTAGGCGGCATTCATGGGGAAATCCTCGGTAGTTTCAAAATCTGTAGGAGCGAGCTTGCTCGCGAAAAACGTCAACGATTACGCGGGCTTCCTGAATAAACGCGGCGCCTGTGCGTTTTTCGCGAGCAAGCTCGCTCCTGCAGTGGTCGGCATTCTAGTTGTTTGCCAGATGCGGTAAAGTCATTACCTATCTGGATTGGAGATAGGTTGAGCCATGAGCGTGCAGTGGAACCTGGAACAGATGCGCCTGTTCGTCAGCGTCGCTGAGCGGCGTTCGTTTTCGGCCGTCGCCCGCGATCAGCGCAAGGCCCAATCGGCAATCAGCAATGGTATTGCGCTGCTGGAAGCGGACTTGGGCGTGAGCCTGTTTGAACGTAGCAGCGGCCGTCAGCCGAGTTTGACCGAGGCCGGCGCCGTATTACTGGAGGAAGCCCGTGAAGTGCTGCGCCAATGTGAGCGGCTCAACGGCCGGGCGCTGTCCTTGACCCGCGGCGAGGAAGCCTGCCTGCGGCTGGCCCAGGATGAGGCGATGTTGTTCCAGCCGGTGCTCGACAGCCTCGAGGCGCTGGCGGTGCACTACCCGCTGCTGGAAGTGCAGCTGTCCAGCGCCGCCCAGGGCGACGTGGCGCGCAAGCTGGTGGAGCGCAAGGCGGACCTGGGGCTGTTGTTCTATCACGATCAGATCCCCGAGACCCTGGAGCGACGGGTGGTAGGCAGTGTGGAAATGGTCACGGTGTGCGGTGTCAATCACCCGCTGGCCAAGGAAAAGTACGTGACGTGCCAGCATTTGGCTCAGTTTCGGCAGTTGCTGATGTCGACCCAGACTAGCGTCTACCCTGGCAGCGAGGCGGCCAGCCCGCTGGTGTGGCGCGCCGACAGCTTCTACGTACTCGCCGAATGGCTGATGAGTGGCCTGGGCTGGGCCTGGCTGCCTCGGCATATCGTGCAATACCCAACCTATCAACAACAGATGGTCGAGTTGGCCAGCGAATGGACGCCGCCGGCGCTGGTGGTCGAGTTGGTGTGGCGCCGCGATGAACATCTGGGGCCCGCCGCCCGCTTCCTCGCCAAACGTTTTGCCGAGTGCTTACAGGCGATCGACTGAAAAAGCCGATAAACTCCGCCGCCATGAATAGAACTCTCTATAGCTGTCTGTTTTACCTGGCGCTGCCGTTGGTGGCCTTGCGTTTGTGGTTGCGTGCGCGCAAGGCGCCGGCCTATGCCAAGCGTGTGGGCGAACGGTTTTCCTATGGCTTGCCGGCGATGCGTCCCGGCGGGATCTGGGTGCATGCCGTGTCGGTGGGCGAAAGCATTGCCGCCGCGCCGATGGTTCGTGGTTTGTTGGAGCGTTATCCACAGCTGCCGATCACCGTCACCTGCATGACGCCCACCGGTTCCGAGCGGATCCAGGCACTGTTCGCCAATGAGCCGCGCATCCAGCACTGCTACTTGCCTTACGACTTGCCTTGCGCCGCCAAGCGATTTCTTGATCGCGTGCAGCCCAAGCTGGCGGTGATTATGGAAACGGAGCTTTGGCCTAACCATATCCATGCCTGCGCCCAGCGCGGTATCCCGGTGGCGCTGGCCAATGCGCGATTGTCGGCGCGTTCGGCCAAGGGGTATGCGCGTTTCGCCAAGCTGACTGCGCCGATGCTCTCGCAAATGAGCCTGTTCGCTGTGCAGACTGAAACCGAGGCCGAGCGATTTCGCAGTCTTGGTGCGCGTCCTGAAACCGTGGAGGTTACCGGCTCGATCAAATTCGACCTGAGCATCGATCCGCAATTGCCGGAACGCGCCGCCGCGTTGCGTGAACAATGGGGCGCCAGTGAACGGCCTGTGTGGATCGCGGCCAGTACCCACGAAGGCGAAGATGAAGTGGTGCTTGCGGCGCATCGCCAATTGCTCGCCAGCTACCCCAATGCGTTGCTGATTCTGGTACCGCGTCACCAGGAACGCTTTAGCCCGGTGTTTGAGCGTTGCGTGCAGCAGGGCTATGCCACGGTGCGCCGCTCCAGTGGCGAGCCGGTCAGCGCGCATACCTCGATTTTGCTTGGCGACACCATGGGCGAATTACTGTTCCTCTACGCCTTGGCCGACAGTGCCTTTGTCGGCGGTAGCCTGGTGCCGACGGGGGGGCACAATCCGCTGGAGCCGGCGGCTTTGGGTAAGCCGGTGATCATGGGGCCCCATGTATTCAACTTCCTCGACATCACCGCGATGATGCGCGACGCCGGGGCGTTGCGCGAGGTGGATGACGCAGAAGGTTTGGCCGAAGCCGTGAGGCAACTGTTCGAACTGCCGCAGGATGCGCACAGGATGGCGCAGGCGGGGTTGAAAGTGATGCAGGCCAACCAGGGGGCGTTAAAACGCCTTTTGGACGGTTTGGAAAGATTGATCGCTTACTGACCCAACACCCATCAAATGTGGGAGGAAGCAAGCCCCCTCCCACTTTGGTTTTGCAGTGTGATCAATAACCCGGACGGGCCTTGAGCTGCTCGGCGGCGGCTTTGGCCAAATCCGGTGGCAGGAAGTCCTTGTCCGGGTTGTAGTCGGCCTTGAGGTAGCGCGCCAGGTCTTGCAAGTCCCCCGGGTTCAGGGTGCCCGCCGCTTGTTTCAAGCGCAGGTTGTCGAGGATGTAGTCGTAGCGGCTGTTGTTGTAGTTGCGCACCGAGGAGTACAGCTGGCGCTGTGCATCCAGCACGTCAACGATATTGCGCGTGCCCACCTGATAGCCGATTTCCGTGGCTTCCACCGCGCTCTGGTTGGAGATGATCGACTGGCGGCGTGCTTGTACCTGTTCTACATCGGTGTTCACAGCACGGTGCAGGTTGCGGGTGTTTTCCACCACCTGGCGGCGCAGGCCCTCGCGTTGTTGCTCGGTCTGGTCCAGGCGTGAATAGGATTCGCGCACTTGCGAGCTGGTAAGCCCGCCGCTGTAGATCGGGATGTTCAAACGCAGCCCAATTGTGCGTTGGGAGACATCACCGCCGTACGGGATGGGCAACTGATTCGGGTTGCTGAAACCCAGGGCGTCGTTGTCGCCTTTTTCGTATTGCGCGACGGCATCGAGCGTCGGCAAGTGCCCGGCCTTGCGTTGGCGCAGGGTTTCTTCGGCGGCGGTCACCGCGTAGTTGCTGGCCAGCAGGTTGAGGTTCTGGCGACCGGCCGTTTCGACCCAGGCTTTGGCGTCGTTCGGTGCCGGCGGCAGCACGGGCAGGGTGTGGACGATGCCCTGGATAGAATTGTATTGGCGATTGGTCAGGGTGATCAGCGCTTGGAAGGCGTCATCTACCTGGCGCTGGGCAACGATGCGGTTGGCCCGGGCCGTGTCATAGCTGGCCTGGGATTGCAGTACATCGGTCTTGTCCGACAGGCCCACGTCAAAACGTTCGTTGGACTGGTCGAGCTGGCGCTTGAAGGCATTTTCTTCGGCCTTGGTCGAGGCCAGGTTGTCCTGGGCGCGCAGCACGGCGAAGTAGCTCTCGGCGCTTTGCAGGATCAGGTTCTGCTCGGTGGCCGACAGTTGCAGCGAGGCTTGTTCGTTGACGGCTTCGGCGGCTTGCAGTTGGAACCAGCGATCGGCGCGGAACAGCGGCTGGCTCAGTGTGGCGCGCCAGGAGTGGGCGTCGCGGTTGGCCGTGGCGGCCGGCTGATCGATCTGGGTGCGCACGTTATTGCTGTCGGCACCGGCCGACAGGTTTGGCAGCAAGCCGGCACGAGCCTGGGGCACTACTTCTTTTTGCGCGCCATATTGGGCGCGGGCAGCGGCCAGGTCGGCGTTGTTGTGCGCCGCTTCCTGATAGACGCTGACCAGGTCGGTGTTGGTGGACAAGGGCGCTTCAGCTGCCCAGACCATTCCATTGGTCGCACAAGACACGGCAACAGCCAGTGAGAGTTTGCGCAGCATGAGGCGATCCCTAGTTTAAATATTACGGCGATAATTTAGCGCTCAAGGCTAAGGCTGGCCATTCCTGGCGTCAAGTCCTGGGCAGTGCCCGAGTGTAGTGGCCGGATCACGGCACAACAATCCCACGATCACGCCATTCATCACGCTGAATGCACCGCTATTGGCAATTTGCCCGCGCCATGGTCTAGACTGGCCGAGTTCTTGTCGGGGTGCCTTGTTGGAAGGCTGAGATCGGTAAATACCGGATCCCGTTGAACCTGATCAGGTTAACGCCTGCGTAGGGAACAAGATTTCTCGTCACCCGGCGAGTCCTCTTGTGCTTCGTCCGGGATGTAGTTCGACCATCGAACGGCCCTCGAGTACCAAGCACAGCACTGGTTTCAGTGCGTCCATCCGTCACAGGTTCGCTCCGACAAAAATCCACCGCCTGGATAAGTTGGAGAGCCCGTGATGACGACAAAACTAAAAAATACCGTGCACCTGAGTGAATCGGCCAAGGTCGACTCCGGCTCCGTGCAGCCGTTTACCCGCTCGCAAAAAATCTACGTACAGGGCTCGCGCCCCGATATCCGCGTACCCATGCGGGAAATCAGCCTGGATGTGACTCCCACTGAGTTTGGTGGCGAAATCAACGCCCCCGTGGTGGTCTACGACACCTCCGGCCCCTACACAGACCCCAATGTTGTCATCGACGTGCGCAAGGGCCTGGCTGATGTGCGCTCGCCCTGGATCGAGGAGCGGGGCGATACGGAGCGCCTTTCCTGCCTGAGTTCCAAATACGGCCAGGAACGCCTGGATAACCCGGACCTGGCCTACCTGCGCTTTGCCCACCTGCAAAACCCGCGTCGTGCCAAGGCCGGCGCTAACGTCAGCCAGATGCACTACGCGCGCAAAGGCATCATTACGCCTGAGATGGAGTTTGTGGCCATCCGCGAAAACATGAAGCTCGAAGAAGCCCGTGCCGCCGGCCTGCTCAAGCAACAACATGCCGGGCACAGCTTTGGCGCGAGCATTCCAAAAGTCATCACGCCTGAATTCGTGCGCGAAGAAATCGCCCGCGGCCGCGCAATCATCCCGGCCAACATCAACCACACCGAGCTGGAACCGATGATCATCGGCCGTAATTTCCTGGTGAAGATCAACGGCAACATCGGCAACAGCGCCCTGGGTTCGTCCATTGAAGAAGAAGTGGCGAAGATGACCTGGGGCATTCGCTGGGGCTCGGACAACATCATGGACTTGTCTACCGGCAAGCACATCCATGAAACCCGTGAATGGATCATCCGTAACTCGCCGGTGCCGATCGGTACCGTGCCGATCTACCAGGCCCTGGAAAAAGTCGACGGCGTTGCCGAGGACCTGACCTGGGAGCTGTTCCGCGACACCCTGATCGAACAGGCCGAGCAAGGTGTGGACTATTTCACCATCCATGCCGGCGTGTTGCTGCGCTATGTGCCGCTGACCGCCAACCGCGTTACCGGTATCGTCAGTCGTGGCGGCGCGATCATGGCCAAGTGGTGCCTGGCCCACCACAAGGAAAACTTCGCCTACACGCATTTCGAAGAAATCTGCGAAATCATGAAGGCTTATGACGTCAGCTTCTCCCTGGGCGACGGCCTGCGCCCGGGCTCGGTCGCCGATGCCAACGACGCCGCTCAGTTCGGCGAACTGGAAACCCTGGGCGAGCTGACCAAGATCGCCTGGAAGCACGACGTGCAAACCATGATCGAAGGCCCTGGCCACGTGCCGATGCAACTGATCAAGGAGAACATGGACAAGCAGCTGGAGTGCTGCGACGAGGCGCCGTTCTACACCCTCGGCCCGCTGACCACCGACATAGCACCGGGCTATGACCACATCACCTCGGGTATCGGTGCGGCCATGATCGGCTGGTTCGGTTGCGCCATGCTCTGCTACGTCACGCCCAAGGAGCACCTGGGTTTGCCGAACAAGGATGACGTGAAGACCGGGATCATCACCTACAAGATCGCCGCCCACGCAGCGGATCTCGCCAAAGGCCATCCGGGTGCGCAGATTCGCGATAACGCCTTGAGCAAGGCGCGCTTCGAGTTCCGCTGGGAAGACCAGTTCAACCTGGGCCTGGACCCGGACACCGCACGGGCATTCCACGACGAAACGCTGCCGAAAGAATCGGCCAAGGTCGCGCATTTCTGCTCGATGTGCGGGCCGAAATTCTGTTCGATGAAGGTGACTCACGAAGTGCGTGAGTATGCGGCCAACCAGCGTATTGAGGCGGTGGATGTGGACGTGGCCAAGGGCTTGGCTGAGCAGGCTGAGCGGTTCAAGCGCGAAGGCAGCCAGCTCTACCAAAAGGTCTGATCCGGGATTTCAGGCGCCTGTAAGGGCCTCATCGGAAGCAAGCCCCCACATTTGACTGTGTTCACAAATTCAAATGTGGGAGGGGGCTTGCCCCCGATAGCCATCTGTCAAATAACAAATGCCCCTCAGAGATAGCACCCTTGAGCTTTCAACCCAGTACTTATTCTCCCGGCACCGCGGTGCCTGCTGACAAGCGCGTCTTCGGCGCCCGCGACCTGTTCTCCCTGTGGTTCTCCCTCGGCATCGGCCTGATGGTCCTGCAAACCGGCGCTTTGCTGGCGCCGGGTCTGGGGCTGTCGGGTTCGTTACTGGCCATTTTTCTCGGCACCCTGGTCGGCGTGCTGCTGCTGGCTGCCGTTGGCGTGATCGGCAGCGACACGGGGCTGTCTGCCATGGCTGCGCTCAAACTTAGCCTCGGTAGCCGGGGCGCCAGCCTGCCGGCGCTGCTGAACCTGCTGCAACTGATCGGCTGGGGCTCGTTTGAGATCATTGTGATGCGCGACGCCGCCAGCTTGCTCGGCACGCGGGCGTTCAGCGAGGGTAGCCTGCTGGCGAACCCCTTGCTGTGGACGCTGTTTTTTGGTGGCCTGGCGACCTTGCTGGCGGTCAGCGGGCCGCTGGCGTTTGTGCGGCAGATCCTGCGCAAATGGGGCATCTGGCTGTTGCTCGCCGCCTGCCTGTGGCTGACCTGGAACCTGTTCGCCAAGGCTGACTTAGCTGCCCTCTGGGCCCAGGCCGGTGACGGTTCGATGCCGTTTGCAGTGGGGTTCGATATTGCCATCGCCATGCCGTTGTCCTGGTTGCCGCTGATTGCCGATTACTCGCGCTTCGGCAAGCGCGCAAAAAGCGTATTCGGCGGCACGGCGCTGGGGTTCTTCATCGGTAATTTCTGGCTGATGAGCCTGGGCGTGGCCTACACCCTGGCGTTTGCGCCGAGCGGTGAAGTGAATGCGTTGCTGCTGGCCCTGGCTGGCGCGGGCCTGGGGATTCCACTGCTATTGATCCTGTTGGATGAATCGGAAAACGCCTTTGCCGATATTCACTCGGCGGCGGTGTCCAGCGGGATGCTGGTGCGCTTGAAGGTCGAGCACTTGGCGTTGGCCATTGGCGTAATCTGCACCTTGATTGCCTGCCTGGCGCCCTTGGCGCAGTACCAGAACTTCCTGTTGCTGATCGGCTCAGTGTTCGCGCCGTTGTTCGGCGTAGTGCTGGTGGATCACTTCATCCTGCGTCGCCGTGCCCCTGGCGCCATCACGGCATTGCGCTGGACGGCATTGCTGGCCTGGCTGGGAGGTATCGCCACTTACCATCTGCTGGCCAACCTGTATCCGCAGGTTGGCGCAACCCTGCCGGCACTGTTGCTGGCAGGGCTGTTGCAGCTGATCCTGGGTCGGGCGTTCAGTGGCGAGCCGGCACCAGGTCAGGCTTGATCACACCGCTGAGGCGCGCATAGGGGATGGTCATTTCGATCAGCCCCATGGCGTATGGGGCGATGGTGGCGACGTTGTACTTGAGTACCACGCCGCTGCTGGTCAGGGCCACGTTCGGGGTTTTCTGGAACGGCCAGTTCTTCACGAACTCTGGGTCGCGATCCATCTGCGAGTTGATCAGCCAGGTGTTGTGGGCGACCTTCGCGGTGTTCCAGAACGCCTGTTCCTGGCCGGGCAGCAGCATGTCGGCCAGGTTCAGTTCCTTATGTAGCAGGCGTGAATAATTAATGAAGCCGCGCCCCGGCTCGCCGTGGGCGACGCCGGTGTCCAGGTAGCTGGACACTTCAATGATCACCAGTCCGTCATGCTGCTCGCGTACCTTGGCCTGCAAATACATGCTGTGGCGGTTCGGCGATTCACGCAGGAACTTGTCACGATAGGCATTCAAGGTGGCCGGTACGGCAGCACCCGGGGTGGTGCGGGTCATTTGCAGCAGGCGTTGCTCTACCAGGGTGTCGAGCTGTGGCTCGGCCGGGAAGTGCAGGGTATCGATGTTCACCAGCGGGCAGTCAGGGCTGCCGCAGCCGGGCTTGATCTGCTCCGTTTTGTCGGGGGTGGTGTCCAGTGGCTTGAGATGGCCGGGTTGGAACAGGCTTTGGCAGGCACCCAGGGTCAAGGCAATACAGGCCACGGAGGCGATTCTTAAAAGCGACATGTGTGTCCTTCGTAAATCGGTGGAAAGCGAAAAAGAGTAGCGCTTGGACTGCCGACGAGGCCGTCAGTTCGCCACTAGACTGATAAGGGTGAGTTTGACGTCCGCCGCCTGTCCCGGCAACCGGAAAGGGGCTGCATCAACGGGCATTGGCGCGTTAGGATGGCGCGAATTGCACGCAGACATTGAGGAAAAATATGACGGACATTGCCAAGTCCACGCCGAACAGGATCGAGATCGTTCAGCGCGACAATGCCTACCAGGGTTTCTACAAGCTTGATCGTGTGCAATTGCGCCACGAGAAGTTCGATGGCGGCATGAGCCGGGTGATCAACCGCGAAGTCTTCGTGCGTCATGATGCTGTGTGCGTGCTGCCCTACGACCCACAACGTGATGAGGTGGTGTTGATCGAACAGTTCCGCATCGGCGCCATGGGGCGCGCCGGCAACCCGTGGCTGGTGGAGATGGTCGCCGGCCTGATTGATAAGGATGAACAACCGGAGGAAGTTGCACACCGCGAGGCCGAGGAGGAAGCTGGGCTGACATTCTCCGCACTGTGGCCGATCACCAAGTATTTCCCGTCGCCCGGCGGCAGTACCGAATTTGTCCACCTGTACCTGGGCCGTTGCGACAGCTCGGGCGCTGGCGGCGTCCATGGACTGGAAGAAGAAGCAGAAGATATCCGCGTTACCGCCTGGGCATTCGAAGACGCCTTGCAAGCGGTGCGCGACGGCAAGATTTCCAATGCAGCCAGCATCATTGCCCTGCAGTGGCTTGCGCTTAATCGCGCGGAAGTGAGGGGGTTATGGCAGTAAAGGCACGAGAACGTTACCGAGTTGACCTGATCGGGCTGCAAGCCGCCTGCGAGGCCAACTATGCGCGGCTGATGCGCCTGCTCCCCGACATGCGCCACACCCCCGAGGCGCGGCGTATCGCGGTGACCCATGGCGACCAGATGCTCGGCGTGCTGGCCCTGGAAGTCATCCTCACCTGCCCGTACACCACGACGCTGCGCGTGCGCCAGGAGCACAGCCTGCCTTGGCTGCCGGTACCGCAATTGGAAGTGCAGGTGTACCACGATGCGCGTATGGCCGAAGTGATCAGCGCCGAGCATGCGCGACGCTTTCGCAGCATCTATCCTTACCCGAATGTGTTCATGCACCAACCCGACGAAAAAGCACAGCTCAATGTGTTCCTCGGGGAATGGCTGAGCCACTGCCTGGCCTTGGGCCATGAGTTTGAAGTCGTGCGGTAGATGTGAACTGCGTCTGCTTACCCTGCTTTCCTCTTTGTGTCCTGCCCTAGCATAATCGCGCCACCTATCCATTCCAGTGATTGCCTTGGGAGAGCGCCTTGTCGAGCGTATCCAACGTGAACCCCGATGCCAGCGCGTTGTTGGTGCAACTGTCCGACAGCCATTTGTTCGCCGAGGCGGACACTGCCCTGCTGGGCATGAATACCCGTGCCAGCTTGCAGCGGGTGATCGAACTGGTGTGCGAGCAACAGCCGCGGATCGATCTGGTGCTGGCCACCGGCGACTTGTCCCAGGATGGCACGCTCGAGTCATACCAGCAGTTTCGTGACATGACCCGGCCGATTGGCGCCCCGGCGCGCTGGATCCCGGGCAACCACGACGAACCGCAGGTCATGGCCCTGGCGGCCGTGCACAGTGATTTGCTCGAGCCGGTGGTGGATATCGGCAATTGGCGCATTACCCTGCTGGACTCTGCCGTACCTGGTTCGGTGCCGGGCTACTTGCAGGACCAGCAACTGCAGCTGCTCGCTCAGGCCCTGAGCGAAGCGCCGAGCCGCCACCACCTGGTGTGCTTGCACCATCATCCGGTGCCCATCGGTTGTGCGTGGATGGAGCCTATCGGCCTGCGCAATCCCGAGGCGCTGTTTGCTGTGCTTGACCGCTTCCCGCAAGCGCGGGCGCTGCTCTGGGGGCATGTGCACCAGGAGATCGACCGCGAGCGCAACGGGCTGCGGTTGCTGGCGTCGCCGTCCACCTGTATCCAGTTCGCGCCGGGCAGCGAGGACTTCCAGGTCAGCGAGCAAGCGCCGGGGTATCGCTGGCTGCGCTTGCATGCCGACGGACGGTTGGAAACTGGGGTGGAGCGGCTTCGGGACTTCGCGTTTACCGTCGACTACGGCAGCAACGGCTATTAAGACCTGCAAACACTGATCAAATGTGGGAGGGGGCTTGCTCCCGATGGCGGTGGGTCAGTCACAGCTATTGGGGCTGACACACCGCCATCGGGACCAAGCCCCCTCCCACATGGGTTCTGCGGTGTCTGGAAGATCGGGTGCTCACACCTCACTCCGATCCCTGTAAACTGCGCCTCTTTGGCCCAAGCACGGAGAGCCCGGCATGTCCGCTTCGATCCTGTATATCCACGGTTTCAACAGTGCCCCGGCCTCCAACAAGGCCAGTCAGCTGATTACCGTGATGGGCGCCCTCGGTCTGGCCGAGCAACTGCGTGTGCCGGCTCTGCATCACCACCCGCGTCAGGCTATTCCGCAATTGGAGCAGGCCATTGACCAACTGGGACGGCCGCTGCTGGTCGGCAGCTCACTCGGCGGCTACTATGCAACCCATCTTGCCGAACGCCATGGCCTCAAGGCGCTGCTGGTCAACCCGGCGGTCAGCCCCCATCGGATGTTCGACGGCTACCTGGGCACCCAGAAGAACCTCTACACCGATGAGACCTGGGAGTTGACCCACGATCATGTCGCGGCGCTGGCCGAACTTGAAGTACCGGCACCCCAGGATGCCGCGCGTTATCAGGTGTGGTTGCAGACCGGGGATGAAACCCTGGACTATCGCCTCGCCCAGCAGTATTACCGGGCCTGTGCCTTGCGCATCCAGGCCGGTGGCGACCATGGTTACCAGGGGTTCGCCGAGCAATTGCCGGCACTGTTGAGCTTTGCCGGCATTGGCGCAGATCAGTATCAATCCTTCGATTTTTCGTCACTGTAGAAAATCGCAGGTCACTTTTTAATCGAACGACTCACGACGAGACCCCATGGCCACTCCCAGCGCTAGCTCTTATAACGCCGACGCCATCGAAGTCCTCTCGGGCCTCGACCCGGTGCGCAAACGTCCCGGTATGTACACCGACACCAGTCGGCCGAACCACCTTGCCCAGGAAGTCATCGACAACAGCGTCGACGAAGCCTTGGCCGGGCACGCGAAGTCGGTGCAAGTCATCCTTCATGCCGACCACTCCCTTGAAGTGTCCGACGATGGTCGCGGCATGCCGGTGGACATTCACCCGGAAGAGGGCGTGTCGGGCGTCGAGCTGATCCTCACCAAACTGCACGCCGGCGGCAAGTTCTCCAACAAGAACTACCAGTTCTCCGGTGGTTTGCACGGTGTGGGTATTTCGGTGGTCAACGCCCTGTCGACGCAAGTGCGGGTCAAGGTCAAGCGCGACGGCAACGAGTACCAGATGACCTTCGCCGATGGCTATAAAGCCACCGAGCTGGAAGTGGTTGGCACCGTTGGCAAGCGCAACACCGGCACCAGCGTGTACTTCGCCCCGGACCCGAAATACTTCGATTCGCCGAAATTCTCCATCAGCCGCCTCAAGCATGTGCTCAAGGCCAAGGCTGTGTTGTGCCCGGGTCTATTGGTCAGCTTTGAAGACAAGGGCACCGGCGAGAAGGTCGAGTGGCACTACGAAGACGGCCTGCGCTCGTATCTCGAAGACTCTGTCAGCGACTTCGAACGCCTGCCCAACGAGCCGTTCTGCGGCAGCCTGGCCGGTAATAAGGAGGCCGTCGACTGGGCGTTGCTGTGGTTGCCCGAAGGTGGCGACAGCGTACAGGAAAGCTACGTCAACCTGATCCCCACCGCCCAGGGCGGCACCCATGTCAACGGTTTGCGCCAGGGCTTGCTGGACGCCATGCGCGAATTCTGCGAATACCGCAGCCTGTTGCCGCGTGGTGTGAAGCTGGCGCCGGAAGACGTATGGGAGCGCATCGCGTTCGTGCTGTCGATGAAGATGCAGGAGCCGCAATTTTCCGGCCAGACCAAGGAGCGCCTGTCGTCCCGTGAAGCGGCAGCGTTTGTCTCCGGTGTGGTCAAGGACGCTTTCAGCCTGTGGCTCAACGAGCACCCGGAGCTGGGCCTGGCCCTGGCCGAATTGGCGATCAACAACGCCGGTCGGCGCTTGAAGGCCAGCAAAAAGGTTGAGCGCAAGCGCATCACCCAAGGCCCGGCATTGCCGGGCAAGCTGGCCGATTGCGCCGGGCAGGACCCGATGCGCTCCGAGCTGTTCCTGGTCGAAGGTGATTCCGCCGGCGGTTCCGCCAAGCAAGCGCGGGACAAGGAGTTCCAGGCGATCCTGCCGCTGCGCGGCAAGATCCTCAACACCTGGGAAGTCGACGGCAGCGAAGTGCTGGCCAGTCAGGAAGTGCATAACATCGCCGTGGCCATCGGGGTCGACCCAGGTGCGGCGGACATGAGCCAGCTGCGCTACGGCAAGATCTGTATCCTCGCCGACGCCGACTCCGACGGCCTGCACATCGCCACCTTGCTGTGCGCGTTGTTCGTGCAGCATTTCCGCCCGTTGGTGGATGCCGGTCACGTCTACGTCGCCATGCCGCCGCTGTATCGCATCGACCTGGGCAAGGAGATTTTCTACGCTCTGGACGAAGCTGAGCGCGATGGCATCCTTGATCGCCTGGTGGCCGAGAAGAAACGCGGTAAGCCTCAGGTCACGCGATTCAAGGGCCTGGGTGAGATGAACCCGCCCCAACTGCGCGAAACCACCATGGACCCGAACACCCGGCGCCTGGTGCAGTTGACCCTGGAAGACTTCGCCGGCACGTCGGAAATGATGGACATGCTGCTGGCGAAGAAGCGTGCGCCGGATCGCAAGGCCTGGCTGGAATCCAAAGGCAACCTGGCCGAGGTTCTGGGCTGATGCGCACAGGCTTCGCCCTGGCAATCCTGATGTTGAGCGGGCTGGCGGCCACCCAGGTGGTTGCCGCGCCCGTGGCGGAGCTCAAGCTGGTGTCCGAGCACCCGGTGGACGGCATGCGCGGCGGTAACCTTTCGGGCCTGGCGTTGTGTGGCAAGGAACTGTGGACGGTTTCTGATCGGGATGACGATCAGATCTACCGGCTGGATACCGGCGCGCCTACCTGGAACGCCGAAGCGGTGCAGATCGATGTGCCGCCCGTGCCCGAGTCCGGTCTGCCTTGGGGGTTGCGTTCGCGCACCAAGGCTGCTTCGTTCATTCGCGGCGGTGACCTGGATTTTGAAGGCATCAGCTGTGATGCCGTGGGTAATCGCTACATTGTCAGCGAAGCCCATGCGGCGGTGTTGCAGGTCCCGGCGACTGGCGCGCCCGAATGGTTGAAAATTGCCCCCGGCATGGTGCGCGAAGCCCGGGCCAGTGGCATGTTGCTGCACTTCAATGCCTTGTTCGAAGGCCTGGCGGTAAACCCCGAAGGCAATCAGATCTGGCTGGCCGCCGAGCGTGAACGCCGTGGCTTGATCTCGATCAAGCGTGGCCAGAGCGTATGGGATTGCGACGGCGCCTGTGTGTTGTTGAGTGAGGCCGGCCAGGAAGTGCAGCCGGCGCAGTTCACCAACGCCAAGGCGGTATCCAAGGACTTTGCCGACCTGGCGCTGTTCAACGGCAAGCTGTTTACCCTGGAGCGCAATGCGTTCCAGATTTGCCGGCGCGATACGCTCACGGCCAAGGTCGAGCTGTGCTGGTCGTTTGCCGACCAGATGCTCACGCCGCCGCGACGTTATGCACAGGCTTATGGACTGGCCGAAGCCCTGGTGGTGGATGCCGACGGCGCGTGGATCGGTATCGACAATAATTTTGGCCCCCGCGCCGATGGTGAAAAACGCCCCATGGTCTATCGTTTCGCCGCCCCCGACGGTGGCTGGAGCGCCCAGCCATGAGCCCGCAGTTTTTTCAAATGACCCGGCGCAGCGGCAGTCCCGCTGCGCGTTACCCAACAATGATGAGGCCCGCATGAGTGACATCCTCGCAGACAGCTTAGATGGCGTAGAACGCCGGTCGCTGGCTGACTTCACCGAAAATGCCTACCTCAACTACTCCATGTACGTGATCATGGACCGTGCCTTGCCGCATATCGGCGACGGCCTGAAGCCCGTGCAACGGCGCATCATCTATGCCATGAGTGAGTTGGGCCTGGACGCCGATTCCAAGCACAAGAAGTCGGCGCGTACCGTCGGTGACGTGCTCGGTAAGTTCCACCCCCACGGCGATTCGGCGTGCTATGAGGCCATGGTGCTGATGGCCCAGCCGTTCAGCTACCGCTACACCCTGGTGGACGGCCAGGGCAACTGGGGGGCGCCGGATGATCCCAAGTCCTTCGCTGCCATGCGTTATACCGAGGCGCGGTTGTCGCGTTACTCCGAAGTACTGCTCAGCGAATTGGGCCAGGGCACTGCGAACTGGGGCCCGAACTTTGACGGAACCCTCGACGAACCTTTGGTATTGCCGGCACGTTTGCCGAATATCCTGCTCAATGGCACCACGGGTATCGCGGTCGGCATGGCCACCGACGTACCGCCGCACAACCTGCGCGAAGTCGCCACTGCCTGCGTGCGCTTGCTGGATGAGCCCAAGGCTACGGTCGAGCAGCTTTGCGAGCATATCCAGGGCCCGGATTACCCGACCGAAGCGGAAATCATCACGCCCCGTGCCGACCTGTTGAAGATGTACGAAACCGGCAAGGGCTCGGTGCGCATGCGCGCCGTGTACCACATCGAAGACGGCGACATCATTGTCACCGCGCTGCCGCACCAGGTGTCCGGTGCCAAGGTGCTGGAGCAGATCGCCGCATTGATGCAGGCCAAGCCATCGAAACTGCCCCAAGTGACCGATCTGCGTGACGAGTCTGACCATGAGAACCCGTGCCGCATCGTGATCATCCCGACCAATAGCCGGGTGGATCATGAAGTGTTGATGCAGCATTTGTTTGCCAGCACCGACCTGGAGTCCAGCTACCGGGTCAACGTCAATATCATCGGCCTGGACGGCAAGCCGCAGTTGAAGAACCTGCGCAATCTGCTGGTGGAGTGGCTGGAGTTCCGCGTACAGACTGTGCGCCGCCGCCTGCAATTTCGCCTCGACAAGGTTGAGCGCCGTCTGCACCTGTTGGACGGTTTGCTGATTGCCTACCTCAACCTGGATGAAGTGATCCATATCATCCGTACCGCCGAGCACCCGAAGGCCGAGCTGATCGCGCGTTTCGAGCTGAGCGAAATCCAGGCTGACTACATCCTCGACACCCGCTTGCGCCAGTTGGCACGCCTGGAAGAAATGAAGCTGCGCGACGAGCAAGACGCGCTGCTCAAGGAGCAAGCCAAGCTGCAGGCGCTGCTGGGCAGCGAAGCCAAGCTCAAGAAGTTGGTGCGCAGTGAGCTGATCAAAGACGCCGAAACCTACGGCGATGACCGTCGTTCGCCTATCGTTGAGCGTGCTGAAGCGAAGGCGCTGACAGAAACCGAGCTGTTGCCTAACGAGAAAATTACCGTCGTTCTGTCGGAAAAGGGTTGGGTTCGTTCCGCCAAAGGGCATGATATTGACGCCACCGGCCTTTCGTACAAAGCTGGTGATGGCTTCAAGACCGCTGCGGCCGGGCGTTCCAACCAGTTCGCGGTGTTTATCGACTCGACCGGGCGCAGTTATTCGGTGCCGGCCCACACCCTGCCATCTGCACGAGGGCAGGGCGAGCCGTTGACCGGGCGTCTCACGCCACCACCGGGGGCAAATTTCGAGTGCGTGCTGCTGCCGGACGATGATGCGCTGTACGTCATCGCCTCCGACGCCGGTTACGGTTTCGTGGTCAAGGGCGAAGACCTGCAGGCCAAGAACAAGGCGGGCAAGGCGCTGTTGAGCCTGCCGAACAACGCCAAGGTGATCTTGCCAAGGCCGGTGGATGATCGTGAGAGCAATTGGCTGGCCTCGGTGACCACCGAGGGGCGTTTGCTGGTGTTCAAGATCAGCGATTTGCCGCAGCTGGGCAAAGGCAAGGGCAACAAGATTATCGGGATTCCCGGCGACCGGGTGGCCAGTCGCGAAGAGTACGTGACCGACATCGCGGTGGTCCCGGAAGGCTCTACCCTGGTGCTCCAGGCTGGCAAGCGCACGTTGTCATTGCGCCCTGACGACCTGGAACACTACAAGGGCGAACGCGGGCGGCGTGGTAATAAACTGCCTCGCGGCTTCCAGCGAGTGGACGCCTTGCTGGTGGAAACGCCTGTTTAAGCTGTACTAGAGGCCTCGATCTACGATTTAACGCGTAGATCGACGCTTTCGCGCTGGAGTCATGGCGCATATTCACGGATGATATGGCCTTTCCAGCGCCGGCGTGGCCGAGCGTGTCAGGTTATTTTTAGTATTACATTGTGGTTCGCCTTGTGGCAGCCACCTGGATGGGATGATGACTGCTCCACGCCTTCCTCTATTTTTGATGCTCGCTGGCCTTTTGGGGCTGGCGGGTTGCAGCACGCACCAGCCAGTGTCGCTGTACCAGCTGGACAGCGGAAGTCCGGCTCAGCCAGCCCAGACAGCGGGCATGGCGGTATTGCTTGGCCCGGTAGTCGTTGCCGATTACCTGCAACGTGAAACCCTGCTACAACGTCAGAACGACGGCAGCCTGCAAGGTTCCACCGATGGTCGTTGGGCGGGCAGCCTGTCGTCCGATATCAATCAACTGATGTTGCGCCAGGTGGCCGGCCAACTGGACAGCCAGCGCGTAGTGCTGGCACCAGGGCCATCCGGGTTTACTCCGGATGTGCAGGTGCTGTTGACGATCACGCGGCTTGACTCCGGCAAGTCGCAACCTGCAATCCTGGATGCACAGTGGCGCCTGATAGACCGTCGTGGGCAGGTGCGGGATAACCGCATCGTACATCTGCAGGAAGAGCATGCCGGCACCACCGCCTCTCAGGTCCAGGCCCAGGGTGTGCTGTTGCAGCACTTGGCACAGCAGTTGTCGGTGGCGCTCAAGCCACTGGCCAATCAGCCGCCGGTCGCTGCCGAGACACCTCGCAAACAGGCTTCCCAGCCTAAGCCTGCCGCCCCGGAAAAGCCGAAGATGCCGATGGCGACGCCGATTCGTACCGATCTGGAAGTATTCAGGTTCTGACCTGCATCGCAGACAAACAAAAAGGCCCGCTAAATAAGCGGGCCTTTTTGTTGGGCTGTTCTGTAGGAGCGAGCTTGCTCGCGAAAAGCGTCAACGATAACGCGTGTTTTCTGAATAAGCGCGGCGTCTGTGAGTTTTTCGCGAGCAAGCTCGCTCCTACAAAAAGCCTTAGCCTCAGGGTTTGCGGGTCTCATGCATCCGCGCCAACTGGCGCTCGAGCATCGACGGATACGGCTCCATCAACCGCTCCACGCAGCTTGCCCCTTCAGGGCTGGCAATCGGGCGAATACGGGCGCGTTGGCGGATCAGCGTGTCTTCACTGATCTTGCGCTCCACCAGCAGCAGGTTACGGCTGTGTTGGGACAACGCCAGGGCGTCCTGGGCGATTTCGGTCAGCAGCAGGTCGATCTGGCTCATGCCAAACAGGTCATCGCCTACCGTCAAGCCCAGCTGCAGTTGCAGGGTGATGCCGCTGTCGGCCACTTCGATCTGCAGGGCGTGGCCCAGGGCGCGCAACAGCTCGCCACAGCAGATTGCATTGGTCAGGTAGTCTTCGCCGCTGTCTTCACTATGGAACAGCATCAGTGTGCTGCCATCGTTCAGGGTGTGCAGTTCGCTCTGGTAGAGCGAGGCGGCCTGGTCGAGGCAGTCGCGGTAGCGTTCGAGCAGCTCGGTCAGGCGCGCACGCGGCAGGCGCCGCAATTGCTCCTGCGCACCCAGTTGAACGGCGAGTACGGCGCTGTGCTGCGGCTCGGTGTTCCTTTCCACCGCAACCGGCTTCGGCGCAGCAGTTGGGGCTACGGCCGAGGTATCGCGCAGGTCGGCGAACGGATCTTCGTCGTCCAGCTCGTCTTCTTCGGCCTTTATCACATGGCGCGGCGCTGGCTTCAGGCCGGCTACCGGCGCGCTTTCGTCGAAGCCCGGGTCGCGCAGGTCGCGTACTTCAAACTCAGGCTCGTCGTTGTAGTCGTCGGTGTCGTCGTGCTCTGGCTCAGGTTCGACTTCCGGCACTTTAGGTTCCGGTGCAAAGCTGGCGTGAAGCTGGCGTGCGAGGTCGCCGATTTCGTCCTGGCGATCAGTGGCCGGGGTGTGTTCGTCGATATCCCGCAGCCAGATGCGCAGTTGCATCAGCGGCGTGGAGATATGCCGCCCGAGGCGCAAGCTCAAGGCCAAGGCCAGAGCCAGCAGGATCGCACTCAAGATACCCATGCTCTGCAGGCTGATGGTCATCGGTTGCTGGAACTGCTGCATATCAAGGCTGATACGCAGTTGGCCGGCCTTCACATCCTGAAAGGTGATATTGCTCTGGTACAGGCCCTCGGCTTCACCCAACAGGCCGTTCTTCGGGCGCTGCCCGGCCTCGGCCATAATCCGGTTGTCCACGCTGTAGATAGCGGCATGGGCCACCAGCGGGTTCTTGGTCAGGTTATTGAGCAGCACGTTGAGGCTGAGGATGTCGTTGGACACCAGCAACTCAGTCGCCGACGTGGCGGTCTGGGTCGTCAGGCTCTCGCCCAGGGCATCGGCTTGCTCATGCATGGCCTGCTTGAACTGCAAACCCATCACGCAGGCATAGATCACCAGGGCCAAAGCGACCAGGATCACGTTATGGCTGGCGATGCGTAATGCGATCGGTACACGGCGGTGGCGCAGTGCCCGGAAGATCAGCAGGAAGAAGTTATCGGTTTTTACTGGCGTGGGCCGGTTCACTTGCGCTCGGCTCTTGGTCCGTGAAGTTGACGCGCAGTATAGCGACAGGCCCATGGCCGGCAAAGCGTTGGCTGTGCCCGATGGTCACTGAAAGTGGGTAGAATGCGGTTTTTTTCCAGCCTGGGGGTGCGCTTTGCGCGAAATTGTCCTGATCAACATCACAGGTCTTGACCGACCGGGTCTCACTGCGGCCATTACCGGCGTCCTGGCCCAGGGTGGTGTGAACATTCTCGACATCGGCCAGGCGGTGATCCACGACACCCTGTCGTTCGGCATCCTGGTGGAAATTCCCAGCACCGAGCAGGCCTCTTCGGTACTCAAGGACATCCTGTTTACGGCCTATAAGCTGGATCAACAGGTGCGTTTCACCCCGGTGTCCGAAGCGGACTACCAGCACTGGGTGCAAGGCCAGGGCAAAAAGCGCCATATCGTCACCCTGTTGACGCGCAAGGTCACGGCCGAGCAGTTGCAACGCGTCAGCTCCATTACTGCGCAATACGGTTTGAATATCGACCATATCGACCGTCTGTCGGGTCGTATGCCATTGGACACTCCTGCCGACAAGGGCAAGGGCTGCATCGAGTTCTCCGTGCGCGGCGAACCGGCGGATGCGCAAGCGCTACGTGCCGAATTCCTCAGCGTCGCCCAGGAGCTGAACGTCGATATCGCCTTCCAGGAGGATTCGCTGTTCCGTCGCAACCGTCGCCTGGCGGTGTTCGACATGGATTCCACCCTGATCGAAGCCGAGGTCATCGACGAGTTGGCCAAGGCGGCCGGTGTGGGCGAGCAAGTGTCCGCGATTACCGAGCGGGCGATGGCGGGTGAACTGGATTTCCGGGCCAGCTTCAAGGAGCGTCTTGCGTTGCTCAAGGGCCTGGACGTGAGTGTGCTGGACTCCATCGGCGCGTCACTGCGCCTGACCGAGGGCGCCGAGGTTCTGTTCGCCGAACTCAAGCGCCTGGGCTACAAGACCGCCATCCTGTCGGGCGGCTTCACCTACTTCGCCAAGCAGTTGCAGGCGAAGTTGGGCATTGACTATGTATTTGCCAACGAGCTGGAAGTAGTGGATGGCAAGGTGACCGGCGTGGCCGTCGAGCCGATTGTCGATGCGCAGCGCAAGGCGGATCTGCTCAAGGAACTGGCCCACAAGGAAGGCTTGCGGCTGGAGCAGACCATTGCGGTCGGCGATGGCGCCAACGACCTGCCGATGCTGGCGATTGCCGGGCTGGGTGTGGCGTTCCGTGCAAAGCCGTTGGTCAAGCAATCGGCCAAGCAGGCGATCTCGACCTTGGGGCTGGATGGCGTGCTGTACCTGCTGGGCTTGCGCGACCGCGACGGTCAGCTCTAACTGACGAAATGCGGTCAAAAATGTGGGAGGGGGCTTGCTCCCGATGGCGGTGGAACAGTCTATACATCTCTGACTGGAATACCGCCATCGGGAGCAAGCCCCCTCCCACATTTGATCTTTGCAGTTTTCAGATCAGGCTTTAGGCAGTGCGATAGCCTGGCCCATCTGTACTGGCGAACCTGCCAACAACGCTTCGGTCCATTTCACCTGGTCTGGCCCGAACAGCACGATGGCGGTCGAGCCCAGCTTGAAGCGACCCATCTCCGCACCCTTTTCCAGGTGAATCGGCGCGCGGGCAGCTTCGTCGTAGTGGAAGGTTTTCAGCTCACGCTTAGGCGGAGTCACCAGGCCTGCCCACACAGTTTCAATCGACGCCACGATCATCGCACCCACCAACACCACCGCCATCGGGCCGCGTTCGGTGTCGAACAGGCAGACCGCCCGTTCGTTGCGCGCAAACAGCTCCGGCACGTTTTCGGCGGTGGTCTGGTTGACCGAGAAAATCCGCCCGGGCACGTACACCATCTCGCGCAAGGTACCGGCCAGTGGCATGTGCACCCGGTGGTAGTCCTTCGGCGACAGATAAATAGTGGCGAAGTCGCCACCCATGAACGGTGCAGCCAGCGCCGCATCGCCACCGAGCAATTCCAGCACGCTGAAGCTGTGGCCCTTGGCCTGGAAGATGCGGCCATGCTCGATCGGGCCTACCTGGCTGACGGCGCCGTCGGCCGGGCTGAGTACCGCGCCTGGGGTCGGGTCCAGCGGGCGGGCGTCGTCTTTCAAGGCGCGGGTGAAGAAGGCGTTGAAATGCTCATAGGCGGTCAGGTCTTCCACCAGGGCCTGGGACATGTCCACCTGATAGCGCTTGGCGAACCAGGCGGTGAAGGCGTTCTTGAACCAGCGCACGCGGCACTCGGCAACGCAGCCGGCCAAGCGTGAGAGCAAGTGGTGCGGCAGCAAGTACTGGCTGAGGATAAACAACTGCTTTTTCATAACTGTCCTTAAACCTTAAATCTCAACGGGGGTGTCGGGGTGGTTGCCCCATTCGCCCCAGGAACCGGCATAACCTTTGACTCGCGGATAGCCGAGCGCCTTGGCCACCAGGTAGGTGAAGCCAGAGCGGTGGTGAGTCTGGCAGTGGGTGATGATTTCTTTATCGCGGGTCAGCCCGAGGTCTTCGAGTATCTGCGGCATGTCACGGCGGATACGCAGGTTGCGCGCCTTGTCCATGCCGGCGGTCCATTCGAAATTCACCGCGCCGGGGATGTGACCGCCCTTGGCCGCGAGCACTTTTTCACCGGAGTATTCCAGCGGGCCGCGGGCGTCCCAGATGCCCAGGTCGGCGGCGCCGAGACGGCTTTGCAGGTATTCGCGGGTGGCGGTGGGGCCATCGTGCAGCGTGAGGCTGACCGGGCCGGCGACGGGGGCGGGGGCTTTGGTGGAGAGGGGGAGCTTTTCCTCGAGCCATGCCAGCAGGCCGCCGTCGAGGTAGTGGTATTTCTGATGGCCGATCACGTCGAGCATCCAGATAAAGCGCCCGCCCCAGCCGCCGCCTTCGTCGTCATAGACCACGTAGGTCGCGTCCGGGGTGTGGCCCAGTTCGCCGAACAGTTTTTCCAGGTCGGCTTGGCTGGGCAACAGGCCGGGTGCCGGGGGCTGGCCCAGTTGGGTGCGCTTGGGGTCAACGAAATGCGCGCCGGGGATATGCCCTGCGGCGTAGCGGGCGTCACTGGTGAGGTCCACGACAATCAGGTGTTCGGCATCAAGGCGGCCAAGCAGATCGCTGGATTCGATCACCAGCGGCAAGCCAGAGAAGTCAGGCATGTGAGGTCTCCTGGGCACAAATGTTGGCGATTAAAGACGGCGATTGTAGCGCAAGCATCAGGTGCTGCGGTTGGTAAAGCTGTGCAAGGCCTTTTCGATGCATTGGGCGGTTTTGCCGAACGCCTGCACGGTGGTTTCCGAGAACGGGCCCCCGCCCTGGTCCGCGACGATCAGCATCACCACGCGGCCGTTGCAACTCAAAGAGCGCAACAGCAAGTGCTCGCCGGTGAACAAGCGACGCAGGACCGGCGGTAGCAAGGCCGAGAACTGCGCATGGTTGTCGGGGCTGAGCCGCACCTGTGCGGATTTTTCCAGCAGGCGTTGCAGCAATGTGCTATTGACCACATCCAGGCTCAGGTGCGCGGCGTCCTTGGGCAACCCGTCGGCCTGATGCACGCGCAAGGTACTCAAGGCGCGATCGGCCATGAACAGCAAAACCCGCTGCATACCGCTGGCTACCAAGGCGTTCTTGGCGCAGGTGGTCAAGTGCATGGCATTGGCGAAGCGATTTGGCTCGACGAGCAGCTCGGTGCAGTGCTTGCGCCATACAGCCAGAGACTCGGCGGTGGGCGGCGGCGCCGGCAGCAGGCCGCGATGGACCTTCTGCACATGCCACGGCCAGATCAGCGACAGCGCCGGGTGCCAGAGGTCAGGCATCAAGGTGGTGCGGGCACTGGTCACCGCCTGCTGGTGCACCTGCTGCTGCACGTCACTCAATGGCACTTGCAGGTACAGCGCGGTCAGGTATTGCCAACGCTCGGTGTGCGGGCAGGTCCAGGATTCCTGGGCCGACATCGCCAGGCCGTTGGCCAGCAGCACGGTGTTGGCCGGCTGGTTCAGCCAGCGGCGCAGGCTGGGCTCGGCATCGAGCAGTTGCTGGTGACGCAGGGCATCGTCTTCGCGGGCAATGTGCAGCGCCTTGACCAGCAAACGCTGCTCCGCTAACAAAAGCTTGTAGCCCTGTGACACCCAGATCGGCAGGTGCCAGGCGTGGGTCAACTCCAGGCAAAGGTCCAGCAAGCGCACGCCGAACAACTCTTGCTCGACCTGGCGCGCCGACTGGCCTTTATGGATCACCCGCAGCTCCCATTCCTCCAGGAGCTTGGGGAAGGCGACGGCCATCGGCCACAGCGGTGACAGAAACAGCAGGCTGCCCCAGTGGATGTCCTGCCACAACCGGGCCAAGCGGCTGCCGAACAAACCGTTGGCTTGCTGGGACGCGTGCTGGCTCACCAGTAGCAGTTGGCGCAATGCCACGGGGATTTCCCGTGCTGGCACTGAGGGCAGGCGCGTCAGCAGTTCTTCGGCGCGCTCGAGGCCGAGGCGGTTAAGCGCGACTTCGAGGTTTTCCGCGGGTTCGGCCAGGCTGCCATGGGTTTGACTGTTGGCTTCGCGCATGACGCTTAGCACCAAGGCCGGACTGTCTTGCATCAGCTCGGCAATATCTCGCAATGAACTGCGACTATCGCGAATGGCCTTGCATACGCGTTCATGGCTGGCCTGGGGCACGGGCAGCAACACATCGTCCAGGCGCTTGATCCAAGCGGCGAGGGTGGTGGGTTTTGCATTGGATACGGTCGTTTCGTTTGCCATGATTGGGGCGCGATCATCACTTGCGTTTAACACGCCCGGAACGGGCCGAATTGGCTTTTCGCCTTAACGGGCTATAGTCTGGCGCAGTTTTGCCGATAAGTAGAACAAGAGTTTTCCGCAACACCCAATATGTCCATGAACCCGACGGCGCAAGTACCCATCTCCTATGGCTAAAATTATCGGCATCATTGTCGTCATCGCAAGTGTGCTCGGAGGGTACGTCCTCTCCCACGGTAAAATCGCCGCGTTGATTCAACCTTTCGAAGTGCTGATTATTGGCGGTGCGGCGTTTGGCGCATTCTTGCAGGCCAACCCCGGCTACATGACCATGCATGTGATCAAGAAGTCGCTGGGCATGTTCAGTTCGCGCTTCTCTCACACCTTCTATCTGGAAGTGCTGGGGCTGGTGTACGAGATCCTCAACAAGAGCCGCCGTGAAGGCATGATGGCGATCGAAGGCGATATCGAAGACGCCGCCGCCAGCCCGATTTTCGCCAAGTACCCGGCGGTGCTCAAAGACGAGCGCATGACCGCGTATATCTGTGATTACCTGCGCATCATGTCCTCCGGCAATATGGCGCCCCACGAGCTGGAAGGCCTGTTCGACATGGAATTGTTCAGCCTCAAGGAAGAGCTGGAGCATCCGTCCCACGCCGTGACCGGCATCGCCGACGGCATGCCGGGCTTTGGTATTGTCGCGGCTGTACTGGGTATCGTGGTGACCATGGCCTCCCTTGGCGAGGGCGACCAGGCGGCCATCGGCATGCACGTCGGCGCGGCGCTGGTGGGGACCTTCTTCGGTATTCTTGCGGCCTATGGTTTCTTTGGGCCGCTTGCCACATCCCTGGCCCACGATGCCAAGGAAGAGGTCAACCTCTATGAAGCGATCAAGGCATGCCTGGTAGCGTCCGCGTCGGGCATGCCGCCGTCGTTGGCCGTGGAGTTCGGGCGCAAGGTGCTCTACCCGAAGCATCGCCCAAGTTTCTCCGAGCTGGAACAAGCGGTTCGCGGTCGCTAAGCCATGGAAAACAACCAGCCAATCATCATCAAGCGCGTCAAGCGCTTCGCTGCGGGGCACCATGGTGGTGCCTGGAAAATCGCCTTCGCAGACTTCGCCACGGCAATGATGGCGTTCTTTCTGGTGCTGTGGCTGATGTCTACCGCCACGCCGGAGCAGAAAATCGCCATCGCCGGTTACTTCAAAGACCCGATTGGCTTTTCGGAAAGCGGCACGCCCTTCGTGATCGACCTGGGCGGCTCTCCGCAGTTGGCGCCTGAACGTACCATCAACCCGGAAGTGCAGACCGAATCGCCCCAGGAAAAAATCCCTATCGAGCGCGATACGGTTGAAACCATGGCCGAGCAGGTCGAGCAGGAGCGCCTGGAGCTGTTGCTGCAGGAATTGCAGAATAAAGTTGAGGAAAATCCGCAGCTGCTGAAATTCAAGGACCAGATTTCCTTCGAGATCACCCCCGAGGGGCTGCGCATCCAGATTACCGACGCCGCCAACCGGCCGATGTTCGACTCCGGCAGCGCGCGGTTGAAGCCATACTTTGAAGACATCCTGCTGGCCATGGCCGACACCATCAAGGCGGTGCCGAACAAGATCAGCATCAGCGGCCATACCGATGCCAAGCCTTACGCGGGCCAGGGCGACTTCGGTAACTGGGAACTCTCGGCCAACCGCGCCAACGCCGCCCGCCGTGCGCTGGTGGCCGGCAGCTATCCAGACCCGCAAGTGGCACGGGTGGTGGGCTTTGCCTCATCGCAGTTATTTGATCCCAAAGACCCGTTCAACCCGGTCAACCGCCGTATCGATATCGTGGTGCTGACCAAAAAAGCCCAGCGTGCGATTGAAGGCGATCAACCACCGCCACCGGTACCGACTCAGGGCGATGGTGCCCCTGGCGAAGTGCCAGCCGACCCCAACGCACTGCCGCCTGAGCAGGAACCACTGCCGGCCCATGAGTTGCGGCAGAAGCTGAACCTGTTTGATGATGGCGGGATGAAGGATCCTACGGTGCCTGCGCCGGCCTCCTAAGCTCCAGATACAACAAGGCCGCGATGATCGCGGCCTTGTTGTATCTACCGTTTCACTGTAGGAGCGAGCTTGCTCGCGAAAAACGTCAACGATAACGTGTGTATTCAGGATGCCCGTGTTGCTCTTGGGGTCTTCGCGAGCAAGCTCGCTCCTACAGAGGCTGGCGGTTTAGTAGCTGCTCTCAGGCAAGCTCGCAATAATCGACCGATAGCTGTTCATCCGCTGCTGTTGCACGCGGCCATCTTCCAGGGCCTTGAGCAATGCACAGCCCGGTTCGCGGTCGTGTTTGCAGTCGCGGAAGCGGCAGGTGCCGATCAGGTCGTTGAACTCGATAAAGCCCGCTTCCACATCGCTGCGGCTGACGTGGCCCAAGCCGAATTCACGAATACCCGGGGAGTCGATCAATTCGCCGCCGCCGGGGAAGTGGAACAACCGCGCGGTGGTGGTAGTGTGAGTGCCCTGGCCGGACAGTTCCGACAGTGGGCCGACGCGGGTGTCGACTTCCGGCAACAGGCTGTTGACCAGCGATGACTTGCCCACGCCAGACTGGCCGACAAACACGCTGATGCGCCCGTCCAACTGCTGTTGCAGTTGTTCCATGCCGTTGCCGTGATGGGCCGACACTTCCAGCACCGGGTAGCCCAGGGTGCGATAGACCGCCAGCAACGCATTGAGCGCCGGGGCGTTCTGCTCGTCGATCAGGTCGAATTTGTTCAACAGCAACAGCGGGCGGATGCCGGCGTGTTCGGCCGCGACCAGGTAGCGGTCGATCAGGTTGGCATGGGGCTCGGGCAGCGGCGCGAACACGATCACGATCATGTCGACGTTGGCGGCTACCGGCTTGAGCTGGCCACGGCTGTCGGGGCGGCGCAGTTCGGTGCTGCGTGGCAATTGGGCGACGATCACGCCGATGCCCTGGTTGCCGGCACGCCACACGACTTTGTCGCCGGTGACCAGCGCAGGCAGGTTGGCGCGCAGGTGGCAACGGGATACTGAGCCTGCGAGCTCGCCTTCCAGCGCCTCGACCTCGACCTGCACACCGAAGTGCGCGATCACCAGGCCGGTTTGTTCTGGGCCCAGGTCGCCGCCCTCGAGTGCTTCCACGGCGGAGGATTCACGTTTGGCGGCGCGTGCGGCGCGTTCACCTTGAATCTTTTCGATGCGCCAGTTTTGGCGACGATTGAGCTGGCGTTTGGCCATTGGTGTTCCGTGTCGATAATGCAAAGGTTAGGTAAAACGGTCGCGAGTCTAGCACGCCCCCGCCTGCTAAACTGCCTGGCTACGCCAAGGTGCCAAGAGAATCAAGCCATGCAAAACCCACAGAACCTGATTTGGATCGATCTGGAAATGACCGGTCTGAACCCTGACACCGACGTCATTATCGAGATGGCGACCATTGTCACCGACAGCAACCTCAACACCTTGGCCGAAGGTCCGGTGATCGCCATACACCATAGTGACGCCGTGCTCGCCACCATGGACGAGTGGAACACCCGCACCCACGGTAACTCCGGCCTGACCCAACGCGTGCGCGACAGCCGCATCAGCATGGCCGAAGCCGAGGCTGAAACCATCGCCTTCCTGGAAAAGTGGGTACCCAAGGGCAAGTCGCCGATCTGCGGCAACAGCATCTGCCAGGACCGACGCTTCCTTTATACGCATATGAAGGCGCTGGAGAGCTACTTCCACTATCGCAACCTCGACGTGTCGACGTTAAAAGAGCTTGCTGCGCGTTGGGCGCCGGAGGTCAAGGACAGCTTCCATAAAGGCAGCACGCACCTGGCGCTGGATGATATTCGCGAGTCGATTGCCGAGTTGCAGCATTACCGCAAGCATTTCATCAAGGCTTGAAAACCGGGCGACTGCTGAACATGTGGGAGGGGGCTTTAATGGGTTTGCAAATCCAAGTGTTGGAGAGCGTTTGCCCCCTTTTGGTGCCATCAGCAAATGATTAGACTGCCGGCCTCTCTGCAAGGATCGCCATCATGCTGCTGATGCTCTACCTCATTGCCATCACCGCTGAAGCCATGACCGGCGCGCTGTCCGCCGGCCGGCGCGGCATGGACTGGTTTGGCGTGGTGCTGATCGCCTGCGTGACGGCTTTGGGCGGTGGTTCGGTGCGTGATGTATTGCTTGGTCACTACCCGCTGACGTGGGTAAAACACCCGGAATATCTGGTGCTCACCTCCGTCGCGGCGTTGGTGACGATCTTTATCGCACCGCTGATGCGCCGCCTTCGCTCGCTGTTCCTGGCGCTGGACGCCTTGGGCTTGGTGGCATTTACCCTGATCGGCTGCATGACCGCCCTGGAAATGGGCCACGGCATGCTAGTGGCATCGGTCAGCGGGGTGATCACCGGGGTGTTTGGCGGCATTCTGCGGGATATCTTCTGTAACGACATTCCGCTGATTTTTCGCCGGGAGCTGTACGCCAGCGTGTCATTCCTGGCCGCGTGGTTCTATCTGCTGTGCCTGTATCTGGAACTGCCGAGCGAACAAGCAATTCTGCTGACGTTATTCAGCGGCTTTCTATTGCGCCTGCTGGCGATCCGTTTTCACTGGGAAATGCCCAAGTTCGTCTACAACGACGACGTACACTAGCGGGCCGCGTGCTGGTTCAGCGCCCATTCCACATGCTCGCGCACCAACTCCGAGGGGTAATCCCGCCGCGCCTTCAAGGCTTCCAGCACCGGTATGCTCGACGGCGCATTGCCCAGGCCTACCGCCAGGTTGCGCAACCAGCGCTCGTACCCGGCACGGCGCAAGGGTGAGCCTTCGGTGCTGCTGAGGAATTTATCCTCGTCCCACATAAACAGTTCGGCAAGTTCCGCGTTATCCAGATTGTGCCGTGGCTTGAAATCGCTTTCGGCGGTGGGTCGTGCGAAACGATTCCACGGGCAAACGATCTGACAGTCATCGCAGCCAAATACGCGGTTGCCGATTAACGGGCGCAGGTCCTCGGGGATGGCGCTCTTGAGTTCGATGGTCAGGTAGGAAATGCAGCGCCGGGCGTCCAATACATAAGGGCCGACGAAGGCATTGGTGGGGCAGATGTCCAGGCAGGCGGTGCAGCGGCCGCAGTGTTCGGTGGCGTGGGGTGGGTCCACCGGCAGCGGCAGATCCACAAACAGTTCGCTCAAGAAGAAATAACTGCCGGCCTTGCGATTGAGTACCAGGGTGTTTTTACCGATCCAGCCCAGTCCGGCTTGTTCGGCGATGGCTTTTTCCAATACGGGGGCGCTGTCGACAAAGGCCCGAAAGCCGAAGGGGCCGATCTGTGCCTGGATGCGATCGGCCAACTGCTGCACGCGCTTGCGGATCAGCTTGTGGTAGTCGCGGCCCAGGGCGTAGCGCGAGATGTAGGCTTTTTCCGGCTTGGCCAGCTGTTGTGCCATCTGGGTATCGCCGGGCAGGTAGTCCATGCGCAGCGACACCACCCGCAAGGTGCCGGGCACCAGTTCGTCGGGGTGTGAACGTTTGCTGCCGTGGGCGCCCATGTAGTCCATCTCGCCGTGGTAGCCCGCGTCGAGCCAGCGTTGCAGGTGCTGTTCATGCTCAGCCAGGTCGAGGCCGCTGATGCCGACTTGTTGGAAGCCCAGCTCGCGGCCCCAGTCTTTGATCGATTGGGCGAGGGCGGGCAGATCGGAGGTAATAGCAGGCATGAGACACAGGAAACCACGGGTTAGATGCGTATAATTCTGCCAGACATCGGAGCTTGAAGACGCATGCCTCAGACAAAACACCCAATAACCGACGTTCAGCCCCTGTTGCCCGGCCATTTGCCGCAACTGGCTGCGCGTTCCCCGGATGCCCATAAAGGCCAGTTCGGCCATGTATTAGTCATCGGTGGCGACCGCGGCTTTGGTGGCGCGGCGTTACTGAGTACCGAAAGTGCCCTGCGCAGCGGTGCCGGCATGGTGTCCCTGGCGACCCGCCCTGAGCATGTGCCGGCGGCGCTGGCACGGCTGCCGGAAGTGATGACGGTGGGCGTCAGCTCTGCGAACCAGTTGATGAGCCTGCTGGAAAAAACCTCGGTCATCGTGATTGGCCCTGGCTTGGGCGCCGCGGCGTGGGGCAAAAGCCTGTTGTCCGTGGCGGCCAATGCCCAGCAGCCGCAGGTCTGGGATGCTGACGCCTTGAATCAGCTGGCCACAGGCAGCGTCAGTCTTCCTGCCAATAGCGTGATCACCCCGCATCCAGGTGAAGCCGCGCGGTTGTTGGGCATTTCGACAGCCGAGGTTCAGGCAGACCGCCTTAAGGTGGCGCGCGCGTTGAGCCATACATTCAATGCAGTGGCTATCCTCAAGGGTGCTGGCAGTTTGATTGCCAGCCCTGACGGGCGGGTTGCTCGCTGTGATCAAGGCCACCCGGCCATGGCGACGGCGGGGCTCGGTGATGTCCTGGCGGGCCTGGTCGGTGCCTTGTTGGCCCAGGGCATGCCCGCGTATGACGCAAGCTGCCTGGCCGTGTGGTTGCACGCCACGGCGGGGGATCGCCAAGGCAGTTTTGGTCGCGGTCTGGCGGCCAGCGACCTGATACCTGCCATTCGTCAATTGCTGGAGGAGCAATCGCCGTGCCTGAATTAGTGCTTTTCCTGGCGAATGAAGACGCCATGGTTGCGTTCGGTCAACGCATCTCGCAGGTCACCGCCGGGGCAGGATTGATTTTTCTCGAGGGTGACCTTGGGGCCGGCAAGACCACACTGTCGCGAGGAATTATTCGCGGTCTGGGCCATACGGGCGCGGTGAAAAGCCCGACGTTCACTTTGGTAGAGCCCTACGAGATCGGCGACGTGCGTGCCTTCCACTTCGACCTCTATCGCCTGGTAGACCCCGAAGAGCTTGAATTCATGGGCATCCGTGATTATTTCGACGAAGATGCGCTATGCCTGATCGAATGGCCAGATAAAGGCACAGGCTTTTTGCCAAAGCCAGACATGACCATTACCATTACGCCGCATGAGCACGGACGTCAGCTGAAGTTGTTGCCCCAGAGCGAGCGCGCTAAAGCTTGGTGCGCCAGTCTGGCATTGGAATTCAAATAAAATTGGTGGGGTTAGGTATGCGCTTTCGCGCGTTGGTTGCTGTCGTGGGGGTGTTGCTTGCGGCAATGACTGTCAATGCTCTGGCTGCTTCACAGGTAAAGAGTGTTCGCCTGTGGCGAGCGCCGGATAACACGCGACTGGTGTTCGACCTGTCTGGCCCGGTCCAGCACAGCGTCTTTACCCTGACGGCGCCTGATCGCCTGGTGATCGACATCAACGGTGCGAGCCTGGCCGCGCCGCTGAAGGTGTCTACCGCCAACACGCCAATTACCGCCATGCGCTCGGCCCAGCGTACGCCGACCGACCTGCGCGTGGTCATCGACCTGAAAAAGGCCGTGACCCCCAAAAGTTTTTCGCTGGCACCCAACGCCCAATACGGCAACCGCCTGGTGGTCGACCTGTTCGACAACCCTGCCGACGCCGCACCGCCGCCTGCGCCGACGCCAAGCGTGGCGACGGTACCGGCGGTGCCGGTCAACCCTTCGCAACCCCAGGTCAAGCTGCCACCTCCGCCGCCCGCACCTGCTGGCAAGCGCGACATCATCGTGGTGATCGACGCCGGCCACGGTGGCGAAGACCCGGGTGCCTCCGGCTCCCGCGGCCAGCATGAGAAGGACGTGGTACTGGCGATCGCCCGCGAGCTGCAGCGCCAGATCAACGGCATGAAGGGCTACCGCGCCGAGCTGACGCGCACCGGTGACTACTTCATTCCTTTGCGTGGCCGTACCGAAATCGCCCGTAAGAAGGGTGCTGACCTGTTCGTGTCGATCCATGCCGACGCCGCGCCGTCCACTGCCGCCTTTGGTGCTTCGGTGTTTGCCCTGTCGGATCGCGGCGCCACCTCCGAGACCGCCCGCTGGCTGGCTGACAGTGAAAACCGTTCCGACTTGATCGGCGGGGCCGGCAACGTGTCCCTCGACGATAAGGACAAGATGCTCGCCGGCGTGCTGCTCGACCTGTCGATGACCGCCTCGCTGACCTCCAGCCTGAACGTCGGCCAGAAAGTCCTGAGCAACATCGGTCGCGTCACCTCGCTGCACAAACAGCGCGTGGAACAGGCCGGGTTCATGGTGTTGAAGTCGCCGGATATCCCGTCGATCCTGGTGGAAACCGGGTTTATCTCCAACGCCAACGAGGCGTCGAAACTGGCCAGCGCCAGCCACCAGCAGGCGTTGGCACGCTCGATCAGCGCCGGCGTGCGCCAGTTCTTCCAGCAGAACCCGCCGCCGGGCACCTATATCGCCTGGCTGCGCGACTCCGGCAAGATCGCCCAGGGCCCGCGTGACCATCGCGTGCAGCCCGGTGATACCGTCGCCATGCTGGCAGTACGTTTCCAAGTCACGCCTGCGGCGTTGCGCAGCGCCAATAACCTGAAAAGCGATGAATTGAAGATCGGCCAGGTGTTGACCATTCCCGGCACTGAATTGGCGGCGCAGTAATGAGCGAATCCATCTTGAACAGCGGCTCGCGCATTGAATTGCTCAGCCCGCGTCTTGCCAACCAGATCGCCGCCGGTGAGGTCGTTGAGCGCCCGGCTTCGGTGATCAAGGAGTTGCTGGAAAACAGCATCGACTCGGGCGCCAAGCGCATCGATGTCGACGTGGAGCAGGGCGGTGTCAAGCTGCTGCGGGTGCGCGACGACGGCAGCGGCATCTCCGCCGATGACCTGCCGCTGGCCCTGGCCCGCCACGCCACCAGCAAGATACGCGACCTGGAAGACCTGGAGCGGGTCATGAGCCTGGGCTTTCGCGGTGAGGCCCTGGCCTCCATCAGTTCCGTGGCCCGCCTGACTCTCACTTCCCGCACACGCAGTGCCGAGCAAGCCTGGCAAGTGGAAACCGAAGGTCGCGACATGGCGCCTCGGGTTCAGCCGGCGGCGCACCCGGTGGGCACTTCGGTGGAAGTACGCGACCTGTTCTTCAACACCCCGGCACGGCGCAAATTCCTCAAGGCCGAGAAAACCGAATTCGACCACCTGCAAGAAGTCATCAAGCGCCTGGCCCTGGCCCGCTTCGATGTGGCGTTTCATCTGCGCCACAACGGCAAGACCATCCTCAGCCTGCACGAAGCCCACGACGACGCCGCACGCGCTCGCCGGGTGGCGGCAGTGTGCGGTAGCGGGTTCCTGGAGCAGGCACTGCCGATTGAGATCGAACGCAATGGCCTGAGGCTGTGGGGCTGGGTCGGGTTGCCGACGTTTTCCCGTAGCCAGGCCGACTTGCAGTATTTCTTTGTGAACGGCCGTGCGGTACGCGACAAGCTGGTGGCCCACGCGGTGCGCCAGGCCTACCGCGACGTGCTGTTCAACGGGCGGCACCCGACGTTTGTGCTGTTCTTTGAGGTCGACCCGTCGGTGGTCGACGTCAACGTGCACCCGACCAAGCACGAAGTGCGCTTCCGTGATGGGCGCATGGTGCATGACTTCCTGTATGGCACGCTGCACCGCGCCTTGGGCGATGTGCGTCCGGATGACCAACTGTCAGCGCCGATTGTCACGGCCGTGGTACGGCCAACTGGCCCGGAAGCCGGAGAGTTCGGCCCCCAGGGTGAAATGAGCCTGGCCGCCAACCTGCTGCAATCGCCACAGTCGCAACCGACCTACACGGCGCCGAACTCGGGTGCCGGTGCGGGCTATCAGTATCAATACACGCCGCGCCCGCAATCAACAGTGCCGGTGGCCGAGGCCCAGGCGGCGTACCGTGAGTTTTTCGCGCCGCTGCCGGGCGCCGAGCCGGGTATTGCTCCTTCACTGCCGGAAGGCGGCGGTGATATTCCGCCACTGGGCTATGCCCTGGCGCAGCTCAAGGGCATCTACATTCTTGCGGAAAATGCCCATGGCCTGGTGCTGGTGGACATGCACGCCGCCCACGAACGAATCATGTACGAGCGCCTGAAAGTTGCCATGGCCAGCGAAGGCCTCAGCGGTCAGCCGCTGCTGGTGCCGGAGTCCCTGGCGGTGAGCCAGCGCGAGGCCGATTGCGCCGAAGAGCATCACAGTGTGTTCCAGAAACTTGGCTTCGAATTGCAGCGCCTGGGCCCGGAAACCCTGGCGATCCGTCAGATACCCGCATTGCTCAAGCAGGCCGAGGCCAACCGCCTGGTGGCCGACGTGCTGGCAGACCTGATGGAATACGGCACCAGTGACCGTATCCAGGCGCATATCAATGAGCTGCTTGGCACCATGGCCTGCCACGGTGCCATTCGCGCCAATCGCCGCCTGGCCCTGCCGGAAATGAACGGCCTGCTGCGCGACATGGAAAACACCGAGCGCAGCGGCCAATGCAACCATGGCCGACCGACCTGGACCCAGATGGGACTGGACGATCTGGACAAACTCTTCTTGCGCGGCCGTTGATGAGCGCCTTGCCCCCCGCGATCTTCCTGATGGGCCCCACGGCCGCCGGCAAGACCGACCTGGCCATCGAGCTGACCAAGGTGTTGCCCTGCGAGCTGATCAGCGTTGACTCTGCCCTGGTTTACCGGGACATGGACATTGGTACGGCCAAGCCGTCGAAAGCGTTGTTGGCCCAGTATCCGCACCGTTTGATCGACATCATCGACCCGGCCGAGAGCTATTCGGCCGCGGATTTTCGTACCGACGCCCTGGCGGCCATGGCTGAGATCACCGCGCGGGGCAATATTCCGCTGCTGGTGGGCGGTACGATGCTCTACTACAAGGCTTTGCAGGAAGGCCTGGCCGATATGCCGCCTGCTGACGCCCAAGTGCGCGCCGAACTCGAAGAAGAGGCTGCACGCCTCGGCTGGCAAGCCTTGCACGATCAATTGGCGGCGGTGGACCCGGTGTCCGCGGCGCGCATTCACCCCAATGACCCCCAGCGCCTCACCCGTGCCTTGGAAGTCTGGCGTGTGAGTGGCCGGACCATGACTGAACACAGGCTGAAACAAAGTGCGCAAAGTGCTGATGCCGGCGCATCTGGACAGTCACAATTGCCCTATACTGTGGCGAACCTGGCCATCGCTCCGGCAAATCGCCAGGTGCTGCATGAACGAATTGCACAAAGATTCACAATTATGTTGGAACAGGGGTTTGTGGAGGAGGTCGTAGCACTGCGTTCAAGAGGTGACCTGCATCCCGGGCTGCCTTCGATACGTGCTGTAGGCTACCGCCAAGTCTGGGATCATCTGGATGGCAAGCTGACGTCAGCCGAAATGCAGGAGCGCGGCATCATTGCCACGCGCCAATTGGCGAAGCGCCAGTTCACCTGGCTGCGCAGCTGGAGCGATTTGCACTGGTTGGACAGCCTGGACAGCGACAATCTGTCACGCGCCTTGAAATACTTGGGAACGGTCTCCATATTGAGCTGAGTCCTTGCAATTGCCGTCTATCCTTGGGGGTGTGGCGGCCATAAGCTATCTATTTTCCGATTTTTTATTATTGATCCTTAAAGGAGTGCGGCACATGTCAAAAGGGCATTCGCTACAAGACCCTTACTTGAATACTTTACGTAAAGAGAAAGTGGGGGTTTCCATCTACCTGGTCAACGGTATCAAGCTGCAAGGTACGATCGAGTCGTTCGACCAGTTCGTGATCCTGCTGAAAAACACCGTCAGCCAGATGGTCTACAAGCACGCTATCTCGACAGTCGTTCCAGTTCGTCCAATCCGTCTGCCTAGCGCAGCAGGTGACGAACAGGGTGACGCTGAGCCAGGTAACGCCTGATAGGAGTCTCCTTTGTTCTTTGAGCGCCACGGTGGTGGTGAGCGAGTAATCCTCGTTCACTTGGATGGACAGGACCCTGAGGCGCGCGAAGATCCGCAGGAGTTTCAGGAGTTGGCAAATTCGGCCGGCGCCGAGACCGTTGCGTTTTTTAACGTGCCGCGTCATCGGCCAACCGCCAAATACCTGATAGGCAGCGGCAAGGTCGAGGAATTGCGCGACCTGGTCCACGCCGAAGAAGCCGATCTGGTGATCTTCAATCACATTCTCACGCCCAGTCAGGAACGTAACCTCGAACGTGTTTTCGAGTGTCGCGTGATTGACCGTACCGGCCTCATCCTCGATATTTTTGCCCAGCGCGCCCGTACCCATGAAGGCAAGCTCCAGGTCGAACTGGCCCAGCTTGACCACATGAGCACCCGCCTGGTTCGCGGCTGGACTCACCTTGAGCGCCAGGGTGGTGGTATCGGTATGCGAGGCCCGGGTGAAACCCAGCTGGAAACCGACCGGCGCCTGCTGCGGGTTCGCCTGCGCCAGATCAAGGGCCGCCTCGAGAAAGTGCGCAGCCAACGCGAGCAATCGCGACGTGGGCGTACCCGCGCGGATATCCCGACCGTTTCCCTGGTGGGTTATACCAACGCCGGCAAATCCACGCTGTTCAACAACGTGACGAAATCGGACGTGTACGCGGCCGACCAACTGTTCGCAACCCTCGACCCGACCCTGCGCCGCCTGGATATCGACGACCTGGGGCCGATTGTCCTGGCCGACACCGTGGGTTTCATTCGTCACCTGCCGCACAAGCTGGTCGAGGCATTTCGGTCTACGCTCGAAGAGTCGAGCAATTCCGACCTGCTCTTGCACGTGATCGATGCGGCCGAACCGGATCGCATGCTGCAAATTGAACAGGTCATGGTGGTGCTGGGCGAGATTGGTGCCCAGGACTTGCCGATCCTCGAGGTCTATAACAAACTCGATTTGCTCGAAGGCGTTGAGCCACAAATCCAGCGCGACGAAAACGGCAAGCCCCAACGGGTCTGGTTGTCGGCGCGTGATGGCAGTGGCCTGGAGCTGCTTGAACAAGCCATTGCCGAATTGCTCGGCAGCGATTTGTTCGTCGGTACCTTGCGCTTGCCTCAGCGTTTTGCTCGACTGCGTGCACAGTTTTTCGAGTTGGGCGCGGTACAGAAAGAAGAACACGACGAAGAAGGTGTCAGCTTGCTGGCCGTTCGATTGCCGCGCTCGGAGCTCAATCGACTGGTCAGTCGCGAGGGTGTTGTACCGGCCGAGTTCATCGAACAACACACTTTGCAATAAAAGCCTCCTAAAGCGGTTGTGCCGCGGTAGCAGGCATTCTGTAGCATTGGTCGGCGCGCCGTGGGTGCGTCTTTGCTTTATCAGATGGAGAGCGCTATGGCTTGGAATGAGCCGGGTGGCAACTCGAATAATCAGGATCCTTGGGGTGGTAAGCGCCGCAATAATGGCGACCGCAAGGGGCCACCGGATCTCGACGAGGCCTTCCGAAAGCTGCAGGAAAGCCTGAATGGGTTGTTCGGTGGTGGAAAAAAACGTGGTGGTGACGACGGCGGTCGCACAAGCAAGGGCGGTGGCTATGGCCTGTTGGGCCTGGGTCTTGTCGTGCTGGCGGCCGTGTGGCTCTACAGTGCGGTATACGTCGTGGACGAGCAGGAGCAGGCCGTGGTGCTGCGCTTCGGCAAGTACTACGAGACTGTCGGCCCGGGCCTGAATATCTATTTCCCGCCGATCGACAAGAAGTACATGGAGAACGTCACGCGTGAGCGGGCGTACACCAAGCAGGGCCAGATGCTGACCGAAGACGAGAACATCGTCGAAGTGCCGCTGACCGTGCAGTACAAGATCAGCAACCTGCAGGACTTCGTTCTGAACGTCGACCAGCCGGAAATCAGCCTGCAACACGCAACCGAAAGTGCCCTGCGCCACGTGGTGGGTTCCACCGCCATGGACCAGGTGCTCACCGAAGGTCGTGAATTGATGGCAAGCGAAATCAAGGAGCGTCTGCAACGCTTCCTCGACACCTATCGCACCGGTATCACCGTCACCCAGGTGAACGTACAGAGCGCAGCGGCACCGCGTGAAGTGCAGGAAGCCTTTGACGACGTGATCCGCGCCCGTGAAGACGAGCAGCGTTCGCGCAACCAGGCTGAAACCTACGCCAACGGCGTCGTGCCGGAAGCCCGCGGCCAGGCCCAGCGTATCATCGAGGATGCCAACGGCTATCGCGATGAGGTGGTCTCCCGTGCCAAGGGTGAGGCAGATCGCTTTACCAAGCTGGTAGCCGAGTACCGTAAGGCGCCGGAAGTCACCCGTGAGCGTCTGTACCTGGACACCATGCAGGAAGTCTTCAGCAACACCAGCAAGGTTCTCGTGACTGGCAGCAAGGGTGGGCAGAACAACCTGCTGTACCTGCCGCTGGACAAGATGATCGAAGGTGGTCGTAGTGGCACCAGCGCACCGTCTACCGGTTCCAGTGCCGCTGCCAACGAAGCGAGCGCCCGTGCGGCCGCTGACTTGCTGCAACAGCAAACACGTACCAGGGAGAGTCGTTGATGAGCAATAAATCGCTGACCGCCCTGATTGTGGGCGTCGTCGTGGTCATCGCTGCCTGGAACTGCTTCTACATCGTGGCTCAGACCGAGCGTGCGGTGCTGCTGCAATTCGGTCGTGTGGTCCAGGCGGATGTCCAGCCGGGCCTGCATGTGAAAGTCCCCTACGTCAACCAGGTGCGCAAGTTCGACGCCCGCCTTATGACCCTGGATGCACCGACACAGCGCTTCCTGACCCTGGAAAAGAAAGCCGTGATGGTTGACGCCTACGCCAAGTGGCGCGTCAAGGATGCCGAGCGCTTCTACACAGCGACCTCCGGCCTCAAGCAGATTGCTGACGAGCGTCTGTCGCGTCGTCTGGAATCGGGCCTGCGTGACCAGTTTGGTAAACGCACCCTGCACGAGGTGGTATCCGGTGAGCGGGATGCGCTGATGGCTGACATCACGCGTTCGCTGAACACCATGGCGGAAAAAGAGCTGGGTATCGAAGTGGTCGATGTCCGGGTCAAGGCCATTGACCTGCCCAAGGAAGTCAACCGCAGCGTGTTCGAGCGCATGAGTACCGAGCGTGAGCGCGAGGCCCGTGAGCACCGCGCCAAGGGTAACGAGCTGGCAGAGGGGATCCGTGCGGATGCCGACCGTCAGCGCCGTGTCCTGCTGGCAGAAGCCTATCGCGAGTCTGAAGAGGCCCGTGGTGATGGTGATGCCCAAGCCGCGGCGATCTACGCCAAGGCCTACGGCCAGGACCAGGAGTTCTACGCGTTCTACCGTAGCCTGCGCGCCTACCGTGAAAGCTTCGCGAACAAAACCGACGTCATGGTGCTGGACCCAAGTAGCGACTTCTTCCGCTACCTGGAAAAGTCCAAGTAACCAGCCTGTAATTCTGTAGGACGCACTCCGTCGGGCGGCTAAAATGCCTGGCGGGGTGCTCCTTTCAGAAAACGGGTGTATGATGCGGCAGCCGGGAAATTCCCGGCTTTTTTGCGTCTGCATGTTTGATTCGGCAGGCGTGACAGGTTTTTCGAGGAAAGTGCCCGACGAGGCCGGTTACAGGCCGTTCGTCACGTCGCTCTTGCGCGTGGTTTATGCAAGAGGCGGGTATTTTCTGCTTCACTCAAGGTTCGGCCGAGGGCTGGCCGCCCGGATCAAAGGGGAATGGCGTAATGGCAACGGTAGACCGCTGGCTGCTGCCAGATGGCATCGAAGAAGTACTGCCACCAGAAGCTGCGCGCATTGAAATAGCGCGTCGCCAGGTGTTGGATCTGTTCCAGAGCTGGGGTTACGAGTTTGTCGTGACTCCCCATATCGAGTACCTGGAATCCCTGCTGACCGGCGCGGGCCAGGACCTGGATCTGCGCACCTTCAAGGTCATCGACCCGCAATCGGGCCGGCAAATGGGTTTCCGTGCCGACATCACGCCGCAAGTGGCGCGCATCGATGCGCACACTCTGCGCCGCGAAGGTCCTAGCCGCCTGTGCTACGCCGGCAGCGTGCTACATGCCCAGCCGCGTGCCTTGTCGTCTTCCCGGAGCCCGATCCAGTTGGGCGCCGAGTTGTACGGCGATGCCAGCCCGAGCAGCGATGTTGAAGTGATCAGCCTGATGCTGGCCATGCTGCAACTGGCGGATGTGCCGGATGTGCACATGGATCTGGGGCATGTCGGTATCTACCGCGGCCTGGCCCGTGCGGCCGGGTTGTCCGGCGAAGTAGAGCAGCAATTGTTCGATGCCCTGCAACGCAAGGCCATCGATGAAGTGGTCGCTCTCACCGAGGGTGTACCTGCGGATCTGGCCGGCATGCTGCGTGCGCTGGTGGATCTGTGCGGTGGCCGTGAAGTGCTGTCGGCTGCACGTGAGCGCCTGGCCAAGGCGCCAGCGCCGGTATTGGCCGCGCTGGATGACGTGCTGGCAATCGCCGAGCGCCTGTCGGCGCGGTTCCCGCAGCTGCCGCTGTATTTTGATCTGGGTGAGTTGCGCGGCTACCACTACCACACCGGTGTGGTGTTCGCGGTATTTGTCCCGGGTGTTGGCCAAGCCATCGCCCAGGGTGGTCGTTATGACGATATCGGCGCTGACTTCGGTCGTGCGCGTCCGGCCACTGGTTTTTCCACCGATTTGAAAACCCTGGTGACCCTGGGGCGTGCTGAGGTCGAGCTGCCGTCTGGTGGCATCTGGATGCCCGACAGTACGGACGCAGCGCTCTGGCAGCAGGTTTGCCAGTTACGCAGTGAGGGTCAGCGTGTAGTCCAGGCCTTGCCTGGGCAGCCATTGGCCGCCGCCCGTGAAGCGGACTGCGACCGGCAATTGATTCAGCAGAACGGGCTTTGGCAAGTATCGCCACTGGCTTCTTGAGTTTTCCTGCCGGCCATCGCCGGCACCAAGTTTGCGCGAATGAGGACAAGTGTTATGGGTAAGAATGTCGTAGTCCTGGGCACCCAATGGGGTGATGAGGGCAAAGGCAAGATCGTTGATCTGCTGACCGAACATGCTGCCGCCGTAGTGCGCTACCAAGGTGGCCACAACGCTGGCCACACCCTGGTCATCGATGGCGAAAAAACCGTCTTGCACCTGATCCCATCGGGCGTACTGCGCGAAGGCGTGCAGTGCCTGATCGGCAACGGTGTGGTGGTTGCACCGGATGCCCTGCTGCGCGAGATCATCAAGCTGGAAGAGAAAGGTGTACCGGTGCGCGAGCGCCTGCGTATCAGCCCGTCCTGCCCGCTGATCCTGTCCTTCCACGTTGCGCTGGACCAGGCTCGTGAAAAGGCCCGTGGCGAGCTGAAGATCGGTACTACCGGTCGCGGTATCGGCCCGGCCTACGAAGACAAGGTTGCACGTCGTGGCCTGCGTGTGGGCGACCTGCTCAACATGCCGCGCTTTGAAGACAAGCTGCGTGAACTAGTGGATTACCACAACTTCATGCTGGTGGGTTACTACAAAGAGCCGGCCATCGAGTTCGAAAAGACCCTGGCCGAGTGCAAGGAATACGCTGAGCTGCTCAAGCCGCTGATGCTGGACGTGACCGCCGAGCTGCACGACCTGCGTCGCGCTGGCAAAGACATCATGTTCGAAGGCGCCCAGGGTTCGTTGCTGGACATCGACCACGGTACCTACCCGTACGTGACCAGCTCCAACACCACCGCTGGCGGCGTTGCCACCGGTTCCGGCGTTGGCCCGATGTTCCTGGACTACATCCTGGGCATCACCAAGGCCTACACCACCCGTGTCGGTTCGGGTCCATTCCCGACTGAGCTGTTCGACGACGTCGGTGCGCACCTGGCCAAGCAAGGTCACGAGTTCGGCGCAACTACCGGCCGTGCTCGCCGTTGTGGCTGGTTCGACGCCGTTATCCTGCGTCGCGCTATCGATGTGAACAGCATTTCGGGCATCTGCCTGACCAAGCTGGACGTCCTCGACGGTCTGGAAACCATCAACATCTGCATCGGCTACAAAGATGCAGAAGGCAACGATGTTGCTCCGACCGACGCCGACAGCTACGTAGGCCTGCAGCCTGTGTACGAAGAAGTGCCTGGCTGGACCGAGTCGACCGTGGGTGCCAAGACCCTGGAAGAACTGCCAGCCAACGCCCGTGCCTACATCAAGCGTGTTGAAGCGTTGATCGGCGCACCGATCGACATTATTTCGACGGGCCCGGACCGCAACGAGACCATCGTGCTGCGTCACCCGTTCGCTTAATAAGCTGTTGATGTAAAAAGCAAAGGGCTCCTTGGGGAGCCCTTTGTCGTATCTGCAGGCCAGGCGGCACGACCCTTGCTGTGTTTCTCTCTTTCGCGGTGCTATCAATTTAATGGCACCCGTGGTGGAGGGATTCCCGATGTCTGCCGTTCTCTCATTGTTACAAAGCCGGCTGTTGCGGCCGGTCTTCGTTACCCTTGGTATCGCTCTTTTAGTGCAAGTGCTGGTCGCCGTCGCTCTGACCCGGAGCACGGTCACTGCACTGGAGGCCGATTTGAGCAATCGCCTGGGTATCGACAGCCAGAAGCTGTCTGGCGAATTGGCCCAGGCGGGCAAGGAAGTCACCTCCAGCCTGGACAGCCTGTCTACCAGCACCCGCCAGCGTCTGACGGCGGGGCTATCTACGCGCTTGCAGGAAGAACAGAAGCAGCTGCGTGCGACCCTGGAAAAAGACTTGCAGGACTCCGCCAATGATATGGCGCAGTTGTTGGCCTCTGTGGCCCCTCGCGCCATGTGGGACAGTGATGTGCCGACGCTGTCGGAGTTCGCCCGGCGTGCCCAGCGCAATCCCAACGTATTGTTTGTGGTTTACGACGATGCAGCGGGGGAGCACCTGACCCGTTACTTGAACCGTGAAAACCCAATCAACCAGGTCCTGCTGGCAAAGGGCGCAGGTGAGCGTGCCCTGGACAAAGTCCTGGATGCGGCGAAGACAGATCCTTCTGTGTATTACGTCGAAGCGTCCATCAGCCCCAATGGCGTGGAAATCGGCAAGGTACGCATGGGGGTATCGACCGCTGCGGTCGAGGCTGATCTACAGGCTTTGGATAAGCGCTTTGCCGCACTGATCGCCAGTGGCGATCAATTGGTAGGCGACAGCCTCAAGGGCGCTGCGGCTGATAGTGCCGCCGCCATGGGCGCAAGGTTGCAATCGGCACAAGCCACTGCCACCCAGATGACCGCCAACACCGCCAGTGCCGTGCAGGAAGCTGCGGGCACCCTGCGCTGGCGTATCGGCATGGGCCTGGCCTTGGTGGGGCTTGGCGTATTGCTGCTGATCGCCATCGTACTCGGTCGGCGCGTGGTCAACCGCTTGAAGCTGCTGATCGCGGCCATGGATGACCTGGCGGCGGGCGAGGGCGATCTCACCAAGCGCGTGCAGATCAACAGCAAGGACGAAATCGGTGACATGGCCTCGGCGGTCAATCGCTTTGTGGATAAGTTGCAACCCATCGTGCGCGAAGCAGGCGATGTGGCCCAGCGCACCGGTGTGGAGATCGGTGCAATGACGTTGCGCAATGCCGGCGCCGATGCTGCCGCTGGCTTGCAGCGTGACGAAGTGGCGGAGAGTTTGCGCGCACTCTCGCAAATGGCTGACGAGGCCCAGGCCGAAAGCCATGCGATGCAGGCGGCGTTGCAACAGGTGGTGGATATTCGCCAGGCCACGGATGAAAACTCGCGCACTTCCGCCGAAGTCGGCAACTTGATCGAAGCGTTGGCAGGACAGGTCCAGGCCGGTTCCCAGGTCATCGAGCGTCTGGCCCAGCAAAGCGAGCAGATCGAAGTCGTGCTGACTGTGATCCACGGCATCGCCGAGCAAACCAACCTGCTGGCCCTTAACGCGGCCATCGAAGCGGCACGGGCCGGCGAGACCGGTCGCGGCTTTGCGGTAGTGGCGGACGAAGTGCGGGCGCTGGCCAGCAAGACCCAAAGCTCCACAGGCGATATCCAGGCGCATATCGTGGCGTTGCAACAGGGCGCGCGTGAGGCGGTGGAAACCATCGGCAAGGCTGGGCGCCAGGCCAGTGAAGGTTTGCTGGTGTTACGCGACAGCGTGCGCTTGCAGCAGACGGTACAGGCGTCAGTGGAGCAGGTGCACGCAGCCATTGGCCTGGCGACGCGTGCAGCCGAGCATCAGGCCCAGGGCGCCCATGCGGTGCGTGGGCGGGTCGAGGTGATCCATGCCCAGGCCGAACGTGCGGCACAGGCGGTGGTGGAGACGACGGCCAGTGGCAAGGTGCTGGATGGGTTGGCGGCGCAGTTGAAGGCGAGCCTGGGGCAGTTCAGGGCTTAGCCTCGCCTGTGCCGGCCTCATCGGGGGCAAGCCCCCTCCCACATTGGAACGCATTCCAAATGTGGGAGGGGGCTTGCCCCCGATAGCGATCTCAGCGACTCAGGTACATCCGAGTCGTGAGCAAATACACCGGCAACCCCGACACCAGAATCAGCAGTGCCGCATAAGGCGCCGCCGCCGCAAACTCCACATTCGAAGTATGTGCCCAAACGGCAGTCGCCAGGGTATTCAGCCCGGTCGGACTGAGCAGCAACGTCGCGGTCAACTCCTTCATCGCATCCAGGAACACCAGTGCAAACGCCGCTCCCAGCGCCGGGAAGATAATCGGCAATGTCACCCGGCAAAACGCACTGAACGACGAAGCGCCCAACGTGCGTGCTGCCTCTTCCAATTGCGGTGCGGCCTTGTTCAGCGCCGTGCGAATCGGCGCCTGGGCCAATGGCAAGAACAGCAGCGCATAAGCGATCAACAGCAACGCCGAGGTCTGGTACAGCACCGGCACATAATGCAGGGCGAAATACACCAGCGTCAGCGCAATCACCAAGCCGGGCAGAGCATGCAGTAGATAGGGCAGGCGTTCGGCCCAGATCGCCAGTTGACCTTTGTAGCGCACCACCAGCAGTCCCACCGGCACCGCCAGCACCAGGCACAGAGCTGCGCCGCCCAGTGACAGTGCCAGGGAGGACAGCAGCGCCTCACCTATCTCTGCCATCGGAAACGCTGCAGATGAGCCTACGGCCAGCCAGTAACCGAGCATCCCCAGGGGAATGCCGCTGCCGATGATCGCCAGCCCAAGGCAATACATCTGGCCCAAAGGCGCCCATTTGCCCAACCGGACCTGTGCGGCATGTCGCGCCGCCCCTTGGCCTATGCGCACATGCCGGCCTTTGCCGCGCACGCGCAGCTCCAGCCACAGCAAGGTCAGGCACATCACCAGCAACACCGCCGAGAGCATTGCGGCATTGGCATTGCTGAATTCCAGTTCGAATTGCTGGTAGATCGCCGTGGTAAAGGTCTGCAGGCCAATGATCGACAACGCGCCGAACTCCACCAGCATATGCAGGGCGATCAGCAGCGCGCCGGCCAGCAATGACGGCCACAGCAACGGCAAGGTGATGCGCAGGAACACGCCCCAGCGGTTCAGGCCCAATGTGCGGGCGGATTCTTCCAGGGACGGGTCAAGGTTGCGCAAGGTCGCCGCCACCGGCAGGAATACCAGCGGGTACTTGGACAGGCTCATCACCAGGATCGCGCCGCCCAGCCCTTCGAAGTTGGCGCTCAGCGACACCCAGGTAAAGCTGCTGACAAACGCCGGCACGGCAAACGGCAGGCACAGGATCACGCCCCAGATGCGCCGTCCTGGCAGGTTGCTGCGTTCCAGTAGCCAAGCCAGGGACAGGCCGATCACGCCGCAGGTCACGGTCACGCCGACCATCAGCGCGAGGGTGTTGCGCAGCAGGCCGAAGACATACGGCCGCCATAACAGATGCACCGCCTCTGCCCAGCCCGCCTGCCAGGCCTTGAGCCCGACATACGCCAGTGGCAGCAGGCTCATGCCGACCAGCAACAGCACCGGCAACAACAGCCAGATCGAAGGGCGTTTGCGCCGGGGACTGAACGCTGCGGCAGGTAGCGATGGGTTCATCAGTTCAAGCCAACGTCACGTTCCAGTTCCAAGGCTTCTTCGGCGTTGCCAAGGTCGGCCGGGGTGACTTTCGGCGGTTGCAACTCGCTAAATGGCTTGAGGCCGCGGTTGGATTCCATGCCTTTACGCAGTGGGTACTCGGCCGAAGTGTTAGTGATCACGCGCTGGCCTTCTTCACTGGCCATGAATGCCAGCAGTTGCTGGGCTTCCTTGGGGTGCTTGCTGGATTTCAGTGCGGCAGCGGAGGACACGGTAATCAGGCCGCCGGCATCGCCATCAGTGAAGTAGTGCAGTTGGGAGTCCAGGTTGGTTTTCTCCTTCTTCAGGGCAAACCAGTAGTAGTTGTTCACCAGTACGGTGGCCACTTCGCCGTTTTCCACGGCCTTGAGGGCGACCATATTGTTGCTGTACACCTTGCCGAAGGCGCGCAGGCCGGTCAGCCATTCTTCCGCGGCTTCACGGCCGTGCAGCTTGATGATTGCCACCGCTTGTTCCTGGAACGCGCCGCTGGTGGGTACGAAGCCGACCTTGCCTTGCCACTCGGGGCCGGCGAAGTCCAATACCGACTTGGGCAGGTCTTTTTCAGCAATCAGTTTTGGGTTGAAAGCCACGACGCGGGTGCGGGCGGTCACGCCCATCCAATCGCCGTTACGGCCAACGTAATCCTTGGGTAGTACATCGAGGGTGCTGGTATCGATCTTCGCCAGCAGGCCTTGCTCGCCGAGTTTGTTCAGTGGCGGCGACTCTTCGGTATAGATCACGTCGGCAGGGGAACGGTCACCTTCTTCGACGACCTGGCTGGCCAACTGATTGCTGCTGCCTTTACGCACGTTAACGTGAATGCCAGTCTTGGCTTCAAAGGCTTTGGCGAGTTCATCGCCGACTTCCTTGTGCTGGCCGTTGTACAAGGTCAGGGCGATCTTGTCGGCGGAGTAGGCGGTGGGCGAGAGCAGGGTCAGGCCAAGCAGGGTGAGGCTCAGGCCACGCAGAAGGGATGTCTTGAGTCGGTTATCGCGGATCATCATCCGAAGTGTTCCTCGCTATATGCAACAAATCATTGCAAGGATAAACGATAAAACTTCTCAAGTGCGGATGAGGGGGAAATCACTGGGGAGTTTTTCTGGCGTCAGAAACGAAAAAACCCGCTTTCGCGGGTTTGATCTGAATTTGGTGCCCAGGAGAAGACTCGAACTTCCACGACCTTGCGATCACCAGC
>NZ_LMGQ01000024.1:0-181076 GCF_001427465.1 Pseudomonas sp. Root569 | reverse complement strand
GAATTTGGTGCCCAGGAGAAGACTCGAACTTCCACGACCTTGCGATCACCAGCACCTGAAGCTGGCGTGTCTACCAATTTCACCACCTGGGCATTATCTGACAACGTTGCCGTCGTCGATGGCGCGCACTATACGGAGCGATATTTACGCTGTAAACCCCTGCCATGAAAAAAGCCTGGAAAATTTCGCCAGTGGTCGTGCAAGGTGCGCGCCGGGGGTCGCAAAGGGCTTTTAAACGCTTGTTGATACCTGAAATTTCCCGTTTCAATACGCGTATGCCAAACTAACCCGCATATAGACAAGGTGAAAACTCTCTAATGGCCGATTGGCAGTCCCTCGATCCCGAGGCCGCTCGTGAAGCGGAAAAATATGAAAACCCTATTCCTAGCCGCGAACTGATCCTGGCGCACCTCGCCGATCGTGGTTCGCCTGCTAGCCGCGAGCAGTTGGTCGAAGAATTCGGTCTGACCACCGAAGACCAGCTCGAAGCCCTGCGCCGCCGCCTGCGCGCCATGGAGCGCGACGCGCAACTGATCTACACCCGCCGCGGCACCTACGCGCCGGTGGACAAGCTCGACCTGATCCTTGGCCGCATCGCCGGCCACCGTGACGGATTTGGCTTCCTGATCCCGGACGATGGCAGCGACGACCTGTTCATGAGCCCCGCGCAAATGCGCCTGGTGTTCGACGGCGATCGTGCCCTGGCGCGGGTTTCCGGCCTGGACCGTCGCGGTCGCCGTGAAGGCGTGATCGTCGAAGTGGTGTCCCGTGCCCACGAGTCCATCGTCGGCCGTTACTTCGAAGAAGGCGGCATCGGCTTTGTGGTACCGGATAACCCGAAGGTCCAGCAGGAAGTGCTGATCACGCCAGGCCGCAATGGCGCCGCCAAGGTCGGCCAGTTCGTCGAGGTGAAGATCACCCATTGGCCGACTGCACGCTTCCAGCCCCAGGGCGATATCGTTGAAGTGGTCGGCAACTACATGGCGCCGGGCATGGAAATCGACGTCGCGCTGCGCACCTACGATATTCCTCACGTCTGGCCTGATGCGGTGCTCAAGGAAGCCGCCAAGCTCAAGCCGGAAGTCGAAGACAAAGACAAAGAAAAACGCATCGACCTGCGTCACCTGCCGTTCGTCACCATTGACGGCGAAGATGCCCGCGACTTCGACGATGCGGTCTACTGCGAAGCCAAGCCGGGCAAGCTGCGCCTGTTCTCCGGCGGCTGGAAGCTGTTCGTCGCGATTGCCGACGTCTCCAGCTACGTGAAGATCGGTTCGGCCCTGGATAACGAAGCCCAGGTGCGCGGCAACTCCGTGTACTTCCCTGAGCGCGTGATCCCGATGCTGCCTGAGCAGCTGTCCAACGGCCTGTGCTCCCTGAACCCGAAAGTCGACCGCTTGGCCATGGTGTGCGAGATGACCATCTCGAAAACCGGCGAGATGACCGACTATCAATTCTACGAAGCGGTGATCCACTCCCAGGCACGCCTGACCTACAACAAAGTCAGCACCATCCTGGAAACACCGAAGACCAGCGAAGCCAAGGCCCTGCGCAGCGAATACGCCGACGTGGTGCCGCACCTCAAGCAGTTGTACGCGCTGTACAAGGTCTTGCTGGGCGCCCGCCATACCCGTGGCGCGATCGATTTTGAAACCCAGGAAACCCGAATTGTCTTCGGTTCCGAGCGCAAGATCGCCGCAATCACGCCGACCACCCGTAACGACGCGCACAAGCTGATCGAGGAATGCATGCTGGCGGCCAACGTGGCCACTGCCGAGTTCCTGAAGAAGCATGAAATTCCAGCGTTGTACCGGGTGCACGACGGTCCGCCGCCGGAGCGCCTGGAAAAGCTGCGTGCGTTCCTCGGTGAGCTTGGCCTGTCCCTGCACAAAGGCAAGGACGGCCCGACGCCGAAGGATTACCAGGCGCTGCTGGCCAGCATCAAGGACCGTCCGGATTACCACGTGATCCAGACCGTGATGCTGCGTTCCCTGAGTCAGGCGGTATACAGCGCCGACAACCAGGGCCATTTCGGCTTGAATTACGAGGCGTACACCCACTTCACCTCGCCGATTCGTCGCTACCCGGACCTGCTCACGCATCGGGCGATCCGCAGCGTGATCCACTCCAAGCAGAACACCCCGCACGTCAAGCGCGCCGGTGCCATGACCATTCCGAAGGCACGGATCTATCCGTACGACGAAGCGGCCCTGGAACAACTGGGCGAGCAGTGCTCCATGAGTGAGCGCCGCGCCGACGAAGCCACCCGCGACGTGGTGAACTGGCTCAAGTGCGAGTTCATGAAGGATCGGGTTGGCGAGACGTTCCCGGGTGTGATCACCGCCGTGACCGGTTTTGGCCTGTTCGTCGAGCTGACCGACATCTACGTCGAGGGCCTGGTGCACGTCACCGCCTTGCCGGGTGACTACTACCACTTCGACCCTGTGCATCACCGCCTGGCGGGCGAGCGCACCGGGCGCAGCTTCCGCCTGGGCGATACCGTGGAAGTGCAGGTCATGCGCGTCGATCTCGACGAGCGCAAGATCGACTTCGGCATGCCTGACAAGCCCGCAGAGCCGACTGGCCGTAAGAAACGTGGCAGCGAAACCGCGGCGCCGACTGCCAAGGGCAAAGGGGCTCCTGCGAAAGCGGCAGTCGCCGAACCTGCACCGGCCAAGGCCGGTCGTCGTTCATCTGCCAAGGACAAGGCTCCAGAAGCCTACCGCCCAAGTGATGCCGCGGCGAAAAATGCCGAGTTGCGCAAGAGTCGCGAGTTGAAGCAGCAGTTGCTCAACGAAGCCAAAAGCGGTGGTAAAGCGGCGCCTGGGGGAAAGTCCCAAGGGGCGGAAAAACCGTCGAGCAAGCCGAGTAAACACCGTAAAGGCCCGCCCAAAGCGGGTTCGGCCCCCGCGAAGAGCGGCGGGTCGCGCAAACCTAGGGCCAAGTCATGAGTCTGGAAAAAATCTACGGCGTGCACGCCGTAGAAGCACTGCTGCGTCACCATCCCAAGCGCGTCAAGCAGGTGTGGTTGGCCGAAGGCCGCAGCGAGCCGCGTGTACAGGCGCTTGTCGAGCTGGCCACGCAAAACAAGGTGGCCATCGGCCAGGCCGAGCGTCGTGAAATGGACGTCTGGGTCGAAGGCGTACACCAGGGCGTGGTGGCGGACGTCAGCCCAAGCCAGGTCTGGGGCGAAGCGATGCTCGACGAGTTGCTCGACCGTACCGAAGGCGCGCCACTGCTGCTGGTGCTGGACGGCGTGACCGACCCGCACAACCTCGGCGCCTGCCTGCGTTCGGCGGACGCTGCCGGTGCGCTGGCGGTGATCGTGCCCAAGGACAAGTCAGCGACCCTTACGCCAGTCGTGCGTAAAGTCGCCTGCGGCGCGGCGGAAGTGATTCCGCTGGTGGCCGTGACCAACCTGGCGCGTACCCTGGAGAAACTCCAGCAGCGTGGCTTGTGGGTCGTGGGTACGGCAGGCGAGGCCGAGGTCAGCATTTATGACCAGGACCTTACCGGCCCGACCATCCTGATCATGGGCGCCGAAGGTAAAGGCATGCGTCGCCTGACCCGTGAGCATTGCGATTACCTGGTGCATTTGCCGATGGCCGGTAGTGTCAGCAGTCTTAACGTATCGGTAGCGACGGGTGTTTGCTTGTTTGAAGCTCAGCGCCAGCGCGGTGCCAAGGTCAAGGCCAAGAAGTAATTCTGAGCCTGGCACAGAATCAAAATGTGGGAGGGGGCTTGCTCCCGATTGCGGTGTATCAGTCAGCTGATGTTTGGCTGACACACTGCTATCGGGAGCAAGCTCCCTCCCACATTGGCTTCCGGTGTCAGTAACCATTGTTCAAATAATCACCAATCACCTTGCGCCGCTTCTCCCCCTTCTCTACAATTGCGCCCCTTGCCTTCCTGGCAGGCACGCATGTGCCTCCCCTGCGGCAAGATCCATAAGTGTCATTCACTCCTTGTCTGACCGTTTTTGAGCGGCAGGCTACAACCCGTAAGGAGCATTCATGCGTCATTACGAAATCATCTTTTTGGTCCACCCGGATCAAAGCGAGCAAGTCGGCGGCATGGTTGAGCGTTACACCAAGCTGATCGAAGAAGACGGCGGCAAAATCCACCGTCTGGAAGATTGGGGCCGTCGTCAACTGGCCTACGCAATCAACAATGTTCACAAGGCTCACTACGTGATGCTGAACGTTGAGTGCACTGGCAAGGCCCTGGCCGAGCTGGAAGACAACTTCCGCTACAACGATGCAGTGATCCGTAACCTGGTCATCCGTCGCGAAGAAGCCGTTACCGGCCAATCCGAGATGCTCAAGGCTGAAGAGAACCGCAGTGAGCGCCGTGAGCGTCGCGACCGTCCTGAGCACGAAGGCGCTGATAGCGCTGATAGTGATGACAGCGACAACAGCGATAACGCTGACGAGTAATCCACGGACCTTTTAAGGAGCCTATCAAATGGCACGTTTCTTCCGTCGTCGTAAATTCTGCCGCTTCACCGCTGAAGACGTGAAAGAGATCGATTACAAAGATCTCAACACTCTGAAAGCCTACGTATCCGAGACCGGCAAAATCGTTCCAAGCCGTATCACCGGTACCAAAGCACGTTATCAGCGTCAGCTGGCCACCGCTATCAAGCGCGCCCGCTTCCTGGCCCTGCTGGCCTACACCGACAGCCACGGCCGCTGAGACCGGGCAGTCGACAAGTAGTAAGGGATTGAATGCATGCGCGCCTTAGCTGAGTTCATCATGCGCGGTCGTGTGCAGGCCACTCTGGTAGTGGCTGGCTGTGCGGCATTGCCGTTGCTTTATTGGTTGGGTGCTGCCGCGGGTTGCCTTGTGCTGCTGCGGCGCGGTTTGAAGGACGCCCTTGGCGTTCTTGCCCTGGGTTTGTTGCCGGCCTTGATCTGGTGGCTGCAAATGGGTGATCCACGGGTACTTCTGGTACTGCTGGGGTCATCGAGCCTTGCGTTGGTTCTGCGCGCAAGTGAGTCCTGGGTCCGCACGCTGCTGGTCAGCGTGGCATTGGGGTTGGTGTACTCAGTGATGCTTGGCGCGGCTTTCCGCCCGCAAATCGAGGCGCTGTCGCAGGAAATCGTCAAGATCCTGCCGCTGGCCCTCGGGGATCTCTACCAGCAGTTGTCGGTAGATGAGCGAGCGCGGTTTGCGTCACTGATTGCCCCGGTCCTGACCGGCCTGATTGCGGCATTGTTGCAGGTCGTCAGCGTGCTGAGCCTGATTCTTGGGCGTTATTGGCAGGCGTTGTTGTACAACCCGGGTGGTTTTGGTCGCGAGTTTCGCAGTATCAGAATCCCAGCGGGGCCGGCGATGTTGCTGCTGGCGTGCATGGTTGTCGGGCCGAACTTCGGCCCACAGATGGCCTTGCTGGCGCCGATTTGCAGCGTACCGCTGGTGTTTGCCGGGCTGGCCCTGATCCATGGGCTGGTTGCGCGCAAGCGCCTGGCCAGGTTCTGGCTGGTGGGGTTGTACGTCACGCTGTTGCTGTTCATGCAGCTGATCTATCCGTTACTCGTGGTCTTGGCCATTGTCGACGGCCTGATTGATTTTCGCGGTCGTCTGGCATCGAAAGACGCCGATAACGCGAACGGTGAAGGTTAAAAGTTAGAGGATTTTCACATGCAACTGATCCTTCTGGAAAAAGTCGCCAACCTGGGCAACCTGGGCGACAAAGTGAACGTTAAGGCCGGCTACGGTCGTAACTACCTGCTGCCATACGGCAAAGCCACCGCTGCAACCGCTGCCAACCTGGCTGCGTTTGAAGAGCGTCGCGCTGAGCTGGAAAAAGCCGCAGCAGACAAAAAAGCTTCGGCCGAAACTCGCGCTGCCCAACTGGCTGAGCTGGAAGTGACTATCACTGCCACCGCCGGTGACGAAGGCAAGCTGTTCGGTTCGATCGGCACCCACGACATCGCTGATGCACTGACCGCCTCCGGCGTTGAAGTGCAGAAGAGCGAAGTTCGTCTGCCGAACGGCACCATCCGCAACGTAGGCGAATTCGACGTAGCCGTGCACCTGCACGCCGAAGTTGAAGCCACCGTACGCGTTGTCGTGGTAGCAGCTTAAGTCGCACCTAACTGACTGGCACCTCGCGTGTCAGCCGGTTAACATCGGGCACGATCCTGTTTACAGGTCGTGCCTTTTGTTTTTCTACACACCCCCAAATTTCAAGTGGCCATGAACGAAATCTCCGCTCCTGAGCAATACGATCTGCAAACCGCTGCCCTGAAGGTGCCGCCGCATTCCATCGAGGCCGAACAGGCCGTGCTCGGTGGCTTGATGCTGGACAACAACGCCTGGGAACGCGTGCTGGATCAAGTCTCGGACGGCGACTTCTATCGTCATGACCACCGCCTGATCTTCCGCGCCATCGCCAAGCTGGCCGACCAGAACTCACCGATCGACGTGGTGACCCTGGCCGAGCAGTTGGACAAGGAAGGCCAAACCTCCCAGGTTGGCGGCCTGGGCTACCTCGGTGAACTGGCGAAAAACACCCCGTCCGTCGCCAACATCAAAGCTTATGCGCAGATCGTCCGCGAGCGCGCCACCCTGCGCCAGTTGATCGGCATCAGTACCGAGATCGCCGACAGCGCCTTTAACCCCGAAGGCCGCACCGCCGCCGAGATTCTTGACGAGGCCGAGCGCCAGATCTTCCAGATCGCCGAGGCACGGCCCAAGACCGGTGGCCCGGTCAGCGTCAACGACCTGTTGACCAAGGCCATCGACCGCATCGACACCTTGTTCAACACCGATGCCGCCATTACCGGTATTTCCACCGGCTACACCGACCTCGACGAAAAGACCAGCGGCCTGCAGCCGTCCGACTTGATCATCGTCGCCGGCCGTCCGTCCATGGGTAAAACCACCTTTGCGATGAACCTGGTGGAAAACGCCGTACTGCGCAGCGACAAGGCGGTGCTGGTGTACTCCCTCGAGATGCCAGGCGAATCGCTGATCATGCGTATGCTTTCGTCCCTGGGGCGCATCGACCAGACCAAGGTGCGTTCCGGCCAATTGGAAGACGACGACTGGCCGCGCCTGACCTCGGCGGTCAACCTGCTCAACGACCGCAAGCTGTTCATCGATGACACCGCCGGTATCAGCCCATCCGAGATGCGTGCGCGTACCCGCCGCCTGGTGCGTGAACACGGCGACATCGCGCTGATCATGATTGACTACCTGCAGTTGATGCAGATCCCGGGTTCCAGCGGTGACAACCGCACCAACGAAATTTCCGAAATCTCCCGGTCCCTCAAAGCCCTGGCCAAGGAATTCAACTGCCCGGTGGTGGCGCTGTCCCAGCTCAACCGCTCCCTGGAACAACGGCCCAACAAGCGCCCGGTAAACTCCGACTTGCGCGAATCCGGAGCGATCGAGCAGGACGCCGACGTGATCATGTTCGTGTACCGCGACGAGGTGTATCACCCCGAGACCGAGCACAAAGGCATCGCCGAGATCATCATCGGCAAGCAGCGTAACGGGCCCATCGGCTTTATCCGCCTGGCGTTCATTGGTAAGTACACCCGTTTCGAGAACCTGGCACCGGGCAGCTACAACTTCGACGACGATGAGTAGCCCGCCGTCAATTTGCCTTGCTGAACAGCTGTTTGATCATTTTTTCGTCATAACCGTAGTCCCAGCGTAACTCCGTGCCGGCTGCCAAATCCTCGGTGGCAAAGAAGGCGCTCAGGCGCAGGCGCATCCGCGACTGGTCGGCGGTCAGCACATCGACGATAAACCTGGCGTCTTCGACGTTGTAGCCGGTCTTGGCTTGCCTGACCGGTGTACCGTTGCTGTACTCGAACATCGTGTTAATCCGCGACAGTACGTTATCGCCGGAAAAACTGAGAAAGGCGCTGACCATTTTCGGTGTCTGCGTGCTGCCTACTTGCGCGCCAGGCTGCGCCCATGTGTGCACATCCAGCAAATAGGGATCGCGACGCTGTTGGGCGATTCGCGAGGGCACCAGCTCGCCGCCGTACACCCCCAGCGCTTCGCCCTTGGCAATCGCCTTGGTGGTCACCACTGTGGACTGGCCGAGCAGGCTGGCTTCTTCGGGAAACTTCTGATGTGCGGCGGTGAAGGGCGTTACCGTTAATTTTTCGTCATATAACGCCGCGACTTTCTCAAAGCCTTCCCACTCAATGAACGGCATGATCAGGGCCTTGCTGTAGGCCTTGCCGCTTCTCGTGCGGCCGGTGGCCTGGATCGATTTGATCCGCAGCGGCTGTCCCTCGGTATCGCGCAAGGGGTAGCGGCCATTGTTGGCGCGTTCGAAACTGCCGAGATGATTGGCACTTTGCTGGTAGCTGGCGGATGAGCGCATGTGCTGCAATTCGTCCGCCGTATACACGATGGCGCCTTCGTCGGCCGACTCATAGTCAGTGGCGGGTTCGGCGGATACAAAGGTTTCGCTGGAGTCGCTTGGCGCCGTGCCTTCGAAGTCAGGCCTTGGCACGCCACCGAATGGCGTGGCGACGGTGCCGTCCAGTTCCCAGCCGCTCTCGCTGTGCTTGCGCAGATACGGCTGGTACGCCCTGAAGTGGCTGCGTGCGTCGATCAGTCGCCAACCACTGTCATCGGCCTGCACCCGGTAGTATCGGGCGTTATCCAGGATGTAATAGCGGTAGCTGCCGTCGGGCAGGACGGGCGCCTGATAGATGCCGTCCGCCCTCAGCGTGAGCCCCGCAGGCGGGGCTGGGTCGGCAAATGCGGGTTCGATGCGGTGCCGCTTGGGAAACGAATCGCTGCGTTTGAACGGTGCACGCTTAGCGATTAAACCCTGCGCCATACTTTTTTGGCTGGATTTACGCATGGCCTCCTTGAGGGTGCTTTCCTGGGCTTGGCGCAGCACGGCGTCGAGCTCTGTGGGCGGCAGTACATGGCTGATGGCAGTGGGCAGGTCACTGGGTTCGGCCAGCGTCCGGCCCTGGCTATCCCGTGGGCGATAGTGCTGGCCTTCACGGATGATCAGCAAGCGCTGGCTGGCGTCGCCTGTGCCGCTGCTGCATAACAGCGGGCCGCTGGTGCCGATGTCGCGCACTTCCAGGCGGCGGGAGAGGGGCCAACCGGGCAATTGTTCCAGGGCTGCGAGCATCATTTCCGGCGTTTGCGGCGTGGACATTGACTCCAGGTGCAGGCTGGCGAGCAGCCGGCTGGCCTCGGCTTGTTGCAGGTACTGGTCGGCTTCCCAGTGTTGTTGCCGGGTCAGGCTTTTCTCACGCAGTAACCTGCCACGCTGTTCGGGGCTGAGTACCGAGGCCATTTCTTCGACCTGGCTTGCCGGCAAGTCCGGGACCAGCTTACCGATCTCCTGCTCGACGCCGCTGCCGGGTTGCTTCAAGGTCTGCTCCAGCCAAGTAAACAGACGGTGCGAATGTTCAGGTACCGTTTGGCTCAAACGCTGGGCAAGGTTCTCGACATGGGTCCGGTGCGGGGCGGGCTCAGCGGGCAGCAGCTCGTTGAATTCGGTTGTGGGCAGTGCGCTCTCCAGGCAATACAGCAACTCACCTTTCCTGAAACGCGCCAGCGGTACCTTGATGGCTTGTGTGCCACCGCCCAGGCTGATCAAGGTCTTGCCCTGCTCATCGACAATATTCACCATCCGTCCGCTGGGCCATTCGGGGAGTGAGCAGACCTCATGGAGCTGGATATAAGGTGTGCAGGGCGTAAGCGTCGAACCTTCGGCGCGATCGGCGTCGAAACTGTTGATCTCCTCTTCCAGGTTGAACTGCTTGAGTGTTTCGCGCAGCTGCGGTGGTGGGCGCAGCGATTCCTGGTGCGCCCGGCGCAGGGTGCTGCTGTCGGCCCCCCCACCAGCAGCAGTGGCTCGACCTGGGCCTGGGTGATGTTGGCGGCGTCTGGCCCAAGGCGTTTGATCAGCTTGAGGTCGTCCCAGGCCCGTGGTGTCTCGTGGGCATGCCGCCAACCACCGGTGCCGTTACCGTGCAGTGGTGGGGTGTAGGCGTCGGGATCGCTGGGATGCTGCAGTTGCCATTGCTGGCTGCCCGGGTCGCGCTTGACCGCATGCAGGCGGTCGTCGAGTTTCACATAGGCTTGCCCTGCGTGGTTATACACACCCTCGGCATCGGCGGGTAACCCGCCGGGCAAGGTGCTCTCCAGATGACGGTAAGGCGCAAGGTCCGGGTTCCACAGGCGTTCACGTCCGCCGCGCAGCCTGACCTTGACCAAACCGGCGGAAAACCCCACCGCCTTGACCGCGCCAGCGGTGATGACGGCGGTAGTGGCCGCGTCCACCACATCCATCAGGTCCTCGAGGGCTTCGTCGCTGTCGCCCCGGCTCCAGGCGGCAAACCCGTTATAGACAGTGCCGAGCAACTGCGCCGCACTGACCGCCAGTAAGACCTCGCCGACGATCGGCACGAATGAAGCGGCAAAGAACAGCACCGACTTTCCCAGCTCCAAATAGGACTGCAAGCGCTTTTGCCGGCTGGCCAGGTCCGCATCCGCGGTGGGCACTACCAGTGCGCGTGCGTCTTGTTTGATTTGCTCGATGCGATGGCGGGTAATGGCCAGGAACACATGGCCGCGGATGGCGCTATACGTCATGGGTTTTGCCAGGCTGGCCGGTATCAGTCTGCCGGTAGCCCCTACGGAGAACCAGTCTCGCCAGGCGGGTCGCACCTCGAGCAGGGTTTCTCGGTGACGCAAGGGCACCAAGTGCTTGAAAAACGCCAGGTAGGCGGGCGTGTTGCTCAGCCGATCAGCCAGTTGCTGGTTCAAGTCTTCTGCGTCCGTGTGCAAGCGCAAGGGGGCCGCCGGATCCTCCGGTACGTAGAGCAACTGTTGCGGGTTTTCACTGCCCCATTCGAACACCAGCACGTTGGGCAGCACGACCGCATTGAGGGTGAGGTGACTGCAGCGCACCTGCGGATGGCTGCCGTCGCGCACCAGCGCGAGCAACTGCTCATAGCGTTCTTGGGTAAGCACATTGTTCAGCCGCGCCACGTGCAGTGACACCGCGAGGCTATGCCTTTCTTTTTCGACAAACAGCCTGCGCACGTACGAGGTCATGGTCAGGGTATGGGTGGGGCCCAGTACCTGTTCGACGTGGTACTGGTAATACCGGCCAATATCCAGGTCGCGGCACAGTTTGGCCAATTGCTGCGGCGTCACGGAGCTAAGCTTGCGGTCACCTCCGGCTTGGGTATAGATACCCGAGCCGGCCTCGATGCCCTTGCCTTCGGCCTCGTCTGCTTCGAAGTTTTGTAGCGCCACCTCCAACAGGCTCTGCTCCGTGGTGCCTGCGGCCGTCTTGACCAGGCCCAGCACGTGGTGGTGCTTCCATTTGCGCACCAGGAGCGCGGACTCATTGATCCGCTGGCCGGGAAACTTGCGTTGCAGGGCTTGCCTGAGCATGGGCCGCGCATAGGCTTCCGGGCTTTTGAGGCTGCGCAGATATTCCTTGAAATCATGCCTGGCCTGATTGCTCTTGAGCAGGCTTTCGCGCAGCGCCTTGCGTATCTCCTCGGGCGCCAGTGTCAGCCAGGCCGGCAGTTGGGCGCGGATAAAGCCTGCGTGAGTCGAAAACGCAGGTGTGGGATTGCTGGTCATCAGGGGCTCCAAATGCATCGTTATTTGGGGCCAGCCTATCCACGGTTTTCGCCGCTGGAGGTTATCTACTTGTTACCCGTGCGTGCGCAAAAGCTGGGCGCCTGGCGGGGTAGGAGACGGCCAGGATTAAAGCCGACCATTGCCGTCGGAATTGGTCAAAATTTGTGCTATATTCCGCGCCCGCGATTTTTCATCTCAACACCGGTCACCGTCATGCAAACAGCCAAGCCGTTATTTGACTATCCCAAGTACTGGGCCGAATGTTTCGGTCCTGCGCCATTCCTGCCGATGAGCAGGGAGGAGATGGATCAGCTTGGCTGGGATTCCTGCGACATCATCATCGTCACCGGTGATGCCTACGTTGACCATCCGTCGTTCGGCATGGCAATCATCGGCCGGCTGCTGGAGGCCCAGGGCTTCCGCGTCGGGATCATTGCCCAGCCGAACTGGCAGTCCAAAGACGATTTCATGAAGCTCGGCGAGCCGAACCTGTTCTTCGGTGTCGCGGCCGGCAACATGGACTCGATGATCAACCGCTACACCGCCGACAAGAAAATCCGCTCCGACGACGCCTACACCCCCGGTGGCATGGCCGGCAAACGCCCGGACCGCGCCAGCCTGGTGTACAGCCAGCGTTGCAAGGAAGCCTACAAGAACGTACCGATCGTACTGGGCGGCATCGAAGCCTCCCTGCGCCGCATCGCCCACTACGACTACTGGCAGGACCGTGTGCGCAACTCGATCCTGATCGACGCCACCGCCGATATCCTGCTGTACGGCAACGCCGAGCGCGCCATCGTCGAGGTGGCCCAGCGCCTGTCGTGGGGCCACAAGATCGAAGACATCACCGATGTGCGCGGCACCGCGTTCATTCGCCGCGACACACCGGCGGGCTGGTACGAAGTGGACTCCACGCGCATCGACCGTCCGGGCAAGGTCGACAAGATCATCAACCCGTATGTGAATACCCAAGACACCCAGGCCTGCGCCATCGAGCAAGAGAAAGGCCCGGTGGACGATCCGGAAGAAGCCAAGGTCGTGCAGATCCTGGCCAGCCCGCGCATGACCCGCGACAAGACCGTTATCCGCCTGCCATCGGTGGAAAAAGTCCGCGGCGACGCTGTGCTCTACGCCCACGCCAACCGGGTGTTGCACCTGGAAACCAACCCAGGCAATGCCCGCGCTCTGGTGCAGAAGCATGGTGAAGTGGATGTGTGGTTCAACCCGCCGCCCATTCCGATGACCACCGAAGAAATGGACTACGTGTTTGGCATGCCTTACGCCCGCGTACCGCACCCGGCGTACGGCAAGGAGAAAATCCCGGCCTACGACATGATCCGCTTCTCGGTGAACATCATGCGTGGCTGCTTCGGCGGCTGCACCTTCTGCTCGATCACCGAGCACGAAGGCCGCATCATCCAGAACCGTTCCGAAGAGTCGATCATCCGCGAGATCGAAGAGATCCGCGACAAGGTCCCGGGTTTCACCGGTGTGATTTCCGACCTCGGCGGCCCGACCGCGAACATGTACCGCATAGCCTGCAAGAGCCCGGAAATCGAATCCGCGTGCCGCAAGCCATCCTGCGTGTTCCCTGGCATCTGCCCGAACCTGAACACCGACCACTCGTCGTTGATCCAGCTGTATCGCAGCGCCCGTGCTTTGCCGGGTGTGAAGAAGATCCTGATCGCTTCCGGCCTGCGCTACGACCTGGCCGTCGAGTCGCCTGAATATGTCAAAGAGCTGGTGACCCACCACGTGGGTGGCTACTTGAAGATCGCCCCGGAACACACCGAGGAAGGTCCGCTCAACCAGATGATGAAGCCGGGCATTGGCAGCTATGACAAGTTCAAGCGCATGTTCGAGAAGTACACCAAGGAAGCGGGCAAGGAGCAGTACCTGATCCCGTACTTCATCGCCGCCCACCCGGGCACCACCGATGAAGACATGATGAACCTGGCCCTGTGGCTCAAGGGCAACGGCTTCCGTGCCGACCAGGTGCAGGCGTTCTACCCCTCGCCAATGGCTACCGCCACGGCGATGTACCACTCGGGCAAGAACCCGCTGCGCAAGGTCACCTACAAGAGCGACGCGGTGACCATCGTCAAGAGCGAAGAGCAGCGCCGTCTGCACAAGGCGTTCCTGCGCTACCACGACCCGAAGGGCTGGCCGATGCTGCGTGAAGCGCTGACCCGCATGGGCCGTGCCGACCTGATCGGGCCGGGCAAGGACCAGTTGATCCCGCTGCACCAGCCGGCTACCGACAGCTACCAGAGCGCCCGTCGCAAGAACTCGACGCCGGCCGGCAGCCACAAGGTCGCCAAGGAAACCACGACCAAAATCCTCACCCAGCACACCGGCCTGCCACCCCGTGGCAGCGACGGCAGCAACCCGTGGGACAAGCGTGAGCAAGCCAAGGCAGCGGCCCAGGCGCGTAACAAGCAAGCGGCGAAGGAACGCACCGATGCGGCCAAGGGCAAAGGCGGCAAGCCTGCGCGCAAGCCGGTGGTACCGCGTTGATCGCTGCTTGAACCTACAAAACGCCAGCTTCGTGCTGGCGTTTTGCTTTCTGGTCGGTGGTGAGTCTGTTTGGTAAGGTGGCGCCCATTAGATCGCTATCGGGAGCAAGCCCCCCTCCCACATTTTGAATGTATTCACACATTAAAGTGTGGGAGGGGGCTTGCTCCCGATAGCGTCAGTCCAGTCTCCACCCTTTCAAGGAAGAACACCCCATGGGCAACCCCCTGGCCGGCATCGGCATGGACTCCAACCGCTCCCAGTTCATGGCGCGCCAGCGCATCGAAAGCCAGATCAACCTGCCGCGGCTGTTTGCGGCCATTGACGCCGATCCAGGTATCGTTGGCGCAGGCGTCGTATACATCGACGCCGACTTCAACGTCATTACCCTGCGCGAATTCAAGCCCATCTGCAGCATCAAGCCCAAGCGCATCATTTTGCGTGAAGCGCAGAAGTACATTGCGCCAACGCAGTTTGCTCAACATGTCGTGAACAATCCTCGAGAATCGCGACTGATTGGCGAAGCCGTGAATACCGGAATCTCCTGTTTTGGGGCTGTCATTAGTTGGGCTGCGATCGCCAGTGGAACAATTCTGGTGCCTTTCAGTGCCGGCGCCAGTTCCGTCATCGTCGTGGTGGGGTATGCGGCTGCCGGCGCAAGTTCGCTTCAGTGTTTCAACGGTATTGCCCGGACAGCGCTGGAGGTCGCCAAGCCTGAGGTAAAGGATTGGCTCGACAGTGAGGGCTGGTACCAGAATGCTTCCATTGTGCTGGACGCAGTATCACTGGTAGGCGTGAGCGCTTCGGCCCTGACGACGGTCAAGCTGGTCAGGGCCGCCAAAGCATCGACGGGCAAGAGTCTGCGTGACGTGCTTCGCGGGTTGAATCGCCAGGAAAGAGCCAAGCTCACGAAAGAGCTACTCAGCATCAACCATCCCAGCTTGACTGCGAAGATGCTCAAATTGAAGCAGGCGTCGGGTGAACTCACCAAGCGTTTCACCCCTACGCAGCTCAAGCACAGCACCACTACCCAGATCAAAGACGTCCTGGGCGCAAGCATAGGGTTTGGCGGGAGTGCGTACTCCGGAAACGTCAATACCATAGCGATAGGGTTGTACGAGGAAATAAACGAATGAACGAGTTAATGACGCTACGCGACTTTTTCAGGCAATACTTTCTGACGTTTATGGGCGGCGTATTTGCTGCGTATTTTTCTTTGGCGTTGGCTGTGGCGCTGGCGTTCGTCACTTATTTTCGTGATGTGCCGCTGGCTCAAGTGGGGCTCAAGATCATGTTGGTCGGGGCGCTGCTCATTCTGTTGACGGTCCATAGTAACTTTATGATGTTGCGGGGCCGACCCTCCTGGGTGTGGGTAATGGTCGGTATCTATGTCGCCTGTCTACTGTTTGTCGTTCCGATGGTTCAATTCCGGCCTCACAAAGTTCTTTATGGGTTGGCGCTGTTATTCCCATTGCTCGGATTATTGACACTTAATAGCAAGGTTCAACGAGAGATGCGCACGAAACTCGTGGAAATCCGTCGCATTCGGCAGTCTGTCAAATCAACCCTCAGATCGAGTAGTCGCATGTGAAGGAGCCGCCTTCGTTAAACAGATTCCTGGCGCGCTATTTACCCGTATTCATGGGGACGATTTTCATGGCGATCTTCTCCGGCTCAGCCGCGGTTTCCATGGCTGGCGTGGCCTATTTGCGCTGTTGGGGTTACTGCTGCTCAACAGCAAACGCCACCGCGAAATGCGCAAAAAACTGTCCGAGATACGCCATCTGATACGCCATCTGCGCCAAACCGCAATCGCAAAGCGCAAAGCCCGTTGATTGGGTAGATTCACCATCCATCCTCACACTGACGCCACAAATGTGTGCGGCTCTTGCACCGTGGTACGTATGTTGGCGCCGTTTTGGTGCTGTACTGCACCGGGTCCCACGATAAAGCGCAATGACCGCCGCCCTGGCATAAGTCTTGCGCGCGTTGTGCTTATGCCCTGGCTCGCAGGAGGCCGCCGTGTCGATTCATGTTGCGTTGCACCACGTTACGCACTACCGCTACGACCGCGCTGTCGAACTCGGCCCCCAGATCGTGCGTTTGCGCCCGGCAGCCCATAGCCGTACGCGGATCTTGTCCTACGCGTTGAAAGTGCTGCCCGAGCAGCATTTTATTAATTGGCAGCAAGACCCCCAGGGCAATTACCTGGCGCGTCTGGTCTTTCCGGAAAAGACGGACGAACTGCGCATCGAAGTCGACCTGGTCGCCGAGATGGCGGTGTTCAACCCGTTCGATTTTTTCCTTGAACCGTATGCCGAAAAAATCCCGTTCAGCTACGCCGCCGATGAGCAACGCGAACTGGCGCCGTACCTGGAAACTTTGCCGCTGACGCCAAGATTCGCCGCGTACCTGGCCGGTATCGACCGTACGCCATTACCTGCGGTGGATTTCCTGGTTGGGCTGAACCAGCGCCTGGCCGCCGATATCGGCTACCTGATCCGCATGGAGCCGGGCGTGCAAACCCCGGAATTCACCCTGGAAAACGCCTCCGGCTCCTGCCGCGACTCGGCCTGGCTGCTGGTGCAATTGCTGCGCAACCTGGGGCTGGCGGCGCGGTTTGTCTCTGGTTACCTGATCCAGCTCACCGCCGACGTTAAGGCCCTCGACGGCCCTTCGGGCACCGAAGTCGATTTCACCGACCTGCATGCCTGGTGTGAAGTGTATTTGCCCGGCGCCGGCTGGATCGGCCTTGACGCGACTTCCGGGCTGTTCGCCGGTGAAGGGCATATCCCGTTGGCCTGTAGCCCCGATCCATCTTCTGCCGCGCCGATCAGCGGGTTGGTGGAGCCATGCGAGTGCGAATTTGCCCACGAGATGTCGGTGGAACGCATCTGGGAAGCACCACGGGTGACCCAGCCCTACACCGAAGAGCAATGGCTGGCGATCCAGGCCCTGGGCCGACAGATCGACGCTGACCTGCTCAAGCACGACGTGCGCCTGACCATGGGCGGCGAGCCGACCTTCGTCTCTATCGACGACCCTGACGGCGCCGAATGGAACACGGCCGCCCTGGGGCCGGACAAGCGTCGCCTGTCCGCCGAGCTGTTCCAACGCCTGCGCCGGCACTATGCGCCCACGGGCCTGGTGCATTTCGGCCAGGGCAAGTGGTACCCCGGCGAGCAACTGCCGCGTTGGTCGCTTAACTGTTACTGGCGCCGAGATGGAGTGCCGATCTGGCACAACAGTGCGTTGATCGCCGATGAACAAGAGGATTATGGTGCTGACGGCGCGATGGCAGGGCGCTTCCTGGCCAGCATCGCCGAACGCCTGAAACTGCCGGCGCGCTTTGTGTTCCCGGCCTTTGAAGACAACGTCTACTACCTATGGCGCGAGGGCGCGTTGCCGCATAACGTCAGCGCCCAGGACCCGCGCTTGAGCGACGAACTGGAGCGCGAACGCCTGCGCAAAGTCTTCGCTCAGGGCCTGGGTAACGTCATCGGCCACGTGCTGCCCCTGGCGCGCACCGCGGCCAATGACCGCTGGCAGAGTGGTCGCTGGTACCTGCGCGATAATCACTGCCGCCTGGTGCCGGGCGATTCGCCGCTGGGCTATCGCCTGCCTTTGGCTTCCCAACCGTGGGTGACGGCGGCGGAGTATCCGTTCGTGCACCCGACCGACCCTAATCAGGATCAACCTGACCTGCCGACCACCGAACAACTGCATAGCCACGGCGAGCCGGCCCCGAGCGATGAGCGTGTGCCGAAGGTCGATGAGTCCGCTGACTGGCTGACCCGCACCGCGCTGTGCGCCGAGGCGCGGGAAGGGCGCCTGTACCTGTTTATGCCGCCGCTGGAACGCGTCGAGGATTACCTGGAACTGGTGGCCGCCATCGAGGCCACCGCCGAAGAGTTGCATTGCCCGGTGCTGCTGGAAGGTTACGAGCCGCCCGCGGATACGCGTTTGAGCAACTTGCGGGTCACGCCGGACCCTGGTGTGATCGAAGTTAACGTACAGCCGTCCGCCACCTGGGACGAGTTGGTGGAGCGCACCGAATTCCTCTATGAAGAGGCCCGGCAAACCCGGCTGACCACCGAGAAATTCATGATCGACGGGCGCCACACCGGCACCGGTGGCGGCAACCATTTTGTGCTGGGCGGCGCGACGCCCAAGGACTCACCCTTCCTGCGCCGCCCTGACCTGCTGCGCAGCCTGATCAGCTACTGGCATAACCACCCGTCGCTGTCCTACTTGTTCTCCGGTCTGTTCATCGGCCCGACCTCCCAGGCGCCAAGGGTGGACGAGGCACGCAACGATGCGCTGTATGAACTGGAAATCGCCTTCGCGCAGATGCCTGCACCGGGCGAGGAATGCCCGCCGTGGTTAGTGGATCGCCTGCTGCGCAACTTGCTGATCGATGTGACCGGCAACACCCATCGCGCCGAATTCTGTATCGACAAACTCTACTCCCCCGACGGCGCCACCGGCCGCCTGGGCTTGCTCGAATTACGCGCCTTTGAAATGCCGCCCCATGCACGCATGAGCCTGACCCAGCAGTTGCTACTGCGCGCGCTGGTCGCACGGTTCTGGCGCGAGCCTTACGCGCCGCCGAAACTGGCGCGCTGGGGCACCGAGTTGCATGACCGTTTCCTGTTGCCGCATTTTATCGAGCAAGACTTTGCCGACGTGATCGTCGAACTGAATGCGGCCGGCTACCCGTTGCGTGCCGAATGGTTCGCGGCGCACCTGGAGTTCCGCTTTCCCAAGGTGGGCGACTATGCCGTCAGCGGTATCGAACTGGAACTGCGCCAGGCCTTGGAGCCCTGGCATGTGCTGGGCGAAGAGGGCGCGGTGGGCGGTACGGTACGCTACGTGGATTCGTCCCTGGAGCGCCTGCAAGTGAAGTTGACTGGCCTGCCAGCGCAACGCTACCTGCTGACCTGCAATGGCATCCCGGTGCCGCTGCAACCGACCGGCCGCGTCGGCGAGTTTGTCGCTGGCGTGCGCTACCGCGCCTGGCAACCGGCCAACTGCCTGCAACCGACCATCGCGGTGCATGCACCCTTGGTATTCGACCTGCTCGACACCTGGATGCAGCGCTCGCTGGGCGGCTGCCAATACCACGTGGCGCATCCGGGTGGACGCAATTACGACAGCTTGCCGGTGAATGCCAACGAGGCAGAGAGCCGGCGGATGGCGCGGTTTTTCCGCTTGGGGCATAGCCCGGGCAAGCGACCGGTGCCGGTTGTAGAGGTGAACGATGAAATGCCAATGACCCTGGATTTACGCCGTTTTCCAACAAATAAGGAATGAATGCGAGCCAACTGTGGAAGGGGGCTTGCTCCCGATAGCAGAGTGCAGTCAGCACATTTGTCACTGATGCACCGCCATCGGGAGCAAGCCCCCTCCCACATTGGATCGTAGTGAATTTGAGTTAACCTGACTTCCCTTGCCCCTGCCGAGCGTTCCATGTCCGATTTGCTCGACCGTTACCCGCTCACCGCGGGCACCTACCACGAACTGCTGGACGCCAGCGGCGCGGTGCGTGCCCATTGGCAGCGTTTGCTCGATCACCTGCAACGCAGCACGCCCACGCAACTGGCCCAGCGCCAGGCGCTGCTGACCCGGCAAATCCAGGAAAACGGTGTGACTTACAACGTCTACGCCGACCCCAAGGGCGCTGATCGCCCCTGGGAGCTGGACCTGCTGCCCCATGTGCTGGCCGCCGATGAGTGGCGGCAGCTGTCGGCCGGCATTGCCCAGCGTGCGCGCTTGCTCAACGCGGTGCTGGCCGACCTGTATGGCCCGCAGCGCCTGATCAAGGAAGGCTTGCTGCCCGCTGAACTGGTGTTCGGGCATAACAACTTCCTGTGGCCATGCCAGGGCATCCAGCCGCCCGACGGTGCATTCCTGCACTTGTACGCCGTGGACCTGGCGCGCACTCCGGATGGCCGCTGGTGGGTCACCGCCGACCGTACCCAAGCACCGTCGGGCGCCGGCTACGCCCTGGAAAACCGCACCATCGTGTCCCGCGCGTTCCCGGACTTGTACCGTGATTTGCAGGTGCAGCACCTCACCGGTTTCTTTCGCACGCTCCAGGAAACCCTGGCCCGCCAGGCACCGGGCGACGACCAGCCACCGCTGATCGTGCTGCTCACGCCGGGCCGTTTCAACGAGAGCTATTTCGAACACCTGTACCTGGCGCGCCAACTCGGCTACCCGTTGGTAGAAGGCGGCGATCTCACCGTGCGCGACAGCACAGTGTTCCTGAAAACCCTCAGCGGCCTGCGTCGGGTCCACGCGATCATGCGCCGCCTCGACGACGATTTCTGCGACCCGCTGGAGCTGCGTACCGACTCGGCCCTTGGCGTGCCTGGCCTGCTCGACGCCGTGCGCCAAGGCAACGTGCTGGTGGCCAATGCCCTGGGTAGCGGCGTGTTGGAGTCCCCAGGCTTGCTGGGTTTCTTGCCAAAGATCAACGAATTCCTGTTCGATGAAGCGCTGATCCTGCCGTCCATTGCCACCTGGTGGTGCGGTGAAGCGCCGGTGCTGGCCGAAGCCCTGGAAAAACTCCCGGAGCTGCTGATCAGGCCGGCATTTGCTTCGCAAAGTTTCGCCCCGGTGTTTGGTCGCGACTTGAACGATGAGCAACGCCAGGCCCTGGCCGAGCGTATGTGTGCTCGGCCTTACGCCTACGTTGCCCAGGAGCTGGCGCAGTTGTCCCAGGCGCCGGTGTGGCATACCGAGGAAGACCATCTGCAACACCGCGCCATCGGCATGCGCGTGTACGCGGTGGCCAGTGATGAGGGATATCGCGTGCTGCCCGGTGGCCTGACCCGTGTGGCCGCCGAGGCCGATGCCGAAGTGGTATCGATGCAGCGCGGCGGCGCCAGCAAGGACACCTGGGTGCTGGGTGAACGTGCCAGCGTCGGCGAACAGTGGCGTGCCCAGCGTGCGATTGGCGCCCACGACCTGGTACGTCGCGACCCTTATTTGCCGTCGCGGGTGGTGGAAAACCTGTTCTGGTTTGGCCGCTATTGCGAACGCTGCGATGACAGTGCGCGCTGGCTGCGCATCGTGCTGGCGCGTTATGTGGATGGCGATGATCCGTTGGCGTTGCAGGCAGCGGTCGAACTGGGAGAAAGCCTGCGCCTGCTGCCGGAGGAGGGGGAGCTGCCCGAGCGCCTGCTCGCCGCCTTGCTCGGTGATGATTGGCCTTCGAGCCTGCGCGCCAACTTGCAGCGCTTGCAGTGGGCGGCGTCCCAGGTACGCGGCAAGCTGTCCCGGGAAAACTGGCAGGCGCTGGTGGAGCTGCAACGCGAAGCCATGGAGCTGGAAAGCCAAACCCCTGATTTTGGCGAGCTGCTGGATTTCCTCAACCGCCTGGTGATGTCCCTGGCGGCGCTGTCCGGGTTTGCCCTGGACGACATGACCCGTGATGAAGGCTGGCGTTTCTTGATGATGGGCCGGCGTATCGAGCGCCTGCAGTTTCTCAGCAGCAGCCTGGCAGCGTTCCTGCGTGGTGTGGCGGTGTTCGATCAGGCCGGGCTGGAGTGGTTGCTGGAACTGGGCAACAGCAGCATCACCTATCGCTCGCGCTACCTGGCGGTACCACAGTTGATCCCGGTGCTCGACCTGTTGTTGCTCGATGAGCAGAACCCCCATGCGGTGCTGTTCCAGTTGAAACTGGTGAGCCGCACCCTGCGTCGCCTCAATGATGATTTCGGTGTGCCGCGGGAAACCGGCCTGGCGCCGTTGGTGGAGCGCCTGGCGCGCTTCGACCTGGGCTGCCTGGAGAACCCGTTGTTCGGCGAGGCCAGCGTGCGTGCTGCGCTGGACGGCCTGGCCGACCTGTTGCAAAGGGTCGCCGATGAAAGTGGGCAAGTGTCCGATCGCCTGGCGCTGCGCCATTTTGCCCATGTGGACGATGTCAGCCAGCAGACGGTGTCGGTGTGATGAGCGCGCGTTATCAGATTTTCCACGATACCCATTACCACTACGACAGCCCGGTGTCCCTGGCCCAGCAACTGGCGCATTTATGGCCACGACCGTGTGCCTGGCAACGTTGTACCTGGCAACAGCTGGAGATCAGCCCGCAGCCGTCTTCGCGTCGCGATGAGCTGGATGTGTTCGGCAACCCGATCACCCGCCTGGCGTTCGAACGGCCCCATGATGAATTGCTGGTGAATGCGGCGCTGACCGTGGAAGTGCTGGCGCGGCCTGCGCTGGATTTCCAGCAATCGCCGGCCTGGGACCAGACTCGCGACAGCTTGACCTACAGCAGCCAGCCCATGGCAGAGCAACTGATCGAAGCCTGTCGATATCGCTTCGAATCGCCCTACGTGCATTTGAAGAAAACCTTCGTCGAGTTCTCCGAAAGCTGCTTCCCGCCCGGCGAGCCCTTGCTGCTGGGCACACAGGCGTTGATGCAGAAGATTTTCAGCGAGTTCACTTTCGATGCCGAAGCCACTCAGGTCGCCACGCCGCTGGTGGAGGTGTTGGAGCGGCGGCGAGGGGTGTGTCAGGACTTCGCCCACTTGATGCTCGCCTGCCTGCGCTCGCGCGGGCTGGCGGCACGCTATATCAGCGGTTACCTGCTGACCCAGCCACCGCCCGGCCAGCCACGGTTGATCGGCGCCGACGCGTCCCATGCCTGGGTCTCGGTGTTTTGCCCGGAGTCAGGCTGGGTGGATTTTGATCCGACGAATAATGTACAGCCGGCACTGGAGCACATCACCCTGGCCTGGGGCCGGGATTTCTCTGATGTGTCGCCGTTGCGGGGGGTGATTCTGGGGGGAGGTAGCCATGACCCGGAGGTGCGGGTGACGGTGATGCCGTTGTAGGAGCGAGCTTGCTCGCGAAGAACCTGAGGGCGCCGCGGTGAGTCAGGCACTCCGCGTTATCGTTAACGCCTTTCGCGAGCAAGCTCGCTCCTACAGTAATGCTTATTCCGCCGGGTCTTTCGGGGTTTCGGTCTCGTCAGTCGCCACTTCACCTTCCGCATCCGGGTTCAGTGCGCCTGCTTCTTCGTCTGCAGCGGCTTTCTTGCGTTGCAGTTTTTCCTCTTTCTTCTGTTCCTTGGCCAAGTCTCTCTGACGTTTGGCGAAGGAGTAATTAGGTTTGGCCATGGGCGATCCTCTAGGGTCGAAGGTGAGGGTGGGCGGCGCGCAGCTGCCTTGGGTCGTCATGGTAGCAGCTTCAAGGTGCCTTTCGCCTTCACTTACCGCAGGCGTAGGCGGCCAGCAGGCCGTTGAACAGGTGATTGAGGTGCATGGCGCGGACTCCAGTGGGCAATGGAGCGATCTTAGGCAGCCTGCGGTACTTTGGCTGGTTGATTGTGTTGATCAAGCTGATAGCCTAAAGTTGTATACAATCTGTTGATGCAGATCATAAGAACTTAAGCCTGCTTGAGGCACCCTTGTCGCAATACGCGTTTTCTAACCCTGCCTTGGAGATTCACATGTTTGCCAAACTCGTTGCTGTTTCCCTGCTGACTCTGGCGAGCGGCCAGTTGCTTGCCGCAGAGTGCAAGGTCACCGTCGACTCTACCGACCAGATGTCCTTCAACACCAAAGAAATCACCATCGACAAGAGCTGCAAGCAGTTCACCGTTGAGTTGACACACTCCGGCAACCTGCCGAAGAACGTCATGGGGCATAACTGGGTGCTGACCACTGAAGCCAACATGCAGCCTGTGGCTACTGACGGAATGGCTGCGGGTATCGATAAGGATTATCTGAAGGCCGGTGATGACCGCATCATCGCCCACACCAAGATCATTGGCGCTGGCGAGAAAGACTCGGTGACCTTCGACGTCTCCAAGCTCAAGGCCGATGAGAAGTACAACTTCTTCTGCTCGTTCCCTGGCCACATTTCGATGATGAAAGGCACTGTGACCGTCAAGTAATCAAGCGTTCACTCTTCCTGTAGGAGCGAGCTTGCTCGCGAAAAACGTAATGACACCACGTCCATTCAGAATGGGCGCGTTATCGTTGACGATCTTCGCGAGCAAGCTCGCTCCTACCTGTTTCAAGGCGCAAACGGCATCACCCGCTTGTGCTCCGTCTTGCGGTACGTCTCGCAGATAATCCTGAACGCCTCTTCACGCACGGGCTCACCGTGCAGGAACGCATCGATTTCGGCATAGGTCACCCCGTGTGACGCTTCGTCCGGCTTACCCGGCGACAGGTCTTCCAGGTCGGCGGTCGGGACTTTCTCCACCAACGATTCCGGCGCGCCAAAGTGCCGGGCAATCGCACGCACCTGGTTCTTCACCAGCCCGCTCAACGGGGCCAGATCGCAGGCGCCGTCACCGAACTTGGTGAAAAAGCCCATCACCGCTTCCGCCGCGTGATCAGTGCCGATCACTAAGCCGCCGGCTGCGCCGGCGATGGTGTACTGCGCCACCATGCGCATGCGCGCCTTGGTGTTGCCCAGTACGAAGTCGCGGGACACCGCTGCCTTGCCTTCAAACGCCGCGACTTCATTGGCCAGGGCTTTCACTGCCGGGCCGATATTCACGGTGTGGCGTTCGTCCGGCTCGATGAATTCCACCGCGGCCTGGGCGTCGTGTTCGTCGAACTGGGTGTCGTAGGGCAGGCGCACGGCGATAAAACGATAAGCCTCGTCGCCGCTGCTGGCGCGCAGTTCCTGCACCGCCCGTTGGGCCAGCAGGCCGGCGGTCAGGGAGTCGACGCCGCCGCTGATGCCCAGCACCAGGGTTTTGAGCCCGGAATTGCGCAGGCAGTCCTGGATAAAGGCTACGCGTCGGGCGATCTCGGCTTCAAGGCTGGCCTGGTCGTTGAACGGCGCTTGGACCTTGAGCTGCTGCGCAATCTCACGCTGTACGGCTTGCATGATTCACTCCTTGCTGGAAAGGGCAGGTACTTTGAAAACGTGACGCAAATAGGCGACAAAATTCGGGTCGGTGCAATGGGTCTTGCCCGCTTCATCGGAGATCTTGGCGACGGGCTGGCCATTGCAGGCGGTCATTTTAAGCACGATGCTCATCGGTTCCACCCCTGGAATATCGCAGGTCAGGTTGGTGCCGATGCCAAAGCTGACATTAATGCGGCCACGCAGCGCACGGAAAATCTCCAGGGCCTTGGGCAGCGTCAGGCTGTCGGAGAACACCAGAGTCTTGCTCATCGGTTCGATGCCAAGCTTGTGGTAGTGGGCGATGGCTTTTTCCGCCCACTGGATGGGGTCGCCGGAGTCGTGGCGCAACCCGTCGAACAGCTTGGCAAAGTACAAATCAAAGTCGCCGAGGAAGGCGTCTGTGGTAATGCAGTCGGTCAGGGCAATACCCAGCAGGCCACGGTATTCACGCACCCAGCAATCGAGGGCGGCGATCTGGCTGTCGATCAGGCGCGGGCCGAGTTGCTGGTGGGCCATGATCCATTCGTGGGCCATGGTGCCCAGGGGCTTCATATCGAACTCGCGGGCCAGGTGTACGTTGCTGGTGCCGACAAAGCGCCCGGGGAAATCGTGCTTGAGCACGCTGACCACTTCCTCCTGCACGCGGTAAGAGAAGCGTCGGCGCGTACCGAAGTCGGCCACTTGCAGTTCCGAGAGCTCGTCGCTGCTGGCATTCGCCGTCAGCCAATCGAACTTGCGGTACAGCTGCTCGCGCGCCTGTTCAAGGATCACGGTCTGGTAGCGGTAGCGGTTACGCACTTCGCTGACGATGGCCAGCATCGGCACTTCAAACAGGATCACATGCAGCCACGGCCCGCGCAGGCGGATAAACAACTCGCCGTTCTCGATACCGGTCTGTACGTAGCGCAGGTTGAAGCGGAACAGCCCGAGAAAACGCAGGAAGTCCGGCTTCATGAAGCTGATACGTTCAAGGAAACCCAACTGGTCGGGGCTCAGGCTCAGCTCGGCGAGGCGCTCGATCTGGTAGCGGATCTCCGCCAGGTATGGGCGCAGGTCTTCGCTGTTACGGCAGCGGAACTCCCATTCAACTTCCACGTTGGGGTAGTTGTGCAGCACCGCCTGCATCATGGTCAGCTTGTAGAAGTCGGTGTCGAGCAAGTTCTGCACGATGCGATCGGCAAACACACTCTCGCTCATAACGGGAATCTCCAGACGGGTCGGCGATGGGCGCCGACCTTTACGCACAATTAAAGAAGGGGGCTAGTGGCGCATAGACGTGGGTCGGTTTGCCAGTGATTTTTTTGCCAGGGCCACCGGCGCCATCGAGAGCAAGCCCCCTCCCACAGGTTGAAATGCGTTTCAAATGTGGGAGGGGGCTTGCCCCCGATGGCGGTATTCCAGGCACTAAATAACCTGCTCAAGCATCCATTTCACAAACTCCCTGACCTTCGGCACCTCCGCCGAATGCTCAGGATAAGCCAGGTAATACGCATCCTGGCTCGGCATTGCATGCTGCCAGGGAATCACCAGCTTGCCCTCGACCAGTTCCTCCTCCACCAGAAAGCGCGGTAGCAACGCCACGCCACAACCCACCTGCGCGGCGCGGATGCACATATAGAAGGTGTCGAAACGCGGCCCGTGGTAGCTGTGCTCGGTATGCATGCCCTGGCTGGCAAACCAGTCATGCCAGCCCTGGGGCCGCGAGGCGTTTTGCAGCAGCACCAGGTTGCTCAATTGCGTGGGGTCGGTGAAGGGCAGTGCGGGCAGGCTGTCGGGCGCACAGACAGGTACCAGCTCTTCGCTGAACAGCTTCAAACTCTCGGTGCCGGGGCGCGAACCCTGGCCGAAGTAGAAGGCCATGTCGGCCTTGCCTTGCAGCAACTCGTCAGGTTCCTGCTCGTTGCACAGGTCCAGGTGAATCTGCGGGTGGCGCAGGCGCCAACCCTTGAGGCGCGGCACCAGCCAGCGCGCGCCGAAGGTGTAGGGCGTGGATACCCGCAGCACTTCGGTCTCGCCGCCGTAGGAGCGCAGGTAATGGGTAGACATCTCCACCTGGGTGAGGATCTTGCGCACTTCCACCAAGTACAGATCACCCGCCGGGGTCATCTGCAAGCGGCGACGCACTCGGCGAAACAGCAGGTGTTGCAGCAGCTCTTCCAACTGTGCCACCTGTTTGCTCACCGCGCTTTGCGTAAGGTTCAGCTCCTCGGCTGCACGGGTAAAGCTCAGGTGGCGGGTGGCGGCTTCGAAACACTGCAGGGCGGTGATCGAGGGCAAATGTCTTTTGTTCAGCACGGCATGCCTCTTTTTATTCTTTGCATGAATAAACGGAATGATATCTCGCCTAATCGTCGTTTGTTGGCAAGTCTTGGGCCAGCTACAAATAAGCGCTGGATCGCCGTGTCGGTGGCGGCGCGAATTTTCTGTTTGAGATTGAAGGAGTGACCCATGGTTGCCGCATTGCTTGATCGTCTCGGGGTAAACCCGGCGCTGTACCAATCGGGCAAGCAGCCCGTGCATTCGCCGATCGATGGTAGCCAGATCGGCAGTGTGCACTGGGAAGGCGCCGCCGAGGTGGAGCAACAGGTCAGTCGCGCCGAGCATGCATTCGAGGCCTGGCGCAAGGTGCCGGCGCCGCGACGCGGCGAGCTGGTACGCCAGTTCGGCGACGTGCTGCGCCAATACAAGGCCGACCTCGGCGAACTGGTGTCATGGGAAGCCGGCAAGATTACCCAGGAAGGCTTGGGCGAAGTACAGGAGATGATTGACATCTGCGACTTCGCCGTCGGCCTGTCGCGCCAGCTGTATGGCTTGACCATCGCCTCCGAGCGCCCCGGCCACCATATGCGTGAAACCTGGCACCCGCTGGGCGTGGTCGGTGTGATCAGCGCCTTCAATTTTCCGGTGGCCGTGTGGGCGTGGAATACCACCCTGGCCCTGGTGTGCGGTAACGCGGTGATCTGGAAACCCTCGGAAAAGACCCCGCTCACTGCACTGGCCTGCCAGGCACTGTTCGAGCGCGTGTTGAAGACATTCGACGGTGCCCCCGAGTACCTCAGCCAGGTGATCATTGGCGGTCGCGACGCCGGCGCCGCGCTGGTGGATGACCCGCGCGTCGCCCTGATCAGTGCCACTGGCAGCACGCGCATGGGCCGTGAAGTGGCGCCGAAAGTCGCCGCCCGCTTCGCCCGCAGCATCCTCGAGTTGGGCGGCAACAACGCCATGATCCTCGGCCCGAGCGCCGACCTGGACATGGCCGTGCGCGCCATCCTGTTCAGCGCCGTCGGCACTGCCGGCCAGCGCTGCACCACCCTGCGCCGTCTGATTGCCCATGAGTCGGTCAAGGACGAAATTGTCACTCGCCTCAAGGCCGCCTACGCCAAGGTGCGCATCGGCCACCCGCTGGAAGGCAACCTGATCGGCCCGCTGATCGACAAGCAGGGCTTCGACAACATGCAGGATGCCCTTGAGCAAGCCTTGAGCGAAGGCGGCAAGGTGTTCGGCGGCAAGCGCCAGCTGCAAGACCAATTCCCCAACGCCTATTACGTGTCACCGGCCATCGTGGAAATGCCCGAGCAGAGCGACGTGGTGTGTACCGAGACGTTCGCGCCGATTCTCTACGTGGTCGGCTACACCGATTTCGCCGAAGCCTTGCGCTTGAACAACGCCGTGCCCCAGGGCTTGTCGTCATGCATCTTCACCACCGATGTGCGCGAAGCCGAGCAATTCATGTCGGCCGTGGGCAGCGATTGCGGCATTGCCAACGTCAACATCGGCCCGAGCGGCGCGGAGATTGGTGGCGCGTTTGGCGGTGAGAAAGAGACCGGCGGCGGCCGCGAGTCGGGGTCGGATGCATGGCGCGGGTATATGCGCCGGCAGACCAATACCGTGAACTACTCGCTGGAGCTGCCGTTGGCGCAGGGCATCACATTCGACTAAGTCCTCAAGTCGAAGTGAGGTCAAAATGTGGGAGGGGGCTTGCTCCCGATTGCGGTGGATCAGTTGTACATCTGCTGACTGACACGCCGCCATCGGGAGCAAGCCCCCTCCCACATTTGATTGGGCTCATAACTTAAAAAACTAGCTGTTTGTTAGGTCCTCTACGGAGTCTGGCAATGTCTTTACGCGAAACATGCTTATGGGAACAACTCACCCCCAGCCGACCGGATCGCGCCGCGCTCAAGGGCGCGGTCAAGGTGGATGTATGCGTGATCGGCGCCGGCATCACCGGCTTGTCGGCCGCTATTCACTTGCTGGAGCAGGGCAAAAGCGTTGCCGTGCTTGAAGCACATCGCACCGGCCATGGTGGCTCGGGGCGCAACGTCGGGCTGGTGAATGCCGGCATGTGGATCCCACCGGACGAGATCGAAGCCGGTTTCGGAACGGCGGTGGGCAGCCAGCTCAATCGCATGTTGGGCGCGGCGCCGTCCCTGGTGTTCGGCCTGGTCGACAAGTACCGCATCGATTGCCAATTGCGCCGCGAGGGCACTTTGCACATGGCCCACAATGCCCGTGGCGAGGCGGATTTGCGCAGCCGTGAAGAGCAGTGGAAACGCCGTGGTGCTCCGGTTGAGTTACTGACCGGGCAAGCATGCGAGCAAGCCACCGGGACCAAGAAAATCGCTGCCGCGTTGCTGGATCGGCGCGCCGGCACCTTGAACCCCATGGCTTACACGACGGGCTTGGCGAATGCCGCCGTGGTGCTGGGCGGGCAGCTGTTCGACCATTCACCGGTCACCCAGCTGGAGCGCCAAGGTGCCGATTGGTCAGTGCAGACCGCCGAGGGCGCGGTGCAGGCCGCACAGGTGGTGATCGCCTCCAACGCCTACACCGAGGGCGAATGGACCGAGTTGCGGCGCAATTTCTTCCCCGGCTATTACTACCAAGTGGCGTCGACGCCGTTGACCGACGATGCCGCCCAGCAGATCCTCCCCGGCGGCCAGGGCTCATGGGACACGCGCCAGGTACTGAGTAGCATCCGTCGTGATGCCGATGGCCGCCTGTTGCTTGGCAGCCTGGGCAACGGCAACCAGAAACCAGCCTGGTTCCTCAAGGCGTGGGCTGATCGGGTGCAGCAGCACTACTTCCCCTACCTCAAATCGGTGCAGTGGGAATGCACCTGGACCGGTTGCATCGCCTTCACGCCAGACCATCTGATGCGCCTGTTCGAGCCGGCGCCAGGGCTGGTGGCGGTCACCGGCTATAACGGCCGTGGCGTGACCACCGGCAGCGTGGTGGGCAAGGCGTTTGCCGACTATCTGTGTCACCAGGATCCCCAGGCCCTGCCGATCCCGTTTGCGCCCATGCAACCCTTGACCGGGGCAAGCCTGCGCAGCTGCTTGTATGAAGCTGGATTCTCGCTGTATCACGCCGGGCAATGCCTGAGGATCGTGATCTGATCAGCGAAATACCGCTCAAAAGCCTGCATTTTCTTAGCAGGCTACCCATCTGTATTGGTGCAAGGCGTAGCAATCACGCACTGTAAATGTGCAGTTCCGTTACGCACGTTGTTACAGCAGTAGGAACTGTCGTTTATCCCTCTGGTTGCAGCTGCGACCTGGCAGGGTTGTACTTTTTTGGCTCGTTGGTTGCACCTATCGGTGCTAGACGGTTGCACGTCCTGGCAAAAGGCGTCGAAACGCCTGTAATAACAATGACACCGTGTCTTTTTGAAGAATAAAAACGTAATGGCACGCGGCTTGCTCTGAGCTTTCGGTGAAAGGTTTGAATGCAAGTTGTCGTGCCAAAAATCAAAAATATCGGAGCACCACTCATGTCCCAGACGTTTTACAAGAAAGGTTTTCTGGCCCTCGCCGTTGCAGCGGCGCTGGGTGTTTCTACGTTTGTTCAAGCCGATGTGAAGATTGGTGTGGCGGGCCCGATGACGGGCGCCAACGCCGCTTTCGGTGAGCAGTACATGAAGGGTGCCCAGGCGGCAGCCGACGTTATCAACAAGGCCGGCGGCATCAACGGCGAGCAGATCAAGCTGATTGCCGGCGATGACGCCTGTGAACCCAAGCAAGCCGTGGCCGTTGCCAACCGCCTCGCGGACCAGGACAAAGTCATCGGCGTGGTCGGGCACTTCTGCTCCTCGAACACTATTCCGGCATCTGAGGTCTACGACGAAGCCGGCATCATCGCCATCACCCCGGGCTCCACCAACCCTCAAGTCACCGAGCGCGGCTTGAGTGCGATGTTCCGCATGTGCGGGCGTGATGACCAGCAAGGCATCGTCGCCGGCGACTACATCGTCGACGTGCTCAAGGGCAAGAAAGTCGCGGTGATCAACGACAAGGACACCTACGGCAAGGGCCTGGCCGACGCTACCGCTGCGCAGTTGACCAAGCGTGGCGTCAAGCCGGTGCTGGAAGAGGGCCTGACCCGTGGCGAGAAAGACTTCAGCGCCCTGGTCACCAAGATCCGTTCCCTGGGCGCCGACGTGGTGTACTTCGGCGGCTTGCATCCGGAAGCCGGTCCGTTGGTGCGCCAGATCCGTGAAGCCGGTTTGAAAGACGTCAAGTTCATGTCCGATGACGGCGTGGTGACCGATGAACTGGTGGCGACTGCCGGTGGTGCGCAGTACGTCGATGGCGTGTACATGACCTTCGGCGCCGATCCGCGCCTGCTGCCGGACAGCAAGACCGTGGTGGAAGAATTCCGCAAAAACGGCACCGAGCCCGAAGGCTACACGCTGTACGCCTACGCCTCGATCCAGGCCCTGGCTGCCGGCTTCAACGGTGCCAAGTCCAACAAGGGCGAAGACGCTGCCAAGTGGCTCAAGGCCAACCCGGTTAAAACCGTCATGGGCGAAAAAGCCTGGGATGCCAAGGGCGACCTGAAAGTCTCTGACTACGTGGTTTACCAGTGGGACAAGGACGGCAAATACCATCAGTTGGAAAAGCAGAAGTAAGCCTGAGCACCACAGTGCCAATGTGGGAGGGGGCTTGCTCCCGATAGCGCAGTGTCAGCCAATACATGCATGACTGACCCACCGCAATCGGGAGCAAGCCCCCTCCCACAGGAGAGTGGCGTTGTTATTGAGATCTGTTTTTTCCTCCAGAAGCGCCGCACACCCACTGGTGTGCAGGTGCTCACCGCGTGAGATTGCGTTATGGATGGTATTTTCCTGCAGCAACTGGTCAACGGCCTGACCCTCGGGTCGGTCTATGGCCTGATCGCCATCGGCTACACAATGGTCTATGGCATCATTGGCATGATCAACTTCGCCCACGGCGAGGTTTATATGATTTCCGCTTACCTCGCGGCGATCAGTCTGGCACTGCTGGCTTACTTCGGCATCGAATCCTTCCCGCTGCTCATTCTCGGCACCTTGATCTTCACCGTGGTCGTCACCGGCGTTTATGGTTGGGTGATTGAGCGTGTCGCCTATAAGCCGCTGCGTAACTCCACTCGACTGGCCCCGCTGATCAGCGCCATCGGTATCTCACTGATCTTGCAGAACTACGCCCAGATCGCCCAGGGCGCCAAGCAACAAGGCATCCCGACCCTGCTGGCCGGCGCCTGGCGCGTCGATATCGGCACTGGCTTCGTGCAACTGACCTACACCAAAGTGTTCATTCTCGTGGCGGCGTTCGCCGGCATGGCATTGCTCACCTACATCATCAAATACACCAAGCTGGGCCGCATGTGCCGCGCCACCCAGCAAGACCGCAAGATGGCCTCGATCCTGGGCATCAACACCGACCGGGTGATCTCCTACGTGTTCGTCATCGGCGCGGCCATGGCCGCCCTGGCCGGCGTGCTCATCACCCTCAACTACGGCACCTTCGACTTCTATGCCGGCTTCATCATCGGCATCAAGGCATTTACCGCAGCGGTACTCGGCGGCATCGGCTCCCTGCCTGGGGCGATGCTCGGCGGGATCATCCTCGGTATCTCTGAGTCGCTGTTCTCGGGGTTGATCAACTCTGACTACAAAGACGTGTTCAGTTTCTCCCTGCTGGTGGTGATTCTGATTTTCCGTCCCCAGGGCCTGCTTGGTCGCCCACTTGTGGCGAAGGTGTAAACATGTCTGCTGCCAAATCCATTGATATCAAGAAAAGTGTGGTCGATACGGTCCTCGCCGGGCTGATTTCGCTGATCGTGTTCGGCCCCATCGTCGGCGTGGTGCTCGACGGCTACAGCTTCAACCTGGAGCCGATGCGCGTTGCCACATTGGTCGCCATTGTGATGGCCGGACGTTTTGCCTTGAGCCTGTTCCTGCAAACCCCCAAGGGTGTGAAGATTCTGCAGGGCTTCGAAAGCAGCGGCTCGGGTGTGCACGTGCTGCCACCGGACTACAAGTCGCGGTTGCGCTGGATCATCCCCGCGTTGATCGTGATCGCCATCGTGTTCCCGATCTTCGCCAACAAATACCTGCTCACCGTGGTTATCCTCGGGCTGATCTACGTGTTGCTCGGCCTGGGGCTGAACATCGTGGTGGGCCTGGCCGGCTTGCTCGACCTGGGCTACGTGGCGTTCTACGCCATCGGTGCCTATGGCTTGGCGCTGGGTTATCAATACCTCGGCCTGGGCTTCTGGACGGTGCTGCCATTGGCGGCCATTGCGGCGGCATTGGCGGGGTGCATACTCGGCTTCCCGGTGCTACGAATGCACGGTGACTACCTGGCCATCGTGACCCTGGGTTTTGGTGAAATCATTCGCCTGGTGCTCAACAACTGGCTGTCGTTCACCGGCGGCCCCAATGGTATGCCAGTACCTTCTCCAACCTTCCTGGGCCTGGAGTTCGGCAAGCGAGCGAAGGATGGCGGCGTCCCGTTCCACGAGTTCTTTGGCATCGATTACAACCCCAACATCAAGTTCATGTTCATCTACATTGTGCTGTTCCTGGTGGTGCTGGCGGTGCTGTACATCAAGCATCGCCTGACCCGCATGCCGGTGGGCCGCGCCTGGGAAGCCTTGCGCGAAGATGAAATCGCCTGCCGCTCCATGGGCCTGAACCATGTGCTGGTCAAGCTCTCGGCGTTCACCATCGGCGCATCCACCGCCGGGTTGGCCGGGGTGTTTTTTGCCAGCTACCAGGGCTTCGTCAACCCGTCGTCGTTTACCTTCTTCGAGTCGGCATTGATCCTCGCCATTGTGGTGCTAGGCGGCATGGGCTCGACGGTGGGCGTGGTGATCGCGGCGTTCGTACTGACTGTTGCGCCTGAACTGCTGCGCAGCTTCTCCGAGTACCGCGTCCTGCTGTTTGGCGTGCTGATGGTGGTGATGATGATCTGGCGACCCCGTGGCTTGATTCGAATCAGCCGTACCGGTGTGACGCCACGTAAGGGGGTAGCACCATGAGTAAGGAAGTTGTGCTGTCCGTGGAACACCTGATGATGCACTTCGGTGGCATCAAGGCCTTGAGCGATGTGAGCCTCAAGGTCGAACGCAACTCGATCTTCGCTCTGATCGGCCCCAACGGCGCCGGCAAGACCACGGTGTTCAACTGCCTCACCGGCTTCTACAAAGCCAGCGGCGGCAAGATCGAACTCAATGTGCGAGGCCAGCAGACCAACGTGATCCAGTTGCTCGGCGAGCGCTTCAAGGCGGTGGACTTCGTGTCGCCGAAAAGCTTCCTCAGCCGCGTGTACTACAAGATGTTCGGCGGCACCCACCTGGTAAACCGCGCCGGCCTGGCACGGACCTTCCAGAACATTCGCCTGTTCAAGGAAATGTCGGTGCTGGAAAATCTGCTGGTGGCCCAACACATGTGGGTCAACCGCAATATGCTGGCCGGCATCCTCAACACCAAGGGCTACCGCAAGGCCGAAAGCGATGCCCTCGACCATGCCTTCTATTGGCTGGAAGTGGTCGACCTGGTGGACTGTGCCAACCGCCTGGCCGGCGAGCTCTCCTACGGCCAGCAGCGCCGCCTGGAAATTGCTCGCGCCATGTGCACGCGGCCGCAGATCATCTGCCTGGACGAACCCGCTGCGGGTCTCAATCCCCAGGAAACCGAAGCCCTCAGCGCGATGATTCGCCTGCTGCGCGACGAACACGACCTCACGGTGGTGCTGATCGAACACGACATGGGCATGGTGATGAGTATTTCCGACCACATCGTGGTACTGGACCACGGCAACGTTATCGCCGAAGGCGGCCCGGAGGCGATCCGCAACGACCCGAAAGTGATTGCCGCCTACCTGGGCGCGGACGAAGAGGAGCTGGTATGAGTGCGCCTATCCTCGAAATGAAGGATCTGGACGTGTATTACGGCCCGATCCAGGCCCTGAAAAAAGTCTCGCTGTACATCAACGAAGGCGAAACCGTCAGCCTGATCGGCTCCAACGGCGCGGGTAAATCCACGCTGCTGATGTCGATCTTTGGCCAGCCACGGGCCGAGTCGGGGCAGATCCTCTACAACGGCGTCGATATTACCCACAAGTCGTCCCACTACATCGCTTCCAACGGCATTGCGCAGTCGCCGGAAGGGCGGCGGGTGTTCCCCGACATGACCGTCGAGGAAAACCTGCTGATGGGCACCATCCCCATTGGCGACAAGTTTGCCGGCGAGGACATGCAACGCATGTTCGAGCTGTTCCCACGCCTCAAGGAGCGGCGCAACCAGCGGGCCATGACCATGTCTGGCGGCGAACAGCAAATGCTCGCCATCGCCCGTGCATTGATGAGTAGGCCCAAGCTGTTGCTGCTGGATGAGCCGAGCCTGGGATTGGCGCCGATTGTAGTGAAGCAGATCTTCTCAACCCTGCGTGAACTGGCCTCCACCGGGATGACCATCTTCCTGGTGGAGCAGAACGCCAACCATGCGCTGCGCTTGTCGGATCGGGCGTATGTGATGGTCAATGGTGAGATTCGCCTCACGGGCACCGGTAAAGAGCTGCTGGTGAATGAGGAAGTTCGCAACGCTTACCTAGGCGGTCACTAACTGTTACTCAGTACCCTGTGGGAGGGGGCTTGCTCCCGATAGCGGTGTGTCAGTTTAAGAAGTGCTGACTGACAAATCGCTATCGGAGCAAGCCCCCTCCCACATTTGATTGTGGGGTCCATAAGGCCTTTCTCCAAATTGTGGAAAACAAATCCAGCGACCCTCCAAAGCGCGACATATAGCCGCCGCAAATCCCTGTTTTGTCACAGTTTTGACTTGTCCCCATCCACTGTGGAACCGGCTGTGGGTAACGTGGGAGTAGCTGGCTGAAAGCCTTTAAAAACGTGGCTTACAGCCTCGTGGTTGTTTTTTGATCAGTCGGTTTTTTGCGGCCGTCCGAGGGTTTTGTCAACCTGTTTAAAGACACAGGTATATGACCGGAATGTGACCGTCCAGCCTGTGGATAAGTCTGTGACTAAACTCTGGAAAGACCCCCGAAGGGGCCGGAATGACTGGCCTGGAGCCATCGTTATGCTTTGCCGCATATGTCAGCGGCTACATACGCTTGCATCCAGGTCAAGCAAAAAACTTTCCAGACCTGCCTGAAAGCCTTGTATACAGCGGCTTCAAGCAGTTTGCACTTGCCCCCAAAGACTGTGGGCGCAGTTGTGGATAACCTGCGCGCATATGGCTGCAAGCCACGGTTTATAAGGCTCTACTCGATATGGTTAAAAAATGATCAGTCATGCATGAAGGTGTGTGCATAGCGGTTGCCGCAAGGGCGGCGTAAGGGCATTCTGCTGGCTGCTTTTTTCCCCGATGCCCGCAAGGAGAACACCATGTCCGACACGCTATTTATCACTGGCGCCACTTCAGGTTTCGGCGAAGCCTGTGCTCGTCGTTTTGCCGAAGCCGGCTGGAAACTGGTGCTCACCGGTCGCCGTGCCGAGCGCTTGAGTGCGTTGGTTGAAGAGCTTTCCAAGCAGACCGAAGTGCATGGCCTGGTGGTAGATGTGCGTGACCGCAAGGGCATGGAAGACGCCATTGCCAACCTGCCACCGTCGTTCGCCAAGCTGCGCGGGCTGATCAACAACGCCGGCCTGGCCGTGGGTACCGACCCTGCGCCCAAGTGCAACCTCGACGATTGGGAAACCATGGTCGACACCAATATCAAAGGCCTGCTGACCACTACCAATCTGTTGCTGCCGCGCCTGATCGCCCATGGTCGCGGCGCCGGGATCATCAACCTGGGTTCTATCGCCGGCAACTATCCTTACCCGGGCAGCCACGTATATGGCGGCTCCAAGGCGTTCGTGAAACAGTTCTCGCTGAACCTGCGTTGCGACCTGCAAGGCACCGGTGTACGCGTAACCAACATCGAGCCGGGGCTGTGTGAGAGCGAGTTCTCCCTGGTACGGTTTGGCGGTGACCAAGCGCGTTATGACGCCACCTATGCAGGTGCCGAGCCGATTCAGCCGCAGGATATTGCCGATACGATTTTCTGGGTGATGAATACGCCGGCGCACGTGAATATCAACCGCTTGGAGCTGATGCCGGTGAGCCAGACCTGGGCTGGGTTTGCGATTGAGCGTGGGACTAAGTAAGGCTTTAGACCGCGTCGCTGCCATCGGGGGCAAGTCGAATCGTCGCACCGCCCCTCCCACACTTGAATGGGTTAACAAATCAAGATCTATGAACCCGATCCAATGTGGGAGGGGGCTTGCCCCCGATGGCGTCAAATCGGCCAAAACAGGACATAAGGTACACTCCGCTCCTGAAAGCCCTCCGCACTGTGCGGTTTAAAGGTTTTGACAGGAGGAAATGTGAGTAACCGAGGTGAGCAGGCACTGCTCAAACAATCGACGATCCTGATGTTCGCTGTAGCGATCGCCGGGATTGTCACGGGTGTGATATCCGGCGCCCAATCCATTCTGTTCGACGGCTTTTTCTCGCTGATCGCCACCGCCATCAAGGTGCTGATGCTGATCACGGCCAAGCTGATCGCCAAGAAAAGCAACGAGCGTTTCCAGTTCGGCTATTGGCACCTGGAGCCGATGGTGCTGTTGATCGAAGGCAGTTTCCTGCTGTTGATCGCCATCTACGCGTTCCTCAATGGTGTGTTCGGCATTATCAATGGCGGGCGCGAGATCGAGTTGGGGTTGGTGATCGTTTATGCGGCGGTGTTTACCGTCGTGGAGTTCGCCTACTTCTTCTATGTGCGCTACCGCAACCGCAGGCTCAAATCATCGCTGATCCAGTTCGACAACATCAGTTGGCTGGTAGACGCGATGCTCTCGGTGGGCTTGCTGATCAGCTTCCTTGCCGCGCTGTTGCTCAAGTCCCAGGGTTATGGCGAGTGGGCGGTGTATGTCGACCCGTTGATCCTGATCCTGCTGGCCCTGAGTATGCTGGCGCCAGCATTCAAGATCCTGCGCCCGGCGTTGCGCGAGGTATTGGGAATCGCCCCGGACCATCTGGACGACAAAGTGCGCGAAGTAATGGACGCGGCGCAGGCCAAGCACGGTTTCGACGATTACGTGTCCTACGTGCAGAAGCACGGGCGGGCGCGGTTTATCGAGATTCATGTGGTATTGCCGGCGGATTACCCGGTGGATAAGGTTGCGACGTTGGATGGGCTGCGCGAAGAGATATCCACAGGGCTGGGCACGCCGGATGCGGCGCGTTGGCTGACGATCAGTTTTACGGGCGACCGCAAGTGGATTGCGTGAGGTCAGTCAGACCGAGTTGAGGCCATCGGGAGCAAGCCCCCTCCCACATTAGACCGAGTTCCCACATGAAAACGCGGACAAAGGTGGGAGGGGGCTTGCCCCCGATGAGGCCCTGAAGGTCACCCAAGCTGCTTGATCAAACCCTGGTAGCAGGTCGCCAAGTGATACGGCGTAGTCGACGGCATATCCCGTCGGCTCACGGAGCCCTGGGCATCCAGGCATTCATGCCAGCCCTTGGCATGCAGAAAATGCTCTTGCAGCGCCAGCAATTGGCGCTGCAGCACCGCCTCACTGCCTGGTCGTAACGTCAGCGCACGCAAGTACTCGGCCTGAGCCCAGATACGTTGGGTGCCGTCGCGCACCGTGCCATCCAGCGCAAGCATGCCACTGACCGCACCGCTCGATTTATCCACACCCATTTCTTCGGCATAGGCAAACGCCCGTGTCAGTGACGCATGCAGCGGTGTGCCGCGCAGCACCTCTGACGATTCCAGCAAAAAGAACCATTCGAACTGGTGCCCTGGCTCAAACCAGTTATCCACAGCCCCCAACGGTTTTTCCATCATCACGCCATGCTCGCGGTCGATGAAGCGTTGCTGCATGGCCGTCGCCAACGCCAGCAGGGCCGCCTGGACGTCGGCATCCTCACGCACTGCGAGAGTCGCAAGGAAGCCTTCGGCCAGGTGCATTAACGGGTTCTGCAATGGCCCTGAACCCAGCGAGGCCCAGTTACGCTCCAGCACTGCCTCATACAGGCCATCGCCCGTGGCAAAGCGCTGGGCGACGACTTCCAAGGCGGCATTGAGCACCGATTCCACCAGCGGTTCACGCACCTTGGCCCAGTAATGGGCGCAGGCAAAGATGATGAAGGCATGGGTGTAGAGGTCTTTGCGTTTGTCCTGCGGTTGGCCGGCGGGGTCGATGCTGTAGAACCAGCCACCGTGCTCGGCATCGTGGAAGTGCCGTTGCAGGGAGCGGAACAGCGCCGCTGCACGCTCTTCGGCAAAGGCCGCGCCGGGCTCACCGATCAGGTTGGCGAACAGGTACAACTGCCGGGCACAGGCCATGGCGCGGTAGCGTTGCGGGGGCAGCGGCTGGTGATCGGCGTCCAGCGCCTCGAAGGGCAGTGCCAGGTCGGCATTCCAGCCTGGGCCTTGCCAGAGGGGCACGATCAGGTCGTGGAAGTGCGTGAGCACGGTGTTCAGGGAAGGGGGGGAAGCGATGGGCATTGGCTGGCGTCGTCACGGCAGGGGTGTAGGCGCGCATGGTAGCAGGCTTGGCAACTGTGGTGTCTGCACCAGCGCTATCGGGGGCTTGCCCCCGATGGCGCCTTCAGCCGCGCCGCAAATCACCCCGCCAACAACCAAACCCCAGTTGCCGCCGAAGCCGCCCCGGCCACTCGCACCAAGGGCGCCGCCGCAACCGGCAGAAAGCGCACCACCGCATAACCTGCGGCATGCAACACCGCAGTCGCCCCCACAAACCCAGCGGCATACGCCCAAGGGCTGGTCATGTCCGGCAATTCCAAACCATGGGCTACACCATGGAACAACGCAAACAACGCCGTGGCACCCACGGCCACAAAAAGCGGCGGCCGCACTGCCAACGCTACAGCCAGGCCCAACGCCAGCACCGACGCCGCAATCCCGCTCTCCAGCGCCGGCAATTGCAGCCCTTCAAAACCCAGCACGCCGCCAATCAACATGGTGCCAACGAAAGCACAAGGCAGCGCCCAGCGTGCGTTGCCTTTTTGCTGCGCCGCCCATAGACCGACCGCTACCATGGCCAGCAAGTGATCGAGGCCACCCAACGGGTGGCTGATGCCGGCCACCAGGCCATTGTCGCCGTGGCCAGGATGGGCGAAGGCCAGGGCAGGGACGAGCAGCAGCGTGGCCGCGGCGAAGAGTTTGTTGAGGCTCATGGACAGGTTCCTTATAGGTTGATCAGGCGGCGGTCAGCAGGCCCTGGCGTTCGATAAAGGCGACGATTTCTTCCAGGCCGACCCCGGTTTTCTGGTTGCTGAACACAAAGGGCTTACCGTTGCGCATGCGCTGGGTGTCGCTGTTCATCAATTCCAGCGAGGCGCCCACCAGCGGGGCCAGGTCGATCTTGTTGATCACCAGCAAGTCGGATTTGCAAATTCCGGGCCCGCCCTTGCGTGGCAGCTTGTCGCCAGCGGACACATCGATCACATAGATGGTCAGGTCCGACAGTTCCGGGCTGAAAGTGGCCGACAGGTTGTCACCGCCGGACTCCACCAGGATCAGGTCCAGGCCCGGGAAGCGGCGGTTGAGCTGGTCGACGGCCTCCAGGTTGATCGAGGCGTCTTCGCGAATCGCCGTGTGCGGGCAACCACCGGTTTCCACGCCGATGATGCGCTCGGGCGCCAGGGCCTGGTTGCGCACCAGGAAGTCGGCGTCTTCGCGGGTGTAGATGTCGTTGGTGACCACCGCCAGGTTGTAGCGATCACGCAGGGCCAGGCACAGGGCCAGGGTCAGGGCGGTCTTGCCGGAGCCCACCGGGCCGCCGATGCCGACGCGCAGGGGTTGGGTGTTCATATCTGATTCTCCAAAAAAACTAGGAACGGAACAGGCGGCTGTATTGGCGCTCGTGGGCCATGCACGCCAGGGACAGGCCAAAGGCGGCGCTGCCCAAATGCTTGGGGTCGATGCGCTCGGCGTTTTGCTGGGCTTGTTGCAGCAGCGGCAACAGTTCGCTGGTCAGGCGTTGTGCGGCTTGCTGGCCGAGGGGCAGGGTTTTCATCAACACCGCCAGTTGGTTTTCCAGCCAGCTCCACAGCCAGGCGGCGAGGGCGTCCTCGGGGCTGATATTCCAGGCGCGGGCGGCGAGGGCCCAGCCGAGGGCCAGGTGCGGTTCGTCGCGTTGTGCAAGGAACTCACGGGCGGCGCTGTCCAGTTCCGGCAAGCCGTTGAGCAGTTGTTGCAAGGAATAGCCCATTTGCCGGCTCTCCTGATAAAGCTCGCGGGTCTCGCGGCTGGCACGGTGTTCTTCACACAGCTGCGCCAGCCTCGCCCATTCCTGATCGACAGCCGCGCGGCAGTGAGCGAGCAGCAGTGGCGCTTCGAAACGTGCCAGGTTGAGCAGCAATTGGTCGCTGATCCAGCGCCGGGCACTCGCGGCGTCCTGTACGCGGCCATTGTCCACGGCCATTTCCAGGCCTTGGGAATAGCTGTAGCCGCCAATCGGCAATTGCGGACTGGCCAGGCGCAACAGCGCCCAGGCTGGGTTCATGCGCGCACGCCGAACTGGTGCAGCTTGGGCGCGTAGTTGAAGTCTTCGTCGCCATGCCGCGAATGATGATGGCCACCGCCGTACGCACCATGTTCCGGCTGGAACGGCGCTTCGATGGTCTGCGCGTCGGCACCCAGCTGTTCAAGCATGGCCTTGAGCACGTAGTCATCGAGCAGACGCAGCCAGCCGTCGCCGACTTGCAGGGCCACATGGCGGTTACCCAGGTGGTAGGCCGCACGGGTCAGTTCAAACGCGTTGCGGCAAGTGACGTGCAGCAGCTGTTCAGGTCTGGCGCGAACGCGTACGACACGTCCGTCTTCGGCTTGTAGGAATTCGCCATCGTGCAGCGGCGGCTGACCACGCTCCAGAAACAGGCCGACGTCTTCACCCTCGGCACTGAAACAGCGCAGGCGGCTTTTGCTGCGGGCTTCGAAGTTCAGCAGCAACTCGGCGGCCCAGAGGGCTTGCGGGGCGATTCGGCGGTGTATCACCAGCATCAGGAGGCTTCCAGCTATGAGCGATGGATGAGCTAGAGCAAGGGGCTTGCCAATCCGCAGATTGAGTAGGAATTCCCTGTAGGTAGGCATGGGCATGCTGCCCAATAGGGCGTCAGGGAGTTCTCCAAGTGTATCGATTTGGTGCGTGACGGGATTTATAGCACCGGTGAGGGGCGTTTTACGTTTAAGTCGGTGCGGACTTTGATGAAGTTTCTTTCATCATTTTCTTGTTGGTGTTTTTTCGGATTTGTCCTACGCGTTATCAGGATTTGGAGTTCATGACATTACTCGCGGCTTATTTAGGCTGTGCGCCGTGTTTAATTCCACCGCGACGTTCATCATGTTTAGATCAATTTTATTCGTATGCCTTGCCAGTCTGACCTTTGTCATTTCATCGGCCTCGGCCAGTCTTCAACCACGCGCTACTCTCGGTACTTCCCTGCAGGCCATCAAGCCTGCGTCCATCGACGGCGTGATCGATCGCGCCCATGAGTTGTTGGGCACGCCTTATAAATGGGGCGGCACGTCGGCGGAACAAGGCTTCGATTGCAGCAGCTTCCTGGTGTATCTGTTCAAGACTGAAGCCAATGTGCTGATACCCCGCACTACCGCGGCCATGCACCGGTCCTCGGCGGCGACTATCAAGCGCAATGCCTTGAAGCCTGGGGATGCAGTATTTTTCAAAGGCAACGGGCGTGGCCAGGTCAGCCATGTCGGCCTGTATATTGGTGAAGGCAAATTCATCCATTCGCCGCGCACCGGCAAAAAGATCCGTATCGATTCACTGAGCAACAGCTATTGGAATAAAAACTACACCACTGCCAAGCGCTTCCACACGGCGGGCTGACCGGCTTATTCGGTGCTGCCCAGCCCCTGCCAATGCTTGAGGCCGATAAAGATAAAGCGAAGTTGCTGGGTTATTTTCGCCTGGGGCGTGAGGTGGGGCGGCAGGGCATGGGCCGGTGGGTCGATGATGTCGGGCAGGGTGGCGAACACACTTTTGACGATCAGGTCGGCCATTACATGCAAACCCTCTGGGTCCAGGTGCTGCAACTTCGGCATCAGCGTCAGGTCGGCCGCCAGGTCGCGGGTGATGTCTTCGCGCAGGGCCGCGATGGCTTGGCGTACCGCCAGGCAACCGCCGTACTGTTCACGGGCCAGGAACAGGAATTGTGAGCGGTTGGCCGAGACCACATCGAGAAAGATCCGTACGGAGGCATCGATAATGCCACCCATCACGAACTCGTTATGGCGCACCAGGCGAATCGTGGCGCGGAAGGTCTGGCCGACTTCACTGACCAACACCAGCCCCAACTGGTCCATGTCGGCAAAATGGCGATAGAAACCGGTAGGCACGATACCGGCGGTCTTGGCCACTTCGCGCAGGCTCAGGCTGCCAAACCCACGGCCACACTCCATCAGATGGCGGGCTGCGTCCATTAAGGCGAGGCGGGTCTGTTGCTTCTGTTCGGCACGGGGCAGCATGAGCGAATGGGCTTTGTCGGCGAGTACAGCGACGCACTCTAGCAAAAGCGCTTTGCCGGCGTCGAACTTGGCGGGGGCGAGGCGTGACGCGGTCTATATAAAAGCAAAAGCCCGATCGGCGGATCGGGCTTTTTTCTGGGCCACCACGGGCTTAGCTCTGTGCTTGATGCAGTTCTTGCAGACGGTCGGCACCGCCTTCAGCAACACCTTCGGTGTAGGCGCGTTTGTTGGCTTGTTCAGCACCGCCTTCTACCAAGCCTTTTTCTTGCAGACGGTTATAGCCATTTTCAGCCACGGCACCTTTGGCATAGTCGCGGTTTTCGTCTTCTTGCGAACCGCTGCGGGCCACGGTCTGGCTGGTTTGCACGGATTGGGCTTTATTTTGTGGGGTGGCCTGTTCGGCAGCTGGCAGGGCAAAAGCGCTGGAAGCCAGGACAGATAACAGGACGGTAGCGAGTAATTGGCGTTTCATGGTGGTTGCTCCTCGGAAGGGCGTTAAAGTGGGTACAGGGCTAATGCTACTCTTGATAAGTCGATATAAAAGTTCATAAACACAATGGTAATAATCAACAGAATTGATTGTTCCCTGCGGAGGCTCTAGATCGAGCCTCTCAAGCACGCGGTTTTGCACCGAGGTGGGTATTTTCGACACGAACATGGGTAACAATGGTGCGCCAGTGATGATCGAAATCTGTCTGTTCGATCAGGAAAGTGGCTTTTTGCGACTAAATTACGCGTCGGGTTAAACCCCCGGGCGGTTTGCCAGTCGTAGTCTTATAGGCTGCTCTAGAGGGGTAGCTCTGCCAGTCGTATTCAGGAGTCCTGTGCAATGACGCGCACTCGTAAAATCGTCGCTTGGAGCTGCGCCAGCTTCGTTCTGTTAATTGCCATCGTGGTGCTGATCCTGGTGTTCTTCGACTGGAATCGCATCAAACCGCCACTCAATGCCAAGGTCTCCGAAGAACTGCATCGCCCGTTCGCTATCAACGGCAACCTCGCGGTGGTGTGGCAGCGTGAGCCCGATGAAGGCGGCTGGCGCGCCTGGGTGCCGTGGCCCCATGTGATTGCCGAAGACTTGACCCTGGGCAACCCCGACTGGTCGAAACAACCGCAGATGGTCACGCTCAAGAAGGTCGAGCTGCGTATTTCGCCCCTTGCCTTGCTGGTGCAGCGCGTGGTGATCCCGCGCATCGACCTCACCGAACCGAGTGCCCAGTTGCAGCGCCTGGCCGACGGCCGCGCCAACTGGACCTTCAAGTTCGATCCGAAGGACCCCGACGCCGAACCCTCCAGCTGGGTAGTGGATATCGGTGCCATCGGCTTCGACAAGGGCCATGTGACCCTCGACGATCAAACCCTCAAGACCCAGCTCGATGTGATCATCGACCCGTTGGGCAAACCGATCCCTTTCGGCGAGATCGTCGGCGATGCCGATGCGAAGAAGGCCTTGGAAAAAGGCTCGGCACCCCAGGACTACGCGTTCGGCCTCAAGGTCAAAGGCCAATACCACGGCCAGCAGCTCGCCGGTACCGGCAAGATCGGCGGCCTTCTGGCTTTGCAGGACGCGGCCAAACCGTTCCCTCTGCAAGCCCAGGTGAAAGTCGCCGACACCAGCATCGCCCTGGCCGGCACCCTGACCGACCCGCTGAACCTCGGCGCCCTGGACCTGCGCCTGAAACTCTCGGGCAGCAGCCTGGGCAACCTGTACCCGCTGACCGGCGTCACGCTGCCGGACTCGCCGGCCTACTCCACCGATGGCCACCTGATCGCCAAGCTGCATGAAGCCAGCGGCGCCTCATTCCGCTACGAAAAATTCAATGGCAAGATCGGCAACAGCGATATCCACGGCGACCTGGCCTATGTCGCCAGCCAGCCGCGGCCCAAGCTCAGCGGCGCGCTGGTGTCCAACCAGTTACTCATGGATGACCTGGCGCCCTTGATCGGCGCTGATTCCAATGCCAAGCAAAAGGCTCGAGGCGGGGAGAGCAAGCAACCGGCGACCAAGGTGTTGCCGGTGGAAGAGTTCCGCACCGAGCGCTGGAGTGCCATGGATGCCGATGTGGAGTTCACCGGCAAGCGCATCGTGCACAGCGCCGACCTGCCCTTCACCGACCTCTATACGCACCTGGTGCTCAACGACGGCCAACTGAGCCTCGAACCGCTGCGCTTCGGCGTGGCCGGTGGCAAGCTCGATGCGCAGATTCGCTTGAACGGCCGCACCACGCCGATGGAAGGCCGCGCCAAGTTGACGGCGCGTAACTTCAAGCTCAAGCAGTTGTTCCCGACCTTCGAACCGATGAAAACCAGCTTCGGTGAACTCAACGGCGACGCCGATATATCCGGACGTGGTAATTCCGTGGCCGCGCTGCTGGGCACCTCAAACGGTGACCTGAAGATGCTGATCAACGACGGCGCCATCAGCCGAGGCCTGATGGAAATCGCCGGGCTCAATGTGGGCAACTACGTGGTGGGCCGCCTGTTCGGCGACAAGGAAGTGAAGATCAACTGCGCGGCGGCGGACTTCGGCATCAAGACGGGGTTGGCGACCACGCGGTTGTTTGTGTTCGATACCGAGAACGCCATCATCTACATTGATGGCACCGCGAACATGGCCACGGAGCAGTTGGACCTGACCATCACGCCGGAGTCCAAGGGCTTTCGCTTGTTTTCGCTGCGCTCGCCGCTGTACGTCAATGGGCCGTTTATCAAGCCCAATGCTGGCGTGAAAGCCATTCCCCTGGCCCTGCGCGGCGCCGGCATGGTGGCCCTGGGCGTTATTGCCGGCCCGGCTGCCGGGTTGCTGGCGCTGGTGGCACCGAGCGGCGATGAGCCGAATCAGTGCGCACCACTGCTGCAACAGATGAAAGAGGGCAAAGCGCCGAAAACCGTGAAATAACTGACTACACCTGAAACCAAATGTGGGAGGGGGCTCGCCCCCGATAGCAGCGGTTCAGTCAATATCTAATTCGACTGACACTCCGCTATCGGGAGCAAGCCCCCTCCCACAGGGGGACTGCTGTGTTGCTGATTACAGGTCCTGCAGAATATCCGCCATGTCATCGGCGTGTTCTTCTTCCTGGGCCAGGATGTCTTCGAAGATACGGCGGGTGGTCGGATCCTTATCACCGATGTACTGGATGATTTCACGGTAGCTGTCCACCGCGATACGTTCGGCCACCAGGTCCTCGTAGACCATCTCTTTGAGCGAGTTGCCTGCCACGTATTGGGCGTGGGAGTTCTTCGACAGCAGGTCGGGGTTGAACTCCGGCTCGCCGCCCAGTTGCACAATGCGCTCGGCCAGTTTATCGGCGTGCTCGGCTTCCTGGGTGGCATGTTCGAGGAACTCATCGGCGGCGACGCTGGCTTTCAGGCCGCTGGCCATGAAGTAGTGACGCTTGTAGCGCAACACGCAGACCAGCTCAGTGGCCAGCGACTCGTTGAGCAGGCGGATGATCTCCTGACGGTCGGCGTCGTAGCCTTCGGTCACGGCACCGTTTTCGACATTCTGGCGGGCGCGGCTGCGCAGGGTCGCAATGTCAGTCAAGTGTGCTTCAGTCATTTCAATCTCCTGGGGCTAATCCGGTTGTACGCCACGCTCTGCCGGCGTGATCGCTATAGGTTGTGAGTCCCGGGCCAGGCGAAAAGTTTTATCGGATTTAACAGGATGTGTCATGAGTGGCGCTGACCGGCGTGGTCCAGCGCTCCGAGAGGATCACCCCACCCAAGGTCAGCAAGCCGCCCACCAAGTGATACGGCGCCAACTCTTCCTTGAGGACTACCGCTGCAATCAGTGCGGTAATCAACGGCAGTAGATTGAAGAACAGCGTGGTACGGCTCGGCCCAAGCGTCTTCACCGAGTGCATCCACGCCAGCGGCGCCAGCATCGAGGCCAGCAGGCAGGCGTACAGCACCAGCGGAATATTCGCCCAGCCCAGGCCCGTCTTGGCCGAGAACAGATACAGCGGGAACAGCACCACCACCGCCACCAGCACCTGTAGATACAAGAGCACCAACGGTGGCAGGCGCAACTGCCATTTTTTCAGCAGGGTGCTGTAGACCGCGTAGGCCAGCGTGGCGACGAGCATCATGCCGTCGCCCAGGTTGACCCCGTGTTGCAGCAGCGCACCGAGGCTACCGGACGACACCACCACCACTACGCCGGCGAATGACAGCACTGCGCCGGTCAGCGCGCCATAGGTCAGGCGTTGGCCCAGGCTGATAATGGCGGCAGTCAGGGCCATCAGCGGCATCAGCGACAGGATGATGCCCATATTGGTGGCGCTGGTCAGCGTGGCCGCGTAATAGGCCAGGCTTTGATACACCGCCATGCCCAGCACGCCGAGGATGAAGATCTTGCCCAGGTTCGGACGGATGAGCGCCCAGTTGGCAACGACCGGCTTGAGCATGAATGGGGTGAACAGCAGCGCGGCGAACAGCCAGCGGTAAAAGCCGATTTCAGCCGGGAAGATCGAGCCCACGGCCAATTTGTTGACCACGGTGTTGCCGGCCCAGATAAGGATGGCCAGCAGCGGATACGCGTATTGCATCGAAATAATCCAGTGTGTTGACGAGGCGGGATTATCCCCTGTCTGGATCGAAGCCTATACTGCGAACCAGACAACCGACCTCTGAATCCAGACAACATGCCCAGACATACCGTACGCCTCGCGGATTTCGCCAGCCTGCCCAGCCCTGTGTACTTCCGCTACTCCGAGTTCGCCCCGGATACCGAGTGCACCCCGCACCGGCATGGCTGGGGCTCGCTGGACTATTCGGCCAATGGCGTGATGCGCATGGAGGTCGCCGGCAACCGTTTTATGTCGCCACCGCAGTACGCGGTATGGATCCCACCGGATACCGAGCACAGCTCCTATAACGCCCAGGCGATCGTGTATCGCTCGGTGGGCTTGGCGCCGACGCTCTGCGAGCAACTGCCGCAAACCCCATGCACCCTGGCGATCAGCGACATTCTCAAGGCTATCCTCAGCGATTTTGCCCAGCGTGACGTGAATATCCCGCAAACGGACGCCGATATTCGCCTGGCCCAGGTGCTGGTGGACCAGCTCAAACAGGCGCCGATTCACGACGGCTTCTTGCCCTACGCTCGCCACCCAGGGCTGCTCGGTGTCCTGGAAGGCATGCAAGCGCAACCGAGCGACAATCGCCCGCTGGTGCAATGGGCGGAGCAAGTGCATGTCAGCGAGCGCACCCTGGCGCGCCAGTTTGTGCGCGAACTGGGCATGAGCTTTGGCGAATGGCGCCAGCGCTTGCGCTACCTGGCGGCCATTGAAGCGCTGGACAGTGAACGCAGCGTGCAGCATGTGGCGTTTGATTTGGGTTACAGCACCGCCTCGGCGTTTATCGCCATGTTCCAGCGTCACGCCGGTTGCACGCCGGAGCAGTACCGGCGTTCGAACATACGTGGTCGCTGAAGTTGTAACAGGTTTTGACTACACTGGCAGGTAGGCCGTGCCCGTCGGCACGGTAACAGGGAGAAAACTCCATGAAGATGCTGCGTATTCCGTTGTTGATGATGGGCCTGCTGCTGTGTTCCCAGGGCTTTGCCGCTACCGCCCAGCAGAACAAAATGACCACCTGCAATGCCGAGGCCACCACCAAGACGCTTAAAGGCGATGAGCGCAAGGCCTTCATGAAGACCTGCCTGTCCGCCCCTGCCGCCAACGACGCCAAGACCCTGACGCCGCAGCAGCAGAAGATGAAAGATTGTAATGCGTCGGCTAAAACCAAAGCGTTGACCGGCGATGCGCGTAAAACATTCATGAGCACCTGCCTCAAAGGTTAATCACGATTTCGCAGGCGCCGCAAAACAAATGTGGGAGGGGGCTTGCTCCCGATAGCGGCAGGTCAGCTACAGATAAGTTGACTGACATAATGCAATCGGGGGCAAGCCCCCTCCCACACTGATCGCATTCGCAACCAACCTCCTCGCTTGATTGCCGCAAGGCTGGCAGACTGCCCATCCTTTAACGCCGTTCGTTTTGAGGCTGTATGCCAACGTTTTCTCAGCGTCATGTGTTGTTGCTGTCCAGCTACATCATCATTTTCGGCGGGTTGCTGCTGGTGCTGCCGCTCAAATTGCTGCCCAGCCTGCTGGCCGGCCTGTTGGTCTATGAACTGGTCAACATGCTCACCCCGCAACTGCAACGCCTGATCGAAGGCCGGCGTGCGCGTTGGCTGGCGGTGGCCTTGCTGGGTACCCTGATCGTCAGCGTGCTGACCCTGATCTTCGCCGGCGCCATCAGCTTCCTGCTCCACGAAGCGGAAAACCCCGGGGCGTCCCTCGACAAATTCATGGGCGTGGTCGACCGCGCACGCGGCCAATTGCCGCCGTTTATCGACGCCTACCTGCCCGCCAGCGCCGCCGAGTTCCGCGTCGCCATCGGCGATTGGCTGAGCAAGCACCTGAGCGAACTGCAGTTGGTGGGCAAAGACGCTGCGCACATGTTCGTCACCTTGCTGATCGGCATGGTCCTCGGCGCCATCATCGCGCTGCAGCGCGTGCCGGACCTGACCAAACGCAAACCCTTGGCCGCCGCGTTGTTCGACCGCCTGCACCTGCTGGTCCAGGCGTTTCGCAACATCGTCTTCGCCCAGATCAAGATCGCTGCGCTCAATACCGCTTTCACTGCGATTTTCCTCGCGGTGGTGCTGCCGTTGTGCGGCATCCACTTGCCGTTGACCAAGACCCTGATCGTGCTGACCTTCCTGCTCGGCCTGTTGCCGGTGATCGGCAACCTGATGTCGAACACCCTGATCACCATCGTTGCGCTGTCGCTGTCGATCTGGGTGGCGGTGGCGGCGTTGGGGTATCTGATCGTGATCCACAAGGTCGAGTACTTCCTCAACGCACGCATCGTTGGCGGGCAGATCAGTGCCAAGTCGTGGGAGTTGTTGTTGGCGATGCTGGTGTTTGAGGCGGCGTTTGGTTTGCCGGGGGTGGTGGCGGGGCCGATTTATTATGCCTACCTCAAGAGCGAATTGAAGCTTGGCGGCATGGTTTGAGGCCGGGTACTGGGGCAAATAGCCGATTGCGATAAACCTTATGCCGAAGATGTCTTGAAACTGTAAGTTCTCACAGTGGTGCTTTGCACCTGCTTGGATGAGGCTAACTCCCGAGGTAGGTTGTCTGAACCAGGGAGGGTGACGCGTGAGCAAGCACATTGTAATTGTCGGTGGCGGCGTTGGCGGCACGATGCTCGCCAACCAGTTGGTCACCAAGCTCTATCCGGAAATCCTGCGCGGCGAGGTATGCATTACCTTGCTGTCGAACTCGCCCGATCATTTCTATAAGCCTGCATTCATGTACGTGGCCTTCAATCAGTTCTTCGACGAAGAGTTGAAGCGCCCCGAACGTTCATTGCTGCGCCCGGAAATCGACTTCCGGGTTGATGAGGTCACGCGCTTCGACTTTGCCAGCCAGCACCTGCATACCCGCAGTGGCAAGCGCTACGGCTACGATTTCCTGGTGATCGCCACCGGTTGCGTGCCTGCACCCGAACGTATCGAGGGTCTCAAGGAGGCGGGTGACCATTTCTACCAGTACGCGGCGGCCCGGCAGTTGGCCGAGCGCCTGAATACGATTGAGCGCGGGCGGATTTTCATCAGCGTGTCTTTTCCAAAGACGCCAAACGTACCTCACCAATGCGGCATCGCCCCGGTGGAAACTACCCTGATGCTGGACGACTTGCTGCGGCGTCGAGGTGTGCGCGACAAAGTTGAAATCATTTACACCTACCCCAGCGTCGCCCAGCTCTTGCGCAATTGCCTGTTCATGCAGCGTCCGGTCGGGGAGGCGCTGCCGGGTATTTTCGAGCAGAGGAATATCCGTTTCCAGCGCGACTTCACCTTGGGCAGGGTCGACCCCGAGCGTCGTATCGCCTATTCCGAAGAGGGTGAGGAGCAGCCGTTCGATATCCTCATGGCGACCCCGCCGATTCGTGCCGTGGATGTGGTGCTCGAGAGTGGCGCCTCCCAGGCTGCAAATGATGAAGGCTGGCTGCCGACTAATCATGAAACGCTGCAGGTCTATGGGTTGCAGGGGGTGTATGTCATCGGGGATACGGTCGACTTGCCCATCAGCAAGGCCGGAGGCGCCTGTCATAACCAGGCGCCGGTGATCGCCAATAACATCACCGCCGAGATTCGCCTGGGCGCTCCCAACTCGGTATACGAAGGGCGCGTGCAGGCGGTGGCGCAGATGGGGCTGAATGCCGGGATGCCGCTGTGGTACGACTACGCCCACGACGTTCTGCCAACTCCGCCGAGCAAGCTCGGCGGCCTGCTGCGCACTGGCTTCAATCGTGGCCTGTACTGGGCCGTGGCGCGCGGAATGCTTTGATCTGACACACGGAGGTTCTAATCGTCATGGATGTTGCTGATACGTTGCCCGGGCATAACGCCGGGCTTGAGGCGTTGCTTACCAAGCTACAACCGCTGCTGGACAGTGGCCGTATGGACAATGTTGTCGATGTGCTGGCGTTGGTGTCCGACCTGGTGGACATGCTCGATGGCGCCATGGTGGAGAAACTGGCGCTGCTGTTTGAACAGGCCACGGCTGTGTCCTGGAACGTCGGCAACGCGGCGCGCATGGCCACGGCGCAGACCCAGGCTGAAGAGACTCCGCCCAGCCTCTATGGCTTGCTGTCGTTGCTGCGTGAGCCAGACACCCGGCGCGGTGTGGCACTGGTACTCAGGACATTGAACGTCCTCGGGCGACAATTGTGAGCTGATACAGGCTAACTTGCCTGCCTGAGCCTTACGCCCTAACTGACCTAATGGATTAAGTCATGATCAACAAACCTAAGCCGTCAACGGCAGGGCCTTCTACAACTCGGTGGGATCCACAGGCCTATCTTCAATTCGCCCGCCTGCGCGAGCGCCCGGTGCTGTCGCTGGAGCGTTACTACCGCTTGCTGTCGCCGCTGACCACCGGCCTGGATATCTGGGAGACCGAGCATCTACAGGTCGTCGAGGGCCAGTCGTCGATTTTTGACTGGGTCAAGGTCTCAGCGCTGCGGCCTGTGCTGCTGGCATTGAATGAGCAGGAGCGACGACGATTCCTGGAGCAATACCTGGCGCGAGTGCACCAGCGTTACCCGCCGGAGAGGGATGGGCATACGCTGTTTCCGTTCAAACGGATCTTCATTCTTGCGACGGTATAGCCAACCCACGCTTCGAAGGTGGGGAAGTGATCGTACGTCCTCAATGCCCGCATAGCTGGGCGGGACGGTTTAGCGAGTGGAGTTATAAAAATGATCGCCAAACCGTCTAAGAAACTGTCAGCTTTCACAGGTTGCAGACAGGACAGGAGCTTTTATCTTTTCTTGAGCGCCAATGAGAAGTAAGGAAAATCATGGGGTTTTCCTGCTTTTCAATTAATTGAAAAGGAAAAGGTGAACCTATGAGCAATCCAAAAGTTTATTTCGACATGAGTATTGATGGTGCTTCCGTTGGGAGGATTGTCATGGAACTCTTCACTGACGTTGTTCCGAATACCGCCGAGAATTTTCGAGCCTTGTGTACGGGTGAGAAAGGGTTTGGGTACTCGGGGTCGAAGTTTCACCGGGTAATCCCAGGGTTCATGCTTCAAGGTGGGGACTTTACCCGAGGCGATGGATTCGGAGGAAAGTCGATCTACGGTGAGAAATTCGCAGATGAAAATTTTAAGTTGAACCACGACGGGCCAGGCATGTTGTCCATGGCCAACGATGGCCCGAATACCAATGGTAGCCAATTTTTTATTACCACCGCTGCGACTTCTCGCCTTAACGGCAAGCATGTGGTGTTTGGTAAGGTCGTTGAAGGTATGAATGTAGTTCAGTCGATAGAATCGGTGCCGACGCTGGGCCGCGACATACCTCAAAAGGACGTTAGGATTTACGCTTGCGGTCAACTGTGACAAGCAGGGCGACGGACTAATACGCGTCATCACGCAAATCCTGCAAGGTTGGATACAACATTCATCTGGTAGGGTGGTGGTACAAGATATTGGGTGTACGCAGGCCAAAATGTGGGAGGGGCGGTGCGACGATTCGACTTGCCCCCGATTGCGGTATGTCAGTCAGCTTATCTGTAGCAGAACCGCCGCTATCGAGGGCAAGTCGAATCGTCGCACCGCCCCTCCCACATTGGGTTTGCAGCGCCTGCGAGATTGGGGCAGGTCAGTTGCCGTAGCGCTTGCTGGCCTCGATCGCCAAACCGCTGCCGATACTCCCGAAGATATTGCCTTCCACATGCCGCGCATTCGGCAGCATTGCCGAGATGCTGTGGCGCAGTGCCGGGATGCCGCTGGAACCACCGGTAAAGAACACCGTATCCACCTGGGCCACGTCTACCGAAGCATCGGTGAGCAACTGGGTCACGCTGTTGCGCACACGCTCGAGCAGGCCGTCGATGGCGGATTCGAACAAGGTGCGACTCAGGTCCACGCTCAAGCCCGGCTCGACCCGATCCAACAGCACATGGCGGCTGTCTTCGTGGGTCAGTTGGATCTTGGTTTCTTCCACTTCCATCGCCAACCAATGCCCGGCGCGCTGTTCGATCAGCTTGAACAGGCGGTCGATGCCGCCGGTGTCTTCGATGTCGTAGCGCATGCTGCCCAGGGCCAGCTGGGATTTCTGCGAGTACACCGAGTTGATGGTGTGCCAGGTGGCCAGGTTCATGTGGTGGCTGGTGGGCATGTAGGCACCGCTTTTCATGCGGCTGCCATAGCCGAACAGCGGCATTATGCCGGCCAGGGACAGTTGCTTGTCGAAGTCGGTGCCGCCGATGTGCACGCCGCCGGTGGCGAGGATGTCGCTCTGGCGGTTGTCGTTGTGACGGCGGTCCGGGGACAGGCGCACCAGAGAGAAGTCGGAGGTACCGCCGCCGATGTCGACAATGAGTACCAGCTCTTCTTTCTCGATGGTGGACTCGTAGTCGAACGCCGCCGCAATCGGTTCGTACTGGAACGAGATGTCCTTGAAGCCGATCTTGCGCGCCACGTCCACCAGGGTGTTCTCGGCTTCCTGGTCGGCCATCGGGTCGTCATCGACGAAGAACACCGGGCGGCCCAGTACCACTTCCTCGAACTCACGGCCGGCTGTAGCCTCGGCGCGGCTCTTGAGCTGGCCGATAAACAGCGCCAGCAGGTCGGTAAACGGCATGGCCGTGCCCAATACGCTGGTGTCGTGCTTGATCAACTTGGAGCCCAGCAGGCTCTTGAGCGAGCGCATCAGCCGGCCTTCGTAGTTTTCCAGGTATTCGTGCAGGGCCAGGCGGCCATACACCGGGCGACGCTCCTCGAAGTTGAAGAACACCACCGACGGCAAGGTGATCTTGTCGTCCTCCAGCGCGATAAGCGTCTCCTCGCCGGGGCGGATCCAGCCGACGGTGGAGTTGGACGTGCCGAAGTCGATACCGCAGGCACGGGCTGGGGATGGGTTTTTCATGTCTATCGGGTTCCGGTTGAAAAACGGCCGCGCAGTGTATGTCAGTCGCAGGCGCTTGCGTAGGCCGACTATCCGTTAAATCACGCTTGAAAGTGCGGGATTTGCCCCCACATCTGGTGCATACGGCTGATGCCGATAACACTTTGACGTACCCCCAGGTCACCACCCTCCACAGGTGCAAACCAGCGCACGTGGTGCCCCGGGCAGTGCGATCTCGATAAAGGATGGTGAACCGCCGATGGATTTCAAAGATTACTACAAGATTCTGGGTGTAGAGCCGACGGCCGATGATAAGGAAATCAAGGCCGCCTATCGCAAGCTCGCACGCAAATATCACCCCGATGTCAGCAAGGAAAAAGACGCCGAAGCGAAATTCAAGGACGCGTCCGAAGCCTATGAGGCGCTTAAAAGTGCTGACAAGCGCGCCGAGTACGACGAGCTGCGCAAATACGGCCAGCACGGCCAACCGTTCCAGGGGCCACCGGGCTGGCAGAGCCGTGGTGGGTTCGCCGGTGGCGGCGCGGGTACCGAGGACTTTTCCGATTTCTTCAGCTCGATCTTCGGTGGTCGTGGCGACGCTTTCGGTGGCGGCCAGCGCCGTCCTGCGGGGCGCAAGGGCCAGGACGTGGAGATGCAACTGACGGTGCACCTCGAGGAAACGCTGTCCACCGAGTCCAAGCAGATCAACTTCCAGGTGCCGCAATACGACGCCTCGGGCCGTCACGTCAGCAACACCACCAAAAGCCTGAATGTGAAGATCCCCGCCGGCGTGGCCGACGGCGAGCGCATCCGCCTCAAAGGGCAGGGCGCACCGGGCATTGGTGGGGGCGCCAATGGCGACCTGTACCTGATCATCAAGTTTGCGCCGCACCCCAAGTTTGAAGTGGACGGCGAAAACCTGATCATCCATTTGCCCCTGGCGCCTTGGGAACTGGCATTGGGCGCGGAAGTCGCAGTGCCGACGCTCACCGGCAAGATTAACCTCAAGGTGCCCGCCGGCAGCCAGAACGGCCAGCGCATGCGCGCCAAGGGCCATGGCTTGTCGAACAAGGCCGGGCAGCGCGGTTATCTGTTCGTGCAGCTCAAGGCGGTCATGCCCAAGACCAGCGACGAAGAGGTCAAGGCATTGTGGCAAGCGCTGGCGCAGAAGGCCGCGTTCAACCCGCGTGAGCATTTTTGAGCGGCGATACATAGCTAGGGCTTGCCAGGCCGGGCGATTCGATAGGTTGGTGTTTTCGCAACCCGTCATGGATGGCCCGCTATGTCAGAGCAACCCGTCACGCCTCCCCCCGAAGGTATGTTCAACGTTGACCTTCGGGGTGTGCACTACGACTTCCTCAAGGAACGTGTGCCCGCCTGGTTCAACCAGGCCACTGCCCAGCGTCAGCAAGAGCTCGCCGATCACGAACTGGAACTGCCCGGCTGGTACTTGATTGCCACGGCCCAGCAAAAGGCCGACCTGGCCGACAACCATCGTCGCTATCGCGAGACCTTGAACCAGGTAGAAGAGCACCTGGGCGAGATCGAGGATGTACTGGCCTTTGCCGAACAGCCGCTCAAGGACGCGATCAAGACCCGCTTCAAAATGGAACTGGACGTCAGGAACGTCTACTTCGCACGCAAGTACGGGTTCAAAAGTCGCGACGACTTGTACGGCGCCTTTGTCTTCGATCAGCAAGGTGACCCGGCGCAGCGCTATGAATACCGCGGCGTTTCCCTGCTGGAAGCGGCCCTGGCCAACTTCGCGCCTGACGAAGAGCGGGCCGGTGCCTGCGCCGATTGCCAGGTGATTACCACCTGGGGGGGCTTCGACAGCGACATCATCCCGACCCCCAGCGTGATCCAGGCGCATGCCCTGGCCATCCCAGGCCATGAATTTGCCCGACTGTGCCGCAGCCTGGACTTAGGCAAGCGGTATCAGCAACACATCAAAGACATCGTCCAACCCACGGACGACACCCAGCGCAGCGCGCTTGAACGCCAGCTGGAAGAGCATCACCGCCAGCAGTTGGCGTTGAGTGCCGAGGTGGCGGTGCAAACGCGGGAGTGGGGGATCGGTGCCGACGCCTATCGCATGCTCAAACACGTCATCACCGACCCCGGCAGCGCCAGGCTTGACGGTAAACCGGTGACGTTTGCGGCGCTGAAGATCTTTGGCTGCGTATTGGTCGGGCCCTTGCTGATCGGCCCTGGACGCAAAGACAGTGATCGGGTCGAGCGGCTGGTAGTGTTCATCCCCAACGACCCCCAGCAGCCGCTCAAGGAATATGCCTCCAGCGGCGATTTCATGGCTGACCTGCGGACCCGCTTGCACAGCCTTTCCTACCGGCGTTTTTTCAGCCGCTTCGTGCCGCAGCGCGAACAGGGCATGTTCTTTCAACAGTTCGATCGGTTGTACAAGCCCGCCAACGGCAATGGCGCGGCCGGTGACTACCCATTGGCCGCCAAGCCGGCGCGCTTACCTCTGGATGAGCTGGCGATCGGCGCAAGCCTGTGGCAAGCGTTGCGCGACGCCCATGTGCGCAAGATCCTCGCCGATGCCCGCGCCGTAGCGGTGCCCACCGGTGACGAAGACCGCCAGGCCCGCCTCGACCGGCTGGCCAGCTACCTGGATGCCGTGATCAGCGCGTTCAACCTCGCGGCCTTTGTGGTGCCGGGTCTGGGGCCGACCATGCTCGCGGTGGCGGTGCTGCAGATGTGCGCCGAAGGGTTCGAAGGGATCGAGGCTTACGAGCAAGGCGACCTGAAGACGATGTGGGCACACTTTTCCAGCGTGGCCCTCAATGCGGTCTTTATCGGCACCGGGGCCAAGGTACTGCCCGAGGTCAAGCTGTCGAGTGTGGTCGACAACCTCAAGCCGGTCACCCTGCCCACCGGTAAACAGGTGCTGTGGAACCCCGATCTGACCCCCTACAAGATATCGGTCCAATTGCCCGCAGACACCCAGCCTGACGCCCTTGGCCTCTACCACCATAATGGGCAGGCGTTGTTGCCCCATGAAGGTGATCACTATCAGGTCCGCCAGGAACCGGAGACAGGGCGATACCGCATCCAGCACCCTAGCCGCCCCGGCGCCTATGAACCACTGCTGGAGCACAACCACGCCGGGGCCTGGAGCCATGAAGTCGAGGAGCCGCTGACCTGGGACCTGCCGACCCTGATCCGTCGCCTCGGCCTGCAACAGCGCGGGTTCGACAGCGATACTCTGGAGCAGGCGCGCCTTGCCAGTGGCGTCGAGGAAGACACCTTACGGCAAAGCTTCGTCGAGCATGAACCGGTGCCATTGGTGCTCGAAGACACCCTCCAACACTTCAAGGCCCATCAACACCTGAGCACCTTCGTCGAGCAAATGCGCAGCAGCGAGCCGGCACTGCAGGCCCAGGCTGACCCGGTGCTGCAACTGCAGATCATGCGGCGTGGCGGCATGTTGCCGGTGGATATCGCGCTGCGGGTGGTGAGCGATGGCGCCAGGGTGGTATGGGAGGAACCGCTCTGGGCAGGTGCGTCCCGGCACGTGGTCGTGGTCACTGAAAACCAGTTGGCCGGTGGTCAATTGCTCAAGGAAGTCCTGCACACCCTGCAAGGCGTCGACCCGAACCTGGAGACGATCCCCGGCAGCCCTGAAGAGTCGTTGGCCGTGCGGGCCGACAAGGTGCGGGAGTCCATTGCCACTATCGTCGATACATTCAAGGGTTCGCTGGTGGAAGAACGCTACAAAGCGCTGACCGCGAGCGATGACCCTGACGTGAGACTGGTCCAGGGTACTTACCCGAAGCTGCCGACGTCGATAGCCGCCGAGTTGCTCACCAGCCTGACCGATGAGCAATTGCAGGCGTTTCGCAACAGCGGGATTTTGCCCGAGGCGCAGCGCGAACAGGCGCGTTGGTTCGAGCAGGAAATTCGCGTTTCGAGGGCCTATGAAGGGCTGCACCTGGACAGCCTGACCGACCTCGACAGCCAGCGCCTGGCCCTGCGCACCCTGGAGACCTTGCCCGGCTGGCGGCGGGGCACGCGGGTCGAACTACGTCAGTATTCAGCCGAAGGCAGCCTGCTCGACGCCATCGGCTCGCCGGACTCGACGCAGCGCAAGACCCTGGTGCTCAAGGCCAACGGCGTGTTCGACGCACCCATGCCGAGGGATTTCTACACCGCGACCTGGGCCCAATTGTCCAGCGTGGAGCGCCAGGCCCTGGGCTTCACTGAGGCCTTGCAAATGAAAGCCGCAATCCGGCATGCGCCGCTGCCGCGCCAGCCGTTGCGCACGGTGTTGCTGGAGCACCCGCTGCGCAAGCCGACCGTTGAGCCGGGGTTGCGCCTGCTCGGTGGCGGGCGCGGTTTTCGCCGGCTGCTGGAGCGTATGACGGGGCCTTCGCAAGCCTCGGCAAAAGCCCGGGCCAAAGTGTTATTCCCCTCCATGGGCGATGACGAACTGAACACGTTTATCCAGTCGTTGGGCAGTGATGTGCGCGGCGGGCTGGCTCGGCACAAAGTCCAACTACAGACGCTGCAGAAGGAGCTGGCAACGTGGGTGCAAGCCAATGCATCGTCGGCGACCGCGCATGATCAAACCCCGGCCTATCGCGTATCCCAGGAGATTGAGAGGGCCTGGCGTCGCATGGGGTCTGGCACCCTGCGCCTGCTGATGAGGGATCTGGAACTGCCGCCATTGAGCGCTGACTTCAGCCATGTGCAGAGGCTTGACCTGTATGGGGTCAAGTGGTCAAGTCATGGGGATACCTTCCTTCAAACATTTACCGGGCTCAAAGACCTGAGCGTTCGCAAAAGTGGCCTCACCGAGTTGCCCGCTGCCATCGGCAACATGCCCGACCTGACCTCGCTGGACCTGAGTGCCAACAACATTCGCCTCACCGCTCAAAGTGCTCGGATGCTCAGTGGCCTGGGCAAGCTTGAAACGCTGCGGCTCACTGGCAACCGCTTGGGCATTGCCCCGGATTTCAGTGCGATGCCGCGCTTGAAGCAACTGAACCTCAGGGGCGCGCAACTGGAGCAGTGGCCTGCGGGCCTGACCGCGTGCCCCGAGCTGGAGGTGGTCGATTTGAGCCATAACCAGTTGCGTGAGGTGCCCGTGCAATACCTCAACCCGGCTCCCGAGCAGCTTGAAGAGACTGCCCGAGTCAACGGGGTCACCTTGCTTGAGGGCAACCCATTCCCGCCCGGTTACTGGAAGCAATTCGATAACTATTGGAAACGCCTGGCGGAGGCTCGATCGCCAGTGGTGACAAGCGCTCGTGAAGGCGCGTTTGACAGTGGCAACCCCAGGCTTGCAAAGGTGCGGCGTATGTATCCGAACAAGCGCACGCACGAAGCCAGGGCGTGGATGTGGCTGCTGGGCGAGGAAGCCGATGTGACGCTGGCCAGGCTTGAAGGGGAATTCAATACCCTGGAGCGACAGTTGAACGCCTGGACGTTTTCGGGCGGCGCAGAACGCCAGCGCTACGTGCGGGCAGGCGAGCGGCGAGCCAACACCGAAAACCTGGATGATCGTTTCCAGGCTCAGCAACGGATCCTCGCCTGCTGGCGTGGGGAGACCCCGCAAAAGCTCAGCAATGACGGACAACCGATTGGCTTGGAGCTGGACTTGAGTAGGTTGACACTGCCGAGCTTGCCGGACCTGGACGTGGATTTCAGCCAGGTAGGCTCGCTAAAGCTGAGCAACATGCAACTCAGTGCGTCGCCGGAAGGGTTCCTGGCGCGCTTCCGGCATCTGCGCTGGCTGGACCTGTCCAGCAACCAGTTGCGCGAACTGCCGCCGGCCCTGGGTGAAATGCCCAACCTGACCCGCCTGTTCCTGAATAACAACCAGATCCGCCTGACGCCCGACACGGCGCAGATACTGTCTGAACGGGTGACGTTGCGTGCGATATGGCTGCACGACAATGCGTTGGGCATTGCGCCGGACTTCAGCCGCATAACCGATTTGCGCACCCTCAGCATGAACCACGCAGGTCTTGAACATTGGCCCGCCGGCTTGGCGCAGCAGCCGGACCTGGGCCAGGTGGACCTGAGAAACAACAACATTACGACCATCCCAGCCTCGGTCACCGTACCGGCAATGGAGCGGGTCAATAATGTCACCACGGTGTCCGGTAACCCTTTGACTGAGGACACTCTGCGGCAGGTGAGGGATTACAGCCAGCAACTGGGCGGGCGGCGCAATCTTCTGGTGTACACGGCATTGGTCACCCGGGTGCCAATCGGCCCTGACTTGGCCACCCGCCAGGCATTTGGGCGCTGGGTCCAAGACCTGCCTGCCACACAGCTGCCGGCCAGAATGGCTCAATGGGTCAGGCTCGGCCGCGAGGAAGGGGCGCACCCATTCTTCGACATCCTCAACCGCCTGGAACCTGCGGGCGCTGGCCACGCCGACCTGCAACGGCGGGTCTGGGAGGTGATTGACAGCGTCACTGAAAATACCGCGCAATCGGACAGCCACCGCAAGGAAGTGTTCGACCGGGCTGGCGCGCCGGGTTGCTGTGACCTGGCGGCGTTCTCCTTTAGCAACCTGGAAACCCTCACGCTGGTCTACAGAGCCCGTGCCCAGGCCGCAGGGCAGATGCAAGCGGCACAGCTGGCAAGCCTCTCCAAGGGCCTGTTGCGTCTGCACGAAGTTGACAAGATCGCTTCTGCGGATATCCAGCGCAGCGAGGCTATCGTCAATGATCCCTCGATGTCGATGACCGATAAGTTGCCCCATACCCAACGCCTGGCCGAAGAGGTGGAGATCCGGCTGGCCTATCGCTTCGGCCTCAAGGACCGGTTGCAATTGCCGGGGCAGCCGCAGAAGGTCAGGTTCACCAGTATGGGCGGGGTTACCCCGGCGATGCTGGATGCCGCCTACGAAAAAGTCATCGCCCTGGACAACTCCGCCGAGGAGTTCCAGGCCCTGTTGTCCCGTGAGTTCTGGCAGGACTATGTGACGCATAAATACAGGGCGCAATTTGACCGGCTCAGCGAGCCCTACCAGCAGCAGTTGGCTGCCCTGCATGATCAGAGGGTGGCCGAGGCATTGTCCGACGCCCTGTATGAGGCCAGGGCCGATGAACTACAGGCTCGGCTGGTGATCGAGGAAAGCGGGTTGATCGAGACTCTGAGCCGGCGGGAAATCGCTGAGGCGTTGTTGCCCCGTGGTCCGCTCGAAGGGTTGGTCGAGCCCGGCGTTGGCCCTGCCGCCGGGTTGCAGCTCAACCAGGCGCAAGCCATTGATCTGGACGGCAAGCAATACTTTATCGCGAGCATGCCCGATGCCCGGGATGGCGAGTACTACGTATTGTGGGTGCAGGCAGCGCAGAATCCATTTGCCCTGGTCAGCAGCGGTATCGTTGCCAAGCCCGATCTCGACGGCGTGTGGAAGCGCAGGGGCTCGGCGGGTGGCATGCGCTCCGGCAGCTCCAGCGATGAGCTTGAAGAGGCCTCCGAGTCCATGCCGGTGGAGCCCTACACCGCGCTCGAACTGAGTGCCATGAAGCGCGAAGTGCATTTCACCCAACTGCGCAACGTACCCGGCAGTTATGACCGCGTTAACAACGGCAGGTACCCGCTGAGGAACCTGCAAGGCAAACCGATGCGTATCCGAAAACTGCAGAGAGAAGTCGTGACCGACTCGGGCGTCAAGTACAGCTCAGAGCAGATCAAGCCTTACATCCAGTTTGAAGGCTACGAAAAGGTGGCAGCGCGTTATGACGAGAAGCTGCAGCGGCGCGTGTTCACTGCCCAGGACATGCAAGTGCCCGAGGAAAAAGTGCTGATCGGACAGTCCATGGTGATGGCCAACCGGCGTATTGCCAAAGGTGAAATCCTCGGCGTCTACGGCGGCACCGTGCTGCCCTCTCAGGTCGCAAGCCCAGGTGGGCAGACCTATATCATGCTTGCAGGCGCCAGGCCGACCCCTGGAAAACTCGGCATGGAGCCGATCGAAATCTCGGGGGATAACATCCTCTCCAGGATCAATACCCACTTTGAATATGACGCCAACGGCAAGCCCGTACGCCAGGCCGCCAGCGGCTACAACGTTGAAGGGGTAGGGTTCGACGTCGAAGTGGAGGAGGGGCAGGGTGCCAAGAGCACCAGGAGCACTATGATCCTGACGGCGATATTTGCCATTGAAGATATCCCGGCGGGCGTCGAGCTGCGCATGGATTACCAATACAGCGAAGGCATGATCGCGACGTTGTTTGCGTAGTCTCCACTCCCTGCAGGCGCGAGCTTGCCCGCGCCTGCAGGGGCGGGTTCAAAACAGGAAGTAACGCTGGGCCATCGGCAGTACATCCGCCGGCTCGCACCACAGCAACTGGCCGTCGGCCTTGACCTGATAGGTCTGTGGGTCAACCTCGATCTCGGGCAGGTAGTCGTTGTGGATCAAGTCGGTTTTCTGCACATCGCGACAGCCCTTGACCACCGCAATCTGCTTCTTCAGGCCCAGGGCCTCGGGCAACCCGGCGTCCTGGGCGGCCTGGCTGATAAAGGTCAGGCTGGTGGCGTGCAACGCGCTGCCGAAGCTGGCGAACATCGGGCGGTAGTGCACCGGTTGCGGCGTGGGGATCGAGGCGTTGGCGTCGCCCATGAGGCTTGAGGCAATCGCACCGCCCTTGAGGATCAACGTCGGCTTGATGCCGAAGAACGCCGGGCGCCACAGTACCAGGTCGGCCCACTTGCCCACTTCGATGGAACCGACGATATGGCTGATGCCGTGGGTGATTGCCGGGTTGATGGTGTACTTGGCGATGTAGCGCTTGGCGCGGAAATTGTCGTTGCCGGGACCATCGCCGGGCAGGGCGCCGCGCTGTTTTTTCATCTTGTCGGCGGTCTGCCAGGTGCGCGTGATCACTTCACCGACGCGGCCCATGGCCTGGCTGTCGGAGCTGATCATCGAGAACGCGCCGAGGTCGTGCAGGATGTCTTCGGCGGCGATGGTCTCGCGGCGGATGCGGCTTTCGGCGAAGGCCACGTCTTCGGCAATGCTCGGGTCCAGATGATGGCAGACCATCAGCATGTCCAGGTGTTCATCGATGGTGTTGCGCGTGAACGGCCGCGTCGGGTTGGTAGAGCTGGGCAGCACGTTGGGGTAACCGCAGGCCTTGATGATGTCCGGCGCATGACCGCCACCGGCGCCTTCGGTGTGGTAGGTGTGGATGGTGCGGCCCTTGAGGGCAGCGAGGGTGGTCTCGACAAAGCCGGACTCGTTGAGGGTGTCGCTGTGGATCGCCACCTGCACATCGTATTGGTCGGCCACGCTCAGGCAGTTATCAATGCTAGCCGGCGTCGTGCCCCAGTCCTCATGCAGCTTCAAACCAATGGCGCCGGCCTTGACCTGCTCGATCAGCGGCTCGGGCAAGCTGGCGTTGCCCTTGCCGGTGAAGCCTATGTTCATCGGGAACGAATCGCTGGCTTGCAGCATGCGCGCCAGATGCCATGGGCCGGAGGTGCAAGTGGTGGCATTGGTGCCGGTGGCCGGCCCGGTGCCGCCGCCGATCATGGTGGTGACGCCGCTGGTCAGCGCTTCTTCGATCTGCTGCGGGCAGATGAAATGCACATGGGAGTCAATGCCGCCGGCGGTCAGGATCATGCCTTCGCCGGCAATCACCTCGGTGCTGGCGCCGATGGCCATGGTCACGCCGGGCTGGATATCCGGGTTGCCGGCCTTGCCGATCGCATGGATGCGGCCGTTCTTGAGGCCGACGTCAGCCTTGACGATGCCCCAGTGGTCGATGATCAATGCGTTGGTGATCAGGGTGTCCACCACCTCATGGGCGAGCAACTGGCTCTGGCCCTGGCCGTCGCGGATCACTTTGCCGCCGCCGAATTTGACTTCTTCGCCGTAGACGGTGAAGTCCTGTTCCACTTCGATGAACAGGTCGGTGTCGGCCAGGCGGACCTTGTCACCGACGGTGGGGCCGTACATGTCGGCGTAGGCTTGGCGGCTGATTTTCATGTGTGGTTGCCCTGATAAAGATGTGTTGAATGTGCGATCGCTATCGGGGGCAAGCCCCCTCCCACACTTGGAATGCATTCCCCTGTGGGAGGGGGCTTGCCCCCGATGATGCCCTAAAGGTCACCCATGACCCGCCCTGCAAACCCAAATACCCGCCGCCCCCCGCTTAAATCCACCAACTCCACCTCCCGCCGTTGCCCCGGCTCAAACCGCACTGCCGTGCCCGCCGGAATATTCAGGCGCATGCCACGGCTTGCGGCACGGTCAAACTCCAGCGCGTCATTGGTCTCGAAAAAATGGTAATGCGAACCCACCTGAATCGGTCGGTCACCGCTGTTGGCCACGTCGAGGGTAAGGGTACGGCGGCCGACATTCAGTTCGATGTCGCCCGGCTGGATCTGGTATTCGCCAGGAATCATGCAGGTTGCCCCAGGGTCTTGAAGTAGATGGCGGTCGGGCTGTAGCGCCCGTCCGGGCTTTGGCAGTAGTCGGGCAGCTCACCGACCTTGGTGTAGCGCAGCGACTGGTAGAAGGCTTCGGCGCCGGAGCCGGCCTCGGTGTCCAGGTACAGCAGGCCGCGCTTGTGCTGGCGTGCGGCGAGCTCCAGGGTGTTCATCAATTGCTGGCCCAGGCCGTGGCGGCGTGCGCTGCTGTGCACCAGCAGCTTTTGCACTTCAGCGCGGTTGAGGCCATTGGCTTTTTGGCACAGCGCCAACTGCACGCTGGCGATCACCTGCTCGTCACGCACCACCACCCACAGCAGCAGGCTGGCGTCTTCGATGCTGGCTTGCACGCCGCTCAAATAGGTGCGGGCCTGGGCTTCGTCGAAGTCGTCCATGAAGCCCACCGAAGCGCCATGCTGCACCGCATCCAGCAACAGCTCGATCAAGCCCAGGCGGTAATGGGCAAAACTTTCAGCATTGACTCGACGCAGTTGTGCAGCGTTCATCGATCTTACTCCTTGGGCGGTTCGGCGCCCGGGTTCAAGGTCAGTTGCATAAAGGTCAGGTCCAGCCAGCGGCCGAACTTAATGCCCACTTGCGGCATATGCCCGGTAGTGATGAAACCCAGGCGCTCATGCAGGTGGATGGACGCCTGGTTGCCGCTTTCGATGGCTGCGACCATTACGTGCTTGCCGCCGCTGCGCGCACGCTCGACCAGCGCTTGCATCAAGCGTGGGCCAAGGCCCTTGCCACGTTGATCGTTGCGCACGTACACCGAGTGTTCGACGCTGTAGCGAAAGCCTTCGAAAGGCCGCCAGTCGCCGAAGGAGGCGTAGCCGATGACTTCGTCGTGTTCCACCGCCACCAGGATCGGATACTGCTGGGCCTGGCGCGCACTGAACCAGGCTTGGCGGTTGGCCAGGTCCACCGGTTGTTCGTTCCAGATCGCCGTGGTGTTGAGCACGGCGTCGTTGTAGATGTCGCGGATCGCCGGCAGGTCGTGTTCGGTTGCATCACGAATCATCGCAGTGCCTCACGCAATGGGCTGGTGGACGGTGACCAGCTTGGTGCCGTCGGGAAAGGTGGCCTCCACCTGGATATCCGGAATCATCTCCGGGATGCCTTCCATCACCTGTTCGCGGCTGAGCAGCGTGGTGCCGTAGTGCATCAGGTCGGCTACCGTGCGGCCATCGCGGGCGCCTTCCATCAGGGCGGCGGAGATGTAGGCGATGGTTTCCGGGTAGTTGAGCTTCACCCCGCGTGCCAGGCGGCGCTCGGCGACGAGGCCTGCGGTGAAGATCAGCAGTTTGTCTTTTTCCCGTGGGGTCAGGTCCATGGTTCAAGGTCCTTCAAAGAATGCATTCTTGAATTTGACAGAGATCAAGTGTGGGAGGGGGCTTGCTCCCGATGGCGGGGTGTCAGGCATACATCTGTGACTGGCCCACCGCCATCGGGAGCAAGCCCCCTCCCACATTTTGATCTTCATGTGCTCCAGATTCTTGGTGATATTGCTTCTCTGCCGAGTATGGCCGGGCGCAGCAATCGCCATAGATCTATCAACCACCCTCGCGCCAGCAGTGCTTCACTGGCCAGGCAGCGGGCGACCAGCAAGCCCGGCAATTGGGTCAAATCGCCGCGCACTGCGTGGGGCAGCGAGCGGCAACGCTCAAGCAATTCAGGCTCAACCTCACCCGTCACCAGCAATGTGGCAAACACCGGCTGCCCATTCAGCCCGATAGGCGAATCCAGCAGCCCATCGGCGCCCACGATGCGCTGGCGCTCATGCCAGAGCAACTGCCCGTCGCGGCGAATATCCAGGTGTGATTGAAAGTGGCCGAGGTCGAACCGTTCGCCGCTGGCCGGGCGCCCCAGGGCGACCACATCCCAATAGAACAACCGCGCATCGCCCAAGAGCTCGATGCGCGTAGTGAGTTCGGCCTGGGCGGCGCTGAACACGATGGTTTCCTGGGGCAGCCATTCCAGCGTCGCGCCGGCCTCGACGGTCAACTCGACTTGCTGAAACGCCGGGCCGCTGGCGCGGTACCACTTGGCGGCGCCGGGGCTGGTCAGTTGCGCCCAGGCCCCAGTGCCGACATGGGCGCTGATGTCCAGGCGATCACCGCCGGCAATTCCGCCGGGCGGGTGCACGATGATGTGCTGGCACACCCCGGGGCCTTCGGCGTACAGGTGCTTTTGCACCCGCAGCGGGCCAAGGTGGCGGCGCAATACCGGGCGGGTGGTGTCGCCGAAACGTGCATAGCCGAGTTCCAGCTCGGCGTGCCAGCTGGGGGTGAACAGGGCAGGGGATATGGGCAGGTTCATGGCTGGTTGCTTATCGTCAGGAGGCTACAGATTAGATGGTTACCAGCCCACGCACACCTTCGCTTTCCATATTTTCACCGCGGCCTTGCTGCACGATTTCACCTCGGGACATCACCAGATACTGGTCCGCCAGCTCGGCGGCGAAGTCGTAGAACTGCTCCACCAGCAGGATCGCTATATCGCCGCGTTCCGCGAGCTTCTTTATCACCGCGCCGATTTCCTTGATCACCGACGGTTGGATGCCTTCGGTGGGCTCATCGAGGATCAGCAGGCGCGGGCGGCTGGCCAGGGCGCGACCAATCGCCAATTGCTGTTGCTGGCCGCCGGACAGATCGCCGCCACGGCGATGCTTCATTTGCAGCAACACCGGGAACAGCTCGTAGATGAAGGCGGGCACTTCCTTGGCTTCGGCGCCGGGGAAGCGCGACAGGCCCATCAGCAGGTTTTCTTCCACCGTCAGTCGGCCGAAAATCTCCCGACCCTGGGGCACATAAGCGATGCCAGCATGCACACGCTGGTGAGGCTTGAGTGTGGTGATGGCCTTGCCTTCCCAGGTCACCGCGCCTTCCTTGGCCGGCAGCAAACCCATCAGGCACTTGAGCAGGGTGGTCTTGCCCACGCCGTTACGCCCGAGCAGGCAGGTGACTTCGCCGATCTTCACGTCGAAGGACAGCCCGCGCAGGATGTGGCTACCGCCGTAGTACTGGTGCAGCTTGTCGACTTGCAGCATTCTCAAAACCTCCTCAATCCCCTGTAGGAGCGAGCTTGCTCGCGAAAAACCTGAGGGCGCCACGTGCATTCAGGATGCCCGCGTTAGCGTTAACGATCTTCGCGAGCAAGCTCGCTCCTACAGGAAAACCATCTTAGCGACCGAGGTAGACCTCGATCACCCGCTCATTTTCCTGCACCTGTTCCAGCGACCCTTCGGCCAATACGCTGCCCTGGTGCAACACGGTGACGTGGTCGGCAATCGAGCCCACAAAGCCCATGTCATGCTCCACCACCATCAAAGAATGCTTGCCCGCCAGGCGCTTGAACAACTCGGCGGTGAACTCGGTTTCGGCGTCGGTCATGCCCGCCACCGGTTCGTCCAGCAGCAACAGTTGTGGGTCTTGCATCAGCAGCATGCCGATTTCCAGGAACTGCTTCTGGCCGTGGGACAGCAAGCCGGCGGGCCGCTGCACCGAGGTGGTGAGGCGGATGGTCTCGAGTATTTCGTCGATACGGTCCTTCTGCTCGCCGCTCAGGCGTGCGCGCAGGCTGGCCCAGACCGACTTGTCGGCCTTCTGCGCCAGCTCGAGGTTTTCGAACACGCTGAGGGCTTCGAACACCGTAGGTTTCTGGAACTTGCGGCCGATGCCGGCCTGGGCGATCTGCACTTCGCTCATGCTGGTCAGGTCCAGGGTTTCGCCGAACCAGGCCTTGCCGTGGCTGGGCCGGGTCTTGCCGGTGATCACGTCCATCAGCGTGGTCTTGCCCGCGCCGTTGGGGCCGATGATGCAGCGCAATTCACCGACGCCGATGTAGAGATTCAGGTCATTGAGGGCCTTGAAACCGTCGAAGCTGACGCTGATGTCTTCCAGGGTCAGGATGGTGCCGTGGCGGGTGTTGAGCCCTTTGCCTGCCGCCTGGCCGATACCGATCGCATCGCGGCCGCTGCCGGCATCGAAAATAGGTTCAAGCATGACGTTCCTCATTTTTTCAGCAGGCCGATAACGCCCTTGGGCAGGTACAGGGTGACGATGATGAACAGCGCACCGAGGAAGAACAGCCAGTACTCCGGGAAGGCTACGGTGAACCAGCTCTTCATGCCATTGACCACGCCCGCGCCGAGCAACGGCCCGATCAGCGTGCCGCGCCCGCCCAAGGCCACCCACACGGCGGCTTCGATGGAATTGGTCGGCGACATTTCGCTGGGGTTGATGATGCCCACCTGCGGCACATACAGCGCGCCGGCAAGCCCGCACAACACCGCACTCAACACCCATACGAACAGCTTGAAGCCACGTGGGTCGTAACCACAGAACATCAGGCGGTTCTCGGCATCACGCAGCGCCGTCAGCACCCGGCCGAACTTGCTTTGCGCCAGGCGCCAGCCGATGTACAGGCTCGCCACCAGCAACAGCACTGTCGCCACGAACAACACCGCCCGCGTAGCGGGTTCGGTGATGCCAAACCCGAGGATGCTGCGGAAATTGGTAAAGCCGTTATTGCCGCCAAACCCGGTCTCGTTGCGAAAGAACAACAGCATCCCGGCAAAGGTAAGGGCCTGGGTCATGATCGAGAAATACACGCCCTTGATCCGCGAACGGAAGGCGAAGAACCCGAACACCAGCGCCAGCAATCCAGGCGCCAAGACCACCAGGCACAAGGCCCAGAGGAAGTGGTCGGTGCCGGCCCAGTACCAGGGCAATTCGGTCCAGGACAAAAAGGTCATGAACGCCGGCAACTGATCCCCTGACGCCTGGCGCATCAGGTACATGCCCATGGCATAGCCGCCCAGGGCAAAGAACAAACCGTGACCCAGGGACAGCATGCCGGCGTAGCCCCATACCAGGTCCAAAGCCAGGGCGACGATGGCATAGCAGAGGATCTTGCCCACCAGCGTCAGGGTGTAGGCGGAAACATGCAAGGTACTGTCCGCCGGCAGCAGCGACAGCAGCGGCAATGCCAGCAGCACGCTGAGGATCACCACGCCGACGGCAATCGTCACCTTGGGGCCGGCCTTTTGCGTGGCCGTGAGCATCAATGGCTGATTCATCAGTCGATCACCCGTCCTTTCAGTGCGAAGAGTCCTTGCGGGCGTTTCTGGATAAACAGAATGATCAGCGCGAGGATCAGGATCTTGCCGAGCACGGCGCCGATCTGCGGTTCGAGAATCTTGTTGGCAATACCCAGGCCGAACGCCGCCATGACGCTACCGGCCAGTTGGCCGACACCGCCGAGCACCACCACCAGGAACGAGTCGATGATGTAGCCCTGGCCCAGGTCCGGGCCGACGTTGCCGATCTGGCTCAGCGCCACGCCACCAAGGCCCGCGATGCCGGAGCCGAGGCCAAAGGCGAGCATGTCCACCCGTCCGGTGGGCACGCCGCAGCAGGCGGCCATGTTGCGGTTCTGGGTGACGGCGCGCACGTTCAGGCCCAGGCGCGTCTTGTTCAGCAGCAGCCAGGTGAGCACTACCACGAACAGCGCGAAGGCGATGATAACGATGCGGTTGTACGGCAGCACCAAGTTGGGCAGTACCTGGATGCCCCCGGACAACCAGGCAGGGTTGGACACTTCGACGTTCTGCGCGCCGAACACCAGGCGCACCAGTTGGATCAGCATCAGGCTGATGCCCCAGGTGGCGAGCAGGGTTTCCAGCGGTCGGCCATACAGGTGGCGAATCACTGTGCGCTCCAGAAACATGCCGATGGCGGCGGTGACGAAGAACGCCACCGGCAGCGCGATCAACGGGTAGAACTCGATAGCAGCAGGCACATAGCGCTGCATCATCAGCTGCACCACATACGTCGAATAGGCGCCGAGCATCAGCATCTCGCCATGGGCCATATTGATCACCCCGAGCAGACCGAAGGTGATCGCCAAGCCCAGCGCCGCCAGCAACAGGATCGACCCCAGGGACATGCCGCTGAACGCCTGGCCGAGGATCTCGCCCATCATCAGTTTGCGCTTGACCTGGGCCAGGCTGGTTTCGGCGGCGGTGTGCACGGCGGCGTCGGCTTCCACCCCTGGCGCGAGCAGCGCTTCAAGACGGGTGCGGGCCAGCGGGTCGCCGGTGCTGCCGAGCAAGCGCACGGCAGCCAGACGCACCACCGGGTCACTGTCCACCAGTTGCAGGTTGGCCAGGGCCAGGCTCAGGGCGGTGTGCACACCCTCATCGGTCTCGGCGGCGACCTGCTGGTCGAGGAATTTCAACTGCGCAGGTACGGCGCTTTTTTGCAGGGTACGGGCTGCTGCCAGGCGCACCTTGGGGTCGGCGGCGAGCAACTGCTGGCTGGCCTGGACGTTATTGATCAAGCCGCGCAGGCGGTTGTTCAGGCGTACGGTCCTGGTCTCGCCGTTGAGCGTGAGCTGGCCTTGTTGCAGGGCGTCCACCAGCTCGATGCGCGCCGGGTCGGGCTGGGCGGCCCAGTCCTGGAGCAGCTTGGCTTGTTGCGTCGGGTTGGCGGCGAGGAAGTCTTCTGCGTCGCCTGCATATGCCGCCAAAGGCAGCAACAGCAGCAATGCCAACAAGCAGCGTGGGAGGGCAGTAGGCATAACACAATGTCCTAGTCATGCGCGGTCAACACTGTGGGAGGGGGCTTGCTCCCGATGGCGGTGCGTCAGGCAATGCATGTATCACTGACCCGCCGCTATCGGGAGCAAGCCCACTCCCACATTTTTGATCTGTGGTGGGCTTTAGTTGCTCTTCACGGCATAGTCCGGCTTTTTGTCATTGCCCGGAATGTAGGGGCTCCACGGCTGCGCCCGAATCGGCGCTTCGGTTTGCCACACCACCGAGAACTGCCCGTCGGCCTGGATCTCACCGATCATCACCGGCTTGTGCAGGTGGTGGTTGGTCTTGTCCATGGTCAGGGTGAAGCCCGACGGTGCGGCGAAGGTCTGGCCGCCCAGGGCTTCACGCACTTTGTCGACGTCGGTGGACTTGGCTTGTTCTGCGGCCTGGGCCCACATATGGATGCCTACGTAGGTGGCTTCCATCGGGTCGTTGGTCACGGCTTTGTCCGCCCCCGGGAGGTTGTGTTTCTTGGCGTAGGCTTTCCAATCGGCGACGAACTTCTGGTTCACCGGGTTTTCCACGGACTGGAAGTAGTTCCACGCCGCAAGGTTGCCCACCAGCGGCTTGGTGTCGATGCCGCGCAGTTCTTCTTCGCCCACCGAAAACGCCACCACCGGTACGTCGGTGGCCTTCAGGCCCTGGTTGGCCAGCTCCTTGTAGAACGGCACGTTGGAGTCGCCATTGACGGTGGAGACCACCGCGGTCTTGCCGCCAGCGGAGAACTTCTTGATGTTGGCAACGATGGTCTGGTAGTCGGCATGGCCGAACGGGGTGTAGACCTCTTCGATGTCTTTGTCGGCCACGCCCTTGGCATGCAGGAACGCTCGCAGGATCTTGTTGGTGGTGCGTGGGTACACATAGTCGGTGCCGAGCAGGAAGAAACGCTTGGCGCCGCCGCCTTCTTCGCTCATCAGGTACTCCACCGCCGGGATCGCCTGCTGGTTCGGTGCCGCACCGGTATAGAACACGTTGGGCGACATCTCTTCGCCTTCGTACTGCACCGGGTAGAACAGCAGGCCGTTGAGTTCCTCGAACACCGGCAATACCGATTTACGCGACACCGAGGTCCAGCAGCCGAACACCACGGCCACCTTGTCCTGGGTCAGCAGTTGCCGGCCTTTCTCGGCGAACAGCGGCCAGTTGGAGGCAGGGTCCACCACCACCGGTTCGAGCATCTTGCCGTTCACACCGCCCTTGGCGTTGATCTCGTCGATGGTCATCAGCGCCATGTCTTTAAGCGAGGTTTCGGAAATCGCCATGGTCCCGGACAACGAGTGCAGGATGCCGACCTTGATGGTCTCGGCGGCCTGTACGGTCCAGGTCAAGCCCATGGCAACCAGGGATGCCGACAAAGTAAAAGCCTTGATCAAGCTACGACGCTGCATGGTGCGATCTCCGTAAACCGATATTTTTATGAGGGCAGATACACAGGACTTTGCAAAGGCTGTGCCTGCGGCGCAAACCACCGGTGTCGTTGATCGATTGCTGCGGGCGTTGGCAAGGGCGTGCACTAGCTTGGCGCCGCAATACCCGCAAAGTGCATGCAGAGCGCTAAAACGGGGCATGGAGATAGATATGCAGCGCAAGCACCGTGCAGGGATGTTCCAGCATGAGGGTTCAGGTAAGGCGTACGCGATGCGCCTTCGCTCCTTTTTCGCGAGAGCTTTTATGGACAAGACCCCCGGTACAGCAGCCCACCCGTCAACCCAGGCCGTTCATTTGCCGCCTCTGAGCCCGCCTTTTATCAGTGCAGACGACGCCGTCTACTGGGCGCACCGTCAAATCCTCCATGGCCTGGAATGGGAATTCGGTGGTGTGATTTTGAAAGACAAAGAAGGTTATTTCCGCGCGACCGCCCCCAAACACGGTGAAGCGTTCATTTTCCGTTTCGAGGAGGTGCTGCCGGCAGACAAGGTTGGTTACCCTATCGCACCCGCTGGGTTCGAGGTGGTTGCGATTTATCACTCTCATGCTGCGCGGCATGGTCAAGTGCGCGCAACGGGGTTGACAGATGCCGAGACGCGCTTCCTCCTGGGTTCGTTCCTCCCCGAGGAAATGCTGTTTAACCTCAACCTGGGCGCGGGGGTGCCGGTGCATTATTTGTCGGGGCCGGACGGGTCTCTGATCAAGTATGTCTGCAGCGGTAGTGCCACCGAACATGCGTTGTTTGAGCGATTGTTGGAAGACATCCAGGGCACCGCGCGCGACGAATATGTACATACGTTAAGCCAGGAAAGTGCCGCTGCGGGCGAGCTGTGGGTGGTGGTGCCCAATCAAGAGTGGGGAGGCGTACGGGGCCGGGTCAAGCCTGGGTGGGAGATAGGTACTGCCGTGACCTCAAGGGTTGAGGCGTTACCTTTGTGTACCCGAGTGTTTGCACTGGCCGACAAAGCGGCCATGGCTGCTTTGGACAACCGCGCGCCAGCCGGGGCGGTGACCCATGGGTTTATTCTCAAAAGTACCCAGGGCTATGTGGCCACTTGGCCGGAGCCGGCAACTCCACCGTGGTTCTCGCCAGCTGTACTCTTTCCTGTCGATGATAACGGCAGTCTCAGGCTGCCTGAGCATTGCGCTCTACAAGGTGCCTACGTCGTGGTGCCAGACAAGGTGGGAGGGCTATCCAGCGTGCCCGAGCCCTGGTTATACAAGTCGATGTTTTCGGCGTTGCAACTGGCGGTGGGGATCGGGCAGCTAAAGGTCAATGCCGACTTGGGCGACCAGCATTCGCCGATGGACCTGTATTTCAAAACCAGCGACCGCGCCGTATTGCGTTACCGGCTTAGCGGGTCGGCCCAGGAGGCGACGCTGTTTACCGAGCCTGCACCTGGCCGCTTCAGTGATGACGGCAGCGAGCAGCGCATGGCCTCCGGTGCCCTGGCCTCGCGCGATTATGTCCTGCGCGTTGCCCAGGCCGGCCAGTTGGCGGTGATCCGCACCAGCCAGGTCTGGGACGAAAAAACCACGCTGACCCAGGACTGGCAACCGTATTCGATCAGGCAACAGCCATTGAGCCCGGCGTTTGTCACGGCGGACGATGCGGCGCGGTATGCCCATGCGCAAGTGGACTACGGACGCTTGAGCAACTACGCCGCATTGATCCTGCAGCGGGCCGACCAGCGCTTTATCGTCACGCAGCCTGTAAGTACTCAGCGGCCGCGTTTTGCCTTGGATGCGGTCTATCCGTTGGATGAGCACGGTGCTCTGATCATGCTGACCCCAGGCTGTCGACTGCACGCGTTGTTCTGCTCCAGGGCTATGTCCGAGGCGCCGCAGGGCCTGAGTGCCAGCGAGGCCCAGGTTGCGCAGCAGATGTACATGGACACCGATATCCATGCCTTGCTCTCGAACCGCCAGGCGGTAGCTTGCGGGTACCTGTCTGGCTCGGTCGACAGCCTGCTGGCCTACACCACGCAAGACCTGCAGACCTATACCGAACGTGAGTTGCTGGAGCGGGTGACACCCGTGCAGGGCCACAGCCCGGTGGCCCGCGCCTTGTCGGGCGGTGAGCTGTTGCCCAGCGCCTTCGTGCGTGAACAAGCCTATCCCGGGCGACTGCGTGTTGTGGTTGCCGGACGCCTGTGGGGCGCCGTGGGACCCTTGCCCGAGGATTGGCAACCGGGTGACACCGTCGATATCACGCGACTGCCGCAAACCCCTTTGCTCAGTCAGGTTTTTGCCTCGGCGGTGGACGCCGTGCGTAATGCCCACAAGAGCATCCTGGATCGCTATGGTCGTCCCCCCAGCGGCCTGGGAGTGGTGCTAAGGCATCGCTCACTGGCGCAGTACGTGACCACACAACAGGTTGCCCCGCAATGGCTCGATCAACTGCTGCATACCTGCCGCTTTGCCGAGTCGCTGCAACAGGCTGGGTTTGAAGTCGACAGCTTTTACCTGTCCAGCGTGCGTGTGCCTGATTCGGCAACCGCTTCGGGAGGCTGGCTGGCGCGGCACTTTATCGGCCCTGGGGATTTGCAGGCGGCCATTTACGACAACGTTGGGGCCAGGCGCTTGCCGCTGGCGCAGCGATTAACGCTGCACATTGCGACACTTGAAGGCGCCTTGCTGGCGTATGACGCAGGTTCCGATGACCGGCTGTTCGGTGCCGATGCGCAAGCCGGCCAGGCGTCGTTCAAGCGCCGCCTCGACAGTGACGAGCTGTCCACCACCGATTTTGTCCGGCACGTTGCGAGCGCGGGCGCGTTACGCGTGGTCGATGCCAGTGAGTGCTGGGACCAACCCGGTCAGATTAACCCCAGTTGGGCGCCATTCTCTGGCATGACGCGTCGGCGCCTGAGCCCGGCGTTTTCCTGTGCCGATGATGCGGCGCGGTATGCCTCCACTCGCTTGGGCGACCGGCGTGACCAGGTGTATGGCGGGCTGATCCTGCGCTCGACCGCAGGCCTGTTTGTCGCCACCGAGCCTTTGGTGGTGCATGTGGAAAACTTTGACGTGCAGTGGGTCCGCTCCAGGGAGCTGGTGGATAAAGGGCTGTTTCTGGGGGGCAGTACCGTGGTCGCCTTTTATCATAGTTGCAGCGCGTATGAGCCGCAGTTTCCGACCACGGATACGCAATGGAATGTCTACCGCAACATGTACTCCACGGCGTTTGTGGCGGATGTGCTCAGGGACCCGTCGCAGCAGGCGGCGTCGCCGCGCACTGATTATCTGTTGTGCAACGATGGCGCGCTGCTGCGTTATCGCTTCACCGGCAATGCAGCGCAAAAGGCGTTGGCGGCTGAGCTCAACGTGGCTCCCGCTGAAGCACCATGGCACCTGTATAACCCGATCGAAGAGCAGATTCGGGCCGGCATCTTGCAACCGGCCGAATGGGTCAATCGTCTGGCCTACGCCGGGGAGTTGGCCGTCTTGCAGGGCAGCCAACTGTGGGGTAACCCGCGACCTGTGGTGTCGTTTTTACCCTATGAGGTGCGGTTGGACTTGTCGTCCGGCAGCCCTGTGCAAGCGGATACCGGCTTGACCCCCTTGTTCACCCAGGCGGCGGACGCCGTGCGTTACGTGCATCGCCTGAGCCAGGAGCGGGAGCAGCACACGTGCGGGTTTATTTTCAAGGCGGCAAGTCATGCGCATTTCATGGCGAGCCTGCCGATGTCCATGGAGGCTGCCGCCGGGTTCTCGCTCAATCGTGTATTGCTCGATGGGCAGCAGCCCCAGGGGTTTGTAGTCAACGGCCTGTATTTGCGCGCGCGCATTGAGCCGCAGGCCAAAGGGCCAAGCTCGGTACACAGTGGCTTGCGGCCCCAGGACTTGGCGGCAGGGGCGGCGACTGCAGCCCGCTATGGTCATGTACCGCTCTATGTCCTATGTGCCGACGGCACGCTTTTGCAACTCGATGGCTCAAGGCCCGCAAGCGAGCGGGATTCTGTTGAGGCGACCCTGCGCAGGGCGACCCCTGTGCCGGCTTCCAATGATCATCGTCTGGCGTTAAGCCCAGTCTTTGTGCATTCCGACGATGCCGCCCGTTACACCCAGCGTCTGGTCGGGCCGTACCAGGGCGATGATTTCCTTGGGGCGATTCTTGAGGATCTGCAACGCCGCGCCTATGTGGCCGTCGAACCTCTGCCAGACAACGACCCCGACGCGGTGCCCAGCGCCGAGGAACGCTTGTTCTGGAAAGTCAGCAGGGCCTCGACCAGTGACCATGAAGTTCCGCTGCCTGAGTACCCCGAAGGCCATCGGGTGGTGATGACTCACCAGTTGTACAAATCCGACTTTGCCCAAGGCAAGGAGGACGCCGCCACGTCTCTGGGCGTCAACTTCATTTCCTGGAGCTACATCCATCGCTACACCCGGGGCCTGAGGGGCTATTTCGACATTCAGAACTATTACCTCTCGACCCGCGATGGTGCATTGCTCAGGTATACCCCGGACTACAGCGTCGATTCGCAGGAGGAGACGATGGTCCACCAGTTCAATCACATAGGTGTTTATGACGCCCGCGAGATGCTGCGGCTGATGGCACCCTACAAGACCTTGAATGTGGTGCTTGCCGGTCATTTCTGGAGGCGCAAAGGGCTGATCGGCGATGAGCTTGCGGCACCGGTCGCCAAGGCTTCACCTACGGTGCAGGATGCGCCGCCGGGGGACGGTTTTCATCGGGAGAAGGATGAGTTTTAACCGCAATAGTTGAGACTGGACAGCCTGTCGGCGGTATCGGTTTTTAAACCATGCGATAACTATGTTGTGCCTGTGCGTCTTGCTGACGGTTGAAAATTTCCAGCTTTCATTCAACCGTTTTCAGGGAGATCCGCCATGACGGATAGCACGCAATCAGCTGATCCACCGGCACCGCCGCCGCCGACGCTTACCTCTCTCAGCGCAGCTTTTATCAGTGCCGACGACGCCGCGTACTGGGTGCATGAGCAAATAGGCCGTCAGCGCGACAGAGAATATGGCGGGGTGATTCTCAAGCACAAGAACCGTTATTTCGCGACCACACCACAGCCGGGTAAGGCCTCGTCATTTACCCTGAACGAGGTCTTCGATACGGCAAATGACGGCACGCTTATCTTGCCGCCGAGTTATACGTGCACGGCAATCTATCATTCCCATCCGCTTGATTACGCGGCGTATGAGGGCACGCACTTTACCGCTGATGAGCGCACGCTCCTGCTCGGGTTTTTTTCGCCTCCCGACATGAAAGTCATGATTGGCTTTCGTCACATCGCCGGCACCCATTATTTGTCCGGGCCCGAAGGCTCGCTGCTCAAGTACGTGGCCAGTGGTTCGCCCAAGGAGCTGGCGTTTTTAAAGCGCTTGGACGATGGCGACCCCAGGGATATGGATGTGCACGAAGACGTCATCCCACAGTTGGCCGAAGCGGGCGAGTTTTCAGTCCTGGTGGCCAACGCCGTTTGGGGCGGTGTACGCGGGCGTGTCGACAAAGACTGGCGCATGGGGGACCGTTTGGTCGGGGGGCAGGCACTGCACCCGTTGTTTACGTCGGTATTCCCAGGTCGGGACCTGGAAAAGCTGCTGCCGGTGAATACCGCCGCGTCGGCCCAGCCCGTGTTCGGGTATGTACTCAAGGCCATCGGCAAGGACGAATACATCGCCCCTGTTCCCGCCTGGGAACAGCAACGTCTCGTGGCACCCGAAGCGTTGTTTATGAAACGCGCCGAGGGCCGCGTACGCCTGCCGTCCAACTTTCGGATTGATAGGGTTTATTGTCGGATACAGCCGAAAGAAACGTGGCAGCATCGGTATTTTTTCACCCCCTCACTGTTGGCTGCCACCCTTGCCCAGTGGCGTGCCGACCCTGCGTTATACGACTCGCACCGGCGTCTGACGCTGATGTTGCGAAGTGCCGATGACGCGTTATTGTCCTACACCTTTTCCGGTTCTGAGGCAGAAGCCCAGTTCCTTTCTGATGCCGGGGACGTGGTTGAAACGCGAATGAAAGAGGCCAGGTTTACCCCTGCCCAGTTTGTCGAGAAAATGGCCAGTTTGGGTGAGTTGACCGTGGTGCAGGCCGGGACAGTATGGAAACGGGCGGGACGGTTCGCTGTTGAACCCCCGGCTGCTGAAACGCTGCCACTAAGCTTGAGCCCGGCCTTTATCAGTGCCGACGACGCCGCTTGCTGGGCACACGCAGCCATCGGCCAGCGTCGCGACGTCGAGTACGGCGGCGTCATTCTCAAGCGCGGCGGCCGCTATTACGCTACCGATCCTGTGGCGGACCAACGCAACAGCTTTGATCATGGGCTAGTGTTGGCCAAGGACGATGAAGGCCACTTCATCGCCCCTGACGATTATGTCGCCGAGGCCTTCTACCATTCCCATCCTGCCGATGCCGCGCAAATCCAGGGTATGTTTCCCAGCTTCACGGCTGACCAGGTGCAGCTGTTCAACAACTACTATTCGGTGGCGGACCAACTCTTCAGCTTCAGGCAGCGGGCGTTTGCCAAGACTCACTATTTTTCCGGGCCGGATAACGTGTTGCTCAAATATGTCAGCAGCGGTTCTGCGACGGAAAAAAAACTGGAGCAGCAGTTGCGTGATGGGACGCTTGAGCCCAGCAGCGATTTCGAACATCTGATCTGGAAACTGGCCGAGGCCGGCGAACTCTGGGTGGTGATCGCGAACCCTGTGTGGGGCGGCGTTCGCGGCCGCATCAACCACGGCTGGCGGATCAGGACGGCGGCGATGACCGGGCAACAACTGCCGTTTTTCACCGCGGTGTTTCCAACCCCTGAAGCGGCCGTGTTGCGTGCACTGTTGCTCTCCGGTGCGACCGACCAAGGCACCAAGGTAGGGTTCGTGCTCAAGCACAGCCGTGAGGAGGCCTACGTTGCGACCTTGGCGTTGCCCAAGCGTCACCCGCTGTTCTCGCTCGACGGGGTGTTTCCTAAAGGCCCCGACGGCAAACTTCGATTGCCTTCCCACTACCGGCTGGAGGCCATCTACTTCACCAGTTTTTACGAGACCCATGAAGTCGCGGCGCGGGAAAAGTGGCTGGCCAGTACTTTCTTTACACCGGCGCAGGTGGTGGCGGCGACCCGTCAGGCGCGGGCGACCCTGGAGTTACAGAACACGGGCCGTGGATTGTCCCTGTATATGCAAGCCTCGGACGGTGCCCTGCTGGCATTCAAGGTGCCCGAGGCCACACCCGCCAGTGAGTTGGTCCGGCAGGGCAGCGGTGGCGAGTTGAACGACAACGGTGCACAGGCCGCGCTGCTCAGCGGCACCCTGAGCCCGCGCGACTATGTGCGCAGGGTCATTGCGGCAACCGAACTGTCGGTGGTGCAGGCCGGTGGCTTGTGGCGCAAGGTGGGCAGTGTGGATAACCGCTCCGACCTGTTGACGTCGTTCTACACGGCGACCTTGAGTCGCTCGTTTCTCTCGGCACGGGATGCGGCAGTGTATGCCCATGAGCAAATTGGTAACTGGCGTGATCGCTACTACGGTGGTTATGTGCTCAAGGGGGAAGACGGACGTTTTGTCATTACCGAACCCATCGCCAGCGCCGCCAACCCCTTTGCCTTTACGTTGTTTTTTCCTCTGGGCCACGCCGGGCCGTTGATCCCACCGGAACCCTATGTGCTGTATGCGCGCTACGGCTCGCACCTGGCGCTGTCTATGGCTGACCCGGTGGCGGTGGCACAGCGCGGCTGGACTCGCGATGAAGCGCAGATCAACCAGCAAGTGTTCAGCACTGCCGAAATCTACTCGATCATCCCGGCTGGCCGGCCCGCGTATCTGTCGGGGGCGCAGGACTGTCTGTTGGAATACACCCCGAACAACTCGTCCCAGGAAATGTTGCTGTTGGCCAACCTCAGCCCGCAGGCCGGTGAAGACAGCCTCGGTAAACGCCTCGACAGTGGGCGTATCAAACCTGCCGATTGGGTCTGGCGCCTGGCCGAGGCGGGAGACTTCAGGATTATTCAAGGCAATGCGTTGTGGGGGCCGCGCTCGGTGGTCTACAACGACTGGACGCCCAACTATACCTACGCCCCTCGATCGGGCCCACCTGACTACGTCACCTACGGTGCGGTGTTTGCCAGCGCCGATGAGGCCGCGCGCAACCTGCATGGGCGCGTGCACGGGCGCAATTTCGCCTATTCGGCCTGCTTTGCGTTCATCCTCAAGCACAAGGACCAGGAACAGTACATTGCGAGTGAGGTCGTGGGTGTCGCCGCTCAGACCAAGCTGTTCAATCTCAATCGCTTGTTTGAGCTCAAGGATGGCGGCGGCTATCGGCTGCCCGACGGGTTTGAAGTGCACGGGCTGTTTCGCTCGCAGCAGTGGTCGCCTTCCGGGTTGAACACGTCGAACGCATGGCTGACGCTGTTTTTTGTCACGCCGGATGTGCTGTATAGCGCGCTCTATGCCGCTGATCGAGCGGGTGCGAAAAAACCGTCGATGTATTTTTCGACTCTTGATGGTGCGTTGTTGCGGTATGTGCCCGCGCCCCTTGATGTAAGCAGCGGCGGCCCGGCAGATACGTTATTGACCCAGGCGCAGGAACTGTTGAACTCAGGTCGCAAGCTCCCCCTGGATTTCCTCAGGGAGTGGGCGCTCAAAGGCATGCTTGATGTGGTGCGTACCAGTCAGTATTGGGATAAAAAAGGCTTGGTCTCCATCACATGGAGCGGTTACGAAACTTTGATGCCGCGGCGTTTGAGCCCCTCCTTCGCCAATGCCGATGATGCGGCCCGCCACGCTGCGGCGAGGCTCGATAATGGCTATCGTCGGGCTTATGGCGGCGTGGTCCTCAGGCTGGTCAATGGGCTGTTCGCAGCGACGGAACCCCTGGCGCTGCCGCCCCAGGGGTTTGCGCTGAATTGGATCTACCCTGGGCAGGCGGTCGCGGCGGGGTTGTATCCGGGAGGCAGTACGATTGTGGCGCGGTATCGGTCCCTGGTGGATCAGGAGTTACCGCTGCTGCTGTCCGCGACTCAAAAAGCCATCTACCAAACCATGATACCGAGTGCAGTGCTGGGATCCTTCTTGCACCGTGAGCGCCATCTCAACCGGGAGTACGTATTCGGCGCAAGGGGCTCGATCCTCAGTTACCAACTGTCCAGCGCCGCCGAGGAGTCGTTACTCATGCAGCGTCTGGCACCCCTGAATCCGGTGAGGGCGGATTACGGCGATAACCTCATCGAACAGCAAATACGCAGCGGGGCACTCTTGCCGCAGGACTTTGTGACTGAGGTGGCAAAGGCTGGTCAATTGCGTGTGGTAGAGGGGGGTCGGGTATGGGGGCCGCCAAGAACGATCATGGCGAGATTTTTACCGAATCAACTTCAAGTCAACGCCAGGGATATTCGCGCGGTGTTCCTCGATCCGCCCTGCGGTCCCCTCTTCACCCAGGCGTACGATGCTGTCCGTTACGCCCAGCGTTTGGGCAAACCGCACACAGACGTGGCGTTCGGTTACGTACTGAAGTCAGTGAACAAGCCGCTGTACATGACAACCTTGGCGCTGGTTCGAGAAAACTTTGCCGACTTCAGGCAGGTATTTGTCGACGGGAAATTGCCTCAGGGTTATGTGATTGATGGCCTGTATCTTTACGCTTCCAACGTTGCCATCGCCCCTGCGGATGATGAAATGGCGCACAGTTTCTTCCCACCCCATCGCATCGCCAGCGCGCTCAACTTCCTCACTTATGCACGCAACGGTAATATTTTGCCGCTTTATTTGTTGTGTGGTGACGGTGCGTTGCTCAAGTATGTGTTTCCCAAAAGTGCGCCATTGTATCCGGTGACCGGTGAGGCACATCTGGATCGCACGAAGCTGCTTGAAGGTACTCTCAAAGTGCGCGATTACGTGCGCCGCCTGGCGAGTGCCGGAGAGCTGGATATCCGAGTCACCAGTGAAATCTGGGGCAAGGCAGAGCGGGTCACTGGCGATTGGGAACCGAAGAAAGCCCCCCATGTGTTTGCCGATGCCCCCTATTTTCATTCGTTTTGCGGGCCGCTGTTTCTTTACCCCGATGACGCTGCCCGTTATGCCCAGAGCTTGGTGGCACCGTTCAAGGCCAAGCAGTACCTGGGCGCGGTATTGACGCCGGAGAGTACGCAGGGGTATGTGGCGATCGATCCGGTGGAGGACCAGGATGCAGGCGGTATAACGACCCTGGTGCGGTTATTCCGCGGCGCTCATGCCGGGTTGGAAGTACCTGTGACCAATGTACTGAGCACCTACAAGATTGCCGCTGTGCAGTTCTTCTATCAGTCCATCCGTTCAGCTTCCAGCTTTGAACAGATAGACCAAGCGCTTTTGCACAACTTCGTTTCCAAGGACGACCTGCGCAACGCTGTGTCGGTGATCAAGAATAATGTTCCCGATGCCAAGAGTTGTTATCTCTCCTGCCGGGGCGGTGCTTTGCTCAAATATGTACCGGCCTTTACCCAAGCTGAAACCACGCTGCTCAGCCCGGGTTTACCGCCGGACCCGAAAGTGCTGATCAGTCGGCTGAGGGCCCAAGGCAGTCTCTCTGTGCTGGTCACCGATTTTTTCTGGTCGCGGGCGGGCGTGCTGGGTGAGCACTGGAGCGTTAACGAGGAGCGGGTAGAGTCACAAATCGACGAGTTCTGGTATGCACGGGAAAAAGATGAGCTCTGATTTCAGCGCCTGCGCATCAGACCGATAAAAAACAGCCCGCCGATCGCTGCCGTCGCCACGCCAATCGGCAGGTCTTCAGGGGCGATCAGGGTGCGTGCCGCGACGTCGACCCACACCAGGAACACACTGCCCAGCAGTACACACACGGGTAGCAAGCGCCGATGCTCGGCACCCACCAGGCGCCGGGCGATGTGCGGCACCATCAGGCCGACAAAGCCGATGGAGCCGCTGATCGATACCAGTACGCCGGTCATCAGCGACGCGATCAGGAACACCTTGAGCCGCACGTTGCGTGCGTTCAGGCCCAGGGTCACGGCGGTCTGTTCGCCAGCCATCAAGGCATTGAGCGGGCGGGCCATACCCAGCAGCAGGGCCAGCCCCATGACTACCGTGGCGGCGGGAATCGACAGCAATTCCCAGCGTGCCAGACCCAGGCCGCCGAGCATCCAGAACATCACCGCCGAGGCGGCGCGGTGGTCGCCCATGAACAGCAGCAGGTTGGCCATCGCCATCATCACAAACGACACCGCTACACCGCACAACAGCAGGCGATCACTGTCCAGTCGGCCGTTGCGACTGGCCACCGCCAGCACCACCAACATGCTCAGCAGTGCACCGACGAACGCGGCAATGGGCAAGGTCAACAGGCCGATGATCTCACCCACATGCAGCACCACGATCACCGCGCCGAGGGTGGCGCCGGAGGTCACGCCGAGCAGGTGCGGGTCGGCCAGCGGGTTGCGCGTGACCGCCTGCAACACCGCGCCGATCAACGCCAGCCCGGCGCCCACCAGCGCCCCCAGCAGCATGCGCGGCACACGAATCAGCCACACGATATGTTCCTGGCCCATGCTCCAGTCTACGGCACCCATACCGAACGCCTTGTTCAGCAGAATCCGCCACACCATGTCCACCGGAACCCGCGCCGAGCCGAACCCCAGAGAGACTACGCAGGAGACCAGCAACAACGCGCCAAGGGCGCCCAATAACAGCAGGTAGCGACGGGTAATCATTCGCCGTGGAACCCCTTGGCCAGAGCTTTGACCGCCAGCACATTGTCGATACCTGGCGTGGCCTGCACGTAGGGGATCACGATAAAGCGCTGGTGTTTGATCGCGTCCACCGCTTGCAGGGCCGGGTTGTTCAGCAGGAACTGCTTTTTCTGCTCGGCAGTGATTTGGCTGTAGTCGACGATCACGATCACCTGCGGGTTGCGCTCCACCACGGTTTCCCAGTTGACCCGGGTCCAGCTGGCGTCGATGTCATCGAGGATATTGCGCCCGCCAGCGGCGTCGATCAGCGCTTGTGGCATGCCCAGGCGGCCCGAGGTCATGGCGCGGTCTTCGCCGCTGTCATACAGGAACACTCGTGGCTTATCGGCAGGCAGGTTTTTTCGCACCTGCGCCACCTGTGCCTGCATCTGCGCGATCAAGGTATTGGCGCGCTCCTGCACGTCGAAAATCCTTCCCAGGTTGCGCAGGTCGTTATAGGTATCGTCCAGGCTCGCAGCCGGGCGCTTCATCACGAACGCGCATGACTCGGTCAGCTCATACACATTGATGCCCAAGGGTTGCAGGGTGTGCGGCGTGAGATCGCCGCCCACGCGCATGCCGTAGTCCCAGCCGGCGAAGAAGAAATCCACGTTGGCGTCGAGCAGGGTTTCCACCGACGGGTACTTGCTTGCCAGTTCCGGCAGGCCGTCGAGTATGGCTGCCATTTCCGGTGGCACCGACTTCCAGCCGCTGACGCCGCTGTAGCCGGCCATGCGTGGCTTGAGCCCCAGGGCGAGCATCATCTGGGTCATGTTGATGTCGTGACTGACCGCGTGTTGCGGGGCTTGCTGGAAGGTCACGTTGCGGTTGCAGCTCTGGATGGTCAGCGGGTAACGGGTGGCTTCGGCGAACGCTGGGGCAGTGGCGAACAGCAGGGTGAGCGACAGCAGGGCGCGCAAGATCATGGTTGGGTTATCCAGGTGATTCGGGGGTAGCCGGACAAGGGGTGAGTGTCGATCAAGGCTTCGACGCCAAACACCTCGCGCAGCAAGGCGCTGGTCAGCACGTCGTGGGGCGTGCCGGTGGCGACGATGCGCCCGTGGTTGATCACGTATAGACGATCACAGAAGGCCGCCGCCAGGTTCAGGTCGTGAATGCTCGCCAGGGTGCCGATGTCCAGGCGCTTGACGAGTTTTAACAGCTCCAGCTGGTAGCGTGGGTCGAGGTGGTTGGTGGGTTCATCCAGGATCAACAGTTGGGGCTGCTGGGCCAGGGCGCGGGCGAGGATGACGCGCTGTTTTTCGCCGCCCGAGAGGGTGACGAAGGCATGGTCTGCGAAATCCAGCATGCCGACCGATTCCAGCGCGTGCCGGATCAGTTGCCCGTCGTGCAACGTGTCGCTGTCAAACAACCCCTTGTGGGGCGTGCGGCCCATGGCGACCACTTCATCCACCCGCAAGCCGAAGGCGTCAGGGAATTCCTGCAGCACTACGGCGATACGTTGTGCGCACCACTTTGCGCTTTGCTTCCAGACGTTCTGGTGTTCAAGCGACACATCGCCATGCTCCGGCCGGGTGAACCGGTAGGCGCAGCGCAGCAGGCTGGTCTTGCCACTGCCGTTAGGCCCGATCAGCCCGACAAACTCCCCGGCAGCGACGCGCAGGCTGGCGTCACGCAGTTGGAACTGGTGATGGCAGTGATCGTGACCGGGAGGGGTCCAGCCCAGTTCGCTGAGGGTGAGTGAGGTCATCAGTATTCTCAAGTCCACCATAGATCAACATGTGGGAGGGGCTTGCCCCCTTCCACATGGGGTTTGTGTTTTATTCAGTCAGAAGGTGTAGTCAGCGGTGACGAAGAACGAGCGCGGTTCACCCAGGATCCACTGCTGCCCATCGTTGTACTGGCTGGCCGCATACGTGCGATCGAACAGGTTATTGAGTTGCAGGCCCAAGGTGGTATTGCGCATGGCCTTCCACGACAGCGTGGCATCCACCACGGTGTAGCTCGGCAGCTCATTCTGGTTGGCCATGTCGGCATAGCGCGCGTCGACGTAACGTACACCGGCACCGGCACGAACGTTGTCGGTCACGGCCTTGCTCAGCCACAGGTTGGCGGTGCGGCGCGGCACGTCCACCGGGCGATTGCCATCACGGGAAACCGGCACACCGCCGACGTCCTGCTCGAAGTCGTCATACTGCGCCCGCACGATGGCGGCGTTGGCTTGCAGTTGCCAGGCGCCGGGCAGTTGCAGGTCGAGGCTGGCTTCCAGGCCGTCGGAGGATTGTTGACCAACTTGCTGCTTGACGTTCGGCTCGCCCGGCACGTCAGTCAGCAGTTTCTTCTTGACGATGTGGTAAGCCGCCAGGGTCCATTCACCGCGTGCGTCCCAGAACGCTTGTTTGATACCGATCTCGGTCTGCCTGGCAGTGGACAGGTCAAACTGCTGCTGGCTCGGGCTCAGGGAAATCAACCCGCCGACGCCATCGGTGCTGGTGGCGTACTGGCCGTAGACCGAGGTATCCGGGGTGATGGCGTAGACCAGGCCGGCTTTCCAGTTATTGCCGGTGAGGGTCTTGTCGGATTGGCTGCCGGTACGCAGATCGTCGCGGTCGATGTGTGCGTAGTCGCGGCGGATGCCGGTGATCAGCGCGAGTTTATCCGTGAGCTGCAGGCGGTTTTCCGCAAAGCCGGCGACCGTCTTGGTAGTGGTGGCGAACACCGGTTTGAACGGGTCCTGGCTGGCAAACGGCGCAGGCGTGGGGTGATGCAGGTCGATGGGCTGGCCGTTTTCCAACACGTCATTGAACGGCGTATTGCTCGCCAGGCGGAAGCGGATGCGGTTGTATTCCACGCCCGCCACAGTCTGGCTTTCGAGGCCGAACAGGCTGTGCTTGAAGGTGAAGGTCTGTCGATCACCCACCTGTTCCTGATTGTGCTTGATGCCGAAGTTGCCGCTGCGGGTCAACTGGCCGTTGGCGAAGTTGTAGTTCTCGGCGTTCTGCCAGCGACGCTGGTTTTTCAGGTAGTAAAGCTCGTTGGTGGCGCTGAGGTTATCACTCAGTTGCCACTCGCTGGTCAGGCGCGTCCATTGATCGTTGTAGTGCTGGGTGTCGTTGCTGACGTTGTAGTTCTTGTCGCGCAGGCCCTTGTGCAGTTGGCCGTTAATCAATGGCGTGCCGAAGTAGTTTTGCGGGTGCTGGTCGCCGTAGTCGCTGGCCAGGGTGAAACTCAGGTTGTCGGCTGGCTGCCAGCGCAGGGCGCCGCTGATGAAGTCGCTGCTGGACTCGCCACGGTCGATAAAACCGTTGCTGCGCAGGCGGTTGAGGTTCAGGCGGTAGCTTAAGGTGTCGGTCAGCGAACCGCCGCTGTCAAGGGCCTGCTGCTGGCGGTCGTAACTGCCGTAGCCGAGGCGGATATGGTTTTCGATCTCGCCTGCGAAGGGTTTTTTCGAGATCGTATTGACCACCGCGCCGGTAGCCCCTTCGCCGTAGAGCACCGAGGCCGGGCCGCGCAGTACGTCCACCCGTTCCACGGCCCAGGTATCCACCGGGAAGGTCGAGGTGCCCATACCGGTGTACATGCGGTTGCCGTCGTAGAGCTGCATCACCGAGCTTTGGCCGGTAAAGCCACGGGCCTGCAGCGTGGTGCCGCCATCCCCTGGCGTGCCGGTGCGGCTGATACCGGTGGCGCGAGAGATAGCGTCTTGCACGCTGGCATCGCCCCGTTCGCGGATCTGCGTGCCGGTCTGGCTTTCCACGCTGCCGGGGGTTTGCAGTGCCGTCAGGTTCAGGCGCGATCCGGTGGTGGTTGGCGTGTTCAGGTCGACACGTTCGTCATCCACCGCCGGCGCGGTGATGGGGCTGGCGGGCAGGGTCAGGGCTTGGGCGTTGGCATGCAGGGCGAGCAGGCACAGGCCGCTCGCAAGGTAGTTGTTCATCGGTCGATCAATCGCTTCTTGGCAGGTACTCGCCGCAGGGCGCGGCGAGTAACGATAGCGCAGAAAATGTTATAAGTTAACACTTGTTGGCTGCGGGACGAAAGTCCGCAAGACTACAGAAGCCTTGTGGGACGGGCATCTCGCCTATTTCATGCTGAACCTGAGGCAGATTCACCTTGGCCAAAAAAGCGCGACAGCACCAGGCGATCCAAGACCCACACCAGAATCAACGACGCCCCCACCAGCGGGAAAACGATCGCCAGCCCGAGCATGATCACCATCGCGGTCTTCCACTTAGGCAAGTCATGACGCAGTGGCGGCACACCCAGCCCGCCCTGTGGCCGGCGCTTCCACCAGATCACCACGCCGCTGACAGCACTGAGCAGGATCATCAGGCAGATCAGCAGCACGATCAGTTGGTTGACCCAGCCGAACATCTTGCCTTCATGCAACATCACCCCGGTCTCGGTGGCGCGAGCGACCAGGTTGTAGTGTTGCCAACGCACATCGGCGAGGACCTTGCCGGTGTACTGGTCGATATGCAGGGTGGCGTCATTGCGCGGGTCGTTGGCGAACACCGCGACGGTGAACACGCCGGTGGCGGTGGTCGGGAAGGTGATGCTGTAGCCGGGCTCGACCTTGTGTGCGTTGGCCAGGTCGACCACCTGTTGCAGGCGTACGGTCGGTGCGGCAGGGCCCGAGTGCATGGCGCCATGGTTCATGTGTTCGGCGTGGTCGCCGGACATCGGCATCGGCGTGTTTTCCATGGCCCAGGGCACGGTTTGTTGGCTGGCGCTGTTGAGCATGCGCGCCTGCTGGTCGGATTGCGGCACGTCGGCCCACATCGCCGCCGGAAAAGTGTTCCACAGCGCAGCATATTGCTTGCCCCAGAAGCCGGTCCAGGTCATGCCGCTGAGCAGCATCACCAGCAAGAAAGCCGCGCCCCAGAAGCCGACGACAGCGTGCAGGTCGCGCCAGAGCAGTCGGCCCCGACTTTGCAAACGAGGCCACAGCACACCGGCCGATGACTTGCCGCGTGGCCACCATAGGTACAGGCCGGAAACCACGAGCATCACGCCCCAGCCGGCGGCGAGTTCGATCAGGCGGTCACCGAGGGTGCCGATCATCAGCTCGCCATGCAGGGCGCGGGCGATGGCTTGCAGGTTGTATTGGGCGTCCTGTTCACCGAGTACGTTGCCGCGATAGGGGTCGATGAACAGCGTGACTTCGCGCCCGTTTTTTTGCATGACGAACTGCGCGCTGCTGTTAGCGTCGACCGGGGGCAGGTACTTGCTGATCGCCGCCTGAGGGTTAGCGGCCCTGGCCCGTTGCAGCAGCTCGTCGGCACTCAACGCGTGTTCTGCGGCAGGCACGTTGAGCAGGTCGGCGTACATCAGCGGGTCGAGCTGGGGCTTGAACAGGTAGATGATGCCGGTCAGGGCCAGCAGCACCATGAAAGGGGCGACGAAGAGGCCGGCGTAGAAGTGCCAGCGCCAGGCCAGGTTGTAGAAGGAGATCTTTGGTGTGCTCATCAGGGGCTCCGCAAGGCTTTGGTTTTTTTGTGTCAGTTACACCGCCATCGGGGGCAAGTCGAATCGTCGCACCGCCCCTCCCACATCTGACTGTATTCACAAATCAGAGGGTGGGAGGGGGCTTGCCCTCGATGCTTTTAGAAGCTCATATCCACCTTGGTCCAGAGCGTACGCCCCGGCTCCTTGATGGCCTGCGGGTCGTTGGCCGGGTAGCCGAAGCCGGCATTACCGGCCAGGTTCAAATGCTCGGCGTAGGCTTTGCCGAACAGGTTGTCGACGCCCGTGCTGACCTTGAAGTTTTTATTGATGCGGTATGCGGCGTTCAGCGAGAACACGCCAAAGCCACCGCTCTTGTCGTAGTCCTTGCCGACCACGTTGCCCTTGTTCTGGTCGATGCGGGTTTGCGCCGCCACCACGCGCCATAAAGCTCCGGCACTCCAGTTGTCTTCGCTGTAGGTCAGGCCCAAACGTGCATCCAGCGGCGGCATCTGCGGCAGGGGCTTGCCATCGCTGCTGTTTTTGCCCCAGGCGTAGGCGAGACTGGCGTCGGCTTTCCAGTGAGTGGTCAGCTTGTAGGCCGCGCCCAATTCGCCGCCCATGATGCGCGCGTCGACATTGCGCGCCTGGGAGGTGGTGCCCATCATGCCGGGCCGGTAATCGAACAGAATGAAGTCGCGCACCTGACCAACATAACCCGAGGCCCAGGCTTCGAGATCGGCGGTTTTGTACTGCGCGCCGAAATCCAGCTGGGTGGTTTTCTCGGGCTTCACGCCGTCGAAGGCATTCGCCGAGCCGGCCGTACCAGTGTTGGGGGAAAACAATTCCCAGTAATCCGGGAAGCGTTCGGCGTGGCCCAGGCCGGCATAGACCGTGGTGGGCGTGTCCGCCAGGTCATGTTCGTAGCGCACGAAGCCCGATGGCAGGGTGTCGGCGCGGGTGTCGTCGGCGGTCGGATTGGGGCGCGACATCATCCCCGAGCCGGCGCGTTGACGAAAATCCTTGGCCGAGGCGCGGTCCAGGCGCGCGCCGGTGATCAGGCGGTCATTGTCGGCGGCGTACCAGGTCAGTTCGCCGAACACGCCGTAGTTGTGGAAGTTGGCGTCTTTGTTGCGCGGCAGATCCTTATAGGTGTCGATGCCCATGCTGCTGCGTGCACGGTGTTCGTTGGTCTGTGCATCCAGGCCGCCGATCAGTTGCACATCGGCCCAGCGCCAGGTCGCCTTGATGCGCGCACCGAGGGTGCGGCGGTCGACGTTGGACGCCATGGGACCTGCCATCATGCCGGTGCCCGAGGGGACGCGCAGGCTGTAGTTGTCCATCACATGGTCGGCATAGTTGTAGTAGACCTGGGCCTCGACCTTATCCAGCACCTCGCCGATATTGGACTTCTCGAAACGCAGCCCGAGGCTTTCGCGCAGGAACTGCGAGCCATCCATGCCGCGGCCGGCGTAGCGTGCCTCACCATCGCCACGGCCAGCAGTGAGCTCCAGCAAAGTGTCGGCGTCAGGGGTGAAGCCCACGGCCACATCGCCGTTCCATTTGTCGTAGCGCGAGGCGACGGTGTCGTTATTGCCGTCCTTGTAGTCGTCGGCATGGGCCTGGTTGCCGATCACCCGCACGTAGCCCAATGGCCCACCGGCAGCGGCATCGATGACCTTGTCGAAACGCCCGTTGGAGCCCGCCAGCACACTGGCGTTGACCCGCGTACCCAGCTCGCCGAATTGCTCCGGCTCACGGTCGAACAGGATGGTGCCGGCTGACGCACCCGGGCCCCAGAGCACGGTTTGCGGGCCTTTGATCACGGTCAGCTTGTCGTAGGTTTCCGGCGAAATGTACGAGGTGGGTGCATCCATCCGCCCCGGGCAGGCGCCAAGCATCATGCTGCCGTTGGTAAGGATATTCAGGCGCGAGCCGAACATGCCGCGCAGCACCGGGTCGCCGTTGGTGCCGCCGTTGCGTACCAGGGCGAAGCCGGGGATGGTCTTGAGGTAGTCGCCGCCATCGCTGGCAGGCACCGGTTGGCGTGGGTCTTTGGGGTTGGTGACAACAGTGAGTGGCGAGCTGGGGGCGATCGCAGTGATTACCGTGGGGCTCAGCTCGTGTTCGTGCGCATGGGCGCAGGGGGTAAGCAGTGCGCCGCACAGAACGGCGAAAACAGGAGCAGCGCCCAAACGGGTGTCAACAGAAAACCTGGACATGACAAATTCCATCAATCAATCGTAAACAACACGGCCAGCAGCCTGCGGCTGTCTGTCTAGAGTCGGCCGGGGTGAAGTAACGCTGTGAAAGTGTTTACGCAGTGATGGGTGGCGCGCGGCTGCGGGCGCCGGGGAAGATGCTCTGCCGGGCATGTCCCAGGCGGGTGGCGGGGGTGAGGGCATTGGCCGGCGGCGGGGTGCCGAGGCTGACGTAGGACACGCTGCCGGGCAGGGCCGGGCAGCTGAAGAGCAGGCTGCAATAGCCGCACTTTTCCCAGAGTACGTGGTGCTCGTCGGGTGCTTTGCTGGGCTTGGGCTCGCCGTGGCACTCGGGCATGTCCATGGACATACCGGCGTGATGATCCATCGGCATCGCTTGGGAAATCAGCGGACCGATAAAGATCATCAGCATGGCGAACAGGCTGATCCAGCTGCCGCGCATCAGGCGGCGGTGTGGAGATAACCTGGCGCGAGGGGCGCCCATTGAATGGCGGCCTACTGAGCGTGCATGTGCTCGTGTTTAGCCATTGGCGGCGCCTTTTGCACCGATACTTCCACCTCGACCTTGCCGGCTTTCTCGAAAGTCAGGGTCAGTGGGAATTGCTTGCCGTCGGTCAACAGGCTGCGGTCTTTAAGGCCCAGCAGCATCACGTGATAGGCCATTGGCGCGAAGGTCAGCTCACCCTTGGCGGGTACGGCCACGCTGGGCACTTGCTGCATCTTCATCAGGTCGCCTTGCATCACATGCTCATGCAGCTCGGCTTTGTCTGCCACTGGCGTCTCGACACTCAGCAGGCGATCCGGTGTGGCCCCGGTGTTATGAATCACAAAGTACGCCGCGACAGTCGGCGCATTGGGTGGCAACTCCTGGGACCAGGGTTCGCTCACCCTCAGGTCGCCGACCTTGTAGTCTTCGGCATTGGCAGCACCAAACACTGGCAGCAACAACGCAGCCAGAAGCAGGGAAGATTTGAGCATGGCAGTTCTCCAGAACGGTTCTAAACGCAGTTCACTTGCGAAGAAGATCAGGCCGTTGGAGACGCTCGGGGATTAAGACTTGGCCATTGCTGGCGCGGAGTTGGATTCTGCAATGAGGGGGGAGGCAGGCTTTGCACCGCGTCGAACCGCATCACATACAACTGCGGCACATGCCCCGGCAGCGCCACCAACGGCGCCGAGCCCGAGCAACACCAGCAATGCTGCATGGCGGAGTGATCGTCTGGCGGTGCCGGAATCTCCAGCTTGCCCAAGGCAATCGTCTTCAGGCTGGCGCCATTGGATGAGCAGAAACTGCCCCATATCAGGCGCTTGACCGGGTCATCGGTCTGCTGCATCGCACTGGCCAATGGCATGGCAAACGCATTGAACAGCACTGCAAGGCAGGCGATCCAGGCAATTGCAAAGCGTTGACGGGCCATGGCGGATAATCCGTAGGGTTAAACGATCAGGGGGTATTTAGCCTGATCGAGGGTGATAAGTAAAAAAGGGCGGTGTGGTTTGGTGTCGCAGGGTTGAGGATAGACGGGGAATCGAGTGGGTGCCGGATCTTCAAGGCAATGCATTCCAAATGTGGGAGGGGGCTTGCTCCCGATAGCGGCGTGTCAGCTACTCAATTGCTGGCTGAACCACTGCCATTGGGGGCAAGCCCCCTTCCACATTAGGTCCGTGTTGCTCAAAGGGTGTGTATTGCCTGTAGCGACGCAGCTACGGTGGTGAACTCTCGATCTACGGCAGGCAACACCGGCCGCTTCAACACCAGCACCGGCACCCCACGCTCCCGCGCCACTTCCAGCTTCGGCTCGGTGGCGGTGCTGCCGCTGTTCTTGCTGATCAGCACATCAATTGCGCGCCGTTCAAACAGTGCGCGCTCGTCCTCGATCAGAAACGGCCCGCGTGCGCCGATCACTTCACACCGGTCATTGCCCGGATACACATCCAGCGCTCGCAGCGTCCAGAATTGCTCGGCGGGAATCTCATCGAGATGCTGCAACGGTTCGCGACCCAGGGTGAACAATGGCCGTTTGAAGGGTTTCAACGCCTCGATCAGCCCGGCCCAGTCGGAAACTTCCCGCCAGTCATCCCCCACTTGCGGCTGCCATGCCGGACGCCGCAACGCCCAGCAAGGCACACCGCACAACCGTGCCGCCTGGGCAGCGTTGCGGCTGATCTGCGCCGCATACGGATGTGTGGCGTCGAGGATCAGGCTGATACGTTCATCGCGAACAAACTGCGCCAACCCCTCATGACCGCCGTAGCCGCCGACACGCACCTGGCAGGTAAGGTCGGTCGGCACACGGCCCACGCCGGCCAAGCTGTAGATGTGCTCTGGCCCCAAGGCACGGGCAATGGCCAGCGCTTCCGTTACGCCACCGAGCAGCAGAATCCGTTTCATAGCGGCTTGACCACTTCCAGCAGGGTGATCGGCAGCGCCTGGCGCCAGGTATCGAACTCGCCCAATGGCTGCGCCTGGGCTACATGGATGCGGGTCAGCTCGCCGCCATGCTCGGCGCGCCAATTCATCAAGGTCATTTCGCTTTGCAGGGTCACGGCATTGGCAACCAGTCGGCCGCCGGGGCGCAGGTGTTGCCAGCAGGTGTCGAGCACGCCGTCGCGGGTGACGCCGCCACCGATGAAGATGGCGTCCGGGGCTTCCAGGCCAAGCAACGCATCCGGGGCCTTGCCGCGAATCAGTTGCAGGCCGGGCACGCCGAGGGCGTCGCGGTTGTGTTCGATCAGGTTTTGGCGGCCCGCATCCGCTTCAATCGCCAAGGCGCGGCAGCTGGGGTGGGCGCGCATCCATTCGATGCCGATGGAACCGCTGCCCGCACCCACATCCCACAGCAGCTCGCCGGGCATGGGGGCAAGGCGGGCGAGGGTCATGGCGCGCACATCGCGTTTGGTCAGTTGGCCGTCGTGCTTGAACGCCGAGTCGGGCAGGCCCGCAAGGCGCGACAGATGTAGAGTGTTGGCATCCGCCAGGCAGTCGATGGCGACCAGGTTCAAGTCGGCCACCGAAGCCTGCTCCCACGACTGCGCCAACCCGTCGATACGCCGTTCGTGCTCGCCACCCAGGTGTTCAAACACGCTCAATCGGCTGGGCCCATACCCAGCCTCAAGCAATAGCGACGCAATCGCAGCCGGGCTGCTGCCGTCATTGCTCAACACCAGCAAACGCACACCACTGGCCAGATGCGCATTGATCGCCGCGATTGGCCGGGCCACCACCGATAACGTCACCACCTCCTGCAACGGCCAGCCCAAACGCGCCGCCGCCAGCGACACCGAAGACGGCGCGGGCAAGATCAACAGTTCCTGCGCCGTCACCTGCCGCGCCAGGCTGGCGCCCACGCCATAGAACATCGGGTCGCCGCTGGCCAGCACGCACACAGGCTCGCCACGCCGCGACAGCAACGGTTCCAGGGAAAACGGGCTCGGCCACAGTTGGCGCTCGCCACGGATACACACCGGCAACAGGTCCAACTGGCGCTGCCCGCCTATAATCCGCGAGGCGCGCAACAGGGCATGCCGGGCATTCCTGCCCAGGCCCTTGAAGCCGTCTTCACCAATGCCTACAACCGTCAGCCAGGGCGACATATCAATTCCTTGAACGACATCCGACGGGCAGGCTTTTCATGCCGCCGGACAAAGCAGGCATAATACCGCGCCTTTACCCGTCAACCGGTAGCCCCGTGAACCCAACGCCCGCTGTGAATACCTTGCGCCCCTCGGCTTGTCCGGGGTTGCTGCGTATTGTCCAGGCGTTGGATGGCGGCATTTGCCGGATCAAATTGGCCGGTGGTTCGATCAGTGCCGCCCAGGCCCATGCCGTGGCGGACGCAGCCCAGGCCTATGCGGGCGGAGTGATCGAGGCGACCAACCGCGCCAACCTGCAGATCCGCGGCATCGGCGCCGAGCAGCAGGCCCTGATCGCCATGCTGCTGGCGGCCGACCTTGGGCCGAGCAACGCCGCGGGTGACGACGTGCGCAACCTGATGCTCAGTCCCAGCGCCGGTATCGACCCGCTGATGCTGTTCGATACCCGCCCATTGGCCGCGCAGATCCTCGCCACCTTGCAAACCCATCCGCGCTTTCATCAACTGTCGGCCAAGTTCGCCGTACAGCTCGATGGTGGCGAAGCCCTGGCGATGCTTGAACATCACCATGACCTGTGGCTTTCGGCGTTCGTGCGCGATGGCCAGACGCTGTTGGCATTCGGCTTGGCTGGCTGCCCGGGGCTGGATGCGCCCGTGGCGGCGGTGCCGTTGGACCAGGGCCATGCCTTGGTGGTGGCGGTGCTGGAAGCCTTTCTCGACCTGGCGACGCCCGAGCAAACGCGCATGCGCCATCTGGCTGTGGATAACGTAGTGAGCCGCCTGGGCCTGCCGCTGCTGTCGGCGGAGGGCTTCCAGCGCCCGGCCAGTGGCGCGCTGCTGCACCTGGGAAGTTATCCACAGGCGCAGAAAAACCAGTTCTACGTCGCGGCCGTCGCACCATTGGGCCGCCTGGATCCGTTGATGCTCAAGGGCGTCGCGCAGCTGGCCAGCGAGTACGGCGACGGAACGTTGCGTTTCACGCCCTGGCAGGGGGTGTTGCTACCCAATATCGAACGCCCTGTCGCGGTGACCGAGCGCTTGGCGCAGTTGGGCTTTCTCTGCTCTATCGACCAACCCCTGGCCCGCATGATCGCCTGTACCGGTTCCAGCGGCTGCGCCAAAGGCCTGGCCGATACCAAGGTCGATGCGGTGCAATTGTCGGCCCTGCAACCCGGCGTCGAGGTGCATCTGTCCGGCTGCCCGCGCTCCTGCGCCGCGGCGCACACCGCATCGGTCACATTGCTGGCGGTGAGTCCCGGCCACTACGACCTCTATTTTCGCGACGCAGCCCAACCCGGTTTCGGCCGGCTGCACGCGCGCACTCTTTCCATTGAAGCGGCGGGCGCCTTGCTGCGCGCTCGCCCACGGAGCAACACCGATGATTGATTACATCCGCGACGGTCAGGAGATCTATCGCAACTCCTTCGCCATTATTCGCGCGGAAGCCAAGTTGGAGCGCATTCCGGCTGACTTGGAAAAACTCGCGGTGCGGGTGATTCATGCGTGCGGCATGGTCGAGGCTATCGATGGCCTGCAATTCTCCGCAGGCGCAGGCAAGGCCGGGCGCGATGCATTGGCCGCTGGTGCACCGATTTTGTGTGATGCGCGGATGGTGTCCGAAGGCGTGACCCGTGCGCGCCTGCCGGCCAATAACGAGGTGATCTGCACCCTGCGTGACGATAGCGTGCCGGAGTTGGCACGCACACTGGGCAACACCCGCTCCGCCGCCGCCCTGGAACTGTGGCGACCGCACCTGGAAGGCAGTGTGGTGGTGATCGGCAACGCGCCGACCGCGTTGTTCTACCTGCTGGAAATGCTGGATGCCGGCGCGCCGAAACCGGCATTGATCCTGGGTTTTCCCGTGGGCTTCGTCGGTGCCGCCGAATCCAAGGCGATGCTGGCGGCGGATAGCCGTGGCGTCCCGTTCGTGATCATGCAGGGTCGCTTGGGCGGCAGTGCCATGGCCGCAGCGGCAGTCAATGCGCTCGCCACGGAGGTCGAATAATGCAGGCACGCGGACGTTTGATCGGCCTGGGGGTAGGCCCCGGCGACCCGGAACTGATTACCCTCAAGGCCCTGCGCCTGCTGCGTGAATCGCCAGTGGTGGCGTACTTCGTGGCCAAGGGCAAGAAGGGCAACGCCTTCGGCATCATCGAAGATCACCTGGTCGCGCAGCAAACCCTGATGCCGCTGGTGTACCCGGTGACCACCGAAGTGCTGCCGGCGCCGCTGTCCTATGAACAAGTGATCAGCGACTTCTACGACAATGCCAGCCTTGATGTGGCGGCGCACCTGGATGCGGGCCGCGATGTGGCGGTGATCTGCGAAGGCGACCCGTTCTTCTACGGCTCCTACATGTACCTGCATGATCGCCTCGCCGAGCGCTACGAAGCCCAGGTAATTCCGGGCGTGTGTTCGATGCTCGGGGGCGCCTCGGTGCTCGGTGCGCCGTTGGTGTATCGCAACCAGAGCTTGTCGGTACTATCGGGCGTATTACCCCATGATGACCTCAAGCGCCGCCTGGCGGATGCCGACGCCGCGGTGATCATGAAACTGGGGCGTAACTTCCCGAAGGTGCGCCAGGTGTTGGAAGAACTGGGCCTGGCCGGGCGTGCGCTGTATGTGGAGCGCGCCACCATGGTCAACCAGAAGATCGTGCCGCTGGATCAGGTCGATCCGGCGTCTTCGCCGTATTTCTCGCTGATCATCGTGCCCGGTGAAAGGTGGCAAGGTTGATGACTCCGGCGATTGTGATTCTGGGCCAAGGCAGCTTGGCCACCGCACGCAAGATCCAACAGGTTTACCCAGGCGCGTTGATCCACGGTCTGGCTGGAAGGGTGGACGGTGCAGACCAGGTTTACAGCGAGTTCGGCGCGACGTTGCGCCAGCTCTACCAGCAAGGCACGCCGCTGATTGCCTTGTGCGCCGCCGGTATTGTGATCCGTACCCTGGCCCCTCTGCTGCTGGAAAAAGGCGAGGAGCCCGGCGTGCTGGCCGTGGCTGAAGATGGCAGCGCTGTGGTGCCTTTACTGGGCGGCCTGGGTGGCGTGAATGTAATGGCACGGGACATCGCCGCGGCACTGGGGGTATCCGCCGCAATCACCACCAGTGGTGAGCTGCGTTTCGGCACCTGCCTGCTCAACCCGCCGGCGGGTTATCAGTTGGCCGACATTGAACTGGGCAAGGGCTTTGTCTCGGACCTGCTGGCTGGCGAAAGCGTGCGCATCGAAGGTGACGCGCCGTGGCTGGACCAGGCCAACCTGCCACAGGACCAGCAGGCGCGCCTGGCGATTCACGTGGGCAATGCCGAGCGCATCCCGGCGGCCAATGAACTGCTGATTTACCCGCGCAATGTCTACGTGACCTGCAAGCCCGGCGAGCAGTTGGTCGAACGTGTGCGTACGGCGTTGCATGAAGCGGGAATCGCCGTGCAAGCCCTGGCATGCCTGTTGGCCAGCGACCTGCAAATGGCCGAAGGCTCACTGCATGAGGCAGCGTTGGCGTTGGGTGTGCCGTTGCGTTTTACGCAGGTGACCCCAGTTGCGGATATCAGCATCACCGTGGCCGAGCAGCCCTTGGATCTGTCACAGGTGGGGCGCCCCCGTGGCCGTCTCTCCGTGATCGGCCTGGGCCCGGGGGCTGCCGAGCTGATGGTGCCGGCGGTCAAGGCCGAACTGGCGCGTTGCACTGACGTGCTGGGTTACGAAACCTACGTGCGCATGGCCGGGCCGTTCCGTGAAGATCAGGTGCAACACTGCACTGACAACCGCGAAGAAATGCAGCGCGCACGCCACGCCTTCGAGCTGGCCGCGCAGGGGCGTTCAGTGGTGGTGGTGTCGTCCGGCGACCCGGGCGTGTTCGCCATGGCCGCTGCGGTGATCGAGGCGCTGCACGAATCCGGCGACCCGGCCTGGCATCAGGTCGACCTGGAAATCCTGCCGGGGGTTTCCGCCTCCCTGGCCACCGCCGCCCAGGCCGGCGCTCCGCTGGGCCACGACTTCTGCGTGATGTCGCTGTCGGACAACCTCAAGCCCTGGTCGATCATTGAAAAGCGCCTGGACCTCGCGTCCCAGGCTGATCTGGCCCTGGCGTTCTACAACCCGATCTCGCGCTCGCGGCCCTGGCAACTGGGGCGTGCCCTGGAGATCGTCGCGCTGCATCGCACACCGGAAACGCCAGTGGTGCTGGGCCGCGACATCGGACGCCCCGGCCAGACGCTGCGCGTCACCACATTGGGGCAATTGACGCCCGAGCAGGTGGACATGCGCACCATGGTGCTGGTCGGCTCGTCCACTACCTGCACATTCCCGCGTGCCGGTGGCGGTGAGTGGGTGTACACACCGCGCTGGTACGGCGAAAAACCCGTCAGCTGAAAACGCTCCATTGGCTGCCGGAAAGCTCCGAATGACCCAGGGATTTACCTGGCGTTGTCCGGAGCTTTTTCTTTTTTATGCGATGAAAACCGCAAGTCCCGTGCCCGCGCCCTGTCATTGCTGGTCGGTGGTTTTTAGTGGGTGCGGCCAAGGAATGTTTGTCCCATGGAAAACCCTCCCTGCACTGGACTAGGGTGCAAGTAAGCCCCATGTGGGGGTGCTTGTGGAGAACTGGAAATGGAGCGACGTCACAGAAGGATCAACAGTAAAAAAAGGCGCAAATTGATTGCCGCCTACAAGCTGCCGGGAGCCCCTGGCAAGCAGCTCGCTTCAAGGTTGGATCGCGAGGACGACTGCAATGCGGCGGTGGTCAACAACAGTGTGATTTCGTTTGCCGAGGGGCTGTCTGCGCTGAACCGCGAGTACATTCGCAAAAGCTACCTGCTGGCCAGCAGTTATGTGAGCGATGTGTTGAAGGTCCAACGGGGGACCGAGGCGTGGTACGACGAATTTATCAAGGTCATGGTCAGTCTGGGTTGGTTGCCGGTGCGCAGTCGTTTTGAGCGGGTCTCGCGTGCGGGCAAGGGCCTGACGGTGCAACTGGCGGCCCTGAATATCATCGCTGCGATGCTGGCGTCGACGTCGCTGTCGGGGCCATTGGTCAGCGCCTTGCCGAAGTTGGCTGCGGATGCACTGGAAGCGTTAAAGCAGCGGCCTGCGTGTTTCGATCTGTTCAAGCGCAACACGACGGTGCAGGAGGGCGGCGATTTTGGCCTGGCTTCCTGTACCGAAAACAACGGTGAACTGATGATGGTGCTGGTGACCTACAGCACCCACGGCGTGGATAAACACCTGGGCGTGCCCTTCCTGGAGTGGGACAGCTCGTCGTTCGAGGCATTCAGCGGGCAGACCTGCCTGGTACTGAATACCTCGGTGGTCAATGAAAAAACCATCCAGCTGATGCGTGAAAGCGCCGGCGACAAAGTGCAACTGGCCATTGCCAAGTACCGGATCTAAGGCACCAGGTAGCCGCGTACACCGGTAAAAATGATTTGTGCGGCCAGGGCGCAGACGAACAAGCCCATCAGGCGGCTGACAATCTGCAAGCCCTGGTCGCCGAGAATGCGTTCGATACGGTTGGACAGGTACAGCACCACACCCACCGTGAGGCTGGCCAGGGCAATGCTGAGAATGGCGGTGAGCTTGTCATCCCAGTGCGGTTGGCTGACGCCCATCACCAGCAATGCGCCGATGGTGCCGGGGCCGACGGTGAGGGGGATGGTCAGCGGCACGATGGTCACATCCTGCTGCACGTTGTCGGTCTGCACCGCTGCCTTGCCTTGGGCCATGCCCAGGGCGGAAATGAACAACACACTGCCGGCGCCGATCCGGAATGCGTCCACGGTAATGCCGAACACACTGAAAATCACCCGACCGAACAGGTAGAGCAGCACGCTCGATACCAGGGTCGCCAGGGCCACCTTCCAGGCCAGGCGCCGACGTTCCTTGCTGGAATAACCACGGGTCAGGCTGATAAAGCAGGACAGCACGAAGAACGGGCTGTAGAGCACCAGCATCTTCAGGTAAACGCTGAATAACACATGGAGCATGGGGGTGGCTCGCGGGCGGTGGAAGTGTGGGCAGTCTATCAGGCGGCAGAGATCAAATGTGGGAGGGGGCTTGCCCACGATAGCGCTGTGTCAGTAACAAATATGCTGACTGACCCACTGCTATCGGGAGCAAGCCCCCTCCCACATTTGATCGCATTTTAGATCATGAGGGCGCATGTTCCGGACGCTGTTGGCGCTGCGCTACCCAATAGTCCACCAGCTCACGCAACTGCGACAACTCCACCGGCTTGGCCATATGTCCGTCCATGCCGGCCTGGCGTGCGCGCTCCTTGTGTTCCGAGAGGATATGCGCGGTGAGCGCCACCACTGGCGTACGTACGCGTTGGTGGCTGACTTCCCACGCCCGCAGTTGCTGCGTGGCAGAGAAACCATCAAGGATCGGCATCTCACAGTCCATCAACACCAGGTCATAACGCTGGGCTTTCATCGCTTCGAGCGCTTCTTCGCCATTGCTGGCGGTGTCCGGGTTGAGGTTGAGCTTGCCGAGCATGCCGCGTATCACTTTGGTGGAGATGCTGTTGTCTTCGGCCACCAGGATGCGGAAATCGCTGGGCACGCTCACGGCTGCCGGTGCGCTGGGGACCGGGCGTGGAAAGGCCGCGCCTTTGCTGCGCTGGGTCAGTTCGTCGGCCAGGGTGGTCTTGAGGGTATAACCGGCCACCGGCTTGGCGAGGATGCGCTTGATCCCGCAATTACGCGCAATGATTTTGCTCGGCGCGTTACTGATGCCGGTGAGCATGATCAGCAGGATGTCATGGTTCAGGCTCGGGTCTTCCTTGATCTTCGCTGCCAGTTGCATGCCGGTCATGCCGGGCATGTTCTGGTCGAGCAGCACCACGTCGAAGTAATCGCGCAGGTGCGCCTTGGTGCGCAACAGGGCCAGGGCCTCCTTGCCGGAAGGCACGGCGCTGACGTTCAGGCCCCAGGCGGTACATTGCTGTACCAGCACTTTGCGGCAGGTGTCGTTATCGTCCACCACCAGCACGCGCGCGTCCTTGAGTGGGCCGTCGAGGTCGGAGGTCGGGTGTTCCAGGCGTTCCGGGTCCAGCGGCAGGGTCAGCCACAAGGTGCTGCCCTGATGACTGCCGCTCTTGATACCGAACTCGCCGTTCATCAACAGGATCAGTTGGCGAGCGATCACCAGGCCCAGGTGGCCGCTCAAGCGCGTCGCCGAGAGGAAGTTCTTGCTGTGCAGTTCACTGTGCAGCAGGGCGTCGCGTTCGGCGGCTTCCATGGGCAGGCCGCTGTCCTGCACGGCAATGCGCAGGCGTGGCTTGGTGCTGCGCTCGTCCAGGGCGACAACGATCAGTACTTCGCCTTCATCGGTCTTGTGCAGGGCGTTTTCCAGCAGGCTCAGCAACGCTTGGCGCAGGCGCGTCGGGTCACCGCTGATCACCCGCGGCACCTGGGGCTGGATAAAGCTGATCAGCTCGACATTCTGCTGCTCGGCCTTGGCGCGGAAGATACTCAGGCAGTCGTCGATCAACGCATTGAGGTCGAATTGCACATCATCCAGTTCGATCTGGCCGGACTCGAGCTTGGAGATATCCAAGATCTCGTTGATCAGGGTGAGCAATTCGTTACCGGCGCTGTGGATGGTCTGCACGTAGTCGCGTTGCTTGACCGACAACGGCGTGCCCAGCAGCAATTCGGTCATGCCTAGCACGCCGTTCATGGGCGTGCGGATCTCGTGGCTGATCTTCGCCAGGAACTCGGCCTTGGCGGCGATCTCGGCGTTGCTGGCTGCCAGGTCTCGGCTGAGGCTGAAGCGGGTTTCGACAATCGCGCGTTGGCGCTCGCCAAGGGCCAGGCTCATTAGCAGGCCGCTGATGCAGATAAAGCCCAGCAGGGTGACGATCAAGCCTTGCGGCGCCACCAGTGTCAGGCCGAGCAGGGCGGGCAGGATGATCAGCGTGCCGATGTTGAACACCACCATCGCCGCCACGAACAGGCGCGCCGGGCGGTAGCCTTGCTGCCAGTGGTAGGCCGAGACAAACAGCATGCTCAGGCCGGCCAGCGCCACAAGCGCATAGGTGATGATATTCAGTGGCAGGGTATTGACGAACAACAGCAGCAAGCCGGATAGCACGATCAGCAGTATGTCGGCCATCAGCAGTTTGTTCAGTGGGTGCGGGCCCAGGGGCATGAAGAAGCGGTAGGCAAACATCAAGCCGCAGGGGGCGGTCAGCAGCAGGGCAAGGTATGCGCCGGGTGTCTGGATCGCATGCCAGTTCGGCAGCCATGGCCCTACCAGGTTGAGGAGCAGCGCCAGGCTGAGCATCAACAGGAGTTCACAGGCGGCCAGCCACAGGCTGCTGCGCGAGCGATGGTAGGCGAAGCGCGTGAGGTTGTGCAGGATCAACATCAGCAGCACGCCGAACAGCAAGCCATAGATCAGTGTCTGGTTCTGGTTGGCGGCAGCCAGTACGGCCGGTTCCAGGGTGATGTAGGGGCGCAACTCGTGTTCCGAGACCAGCCGCAGGTACACCTCAAGGGGGCGCGGGCTCTGGGGCATCGGCAGCATGAAGTCGCTGCTGGGCAGCGGGCGTTCAGACTGGGGCTGGCGCGTGCCGGTGGTCTGTTGCTCTACCAGGGTGTCGCCGTCCAGCACATACAGGCTCAGGCTGGACAGGTCTGGCGCAAAGACCCGCAGCACTTGCTCGTGCTTGCCCGGCTGCAGCCTGAAGCGCACCCACAGCGCACCGTCCGGCTGCGCGGCAGTGATCCGGTCCAGTTCGATGGGGCTGAATTGATTGGTGTAGCGGGCGGAACGGATGTCGCTCAGTTGCAGGTCGGCCTGTTCGTCAAGCAATACTGCCCAACCACTGCCTTGCGCGGCGGCCTGGGCCGGGAACAAGCAGAGCAGGGTCAGCAGACTGACGGTGAAACCTATGGCGATCCTGAGCCAGCGCACGGCGAAATCCCTTCGTAGGTTGATTGCACGGGTTAACTATGCGCGGGGCGACATGTGTACGGCAAGGGCCAGAGGCCCTTACCTAACCGAACGGATAGCTACTTGAAGTGTAGCTGCTCAGCTGTTCTCACCACGTTCACGGGCAATGGCGCGGTAGCCAATGTCAGTGCGGTAGAAGCAGCCTTTCCAGTCGATTTTCGCGGCCAGCTTGTACGCCTGCTGTTGCGCGGCATCGACACTGGCACCCATCGCGGTGGCACACAACACTCTGCCACCTGCGGTTACAACTTTGCCGTCCTTGAGCGCGGTGCCTGCATGGAACACTTTGCCTTCCAAGCCAGCGGCCGCGTCCAGGCCTTCGATCACATCGCCCTTGGCATAATCGGCAGGGTAACCGCCGGCAGCCAGCACGATGCCGACGCTGGGACGTGGGTCCCATTGCGCTTCGACCTTGTCCAGCGCCTGGGCCAGTGCAGCTTCCACCAGCAGCACCAGGCTCGATTGCAGGCGCAGCATCACCGGTTGGGTTTCCGGATCGCCGAAGCGGCAGTTGAACTCGATGACTTTCGGGTTACCGGCTTTATCGATCATCAAGCCGGCGTAGAGGAAGCCGGTGTAGACGTTACCTTCGTCGGCCATGCCGCGCACGGTCGGCCAGATCACCAGGTCCATGACGCGTTGGTGCACTTGGCTGGTCACCACCGGCGCCGGGGAGTAAGCGCCCATACCGCCGGTGTTCGGGCCGCTGTCGCCGTTACCGACGCGCTTGTGGTCCTGGCTGGTGGCCATTGGCAGCACGTTTTTGCCATCGACCATCACGATAAAGCTGGCTTCTTCGCCGTCGAGGAACTCCTCGATGACCACACGGGAACCGGCGTCACCAAAGGCATTGCCGGCGAGCATGTCGCGCACGGCGTCTTCGGCTTCCTGCAGGGTCATGGCGACGATCACGCCTTTACCGGCAGCCAGGCCATCGGCCTTGATCACAATCGGCGCGCCTTTTTCACGCAGGTAAGCCAGGGCAGGCTCGATCTCGGTGAAGTTCTGGTAGTCGGCGGTGGGGATCTTGTGACGCGCCAGGAAGTCCTTGGTGAAGGCTTTCGAGCCTTCCAGCTGGGCGGCACCGGCAGTGGGGCCGAAACAATCCAGGCCACGACTGCGGAAGAGGTCGACGACGCCGGCCACCAATGGCACTTCCGGGCCGACGATAGTCAGGGAAACGTTCTTCTCGGCAAAGTCTGCCAGTTGCTCCAGGGCCAATACGTCGATGGCGACGTTTTCGCACTTGGCTTCGATGGCGGTGCCGGCGTTCCCGGGGGCAACGAAGACTTTCTGGACCCGTGGGTCCTGGGCGACTTTCCAGGCCAGGGCGTGTTCACGGCCACCGCTGCCAATGATCAAAACATTCATTTCAAAAACCTCAGAGAAACGCTGTGCTTCTCTGTAGGAGCGAGCTTGCTCGCGAAGATCGCCAACGATGACGAGGGGAAACTGACACCCCGTGGCGTTTTTGAGTTTTTCGCGAGCAAGCTCGCTCCTACAGTAGAGAAGCGGTGCTGTTAGTGGCGGAAGTGGCGCATGCCGGTGAAGACCATGGCGATGCCGGCTTCATCAGCCGCTGCAATCACCTCGGCATCACGCATCGAACCACCCGGTTGGATCACGGCGGTCACGCCAGCTTTTGCGGCATTGTCCAAACCATCGCGGAAGGGGAAGAACGCGTCGGAAGCCATGACCGAACCCACCACCTGCAAACCGGCGTGTTCAGCCTTGATCGCGGCGATACGCGCCGAGTTCACGCGGCTCATCTGGCCGGCACCGACACCGATGGTCTGGCGGTTCTTGGCATAGACAATGGCGTTGGACTTGACGTACTTGGCCACTTTCCAGGCGAAGATCAGGTCGTTGATCTCTTGCTCGGTCGGCGCGCGCTTGGTGACCACTTTCAGGTCCTGGCTGCCGATCATGCCGATGTCGCGGCTCTGTACCAGCAGGCCGCCGTTGACGCGCTTGTAGTCCCAGGCAGATGCGCGCTCGGCTGACCACTCGCCGCAGGCCAGCAGGCGCACATTGGCCTTAGCGGCGACGATGGCGCGGGCTTCTTCACTGACGCTTGGGGCGATGATCACTTCGACGAACTGGCGCTCGACGATGGCCTTGGCGGTCTCGGCGTCCAGCTCGCGGTTGAAGGCGATGATGCCACCGAACGCAGATTCGGTGTCGGTGGCGTAGGCCAGTTCATACGCCTGGCGGATACCGCCCTCAGCGTCCGGGCTGACGGCGACGCCGCACGGGTTGGCATGCTTGACGATCACGCAGGCCGGCTTGACGAAGCTCTTCACGCATTCCAACGCAGCGTCGGTGTCGGCCACGTTGTTGTAGGAAAGTTCTTTGCCTTGCAGCTGGGTCGCGGTGGCGATGCCCACTTCGGCAGGCTTGGCTTCCACGTAGAACGCCGCGCTCTGGTGCGGGTTCTCGCCGTAGCGCATTTCCTGGGCCTTGATGAACTGGCTGTTGAAGGTGCGCGGGAACTGGCTGCGATCTTCTGTGCTCAGGGTGTCAGCCGCCTGGTTCACGGTGCCCATGTAGTTGGCGATCATGCCGTCATAGGCGGCGGTGTGTTCGAACGCCTTGAGCATCAGGTCGAAGCGCTGGGCGTAGGTCAGGCCACCGGCCTTGAGGCTTTCCAGAACCTGGGCGTAGTCGCCGGCGTTGACCACGATGGCCACGTCCTTATGGTTCTTAGCAGCCGAGCGAACCATGGTCGGGCCGCCGATATCAATGTTTTCGATGGCGGTCGGCAGGTCGCAGCCTGGCTTGTTGATAGTGGCTTCGAACGGGTAGAGGTTGACGGCCACCAGATCGATCGGCTTGATGCCGTGCTCGTTCATGATGGCGTCGTCGATGCCGCGACGGCCGAGGATGCCGCCGTGGATTTTCGGGTGCAGGGTCTTGACGCGACCGTCCATCATTTCTGCGAAACCGGTGTAGTCCGCCACTTCTACTGCGGCCACGCCGTTGTCCTGCAGCAGTTTGAAGGTCCCGCCCGTGGAGAGGATTTCCACACCCAGGGCTTCCAGCTCCCGGGCAAATTCGAGGATCCCGGTCTTGTCGGAAACACTGATCAAGGCGCGGCGGATCGGCAGGCGGGTAGTCTGGTCGGTCATTTCAATTTCCATCAAAAGCAAAGGAGTCAGCAAAAAAGGCGACCGGTTTTACGCGGGCGCCTTTCTGGTTTGATTGAATGCTTACAGCAAATCGTACTGCTTGAGCTTTTTGCGCAAGGTCCCACGGTTGAGGCCCAGCAGCTCACTGGCTTTGGTCTGGTTGCCCTTGACGTAGTTCATCACGCTTTCGAGCAAGGGCGCCTCGACTTCGGAGAGCACCAGGTTGTACACGTCCGTGACGGAAGCGCCCTCAAGGTGGGCGAAATAATTGTGCAGCGCCTTCTCGACACTCCCGCGAAGGGTCTGGCCTTCTTCGCTAGGCGTATTGAGGTGCTGTTTCAAATTGACGTTGTCGCTCACGGGTGTTGTTCCACTCACTAAAGTCTCGGTCATCGTCGTCATGCGGCCACCCCTTCTCCATCCCCTGTTCCCAGGCTCTTGTCACGTTCGGCAAAAAACTCACGAACGGTGGCGACCTGTGCCTGCGTTTCATCCAAACGATTGAACTGGGCGCGGAATTCCTTGGCGCCCGGCAAGGTGGCGAGATACCAGCCGACATGCTTGCGAGCAATGCGAACCCCCATCACATCCCCATAGAAGGCGTGCAGGGCGGCCAGATGCTCTAGCAGAATATGTTCCACCTCGTTCAGTCCCGGTGCCGGCAATACTTCGCCAGTACGCAGGAAATGCTCGATCTCACGAAAAATCCACGGTCGCCCCTGGGCGGCCCGGCCAATCAACAAACCATCGGCGCCGGTCGCGTGCAGTACGCGCCGGGCTTTCTCGGCGGAGTCGATGTCGCCATTGGCAAATACCGGCATCGACACGGCCTGCTTGATCGCGGCAATGGTGTCGTACTCGGCTTCACCGGTGTAAAGGTCGGCGCGGGTGCGGCCATGCACCGCCAGCGCTGTAATACCTGCCTGTTCAGCGATCTTCGCCACGGTCAGGCCATTCTTGTTGTCCCGATCCCAACCGGTACGAATCTTCAGGGTCACCGGCACATCCACTGCGGCGACAACGGCCTGCAGGATCTCGGCGACCAACTGCTCATCCTTCAACAAGGCGGAACCGGCGGCCTTGTTGCAGACCTTCTTGGCCGGGCAGCCCATGTTGATATCAATAATTTGCGCACCCAACTCCACATTGGCGCGGGCGGCCTCCGCCAGCATCTGCGCGTCACCCCCGGCGATCTGCACCGAGCGTGGCTCGGGATCACCTTCGTGGATCATGCGCATCCGCGACTTGCGGGTGTTCCACAGACTCATGTCGCTGGTAACCATTTCAGAGACTACTAGACCCGCGCCCAAACGTTTGCACAGCTGACGAAAGGGCTGGTCGGTGACGCCCGCCATCGGGGCGAGGATCAAGCCGTTCTGCAATGTGTATGGGCCGATGCGTACCGCCGACATAGGACTTCCCTGTTGTGGGGCCGGATCATTAGAGTTCGAAAAAGGGTTGGCATGATACCCGCTCTCGATGACTGGTTAAAGGCTGAATTGGATAAAATCTGAACAGTTGCTTTTTTATTGCCATCGGTTTGGTCGATGGCGCAAAAGTCAATAATCCGCCGTCAAACCTCGACATATGCGCCGGTTCACTCGGGCGAATGGAAGCTCAGGCTGTAGTTCACGGCCTTGTTACCTGGGTCGAGTATGTCCAGGGAGATGTGGATCGGCGTCTGCGAAGGCATTTCGCTGACGCCGGCCAACTCACCGCTGAGGTATTCGGCAGGTTTGAAACGACGACTGGCAATCAGGCTGCCGTTCAAGTCCGCAAAGCGTAGTTCCAGCAGTGGGAAGGGCTGGGAGAAGGTCGCACGGTTATAGATGATCGCATCCACCACCAGCGCCCCGGCGAACTCCGGATGGCTGCGTACCACCAGGTTGCTGCTCTTGATATGGGCAATATCGACCCGCGATGGCACGGTACAGCCCAGTTTCGGGCACAGTTCCTGGAACCACGGACGGTAGGCGTCCTGACGAGCCAGTTCGTCGAATTGGTAGGCAATGTACTGGCCTGCCAGGGCTGCGGCGGCGAGCACTACCAGCAGTATCCAGATCAAGCGGCGGCCCCAGCCTGACGGACGTTTCTGCGCATACAAGTGCAGCGGATCGTCTTCCAGGTCCTGGAGCAGGTCGTCGTGTAAGGCGACTTCTGGGCGCGGGCGTTTGCGGCGTGACTGTGGGCGCTCGTCGGATTCAGGCTCACCTTCCACATCGGTGACAGGTGTCAGCGGCGGGTCGCGGTCGTCATCGCCAGGGGCGGCGTCCAGCCGCGGCTGGTCGCCGAGGTCGTCGGTATGGGCCGACATGGATGGTTCTGTGCGCTGTTTGGATGCGGGTGCCCTGGTCGGCTCTGCCAGGTCTTCAGGTACCTGGGCCCGCTCCTCGGGTGGTTCGCTGAACAGGCTGGCAGCCCATTTTTCTTCTTCCGCCTTGACCGTATTGCGGCTGGCACTGAAGGACTCTTCCTTTTGCCGACGCTCGGCGCCTGGTTGGCGACGTTCCGCACCCAATGCCTGGGTGTGCTGGATCTCGCGACGCTCCAGCTTGGCCAGTTCCTGGTCAAGGTCCAGGTTGTCCAGGTCCAGCGCTTGGGCCGCCCATTGCTTCTGGCTGATTGCCTGCGCTGGCTCGGGTGTCGCTTCGACAGTCGATCTATCGGCTGGCTCGTCGTCAGCCGGCAGCTCCGGTTGCGGTGCAGGCGCATGGGCGCGTTGCTCGAGCAACTGGCGAGCGGCGTTGAACACTTGCAGGCACGAGCCGCAGCGCACCACGCCACGGGCCACGCTCAACTGGGCATGGTTGACGCGGAAACGGGCTTGGCAGTGCGGGCACTGGGTGACGAAGCTGTCGGTCATGCGGTCATCCGATTCAGGCAAGCGCTCATTCTAGCGCCGACGACCACTGATGCGTACCCAGCCATCACGGTTGGCGATCGGGTCCAGTTCGAAGTCCTGGGCGTAGGCTGCCGCGACGTCTTCACCTTGTTCGGCGAGGATACCCGACAGCGCCAGGCGGCCGCCGGGCTTGACCAGGCTGGACAATTGCGGCGCCAGGGCAACCAATGGCCCAGCGAGGATATTGGCAACCAGCACATCGGCCTGTACCTGCGGCAGATCTTCCGGCAGGTAGAGTGGGAATTTGCCTTCGGGGATTTGATTGCGCCCGGCGTTATCGCGGGAGGCTTCCAGGGCCTGCACATCGATATCGGTGCCCACGGCCTCCTTGGCGCCCAGCAGCAGGGCGGCGATCGCCAGGATGCCCGAGCCACAGCCGAAATCCAGCACATTGCAGTCGGTCAGGTCCTGGCCGTCCAGCCATTCCAGGCACAGGGCAGTGGTGGGATGGGTGCCGGTGCCGAACGCCAGGCCCGGATCCAGCAGCAGGTTGACCGCCTCGGGTTCAGGAGCGGCGTGCCAGCTTGGCACGATCCACAGGCGCTGGCCGAAGCGCATGGGCTGGAAGTTATCCATCCAGCTGCGTTCCCAGTCCTGGTCTTCGATGACTTCGCTGTGATGCTCTGGCAGCGGCGCGCCGGTGAGCAGCTCCATATGGGCCAGAACGCTGGTGGCTTCGGTGCCGTCTTCGAACAGGGCCAGCAAATGGGTGTGGGACCACAGCGGCGTGGTGTTGAGTTCAGGTTCGAAGATCGGCTGGTCTTCGGCATCCATGAAGGTCACCGATACGGCGCCCACTTCGAGGAACGCGTCTTCGTAGGTTTCGGCTTGTTCTGGGCTGATGGCGAGACGGACTTGCAGCCAAGGCATGGCGGGCACCTTTGAAAAAAATGAATGTGCAGCGAGTAGGCCGCGAAAGCGCGCAAGTTTACGCGAGCGGACGGCAGAAGACGACATTACTGAATGAGCGCGGACCAAATGTGGGAGGGGGCTTGCTCCCGATAGCGGTGGATCAGTTACAGATACTGAGGCTGACACACTGCAATCGGGAGCAAGCCCCCTCCCACATTTGGACAGTGTCCATCCTGGAAAACAGGTGTGCAGAAACAACAAAACCGCCCGAAGGCGGCTTTGTTGGGTGGAGCACTTACTGGTTGGCCAGCTTGTGTTCCAGGTAGTGAATGTTCACACCACCTTCGCAGAAGCCTTCATCGCGTACCAGGTCCCGGTGCAGCGGGATGTTGGTCTTGATGCCGTCGACCACGATTTCGTCCAGGGCGTTGCGCATACGGGCCATGGCCTCGTCGCGGGTGGCGCCCCAGGTGATCAGCTTGCCGATCAACGAGTCGTAGTTGGACGGAACCTTGTAGCCGCTGTACAGGTGCGAATCCACACGTACGCCGTTGCCGCCTGGCGCGTGGAAATGCTTGACCAGGCCAGGGCTTGGGATAAAGGTTTTCGGGTCTTCGGCATTGATGCGGCACTCCAGGGAGTGACCGTGCATCTTCACGTCGTCCTGGGTGAAGGACAGCACGTTACCGGCGGCGATGCTGAGCATCTCCTTGACGATGTCGATACCGGTGACCATCTCCGATACCGGGTGCTCTACCTGCACACGAGTGTTCATCTCGATGAAGTAGAAACGACCGTTCTCGTAGAGGAACTCGAAGGTGCCGGCGCCACGGTAGTTGATGTCGATGCACGCCTTGACGCAACGAGCCAGGACTTCCTGGCGGGCTTTTTCGTCGAGGCCCGGTGCCGGGGCTTCTTCCAATACCTTTTGGTGACGACGTTGCAGCGAGCAATCGCGGTCGCCCAGGTGGATGGCGTGGCCCTGGCCGTCGGACAGTACCTGGACTTCCACGTGACGTGGGTTGGTCAGGTATTTTTCCAGGTAGACCATCGGGTTGCCGAACCAGGCGCCCGCTTCAGAGCGGGTCTGCTTGGCGGCTTCGATCAGGTCTTCTTCCTTGTGTACCACGCGCATGCCGCGACCACCACCGCCACCGGCGGCCTTGATGATCACCGGATAACCGACTTCGCGACCAATGCGCAGGGCGGTTGCCTCGTCTTCCGGCAGCGGGCCGTCCGAGCCTGGAACGGTTGGCACGCCGGCCGCGATCATGGCGTCCTTGGCCGACACCTTGTCGCCCATCAGGCGAATGGTTTCGGCTTTCGGGCCGATGAAGGCAAACCCGGATTTTTCCACCTGTTCGGCGAAATCGGCGTTTTCCGCGAGGAAGCCGTAGCCCGGGTGGATGCCATCGGCGCCGGTCACTTCGGCCGCGGCGATGATGTTCGAGACCTTCAGGTACGAGTTCGCGGCCAGTGGCGGGCCGATGCAGATGCTTTCGTCCGCCAGTTTCACGTGCATCAATTCGGTATCGGCCGTCGAGTAAACAGCGACGGTCTTGATGCCCTCTTCCTTACAGGCGCGCAGGATACGCAGCGCGATCTCGCCGCGGTTGGCGATCAGGACTTTTTGCAGTTTCTTCGCAGGTTTCAACATCGAAGGTGCTCCGCGGTTCAAACGATGGTGAACAGCGGCTGGTCGTACTCAACCGGCTGACCGTTTTCCACCAGGATGGATTCGATGACGCCGGCTTTTTCGGCCGTGATGTGGTTCATCATCTTCATCGCTTCAACGATGCAGATGGTGTCGCCCACTTTCACGGTCTTGCCCACTTCAACGAAGGCTGGCGAGGTCGGTGCCGGGGTGCGGTAGAACGTACCGACCATGGGCGACTTGACCACGAAACCGTTCAGCGCAGGTGCGGCCGGAGCGGCAGGTGCAGCAGCGGCGGGTGCGGCGGCAGCAGGGGCGGCAGCGGCTGGAGCCGGTGCTTGCATCTGCGGCGCGTAGAACTGTTGGGCCGGGGTCTTGCTGTGACGGCTGATCCGTACGGACTCTTCGCCTTCCTTGATTTCCAGCTCGTCGATACCGGATTCTTCCAGCAGTTCGATCAGTTTCTTAACTTTACGGATATCCATGAATCATCAACTCCCAAGGGTCGGTCAGGGGCGCTTGGCCTGTTCTTCAAGCTGTTCCAGGGCGGCCTCCAGGGCCAGTCGGTAACCGCTGGCGCCAAGGCCGCAGATCACTCCTACCGCTACGTCGGAGAAGTAAGAGTGATGGCGGAAAGGTTCGCGTTTGTACACGTTGGACAAATGCACTTCGATGAATGGGATGCTCACCGCCAGCAACGCGTCACGTAATGCAACGCTTGTGTGTGTAAAAGCGGCGGGATTGATCAGAATAAAGTCCACACCTTCGCCACGCGCGGCATGGATGCGATCAATCAATTCGTACTCGGCATTGCTTTGCAGGTAGAGCAAACGGTGGCCGGCTTCACGGGCCCGTTTTTCCAGGTCAAGGTTGATCTGGTCGAGGGTCACTGCCCCGTAGACGCCCGGTTCGCGGGTGCCAAGCAGGTTCAGGTTGGGTCCGTGCAGAACCAGTAAGGTCGCCATCGGCTGTTCCTTGTTATGGGTGTGGGTGCGGCAGAACCCGGCGACTATGCCGCAAAGCCTTTGTGACTGTCCAGTTCTATGCAGTAGGCAGCACGATTAGCGAGGATTGCGCAAAGTATGTGACCAAGTGGCGTGGTCTGGTCATTGGCAACACGATCCATAAAACACAGGAGGGCAAATGTGGGAGGGGGCTTGCCCCTGATAGCGGTGGATCAGCTACAGATACTGAGCCTGACACACTGCTTTCGGGGGCAAGCCCCCTCCCACATTTTGATCTCCACAGTGTGATAGATCGTGCTAAACGCGGAATGCCTGCACAGCTGTGTTGAGCTGCCCACCCAGCACCAGCAGGTGTTCACCCTGGCTGCGCCCCTGCCCAATACGTAGCAGGTTGTCCTCACCTAACTGATGAATCCGCTCACTGTTATCGCGAATCTCACTCACGGCCCCACTCTGCTGCGCGGTCACATCGGCGATGCGCACCGCAGTCTCGGAAATCGTCTGGATCGCCCCGACGATTTCATCCAGCGCGCCATCCGCCGCCTGGGCTTGCTGGGCGGTGGCTTCGGCGTGTTCGACCTGGGCACGCATGCCTTGCACCGATTGATGGGCGGCGGTTTGCAGGCCGGCGATCAGGCCCTGGATTTCGGCGGTGGCGCCGGCGGTGCGTTGGGCCAGGGAGCGAACCTCGTCGGCCACCACGGCGAAACCACGCCCGGCTTCACCGGCACGGGCGGCTTCGATGGCGGCGTTAAGGGCCAGCAGGTTGGTCTGGTCGGCAATCGAGCGAATCACCGTAAGCACACCGCCGATGGTGGCGGATTCTTCTGCGAGTTTCTCGATCATCTGCGCATTTTGCTGCACTTCACCCACCAGGGCATGCAGCCCGGTCAGGCTCAGGCCGATCACCCGCTGGCCTTGCTCCACCGCCTGGCCGGCGCTGCGACTGGCGCCGGCGGCCTGGCTGGCATCACCGGCTACCTGCTGGATGGTGGCTTCCAGTTCGCCCAGGGAATCACGGATCTGCGCGGTGTCGCCGGCCTGGCGTTCGGCGCCGTCGTGCAGGCCGCTGCTCAGTTCGGCCAGAGCGCGGCTGCTGCCGGCGACTTCTTCGGCGTTGCCACGAATGGTGCCCACCAGGTCCACCAGGTAGGCGCGCAAACGGTTGAGGGAGGCTTCAATAGCGTGCAGTTCACGGTTGGTCCTGCCCAAGGCAATGGGCTGGCTGAAGTCGCCTTCGGCCCAGGTAGACAAGGCCGGTGCCAGGTTGGTCAGTACGCGAGCCAGGCGGCGTTGCAGGGTGTCGATCAGCAGGGCGATCAGCAGGATCAGGCCAATCATAACGCCCTGGATGACGCGTACTTCGCCCTGGATCCTGGCGTGTTGCGCGCGCACCACCGGCTCCAGGCCGGCGATGGCTTGCTGCACGCTGGCGATTTTCAGCTGGGTGCCGGCGGCGAGGTCGGCGCGTTGCTGGATCTGCTCGCGGGTGCGCTGGAGTTCGGCAGGGTAGCGGGTCAGCAGGCTGTTGAGTTCGCGCTTGAGGTCGACGCCAGTGTCCTGGGCTTCGGTTTTTTCGGTGTTTTCCAGGCCCATCAGTGCAGAGAAATCGTCGGTGTTGGATTCGGCGCTGGCCTTTACCCCAAGCAACGGCAATTGCCCCAGCAGGTCGGCTTGGGTGCGGATATTGGCGATCTCTCGTTCCACCTCATCGGCCAGCTCGGCGCGGCCACTGCTCACCAGCTTGTCCCGGGCCAGGGACAGCTTGCCCAGATGCTGCGAGGCGGCGAGCAGCGCTGGCAGGTAGCGCGCTGCATCGGCGCTATTGACGCTGCTGGCGTATTGGCTCAGTTGCTCCAGGTTTGCCCCCAGTTCGCGTTCGGCCTGCAACAGCAGCGCTTGCGGGTCGCCGGCCAGTTTGCCGGCGGCCAGAAGGTCTGTCTTGCTGAAGGTTTCCAGGTCCGCCAGGCTGGGGCGCAGGGTTTGCGCCAGCTCGGCCGGCAGCTCGGCGAGTTGCTGCAACAGGCTTTCCAGGCTCTGGCTGGCAGCGCTCAGGCGCAGGGCATCGCCGCTGGCCAGGTAGTCGTCGATATTACGTGCAGCCTGGTTTTGAAACACCTGGGACAGGCCCAGGTAGCGCTCCATCAATAAATACGGACGCTCCAGCGCCCGTTGCGACCACCAAAGCGTCGCGCCGAGGGCCAGGCAAACGGCGACCAGCAGAAGGGTATTGAGATTGGTCAGCAGCTTGAGGCGCATGCAGGGTTTCAACCGACGGCAAAAGATAAGTGCCTGAAGTTATTGCGCCTGCGTTACAGAGTTATGACCGATTCGGTGGATTCTGGTGAAAAGATGGCACTTTGCTTTGATGTGCGAGCCGCTTGTACACGGTTACGCCCGGCGCCCTTGGCGCGGTACAGCGCTTCATCGGCCTGAGCGGCCATCATCAGGCTGTCGGAGTCGTCGCACAGCTCCACCAGGCCGGCGCTGAAGGTGCACCACAAATCCTGGGGTTGGGCGGGGTAGTGGATTTCTGCAAAGCGCCCGCGGATATCGTCCAGCACCTTGCAGGCCGATTCCAGGTCGGTGTCGGGCATGACGATGGCGAATTCTTCACCGCCATAACGGCCTATATAGTCGGTCTTGCGCAGACGCTGCTTGAGAAACAGCGCCAGGCTCTTGATCACGCGATCGCCCATGGGGTGGCCGTGGCTGTCATTGACCCGCTTGAAGTGGTCGATATCCAGCATGGCAAAGCTCAGCGGCTTGTTTTCGCGGCGGGCGCGGAAGCTGCAGTCTTCGAGCAATTGCAGGATATGCGTATGGTTGTATAGCCCGGTCAGGCTGTCGCGCACCATCCGTGCCTTCAAGTTACGCGCACGCGCTGCGCGGTTGCGCACGGTGGTGATCAGGTGGCGCGGCTTGATCGGCTTGGTGAGGAAGTCGTCGCCGCCTTCACTCATCGCGTCCAGTTGTTTATCCAGGTCGTCTTCGGCCGACAGGTAGATGATCGGCACGCTGACATAGCGGTCGTTATGGCGGATCACCTTGGCCAGTTCGGTGCCGGTACAGGCAGGCATATACATGTCGAGGATGATCAGGTCGGGCTGGAAATCCGCCAGCTCGGCCATGGCCTGGATCGGTTCGATCAAGGTGCGGGTGACAATGCCGGCGCTGTTGAGCAGGCGTTCTGTATGCAGCGCCTGGGCCCGCGAGTCATCAATGATCAGCACCTTGTACGGCTCGTACTGGGCAATGCACGTGAGCACTTCGATCTTTTCCAGCAGGCTGGAGGCTTCCAGGGTGCCGGTGAGGAATTCCTCGCCGCCAGCGCGCACGGCGGCCAGGCGTGTCGGGGTGTCGGTTTCGTGCAGGCTGAAAAACAGCAGCGGCAGCTTTTGCTCCAGGCCCTCCTGGGCTTCGGCCGCGAGCTTGAGGCCCAGGCCTGTGCCGCAGAAGTCCACATCCATGACAATCGCTGACGGCAGGCGCTCGGCCATGGAAGCGCGAAAGGCCGCGACACTGTCCAGGGACTGGGCGCTCATGCCAAAGAATTCCAGCTGCTTGGCCAGGCGCTCGGCGCGATCATAGTCAGCGAGCATCACGTAGATGGGCTTGCGCATCGGCGGCAGGAAGGTTTGCTCAAGTTGATCGCCCTGGCGCAGGCCGGTGCGGGACAAGCGCTGCATCAAGCGGTTGAGCTCGGTAATCAACTGGCTGCTCAGGCGGCCGCGGTTTTCGTCCACGGCTTGCAGGGATTCACCGATATGCCGGGCCAGCTGGCTGTGTTCGGGCTGTTCGAAACGCTCGGCAAAGCGCAGCAGGCGCAGGTTGGCTTCGCTGAGCTCGGAGAAATCGGCGTTGGACCATTCGCTACGCTGCAGGCGCTGCCAGATCTCAAGAATTTGACGTGCCTGATGAATTACCCGCTGGGCAAAATGCTGCTTGAGCCGCTCGCGGCTGGGGTCTTCTGGCTCGGTCATATCCTGACTACTGTGAGGGTGCATGCTGAGGTCGACTGATGGCTCTATGCTAGCACCTCTTGTCTATTGCATGAGTGTCATACGTCAATTAAGTACGTGCGCCCGGCATTCGGTTATCGACCTGCTGGTCGCACAGCGTAAAAAGCGTGCATCCTTTATAGTCGAATCGCCGTTGTGCGCCACTTTCGCGGAAAAGCCCCGCACCGATGGGCACGATGGGGTAGGGTTGTGGTCGGAGTGTGTGAACGCACCCGGACAATTGACGTGCATGAACTCAAGTGATTGAAAGGATATCGCCATGCTGGACTGGAAAAACCGTGCAGGCAGTGCCAAAGGCCCCGCCCCTGAGCCCAAGTCGGCCAACCGCAGCTATTTTCGCAACCTGCTGATGAGCCGAGCCTTGCTCAGCGTGATCTGCTTGTACCTGCTGGTCACCGGTGGCCTGGGTTGGTACTGGAGCCAGGAGCCGGCGCTGTTTCCGGTCCAGCAAAACGCCCAGCTTGCCGCCGAGAAGGAAGGCAAGCAGATGGTGGTGGGCTACACCACCGTCGAGACCCTCAAGACCGTGGTCGGCACTCTGCTGAACAAGCCTGGCGGCTACATTTCCAATGATCGTTTCCCACCTGGCTTGTGGATGGACAACATGCCGAGCTGGGAATATGGCGTGCTGGTGCAGGTCCGTGACCTGACCCGTGCCCTGCGTAAAGATTTTGCCCGCTCACAGTCGCAGTCGGCTGAAGACGCCGATCTGGCCAAGGCTGAGCCGCGCTTCAACTTTGATAACAAGAGCTGGGTGCTGCCATCCAGTGAGTCGGAATACCAGGAAGGCATCAATTCCTTGAGCCGCTACGAAGCGCGCCTGTCTGACCCGAACCAGCGCGGCGCGCTGTTTTATGCGCGTGCCGATAACCTGAACAACTGGTTGGGCGATGTCGCCACCCGTTTGGGCTCCTTATCCCAACGCCTGTCGGCCAGCGTGGGTCGGGTCAAGCTGAACACTGCACTGAAAACCGAGGCGCTGGCGCCGGGCGAAGTGCCGCAGGTCGATGAGGAAGTGGTGGAAACCCCATGGATGCAGATCGACAACGTGTTCTACGAAGCCCGTGGCCAGGCGTGGGCCCTGTCCCATCTGCTGCGCGCCATCGAAGTCGACTTTGCTGACGTGCTGGCCAAGAAAAACGCCACCGTCAGCGTGCGCCAGATCATTCGTGAGCTGGAGGCCTCGCAGGAACCGGTTTGGAGTCCTATGATTCTCAATGGCAGTGGCTTCGGTGTACTGGCGAACCATTCGCTGGTGATGGCCAACTATATTTCCCGGGCAAACGCTGCAGTGATCGATTTGCGTCAGCTCCTCAACCAGGGTTGATGATGGATGCTTCCTCAAGGGAAGCCGCACACCGTGCGGCTTCCGACGCTGAACTGATCTGCTGGGTCGACGAGCAGGACAATCTGCTTGGCCACCGCGTCAGGTCTGACCTTCGTAAGCTCGGCCTGATCGGCCGTTGCACCTTTATCTTCCTGTTCAATTCCCAAGGCGAGCTGTGCGTGCATCGGCGCACCTTGAGCAAGGCGTTGTATCCCGGGTTCTGGGATACGGCGGCGGGCGGCATGGTGGCGGCCGGTGAGTCTTACGCGTTGTCGGCAGCCCGAGAGCTGGAAGAAGAGCTGGGTGTCAGCGGTGTGCCATTGATCGAGCATGACCACTTCTATTTCGAAGATGGTGACAGCCGGCTTTGGTGCAAATCTTACTCCGCGGTGTGGGATGGGCCTCTGCGGCTGCAGCCCGAAGAGGTGATGGAAGCACGGTTTTTAACCATCGAAACCATCCAGCAGGAGGCCGCACAAAAGCCCTACTGCCCGGACGCCCAAGAAGGTCTGCGGCGCTATCTGGCCTCGCGTCGCTAAAGTTGCATAAATTGGCGCCATTTGGCTCTTAGCAACCGGGCTTTTTGTCGTTACACTGCGCGCCTTTTCACCCGAACCATTTTGCGGTTCGGTAGCGCTGCCCCTGCCTGAGTGGGGCTTCGCGGTCGGTCACCGTCTTGTGCGGCGCCGATCAGTCTTCATCCTCCGAAGAGGATTGCCGGTGGCCAAAAAAGCCGCATCCTTCGCCGCCCTGGGTGGCCTGGTATTTTCCACCGACGCAGGTCGACACTGCCCGGACTGTCGTCAGCCCGTGGACGCCTGCATCTGCAAACAGACCCTGATCCCCGAAGGCGACGGTATTGCCCGTGTGCGCCGCGAGAGCAAAGGCCGTGGCGGCAAGACGGTGACCACCGTCACCGGCGTGCCTCTGGCTGAAGATGCGCTAAAGGAGCTGGCCACCACGCTGAAAAAGCGCTGTGGCACCGGTGGCGCGTTGAAAGACGGGGTTATCGAGATCCAGGGTGACCACGTCGAACTGCTGTTGGCCGAGTTGATCAAGCTCGGGTACAAGGCCAAGAAGTCCGGCGGCTGAAAGCCTCTTCCCAACCTGTATCTAAACTCTGTCCGGGGAGTGGGGTCTACCCTGTTCACAGGCAAATCGTCATTTTCATTCTTTAGACTGCGCCAGCCTCCGTGAGAGGTAGCGCCTTCGCCTTCATTTATAGGGGACTTCGATGTCCGTACGACGCACACGCAAAGACGATGGCAGCCAATGGACAGTTGCGGACAGCCGCAGTGTTTACGGGATTCGCCATTGGGGGGCCGGGTATTTCGCGATCAATGAAGCCGGTCGCGTAGAAGTCCGTCCGAACGGCCCGAACAGCACGCCCGTCGACCTCTATGAGCAGGTCGATGAGCTGCGCAAGAGCGGCCTGTCATTGCCGCTGCTGGTGCGCTTCCCCGATATCCTGCAAGACCGCGTGCGCCAGTTGACCGGCGCCTTCGATGCCAACATCGAGCGCTTGGAATACCAGAGCAAATACACCGCGTTGTACCCGATCAAGGTGAACCAGCAGGAAGCGGTGATCGAGAACATCATCGCCACCCAGAACGTCTCCATCGGCCTGGAAGCCGGCTCCAAGCCTGAGCTGCTGGCGGTGCTGGCCCTGGCGCCGAAGGGCGGCACCATCGTCTGCAACGGTTATAAAGACCGCGAGTTCATCCGCCTGGCGCTGATGGGCCAGAAGCTCGGCCACAATGTGTTCATCGTGATCGAGAAGGAATCCGAAGTTGAACTGGTGATCGAAGAGGCGGCGAGCCTCAAGGTCAAGCCCCAGGTCGGCCTGCGCGTGCGCTTGTCGTCCCTGGCGTCGAGCAAATGGGCGGACACCGGTGGCGAGAAATCCAAGTTCGGTCTGTCGGCGGCACAGCTGCTGTCGGTGGTCGAGCGCTTCCGCGCCGCCGGCCTGGACCAGGGCATCCGCCTGCTGCACTTCCACATGGGCTCGCAGATCGCCAACCTGGCCGACTACCAGCACGGGTTCAAGGAAGCCATCCGTTACTACGGCGAACTGCGCAATCTTGGACTGCCGGTGGACCATATCGACGTCGGCGGCGGACTGGGTGTGGACTACGACGGTACCCACTCGCGTAACGCCAGCTCGATCAACTACGACATGGACGACTACGCCGGCGTGGTCGTGGGCATGCTCAAGGAATTCTGCGATGCGCAGAGCCTGCCGCACCCGAACATCTTCTCCGAAAGCGGCCGCTCCCTGACCGCTCACCACGCCATGCTGGTGGTGCAGGTGACGGACGTCGAGAAACACAACGACGAAATCCCGCTCATCGAAAACAAGGAAAGCCTGCCGGAAACCGTGCAATGGCTGGTGGACCTGCTGGGCCCGACCGACATCGAGATGGTCACCGAAACCTACTGGCGCGCCACCCACTACATGAGCGACGTGGCCACCCAGTACGCCGATGGCAAGCTGACCCTGGCGGAAAAAGCCCTGGCCGAACAGTGCTACTTCGCCGTGTGCCGCCGCCTGCACAACTCGCTGAAAGCCCGCCAGCGCTCGCACCGCCAGGTGCTGGACGAACTCAACGACAAGCTGGCCGACAAGTACATCTGCAACTTCTCGGTGTTCCAGAGCCTGCCGGATACCTGGGCCATCGGCCAGGTCCTGCCGATCCTGCCGCTGCATCGCCTCGACGAAGAGCCGCTGCGCCGTGCGGTATTGCAGGACTTGACCTGCGACTCCGACGGCAAGATCAAGCAATACGTCGACGAGCAGAGCATCGAGACCAGCTTGCCGGTGCACGCCTTGAACGAAGGCGAGGACTACCTGCTGGGCATCTTCCTGGTGGGCGCTTACCAGGAAATCCTCGGTGACATGCACAACCTGTTCGGTGACACCGACTCGGTGAACATCTACCAGCGTGAAGACGGCTCGGTGTACAGCGCCGGGATCGAGACCCACGACACCATCGAAGACATGCTGCGCTATGTGCACTTGTCGCCGGAGGAGTTGATGACCCATTACCGCGACAAGTGTGCGAGTGCGAAGATCTCCGCGTCTGAGCGTACCCAGTTCCTGGATGCGTTGCGCCTGGGCTTGACCCGTTCTTCGTACCTGTCCTCGTAATATATGTGGGAGGGGGCTTGCTCCCGATAGCGGTGGATCAGTCAATGAATCTGTTGACTGACACTCAGCTATCGGGAGCAAGCCCCCTCCCACATTTGGATCTGCATTCCTTCAGTTTGCTCCCAGCCACAGCCCTTGCCGATTCAAGCGCCAGGCTATCGCCCAGAGTGTCAGGCTGCGCACCGCCATGAACAGCAGGAAGGTTACCCACAACCCGTGGTTACCCAACCCCTGCAACGCCCAGGCAACCGGCAGCACCAACACCACCGTCAGCAACATCCCATTGCGCATCTCCCGCGCACGCGTTGCGCCGATAAACAGGCCATCGAGCAAGTAACTCCACACCGCAATCAACGGCAGTGTCGCGAGGTAAGGCAGGTAGATGTCGGCCGTTTCGCGCACGCTGGGAATGTCTGTTTGCATGGCGATAAACAGATGGCCGCCGAAGGTGAACAGCAGGGCGAAGCCGATGCTGGCGATCAGTGACCAGCCGCAGGCAACCACCAACGAGCGGCGCAATGCCTGGCGGTCATGGGCACCAATGGCGTGGCCGCACAGGGCTTCGACGGCGTGAGCCAGGCCATCCAGCGCATGGGCCGTCAGCAACAGGCCATTGAGCAACAAGGCGTTGGCGGCGACCGTGGCATCCCCCAGCCGTGCGCCTTGCACCGTGATCATGAAGAACACCGACTGCAAGGCCAGGCTGCGGATGAAGATGTCGCGGTTGACCGCCAGCAACGGCCGCCAGCTTTGCCAGCGTTTGAGCGCGGCCCAGGCGATATGACCGGGGTAGGCGCGCAGGGCTTTTTGCGTGAGGGCCAGGCCAAGCAGGGCGCCGGTCCATTCAGCGATCACCGAGGCGCGGGCAGAGCCGACCACGCCCCAGTCCAGGTCGAGTACAAACCACAGGTTAAGTGCAATGTTGACCAGGTTGGTGGTTAGCAGAATCGCCAACGGCGCGCGGGCGTTTTGGGTGCCGAGGAACCAGCCGACCAGTGCGTAGCTGGCCAGGGCTGCCGGCAGGCCGAACAGGCGGGTGTGGAAGAATTCGCGGGTCAGTTGGTTCAGTTCAGGGGAGGGCTGCATCCATTCCAAAGCCAGATGGCTCAGGGGAACACCTACCGTACCCAGCAACGTCGCCAACCCCAGCGCCAGCAGCAAGCCTTGCAACAGGATTTGCCGCAGCGCCGCCCCATCGTTGCGCCCGGCGGCCTGGGCGGCGAACCCGGTGGAACCCATGCGCAGAAAACCCATGGCCCACGCCAGGAAGGTATACAGGCTGGCGCCGACGGCCACGGCGCCCAGTTGATGGGCGTGGGGCAGGTGGCCGATGACCATGCTGTCGACCAGGGCCACCAGCGGCACGGAGATATTCGACAGGATCATCGGCGCGGCCAGAGCCCAGACGCGGCGATGGGTGGGGCGGTGGCGCCAGTCGGCGAGCAGGGCGGTCATGAAGGCTCCTTGGTGGAGCGGGCATTGTACCTGCCCACCAGATTCAATGTGGGAGGGGGCTTGCTCCCGATAGCGGTGTGTCAGTCACTAATATTCTGACTGATCCACTGCCATCGGGAGCAAGCCCCCTCCCACATTTTGATCTCCAGTGGCTGTGGGGTTTGGTTTAGTCTGGAAGGCACTCAGAACCAACCCTCCCTCCGTCGGTCAATGTGATCAGCGCCACAGCGGCTTGGCCTGCGCTGATATATAGTTCACCCCTCGGTTCCCTCTGACTATGAGTGCCTCATGCTTAACAAAGGACTGTTCCTCGCTTGCGCGCTGGCCCTGCTGAGCGCCTGTGATTCTTCCGATAAACCGGCTGCACCGACGGCTCCCCCCGCGCCAAGCGTAGCGCCTGCACCTGCCAAGGCGGTGGTGGACGTAGCGGCGTTGAAGCAGCGCTATGCCGGGCGTGAGCTGAGTGTGGTGGACGTGTCCGAAGTGCAACTGGATGGGGCCAGCACTTTATCGGTGAGCTTTTCCATTCCCCTGGACCCGGAGCAGAAATTCGCCGATAAATTGCACTTGGTGGACAGCAAGTCCGGCAAGGTCGATGGCGCCTGGGAGCTCTCGGATAACCTCATGGAGCTGCGCCTGCGCCACCTGGAACCGCAGCGCAAGCTGGTGCTGACAGTGGACGCCGGGTTGAAGGCGGTCAACGACAACCAGCTCGCCGCCGAATACACCGCCCGCCTGCAAACCCGCGACCTGCAAGCCACCGTCGGCTTCGCCAGCCGAGGTACGCTGCTGCCGACGCGCCTGGCCGAGGGCCTGCCGGTGATCGCGCTGAATGTCGACAAGATCGACGTCGAATTCTTCCGTATCAAGCCCGAATCCCTGCCGTCGTTCCTGGCGCAGTGGGGGCGCAATACCAGCCTGCAAAGCTATGAGTCCCGGGAACTGCTGCCGATGGCCGACCTGGTGTACGGCGGGCGCTTCGACTTGAACCCGGCGCGCAATACCCGCGAAACCTTATTGCTGCCGATTGCCGGCCTCAAGCAGTTGCAGCAGCCGGGCGTGTACCTGGCGGTGATGCGTGCTTCGGGCACTTACAACTATTCGCAACCGGCCACGTTGTTTACCTTGAGCGATATTGGCCTGTCGGTGCACCGCTACGCCAACCGCCTGGATGTGTTTACCCAGGCGTTGGAAGGCGGCAAGGCGCTGAACGACGTTGAGCTGGAAATCCTCGATGCCGAAGGCCGCGTGCTTGGCCAGGGCAAGACCGAAGACGGTGGCCACGCCGAGCTGGCGCTGCCGAAAAAAGCCCAGGTGCTGCTGGCAAAACTGGGTGAACAGACCAGCCTGTTGCGCCTGGATAGCGCCGCGCTGGACCTCGCCGAGTTCGATATCGGTGGGCAACCGTCCCACCCGTTGCAATTCTTTGTGTTCGGCCCGCGTGACCTGTATCGCCCCGGCGAAACCGTGCTGCTCAATGCGTTGTTGCGCGACAAGGATGGCAACGCGGTCAAGCCGCAGCCGGTGAGTGTCGAAGTCCGCCGTCCAGATGAACAGGTGAGCCGCAAATTCGTATGGGAGGCCGATGCCTCCGGCTTGTATCAATACCCGCTGCAACTGGCCGGCGAAGCGCCGACCGGGCGCTGGCAGTTGGTGTTCGACCTGGGCGATGGCAAACCGCAGCTCTATGAGTTCCTCGTCGAAGACTTCCTGCCCGAACGCCTGGCACTGGAACTCAAAGGCAGTGACACGGCACTGAGCCCGGCGGATAACGCGGTTATCCAGGTCAACGGCCGCTATCTGTATGGCGCGCCGGCATCCGGCAATCGGGTCAGTGGCCAGGTCTATGTGCGCCCGCTGCGTGAAGCGGTCAAATCCCTGCCTGGCTATCAGTTCGGCTCCGTCACCGAAGAAGAACTGAGCCAGGATTTCGAATTGGACGAAAGCGTACTCGACGCCAACGGCGAGGAGGCGCTGACCCTGGAAAGCAAATGGGCCGAGGCCAAGTCGCCGCTGCAATTGATTGTTCAGGCCAGCCTGCAAGAGTCGGGCGGGCGGCCGATCACTCGGCGCTTGGTGCAGCCGATCTGGCCGGCCGAGCAATTGCCGGGCCTGCGCGGGCTGTTTGATGGCAAGGAAACCAATGGCGATGGCCCGGTGGAATTCGAAGTGCTGGTGGCCAACCAGGACGGGCAGAAACTCGCCGCCCAAGGCCTCAAGGTGCGCCTGGTGCGCGAGCGCCGTGACTACTACTGGAACTACTCCGACAACGACGGCTGGAGCTACCACTACAACGAGAAATTCCTCAACCTCGACGAGCAGACCCTGGACATCAAGGCCGGTGACACCGCCAAGGTCAGCTTCCAGGTGGAGTGGGGCCCTTACCGGGTTGAAGTTGAAGACCCGCAGACCGGACTGGTCAGCAGCGTGCGTTTCTGGGCCGGCTACCAGGCCCAGGACAACACCGAAGGCGGCGCCGTGCGCCCCGACCAGGTCAAGCTGGCACTGGATAAACCCGCCTATGGCGACGGCGATACCGCCAACGTCACTGTCACCCCGCCGGCTGCCGGTAAGGGCTACCTGCTGGTGGAATCTGCCGAAGGCCCGCTGTGGTGGCAGGAAATCGACGTGCCGGCCGAAGGCAAGAGCTTTGCGGTCAAGCTCGACCCGAAATGGTCGCGCCATGATCTGTATGTGAGCGCCCTGGTGATCCGTCCCGGCGAGCGCAAAGCCAATATCACCCCCAAGCGCGCCGTGGGCCTGTTGCACCTGCCGCTGGACCGCACACAGCGCAAGCTCGGCCTGACCCTCACTGCGCCGGAAAAAATGCGCCCCAAACAACCGCTGACGGTGAAGATCGCCGCCAGGAATGCCGATGGCAGCGTACCGAAACAGGTGCATGTGCTGCTGGCGGCGGTGGACGTGGGCATTCTCAATATCACCGAATACCCCACGCCCGATCCCTACTCCAGCCTGTTCGGCCGCAAAGCCTATGGTGTCGATCAGTTCGACATCTACGGCCAACTGATCGAAGCCGGCCAGGGGCGCCTGGCCAGCCTGGCGTTTGGTGGTGACGCGGCATTGGCCAAGGGCGGCAAGCGCCCGGACACCAGCGTGACCATCGTCGCCCTGCAAAGCGCGCCGGTGACACTGAACGAAAAAGGCGAGGGCGAAGTCAGCGTCAACATCCCCGACTTCAACGGTGAACTGCGCCTGATGGCCCAGGCCTGGAGCGATGATCGCTACGGAATGGCCGAAGGCAAGACGGTGATCGCCGCACCGCTGATCGCCGAATTGTCGGCGCCGCGCTTCCTCGCGGGAGGCGACCAGACCACTTTGGCCCTGGACCTCTCCAACCTGTCGGGCAAGGCGCAGAAGCTCGATGTGCAATTGACCGCCGAAGGGCAGTTGGAGCTGGTCAACGGCGGCGCCCAAGCGGTTGAACTCAAGCAAGGCCAGCGCACCACCCTGCGCATCCCGGTGAAAGCCTGGGGCGGTCTGGGCCAGGGCAAAATCAAGGTCAGCGTGAACGGCCTGGACCTGCCGGGGGAAAACCTGCCGCCATTCAGTCGCGAATGGACCTTGGGCGTGCGCCCAGCGTATCCGGCGCTGCTCAAGCACTACCGCGCAGTGCTCAAGGATCAGCCATGGAGCCTGCCCGCCGGTACGCTGGACCAGTTCGATGCCTCCGGGCGCGAAGCGCTGTTGAGCCTGTCGAGCCGTCCACCGTTGAACCTGGGGGCACAGATCAGCGCACTCAAGGCCTACCCTTATGGTTGCCTGGAGCAAACCGCCAGCGGCCTGTACCCATCGTTGTATGCTGATGACGCACTGCTCAAGCGCCTGAGCATCAAGGGCGAGCCGGATGCCGAGCGCAAGCGCAAGATCGAGCTGGGCATCGAACGCCTGCTGGGCATGCAGCGCTACAACGGCAGCTTTGGTTTGTGGGGCGCCGACGGCGAGGAAGAATATTGGCTGACCGCGTATGTCACCGACTTCCTGCTGCGTGCCCGCGACCAGGGTTTTGCCGTACCGCCTGAAGCCTTGAAGAAGGCCAGCGAGCGCCTGTTGCGTTATGTGCAGGAGCGCAACCTGATCGAAGTCGACTACAGCGACAACGCCGAGCACACGCGGTTTGCCGTGCAGGCTTACGCCGGCATGGTGCTGGCGCGCAGTCAGCAGGCGCCGTTGGGAGCGTTGCGCAGCCTGTTCGAGCGGCGCAGCGATGCGCGCTCCGGGTTGCCGCTGGTGCAGTTGGCCATCGCCCTGCAGAAAATGGGCGATCAACCGCGTGCGGATCAGGCGTTGTTGGCCGGTTTGGCGGCACAGCGCGGTAGCAAAGAATGGCTGGCCGACTATGGTAGCCCATTGCGTGACCAGGCGATGATCCTGGCATTGCTGGAAGAAAATGACTTGGCCAAGGGCCAACGTGAAGAGCGTTTGTTCACCCTGTCGGACCAGTTGGCCGCCAGCCCATACCTATCGACTCAGGAGCGTAACTCCCTGTTCCTCGCCGGGCGCCTCGGGTTTGCCAAGCCGGAAGCCAACTGGCAAGTGTCGCTCACCGGCAGCGGCGGGGCGCATGAGTTGAATAACCAGCAATCGACCCTGGCGTTGGACGGCAAGCTGCTGTCCAGCGACCTGGCCTTGAGCAATCAGGGCGAAGCGCCGGTGTATCAGCAATTGACGGTCTCGGGTTATCCACAAGTGCCGCCGGCTGCCGGTGGCGAAAACCTTAGTATCCGCCGCGAATACCTGGGCATGAACGGCCAGCCGCTCGACCTGCGTAGCCTCGCCAGCGGCGACCTGGTGCTGGTGCACCTGGCCGTCAGCGCCAAGCAGCGTGTGCCGGATGCCCTGGTGGTAGACCTGCTCCCCGCCGGCCTGGAACTGGAAAACCAGAACCTGGCCCAAAGCGCGGCCAGCCTGGAAAACGCCAGTAGCCAGGTGAAGCAGTGGCGCGAGTCGATGCAGAACGCATCGCTCAAGCATCAGGAGTTCAGGGATGATCGTTATGTGGCGGCCATGAGTCTGGACGGTTATGGCACCACGCACTTGCTGTACTTGGCGCGGGCGGTGACGCCGGGAATCTATCGCGTGCCGCCGCCGCAGGTGGAGTCGATGTATCGGCCGAACTGGCAGGCGGTGGGCGAGACGCCGGTGGATATGGTGATCAAGGGCCGCTGAATTGCTCAAGTTGAAATGGGGACTACTGTGGGAGGGGGCTTGCTCCCGATGGCAGTGGGTCAGTCAAAATGTCATTGGCTGACACTCAGCTATTGGGAGCAAGCCCCCTCCCACAAGGGATTGGGGCTGTCAGTTAAATCAGTGCACAACCCAACTGAGCAACCACAGGCCCAGCAGCAGCCAGATGATGCCCATGATGATCGAGGCGCGCATAAAGGCGCGTACCGCCGAGTACAGCAAGAGCAGGCCAACGATCAGGGTGATGATGCTGATGATCGAGGTGTCCATGCCCAAGGTGCGCGACAGGCCATCGATAAAGTTGCCGCCGGCGTGGGTCAAGGCCCCGAACAACCCACTGAGTCCGTCGACGATGAACCGGATGACGGAGCCGAGCGCCTGGCCCAACCATTCGAAAAAGCTTTCTACCTGCATGTGCGTGTCCTGAATAAGAAGGTGGGCGTGACTGTGCCTTTGGTCGTTATTGCCACAGGCTAGTTCCCTACAAGCATAGAGGTTTGCCCGCTTGAATTTGCGTTTTGTTGCCCGCTGGACCCTGGCGAGCCTGCTGTTGGTGATTGCCTTGCTGTGGCTGGCTGATCGGATCTGGCCATTGCCCTTGCCCCAGGACGACCTGGCCCGGGTGGTGTTGGCCGAGGATGGCACACCACTGTGGCGTTTTGCCGATGCCAATGGGGTGTGGCGCTATCCGGTGCATACCAGCGAAGTGTCGCCGTATTATCTCGATGCATTGCTCACTTACGAAGACCGCTGGTTCTACCAGCATCCCGGGGTCAACCCGTTGGCGCTGGTGCGGGCGACGTGGCAAAACCTTACAGGTGCGCGGGTGGTCTCCGGCGGCAGCACCTTATCGATGCAAGTGGCGCGTTTGCTCGACCCGCATTCGCGCACCCTGCACGGCAAGTTGCGTCAGCTGTGGCGCACTGCGCAGTTGGAGTGGCACCTCTCCAAGGACGAAATCCTCAACCTGTACCTGAACAGAGCGCCGTTCGGCGGTACGTTGCAGGGTGTGGCGGCGGCGAGTTGGGCGTACCTGGGCAAGTCGCCTGCACAACTGACTCACGCCGAAGCCGCCTTGCTCGCGGTATTGCCCCAGGCGCCCAGCCGTTTGCGCCCGGATCGTCATCCGCAGCGCGCCCAGGAGGCTCGCGACAAGGTGCTGCGCCGCCTCGCCGAGTTCAAGGTATGGCCGCAATCGGCGGTCGATGAAGCCCTGGAAGAACCGCTGCTGCTCGCACCGCGCCTGGAGCCGAGCCTGGCGCCGTTGTTGGCGCGCCGCCTCAATCGCCCGGACAGTCCGCCGCTGATCCGCACCACCCTGGATGCCACCTTGCAACGACGTCTCGAAGACCTGCTGCTGGGCTGGCGCGCACGGCTGCCGGAACACACCTCGGCAGCGATCCTGGTGGTGGAGGAAGAAAGCATGGCGGTGCGTGCCTACCTGGGCTCGGTGGATATCAACGACACCAAGCGCTTTGGCCATGTGGACATGATCAGCGCGCTGCGTTCGCCCGGCTCCACGTTGAAACCCTTCCTGTATGGCATGGCCCTGGACGATGGCCTGATTCACTCCGAATCGCTGTTGCAGGACGTGCCTAGGCGTTATGGCGATTACCGGCCGGGCAATTTTTCCATGGGCTTTACCGGGGCGGTGCCGGCGAGCACGGCCCTGTCCAGCTCGTTGAACCTGCCGGCGGTGCAATTGCTGGAAGCGTACGGGCCCAAGCGCTTTGCCGCACAGATGCGCATCGGCGGCATGCCGCTGGCATTGCCGGCGCTGGCCGAGCCGAACCTGGCGCTGATCCTCGGCGGCGCGGGCAGTCGCCTGGAAGACCTGGTGAGCGGCTATAGCGCCTTGGCCCGCGACGGCAAGAGCGCCACCCTGCGACTGCAGCCGGACGATACCCTCAGGGAACGGCCACTGCTGTCACCCGGGGCGGCCTGGATTGTGCGGCGCATCCTCAGCGGCCAGGCACGGCCCGATCGCGACCCGCGTGCCGAGCTGGTGCAGCGCCCGGTGCTGGCGTGGAAAACCGGTACCAGCTATGGCTTTCGCGATGCCTGGGCAATTGGCGTAGGGCCGCGTTATTTGATCGGTGTATGGATCGGCCGGCCGGATGGCACGCCCGTCCCCGGCCAGTTCGGCCTGGCGTCGGCGGCGCCGTTGATGTTGCAGGTACATGACGTACTGACCAACCGCGACAGTCAGCGCGGCATCAGCGCGCCGGTCAAACCGGTGCCGGCGAATATCGGCGTGGCGGCAATCTGTTGGCCGCTGGGCCAGCCCATGAGCCGCAGCGACCCCAACTGTCGGCGCCAGCGGTTTGCCTGGACCCTGGACAACACCACGCCGCCGACCTTGCAGGCACTGGACCAACCTTTGAGTGTGGGCTTGATGGAAAGCATCTGGGTCAACGTCAAGGGTTTGAGGGTCGACGCGCATTGCCCTGGCGCACAGGCCAAGCACATTGCCCTGTGGCCGGCGCCGCTGGAACCCTGGTTGCCAAGGATCGAGCGCCGTGAAGCACGCATCCCGGCCCCTGACCCGGACTGCCCGCCACCGGCGCTGGCTGCGTCGTCGCCGTTGTCCATCGTCGGCGTACGCGAAGGCGACCAACTGCGCTTGCCTGTTGCCAGCCAACAAACCCTGCGTCTGAAAATCTCCGCCTTGGGTGGCAGTGGTCGGCGTTGGTGGTTCCTTAATGGCGCGCCGTTGGGTGATAGCGCCAATCAGGACAGTATCAATGCCAGTTTCGAGCGGTTGGGCCGCTATCAGCTAAGCGTTCTGGATGAGGCTGGGCAGACCGCCAGGCTTGAGTTCAGTGTTGTTGATTAGGGCCTCATCGGGGGCAAGCCCCCGATGGCGGCCTTGAGCACATGACCGCTATTCACTTGCCTTCACTCCCCATCCCCCTGAAGCTATACCCATTCAGGAGTCCCCTAATGAACCTCGAACACCTCACCGAACGCCTGCACCGCATCCGCGATACCAACGATTGGAAGCAGTTCCACAGCCCGAAAAACCTGGCCATGGCCGCCAGTGTGGAAATGGCCGAACTGGTGGAAATCTTCCAGTGGCTTACCGAAGACCAGTCCCGCCAGCTTCCCGCCGATAAACTTGCCCATGCCGGCCAGGAAGTCGGCGATATCGTGTTGTACCTGCTGTTGTTGTGCAGTGAGCTGGGTCTGGACATGAACGAAGTCGTGCGTGCCAAGCTGGCCGACAGCGAGCGGCGGTTTGCCCATGAGTGATCGTCATTTCGACCAGTTGGCCACGCGTTTCGCCGAAAAAATCTACGGCGGGGCCAAGGGCGCGATTCGCCTGGCGGTGCTCCAGGCCGACCTGGCCGAGGCCTTGCCGCAGCGCCCGTTGCGCGTGCTGGATATCGGCGCGGGCCTGGGGCATATGTCGCTGTGGCTGGCCGAGCGCGGCCATCAGGTAACCTTGGCCGAGCCCGCCGCGCCGATGCTTGAAGGCGCGCGCCAGCGCTTTGCCGACGCCGGCCAGACCGCGACGTTTATCCATGCGCCGTGGCAAGACTTGCTCGGCCTACTCACCGAGCCTTACGATCTGGTGCTGTGTCATGCAGTGCTGGAATGGCTGGCCGAACCCCATGCCATTCTGCCGGTGCTGCACCAATTGACGCTGCCCGGCGGCTGGTTGTCCCTGGCGTTCTACAACCGTGATGCGTTGATCTACCGCAACCTGCTCAAAGGCCACTTCCGCAAAATGCGCAAGAACGACATGGCCGGTGAAAAGCAGAGCCTTACGCCGCAACAGCCCCTCGACCCACGGGAGTTGGCGGCGCAACTTGAAGGGATGTGGCAGGTCGAAAGCCAAAGTGGCGTGCGGGTGTTTCACGACTATATGCCGGTAGAATTCCAGGCCCGCGCCGATTTGCAGGACTTGTTGGAGATGGAGCTCGCTCACCGTCGTCACCCAAGCTTTGCCGGACTTGGGCGTTATTTGCACTGGGTCTGCCGTCCGGTTTAAGCGGACCAGCCTGCGGAGGTCGAAATGCGTCGTCTCTGTTTGATCCTGTTATCCCTCGGCCTGGGCGCGTGTTCCAGCCCCAACCCCTACGTCGCCTCGTCGGCACCGATGCCGCCGGCCCCGGCCCAGGCGGCCACCACTTTTGATGCCAGCGCTTACCCGGCGCCAGTGCGCGATTATGGCGCTTACCGCAGCTGGGGCTGGCTCAACGGCCAGTTGCCTGCGGGCACGGCCTGGGCCGATTCGGCGCAGATTGCCGAGGCGGTCAGCGGCGCCCTCGACCAGCGCGGCCTGCGGCCCTTGCATGACAAGCGTGCCCCCGACCTGTTGGTGAGCGCCGACGTACGCCTGGAGAAACGCCTGCGCCAGGTGCAGGATGACTATGGCTACGGTTACGGCGGTTATAACCGCTACGGCAACGGCTATGGCATGTACAACAGCGTGCCCGTAGTGCGCACCTATGAAGTGACGGTGGCAGTGGCGCGTATCAGCCTGTTCGACGCCCGCACCCGCCAGCCGGTGTGGAGCACCAGCGCGGAAACCACCAGCCAGGGCAGCTTGAGCGAGCGCGCCGATAGCTTGCGCAAGGCGATGCAGAAAGCAATGGCTGCCTATCCGCCCAGTTAGCAGCTATTCTCATTTCAGGCTCACGTTGTTTTTGGAGAAGTGCCATGTTTCGTCGTATCGCTGCACTTGCTGTCGTTGTGTTGCTGGGCGGTTGCCAGAGCAACCAGGTCAATCACGATTTCGACGCCAGCCGAGACTTCGGCGCCTACCGCAATTGGGCCTGGAAAGACCCGGCGTTGCAGTACCGCCCGGATGATCCGCGAATCAAGAGCGACCTTACCGAGCAACGCATCCGCCAAGCGGTGGGCGAACAGCTTGACCAGCGCGGTCTGCGCCCCGCAGCGGCCGGCACCAAGGCGGACCTGAATGTTCAGGCCTACCTGATCGTCGAAGACCGCCAGCAACAAGTCACCACCAACTATGGAGGTGCTTGGGGCGGCCCCTGGAATGGCTACTGGGGCGCGCCGATGTATAACGAAACGCGCAACATTACCTACAAAGTGGCAACCATCCAGATCGACTTGCTCGACGGCAAGGACGGCAAACTGGTATGGCGAGGCAGCGACGAGCAAATGATGGCCAGCACGCCTAATCCAGAGGATCGCAGCAAGGCTATCCGCAGCACTGTGAGCAGGATCCTCTCCAACTATCCACCGCACTGACCGGCGCCGCTTCACTCCTGTGGGAGGCGCGGTGCGACGGTTCGACAAGCCCCCTTCCACATGTTCCAACATTCACGGGATCTCCGTCAGTCGCCAATGTGGCGAGTTGCCAGCAACCTGCCAAAGCCTTGTCTACACTCCAGTGCAACGCCGGAGAGTTAGCGCAGGAGTGCTTCGATGTCTCCCCGATTCGGTTCCAGGCAGCGTGGAGCAATTGGCTTGATGACGGCAGGCACCTTGGCGTTGGCCCTGGTGTTTACGTTGCTGGCGGTCGACAGCGGGCGTTTGTACCTGGAAAAACGCAAGCTGCAGTCCGTCGCCGATACGTCGGCGCTGGAAGCGGCTGGCCTGGGTGGCCAATGCGGCACCAGCACCACGGCCAACGCCTATGCCACGCAAAATGCCTCGCGTAACGGTTTCGTGGTCGGCAATGGCCGCACCCTGGTCGTGACGTGCGGCACCCTGGCGACCAATGCCGCCAACACTCGCGTGTTTACCGCCGATGCCACCAAGAGCGACGCGATTCGCGTGGTGGCCTCCCACACCGTGATGACCAGCATCGCTAACGGCTTGTGGAACCTGTTCAGTGGCGCGCCGATCACCCCGCAACTCAACCTGAGCGCCACTGCCGTAGCGGCTACACCGCCGCCGGTGGCGCAACTGACGATCCGCAGCAGCCTGGCCAGCGTCGACTCAAGTAAATCCCCCTTGCTTAATCTGGTGATGGGTAACCTGCTCGGTGGAAGCCTGTCGCTCACGGCGGCGAGTTGGAACGGTTTGTTGCAGACCAACGTCAACCTGCTCGGTTACCTCGACCAATTAGCGATCGACCTGAACGTGAAGGCCGGCGATTACGACGCGCTACTCAGCACGGCCGTCTCCGCCACCCAGTTGATCGACGCCGCGGTCAAGGTCTTGCAGAAAAATGGCGCGGCGGTCACCGCGGTTATCAATGACGTGATTTCGATTGAAGCCATTGCGCCGAACACCAAGCTGTTGACGGTGGGCGACCTGATTGATATAGCCACCGGCACCCCGACGGCGGCGCTGAATTCCAATGTGCAGCTGTTTCAATTGCTCGAAGCCGTGGCGCAGTTATCCAGCAGCAAGAACGCCGTGAGTGCGGCGGCGCAGCTCGCTATTCCGCTGGTGGGCAATGTGTCGATCCAGACCAAAGTCATCGAGCCGCCGCAGTTGTCGGCTATCGGCAATCCGGCGCTGGCGAAGAAGGGCTTGTTGAAGAACCCGCCGACCGATCAGATCTTTGTGCGCACCGCACAAGTGCGTACGCTGGTGTCTATTCAACTGCCCGTATTGAATGGCATTAATGGGCTGACATCTGCGGTTTCCGCCATCACCACTCCGGTGACAGGTGTCGTAAATAACTTGTTGCATTTGAATTTGGTGGGCCTGCTGGATCCGGTGTTGTGCCTGATTTTGAAGCCCTGTGATCACACCGATGTTCAGTTGATGAGCGGCCTGGATATCAATATCGAGGTGGCGAGCGCGAAAAGCCATGTCACGGATTTCAATTGTGCGAGCAATGCGACGAAATCGCTGACTGTTCAGGTTGAGACTGCGCTTGCCGATGTTTCCGTAGGAAAAGTGGATGCGGCGCAGGCCTTTTCCTCCGCAGTAAAATCCGAAGTGAATCCAGTAGCCCTGGTGGATATTGGCGTACAGACCTGCAAGGGGATATTTGGCTGTGGTCCACGCAAGGCAGGCGTAGGCGGTAGCCTATCCCTATCCGTCGTCCATGCGACCGTGGGAGGGACGAGTCAAAGTCTGCTGTTTTCTCCGGTCAACGACATGAATCTGGCGCCCACCTATAAGTCTGTTCCTCCCTCGACAGAGGTGGTCAAAGGGCTGGTCAACACATTGGGGGCGATCCAGGTGAATTATGTTGCCCCAACCGGTAGTGCCCCTGGCGGCATCCTACCGGCGGTGTCGGGTTTGCTCGCGACCATTACCAATACGCTGGTCACCGCGATCAAGAACGTTTTGTCGCCAGTACTCGACCCGATTGTGGATGGCTTGTTGAGTGCACTGGGCATCAACCTCGGAAACGCCGACGTCGGTGCCAACCTCACCTGCCACATGGGTCGGGCTTACCTGGTGATTTGATCCGGTACGATGGGCAACTCCACGCAAAATTTCGCGCCTGCCTCGCCATTGCTGACGCTCAGGCGCCCGCCCATGTTTTCCACGATCCCATAGCTCACCGACAGCCCCAGCCCGGTGCCCACACCGATTGGCTTGGTGGTGAAGAACGGCTCGAAAATCCGCTCCAGCAAGCGCGGGTCAATCCCGCCGGCGTTGTCTTCGACCCAGATGCGTACGTGGCGGCCGTCATGCTCGCTGTGCAGCGTAATCCAGGGGCGCAGTCCGGGAGTCTTTTCGCGCTGGCTAAGCAACGCGTCGCGGGCGTTGACCATCAGGTTGATCAGCACCTGTTCCAATTGATCGACATAGCCTTTGACCTGCACTGAGAAGTCCGCAGGGCTGATGCGTACTTCCACACCCTTGCCGCGCAGGCCTTCGCTGAGCAGGGCCAAGGTGCCCTCCAGCGCCTGCGCCGGGTCAAAGGGTTGCTGTTCGATTTCAGAGCGACGGCCGAAGACGCGCATATGGTCGACCACTCGTGCCGCGCGTTGTACCTGGGCGTCGATGCGCTGGAGTTTTTCCGTGAGGTAATCCACTTGTACATCGCCATTGCCCAGGCGCTTGAGCACGTTGACGACGGCCATGTGCATCACGTTCAGCGGCTGGTTGATCTCATGGGCCAGGCCGGTGGCCATTTCGCCGAGGGTGGCCATTTTTGCGCTTTGGGTCAGTTGTTGCTGGGAGCGACGCACTTCGGTGTTGTCGCGGCCCACGGCCTGCACTTCCAACAAGGTGCCGTGTTGATCAAACACGCCACGGTCCGACCACACCCACCAGGCATGCTCACGCCCAGGCAGTTGCAGGCTGATTTCAGCCGTGCTCACCGGGAACTCCGGGGTCAGCCGCGCAATGCGCTGCACAAAGGCGGCGCGCTGTTCATCCGACAGCCATTGGCCCAGGTCGATGCCGGGCAGTTGGGCGGGCAGGCATTCCAGGTAGTTGGCCAGCGGCGTGTTGCCGAAGGTCAGGATCAGGTCGGGGCGATAGCGGCAGATCATTGCTGGCGAATCTTCCACCAGGATGCGATAGCGCTCCTCACTCTGACGCACCTGTTCAGCGGCCAGGGTCGCCTCGGTCACGTCCAGCCACAAGCCTACGGCCTCCACCGGCAGCCCGAGGTCGTCGCGCAACAGTTTGGCTTCGTCGAGCAGCCAGTGGTAGTGGCCCTGTTTGTCACGCAGTCGGTAGCGGCTGCGCACGGTGCCTTCGCGTAGCAATTGGCGAGTGCGTTCAAAGTAGAGTTCGCGGTCGTCGGGGTGGATCAGCGCCGCCAGGGTGTCGAGGTTGCAGTCGGCCAGGGTCCAGCCCAGCAGTGGTAGCAGGCTGTCACTGAAAAACGCCGGATGCAGCGCGCCGTTGACGTAGCGCTGCACATAGATCACCGCCGGTGAACTGGCGATCAGGTTGTCCAGCCGCGCATGGGCGGCGGCGGCTTGCAGTTGCTGGTTCTTGATGTCGCTGATATCGAGCATGAAACCGATCCAGCGTCGCTCATTGCCAACTCCCAGCACTTGTCCCTGTATGCGGTACCAGATGGGCGCCTGCTCGGCCTCTGTCCGCTGCAGGCGCACGCTGGTCAGCAAGGGTTTGCCCAAGGCTTGCAAGTCTTGCAGGCGGCTGTTGAGGGCCTGGCGGTCGGCCGGGTGGATCAGTTCAAGCCAAGTGCCAAGGGCCTGGCGAGTGGGACCCTGCTCCAGGCTCAGGTTGCGCAGCAATTGTGGCGCCAGCTGGATTTCCTGGGTGGCGGGCAACAACTCCCACCAGCCGGTGCCGAGCAGGCCTTGCAGGGCTTCTACCCGTTCCAGTTGCTGGTGATGACGTTGTTCACGCAGGCGACTGAGCAACGGTGCGGCGAGGGCTGCGCAGAGATTAAGCCAGTCGCGCTCACGGGTATGTTGGGCCTGGCCACTGTAGAAGCCACACAGCAACCACGCCGCGACACCTTGGCTGTCGCGGTAAGGCACCAGGAAGCCATCGGCATTGCCAAACACGCTGTGCAGGCGCGGGTTGTCGCTGCGGCCCTGGGCAATGTCCAGGCTCAGCGGCGTGTTGCCGTTGATGCTGTCCAGGCTGGTGCCCAAGTGTTGCCCGGTTTGCCACAGGGCCGGCGCATCATGGGCGGCATATTGACTGTAGATGCGCCAGCCTTGGTCCTCCTCGTCGAGCAGCGCCATAGCCACGCACGGCATGCGCCAGCGCTGAGCGACGGTGCGCAGGTGCTCGTTGAACACCTGGGGTAGGCGGTTGAGGCTGCACACGCGCAATTGTTCGTTCATCAGGCCGGTGATCTGATGGTTCTGTTCGCGCTGCTGTTCCAATGCTCGGTCGGCCAGCAGGTCAGTAATATCCAGCAAGTGCAGGGCCCAGCCGTCGCCCTCGGGCTCCATCCAGCCGCGGGTATGCAGGACCTGGCCGCCGGCACCCTGAAAGTCCAGGTCCAGGCCATGGCGTTGCCATTGCTGCGGTGTGCCTTCGACACTCAATGCGCTGTTGGCGCACAGCAAGGCATGCAACGGTGGGGTGTTTGTGTGGGTGAAATGGTGGGTGAGCAAGGGTTGCAAGGTGCCGGCGATGCTCAGCACATGGCCCAGGTTGTCCAGTTGCAGGTGCAGGCCCAGCGCGGTCATGGCCGGAGCGCTGTGGCGCCCGCGCAGGCGCGCGAACAGTTTATCCCCTGCCGTCAAAACTGCAGGCTCGAGGTGGCGGTGAGGTTGGCGGGCAGGTTCGGTACGCTGCCAACTCCGGGCAGTACCAAGGCCGGCAGCACCGCTTTGATATTGGCCGAGGGGTAGGTGATTTTTACCGTCAGCAAATTATTGGTGTAGGTGGCAGTGATGTAGCCGGGCAAGAATTTCAACGAGCCGGGGATCCAATTCAACTGGGCCTGCGCCGCATCCTTGGCGCGCTGTACCACCAGTGCCGAATAGCCTGCGGTACTTGGGTCCAGGGACACACTGCGGCGCACTCCCTCCGCTGCCGCCTGATGAAAGGACTGCATCAACAGCAGCGGCAAGCTGTAGCTGAGCATGCCGTAGAACACCGCAAAGAAGATCACGAAGACCAAGGCAAACTCGATGGCCGCCGCACCTTTTTGCTTTCTCGGGAAGCCTGATTTCATCACTGCGTCTACCCTGAGGCGAGTACCTGATATCAGCATAGAATCATTCGGCAAAAAGGGATGTTTTTTACGTGATCCACTATGTAGTGATTCTGCTGTGGTTGGGCCTGTGTGCAGTGCAGGATATTCGCCAGCGCCAGATTGCCAATACGCTGACCTTGGGTGCTGGTTTGCTGGCGTTGATCTACCTGCTGTGGGCAGGGTCGACCTGGGTCGGTGCGCCCCGCAGCGAAGGCGGCCTGGCCTTGGTTCTGGCGCTGATACTGACCCTGCCCGGGTATGCGTTGGGCCGCTTCGGCGCGGGGGATGTGAAGCTGCTCGCCGCCCTGGGCCTGGCGTCCAATATCGACATTCTGTTGGGGTCGCTGATCGGCGCCGCGGTCGCCATGCTGGCCTGGACATTTGTGCATCAAGGGCTTAGCTCGAGCCAGTTTGAGCGGGCAGAAAAAGTGTCAAAAAAACAGCCTTTTGCGCCTTTCGTTTTGACAGGTTTCGTCGGGTGTTGGCTTTGGATCCATTAAGCGCGCGCGTTGAATAATGCTATGTACATAGTCAGAAAGTACGTCTACGTTTAATGAGTAGTTGTATAGGATTTTTCGTCAAAAAGGATGGGTCCTCTTTGGCTTGCCAGGCATGGAGTAGCGCGTGAACAAGCTCACATCTGCAGTAAAAGTGCTCGTGGTCGACGATCAACCTTTGATCGTGGAGGAGCTCTGTGAATTTCTCGAAAGCAGCGGGTACCGTTGTGTCCCGTGTGAGTCCAGCCAACAGGCGATCCAGCGCTTCGGCGATGACCCCTTGATAGGCCTGGTGCTGTGTGACCTGCATATGCCGGACATGGACGGCATCGAGCTGGTGCAGGCCCTGCAGCAGGTTGCCGGCAAACATCGTGCGTTCGAAGCTATCATGCTTACCGGGCGTGCCGACAAACAGGATGTGGTCAAGGCCCTGCGCGCGGGGATCGCCGATTACTACCAGAAGCCGATCAATCTCGATGAGGTGCTCGAAGGCCTGAAGCGCCAGGAAGCGGCCTTGGAGGAACGGCAAAAAGACCTGCAACTGGGCACGCTTAACCAGAAGTTGCAGTACCTGTCCGAATCCATCAACGACTTGTATATGGACCTGGACAAGGTGCGTCGCAAGCCAGTGCCCAAAGAGGGTGACGGCGAACCGTTGGCCGATGATGCCGGGCCGCTCGAAGTACCGGCGATCTTCAGTCAATTGTCACCGCGTCAGTTGGATGTGGCGCGCCTGGTGGGCAAGGGCCAGACCAACTACCAGATTGCCTGTGACCTGGGGATCACCGAGAACACGGTCAAGTTGTATGTGTCCCAGATATTGCGCCTTACCCATATGCACAACCGTACCCAGCTGGCGCTGGCGTTGTCACCCAGCAACTCGGCGATGCACCAGCGGGTGACGGCGCACTGAAGGCCCGGCGCCTGCGCTAATAATGTAGGAGCGAGCTTGCTCGCGAAAAACGTCAACGATAACGCGTGAATCCTGCATAAACGCGGTGTCGTGGGGTTCTTCGCGAGCAAGCTCGCTCCTACGGTGGGTTATAGGCTTGGCTATTGGCTCCCACCCTGTGCAGACCCGCCCACCTTCTGATCAAAGAACTCCGGGATCGGGTGCTTGTTGCTGTCCAGCCAGCGCTTGAGTGCCTGCTCGCGTTCTGCCGGCGTGGTCTTCTGCGGGTTGGCCGAGGCTGCGCGGCCGCTTAGTTGCAGCGCCATCCAGTTTTCGGTTTCCGCTTGCCGTGGAGAAGACGGCCCAGCTTCGATGGCCGATGCCATGAGCGGCAGTGTCAACACGGCGAGGCCGGCAAGGTAATGGATTTTCATCATCGACTCCCTATTTCACAGGTACCGGCAGCGTGTCGCTGACCGTCGCGACCTGGTCTTTGGCTGAACGCACCGGTAACGTGCGTGAACCCTTGAGTTGTTGTGCCCGCGCCTGGGCTTCGGTGACCTGCTCGGGGCTCAGTCCGAGTTGGCCGACCACTTTTGCGGCCTGTTCCCAGTTGTCCTGATAAATCAGCAAGGTCACCAGGTTCAACGCCGCCAATTGATCGCTCTGCTTGAGCTCGATGGCGGTCATGAATTCGAAACGGGCGTCTTCCAGGCGCAGTTGATCGAGGTACACCACGCCCAGGTCATTGCGGATTTTCTCGTCGGTGGGCGCCAGCCTTGCAGCACGTTGCAGGTGGGCCATGGCCTGGCCGTTGTCGCCCCTGGCCGACGCCAATTGCCCCAGGCCGTGCTCGCCATCGGCAGCCAGGCAGGTGCCCAACAGGCTGCGGTACAGCGGCTCGGCCTCGCTGCGCCCCAGCAAGCGATAGGCACGGGCCTGGCGCTGGCGCACCTGGGGCAGGGCATTGGGCAGGTTCTGCAGGTTGGCCAGGCTGGCGTGCAGCTTGCCTTCGTTGGCCATGTCATCGGCCAGGTTCAATGAAAGCTCCTGGTCCGAGCTGGGCTTGGGGCAACTGCCGGGCTGCAGCAACCCGGCCCATGGAACCTGGCCATTGCTGGCACAGCCGCCCAGCATCAGCAGGCTCAAGGCGACAATCAGTGGCTTCATGGCAGGCTCCTCAGAAGTTATTCAAGGCCCGGGCGATGGCGATAAAGGCCGGCCCCCCAAGCACAGTCAGCAGGGCGGGAAACAGGAACACCATCATCACTACGGACATCTTCGCCGACATCTTCGAAATGTATTCCTGCAGGCGGGTCAGGCGGCGGTCATCGAGCAATTGCTTGAGCGCCAGCAGTGATTTCATGGCACCGCCACCCTGCTGGATCAATTGCTGGAGAATGATGCAGGTGTCGGTGAACTCATCCACAGCCAGCAGGCGCGCGGTCTTGCCCAGTTCCTCCGACAACTCCAGGCCCGAGTCGACCCGTACCAGAATCAGGCGCAGTTCATGGGTCAGGTCCGGGAGCAGGCGCTGGGCGTCGATACTCAACACCCGCAGCGACTGTTCAACCGCCATGCCGGATTCGAACAGGATGCGCAGCAACGGAATGAATGTGGAGATCTCTCGTGCGATGCGTTCCTGGCGGTATTTCGCGCTGAGGACCAGCACGCGCTTGGGCAACAGGTAACCGACCCCCAGGGCAATGGCCGGCGCGATCCACGGCGAGCCCACATGGGGAAACAGCAGTTGCTGGCCGAGCACGGTCAGGCCCAACAGCACAATGGGCACGCCGACCTGGCAGGCGGCGAACATGGAACGCTGGTTGGGCTTACGCCAGCCGACGCGGTTGAGCAAGGTCTGTGTTTCGTTGTCCAGGCTGACCGAGCGCTGCGCCACCGCGCTGGCGCCCAGTTGGCGCATCAGGCTGCCAAGTTTGTCTTCACGGGCCAGTTGGCCTTGCAGGCGTTGGTTGACCATGCGCTGGCGGCGGCGTTGTTCCAGCAGGCTGCCGGCGATCAAGACGACGGCGGCGAGTAACAGCAGGAGGCTGATCAGGATGGCCATCTCAAATACTCCGCAACATGCGCCACATGACGAAGGTGCCCGTGATGTCGAGCGCTACCGCACCGAGCAGCAGGTAGCGCCCGGTTCCGTCATTCCACATGCTCATCAGGTAGCCCGGGTTGACCATCAGGAAGTAGCCGACCATGGCGATGGGCAACCCCGCCAGCACATACGCGGTCATGCGCGTTTCACCGGTCATGGCCTTGAGTTGGCGCGCACCCTGCTCGCGCTCGCGGATCATCTTGATCAGGTTTTCCAGCAACTCGCTGGCGTTGCCGCCGTAGCGGTGGTTGACCTTCAGGCCCAGGGCAAACAGGCGAAACTCATCGCGCTCGTAGAACTCGGCAAAATCGCTGGCGGACTCCGGCAGGCTCACGCCCATTTGCACATTTCGCTGGATGCGGCTCATCGCTTGCTTGAGGGGCGCCTCGGTGCTTTCGATTGCACCCAGCACGGCATCGGCCAGAGTGCGTCCGGACTTGAGACTACGCACGCTGTGGTCGAGCAACTGCGGTAGTTGTTCGATCATGCGTTGCACACGCCGCTGGTAACGCCAGGCGATGTACAGGCGCAACAGCAACGGTGGTACCAAGAGCATGGCGAGTAGGCCCAGCCAGTCGGCCAACAGGTAGCCCAGCACCATGGCCACCGCCCAGCCGCTCAACCACAGCCCAAGGCGATCGGTGGGCTTGCCCAGGCCGGCGCGCTGGAACATCCGCTCCATGGCGACCCAGCTGCTGTTCGATTCCTGGGGGATGGGCTGGCCCTCGGCAAGGCGTTCCAGCACGCGGTCGGTGCCGGCCTGGCGCAGCCCGCGCTGGAACAGCCAGATGGACAGGCTGACCAGCAGAACGCAGATAAGCAGCAGGATAAGTCCGGTCATGACGCCTCCCTACAACGGCAATGGCGTTTCGCGCCGCAGCTTGTCGCCGGCCGGGTGCAACGCTTCGCGCAGGAAGCCAAAGCCGGCACGGCGGTCGAAGCGGAACAGGGTATTGGTGACATACACGTCGTCGCGCACGCCGACCACTTCCACCACCTCGCTGACGCAGCGGCGCCCATCGGGCAGGCGCGTCAGCTGAATCACCACATCCAGTGCGGCACAGATCATCTGGCGCAGGGTTTTTTCCGCCACCACGCGCCCGGTCAGGCCCACCAGGGTTTCCAGGCGCAGCAGCGCGTCCTGGGCGTTGTTGGCGTGCACGGTGCTCATGGAACCGTCATGGCCGGTGTTCATGGCGGTCATCACGTCGAGTACTTCGACGCCGCGAATCTCGCCGAGGATGATGCGGTCCGGGCGCATCCGCAGGGCGTTGCGGATCAGGTCGCTGGCTTTGACCTCGCCATGTCCTTCGGCATTGGGTGGGCGGGTTTCCAGGCGCACGACGTGGGGGTGGCCCAGTTGCAATTCGGCCACATCTTCGATGGTGACCAGGCGCTCGTGGGGGTTGATCAATTGGCTGAGAATATTCAGCAGTGTGGTCTTGCCGGTCCCGGTACCACCGCTGATTAGGATATTGCAGCGTTTGCCCACCGCTTCCTGGAAAAACTCGAAGATGCTCTGGTCGATGGTCTGCATCGCCACCAGGTCGCTGCTCTTGAGCATGTCCTTGCGAAATTTACGGATCGACAGGCAGGGGCCGTCCAAGGCGATCGGCGGGATGATCGCATTGACCCGGCTGCCGTCGGGCAGGCGCGCATCGACCATCGGCGACGACTCATCCAGGCGCCGCCCGAGGGGCGCGAGGATACGCTGCATCACCCGCTCCACATGGTGCGCATCGATAAAGCGCAGGTCACTCTGGTGCAGCACACCATCACGTTCGATAAACACCCGGTGCGGGCCGTTGACCAGGATCTCGGTGACCGACACATCGCGCAGCAGCACTTCCAGCGGGCCGAAGCCGGTCAGCTCATCGACGATTTCTTCGGCCAGGCGCTCCATCTCGTAACGCGAGATTGCCAGGTGCATACGCGTGATGTACTCGGCCACCTTGTCGATGACAAATTGCGCCAGGGATTGGCGCGAGCCTTCCAGCAGGTTCTGTCCGGTCTCTTCGATGGCATCGATGATGTAGCGGTGCAGCACCATTTTCAGGCTGTCGTGGTCGTTGCGCCCGGCGGCTCCACGCGTGGGGGCGCCGAAAAGCTTTTCACCGTTCATCGACCTGACCCCAGTAGACGTTCGAACCAGCGCGTGGACGGTTTTTCCATGCCCTCGGAACGTTTTGCCAGGCGCTCGCCCAACTGACGCAAAGTGTGGGTAAGGGCTTCGCGCGGGGCCAGGGTGAACAGACTTTGCCCCTGGTTCTTGGCATTCAGGCGCACTTCAGGGCTAAGCGGCAGCACCGCGATGCACTCCAGGCCGAAGCTTTTTTCCAGGGTTTCGGTGTCGGGCGCGCAACCCTTGATATAGCGGTCGACCAGCAGTCGGGCGTGGTCGAGCTTCATGCCTTTTTCGCGCCACAGGTTCAGCACCGCGAGGTTGCGCCGGCAGTCGAGCACGCCTTGGTCGGTGCACCACAGCAGTTTGTCGCAGTGGCTGACAAAGGTGCGCAACGGCTCGCTGTCTGCCTGCCCGGTGAGGTTGACCACGATGTGCTGGAAGTGCTGGCGCAAGGCGCTGAGCAACATGTACAGCTCGGCGGCGCTGGTCATTTCCAGGGGCTCGTCGCTGGCGGCATACGCAAGAATGCGCAGGCCCTCGTCGGTGCTGGTAAAGGCGCTGTTGATCAGTGTGGTGTCAAGGCGGCGCAGGTGGCGCAAGGCGTCACCGAAATTGAAGGTACTCTCCAGGCCCAGCAGCGCCAGGCTGTCGCCCCGCGGCAGGCCGAGGTCGAGCAGCAGTGTCTGTTGACCGCTCTTTTGCACCACCATCGCCAAGTGGCTGGCGATCAGGGCGCCGTCGGTATTGCCTTGGGTGCCGTATAGCACCGTCAGGCCACCAAGGTGGGCGTTCGGCGCGGTAGGCGGCAGGCGCTTGCTCATGCGTCGCACCAACCCGGCCACTTCGCTGGAGCGTGAACCATAGGCGACAAAATCCCGGGCGCCGGCGCGCATCGCGTTGAGTACCAACTGGTTGTCCATGCCGTCACCGAGGGCGACTACGGCCAGCATCGGCTTGGCTTCCAGGGCGCCTTCGATCAGGGCGCTCTGGGCCACCAGGTGTTCGCGGTCCAGGCCCACGAACACCAGGTTGGCGAAGGTCACGTCCACCAGTGCCAGCAATTCATCCAGGCTGCCACCGCCGACGCTGATCACTTGGCCAAGCGGGGCCAGCGCGCCCTGCAGCCACTCCAGGTCAGTGTTGTTGCGAGTGATTGCCAGAAAGGTCTGGCCCAGGCTATCGCTCATTGGGAAAGTCCACTGCGACGGTCGAAGTTGCCGTTTTCAAGAAAGAACAGGCGGAACCAGTTCGGGTCGTAGTTGCGCAGTTTTTCCCCGGGCAACGACGGCAACTGTGCGTTGGCCGCCAATGGCCGGACCAGGTGCGGGGTGACAATCATCAGCAGCTCTTTTTCCTCGCTGCGAATATTGGAGTCGCGGAAAAACGCGCCAATTATCGGGATATCGCCCAGGCCGGGGAGCTTGGCGATGGTGGAGCGGTTGGTGCTGCTGATCAGGCCACTGATGACAAAGCTTTCGCCATCGGCCAGCGATACGCTGGTGTCGGTGCGCCGTACGGTCAGGGCGGGCACCAGGATGCCCTCGATCTGGATCGCGTTGTTGTAATCCAGCTCGCTGACTTCCGGTGCGACTTTCAGGGCGATGCGGTTGTGATCGATCACCGTGGGCGTCAGGGTCAGGCGGATGCCGAACTCCTTGTACTCGATGGAAATGGTATCGCTGCCGGCACTGGGCACCGGGATCGGCACTTCGCCCCCGGCCAGGAAGGTCGCGCTCTGGCCGCTCATGGCCACCAGGCTCGGACGCGCCAGGGTGTAGGCAAAGCCACTGCTTTCCAGGGCGTTGATCAACGCCTTGACCCGGCCACCGCCAAACCCGATGTTGAAACTGTCAGCGCTCACCGGCAGCTTGAACACGCTCTCTGCTGGGGAGAGCAGGTCGGGGCTGCCGAGGAAGAAATTCTTGCCCATGCCGAGGATCTTGGTGCTGGCCTCCTTGAGCTTGGTGCGGCTGACTTCGACGAAGCGGATATCGGTCTGTACCTGGCTGGGCAGTGTCGGGTCTTCCGAAGGCGACAGCGATTGGCTGGTCAGCGCCGAGGTAGCCTTGCCCTTGACGAACACCATGCTCTGGCGCGGCGCGGTCGAGCAGCCGGTCCACACCATCAGGCTGGTGGCGCCGCTGCCGACGCCGGTCAGCAGGAAGTTACGCTCGCCATTGACCCGCACATCGGCGATCTTTGGGTCACCAATGGCCAGGCGCGTGATCGCCACTGACGATTGCAGCTCGGTTTGCAAGCCTTCGCCCACCTCGACCACGGCGGGCAACTGGCCCAAGGTGCTGCAATTGCCAGGTGCTGCCATTGCCAGGCCCACGGGCAGGCACGGTAGCATCAAGGTCAAGGCCAATTGAGCGTAGCGTGGGCTCATTCAAAGCATCCTTGTTCAATCAGGGGTTTGTTGGGCCGCCGAAGCGCCACGAATCACTTCGACGCCCCGACGCTGGCCGGTGTCGGCAACCGTGGGGGCGACTTTTTTCGGCGGGCCGGTGAGGGCCAGTTGGGTGAATTGGTAGAGGTCGCGGTTGGCGCTTTGCACTTTGTCCGGCGTGTCGCTTTCGCCGGCCCAATAGCGGCTGAGCAACTGTTCGTCGGCACTGCGCACAGCCAGGCGCAGCGTGCCGGCTTGGGAGGCGAGCATCAGCCGGCTCAGCAACGGTTCGGGCACCGCCAGCACGACACTGCGCGCTGCGGTACGCCGTTGGGCAGCTTGGGCGCGCTCTTCGGCGGTGGCCGGTGGGGGCACTGCCGGTGTGCCGTCGTTGGCCAGCCCCAATTGGTCGCCGACGCTGAGCAGCCGAATCGCGGGAATGATCACCTGCGCCGATTGCTCGGCATTGGCGTTGTCCTGACGCAGGAACAGAAGGACGTCGACGTAATCGCCGGGGCTCAGTTGGCCGCCAGCACCGATGACCTCATCGACGGCGACCGCCAGTGCGCGTTCATTCGCACGAATCATGCGAGCCAGAGGCCCACCGGCGGTGAAACTTTCATCGTTTAGCCACGTCCCTGCACCCAGCGCGCGCAAGGGCGTACGACCGATAGCCTGGTCGAGGCTGGTCAGGCTGCCGGCCGGAACGGTGCGCAATTTTTCCACGGCCACGTCGGCAGCGGTAAGGGGGGCAAAAGCGGGCACCGCGTGTACCAGTACCACCACCGGTTGGCGGGTTTGGTCTTCCACGGCAGTCAGGGTTTTTTCAACGGAAATGACAGGTTCCGGCGATGGGGCCACTACGGATTCCGGAGGACGACTCAGCACCAGCCCCCAATACCCTGCAATTAAAGCTGCGACAAGCAGCAAGCCAGCCAGGACCATGCTGATGCGACTGTTCATGACGGCTCTCCCTATCCCGTTGCACTGCTTATGCCCGTTAATCCAAACGAGTTAATTTCGCAACTTAGCTGTGATGAACAACTAACGATTTGGCTATTTGAAGGTAGCTCAGCTAGGACGAAATGCCATTACCGTATGAAAAAATTATCTGTAGGCTAAATCTGACCCCCGTAAAATCGGATTTGGGGCGGCAGCGCCGCGACTAATACTTTGTGATTAATTCGTTCTTACAGTTGTGAGTGTCAACTTTGTTGACAATGCTCTAGTGGCACACGGCAATCATCGTGCGGGCCAGCAGTAACGGCGCTTTGTGGCGCATGAAGGAGAAGTCTTATGATCCTTGATCTGTTCTTGAAGTTTTACATTCACGCTCAGTTATTCTTGCGTCGCAGAGACGGAGCATCAGCCATTGAGTATGTGATTATCGTGGCGATAGTTGCGTTGGTGATCATTGGGTTCGGTACTGGGCTGGGCGATAAAATAAAAGGCGTTTTCCAGAAGGTGTCCGATGCACTGCCGGCGGCGACATAACCGTAAGTACTGTAGGTTGTCGTTTCGATGATCTTTTTAATCAGGTACTGCCCATGAGCCCCCCGTCGTCAGCCCGCCAACAAATCCTATTGGTGGACGACGAGGAGGATGCGCTGGTCGAGTTAGCCGAATCCCTCGAAAACGAGGGATTCGTCTGTTTCACATCCACGTCCGTGACTTTCGCCCTGCAAGAATTGACACTTCATCCTGATATAGCGTTGGTCATCACTGACTTGCGCATGCCCGAGGAAAGCGGGATTTCCTTGATCAAGCGCCTGCGCGAACACACATCGCGCTCGCATTTGCCTGTGATCGTGATGTCCGGCCATGCCGAGATGGATGATGTCAGTGACATGCTGCGTCTGCAGGTGCTGGATCTGTTTCGCAAGCCGATCTATCTGGTGCGCTTGATCGATACCCTCAACAGCCTGTTTCCTCTGCCGAAGTCCCGTCGGTAGTTGGCCCGCGCAGTTCCAAAAAAATGTGGGAGAGGGCTTGCCCCCGATGGCGGTGTGTCAGTCACAGATTTGCTGGCTGGCATTCCCTCATCGGGGGCAAGCCCCCTCCCACATTTTTAGTTAAGGCATCGGCTGGGTCAGAGCTGATAACTGAAACTCAACGTATACCGCGGCCGCCGGTTGTAGCTGTCCAGGGCTATGTCCGACATCGGTTTGGCCGCTTCCAGGGCGATGTTGTAGTACTTGTTGTCGCCAAAGCGCAGGCCCACGGCCGCCGATGACATGTCGCTGGCCTTCACCGGCAGCTCGTTGAACCAGGTTTTGGCGCGGTCGAGCACCACATAGGGTTGCAGGACTTTCACCCAGTCACCGGCGCGGTTGTAGCTGTAGTTGACCTCGTAGGCCGCGCCCCAGCCCTTGTCGCCCGAGCCTTGGTCATCAGGGTAGCCGCGGCCGAAGTTCTGCCCGCCGAAGGTGGCGCGCTCGCTGTCGGGCAGGGTGTCGTTACTCCAGTAGAAGGCTCCTGAAAGCACGCCTTGCCAGTTATCGAAGAACTTGTTGCTTTGCACCCCGGACAGCCGCAGGCGGAAGAAGTCGAGGTCGGGCTTTGCCACGTCCAGGTCACTGCGGGCTTTGGCGCCCAAGCCGTCGATACCCCGGTACAAGCCGCCGCTGATAATGCGCAATTGCCGCGCATCAGCCTTGCGCCAATCACCCTCGAACGCCAGCGCACGCAGGTTCGATTCGATATCAAAACGCAGCGGGTAGCCCACCAGTTTGTAGCGGGTGGTCTGGTCCACGGCGTACAGGCGCGTACCCAGGGTCAGCGACTCGGTGGGCGAGGCAATCAGCGGGTGGCTCAGGCCAATGGAGTAGCGGTCCACGGACTGGTGCGGCTTGAGTTGGAAGCCGCCGTCCAGTTGCACATTGGCATTGGGGTCGGCGCGGTAACGTTCGGCGGCCAGTGCGAACTGGCTGCCTTCGGCATTGATGAACTGGTTGTAGTCCACGCGGTAGTAATGCTCTTTATCTTCGCCTGGCGGGAACAGGCCGCTGACGGTGAGCTGTTCGCCCAGGAAGGTTTGCGAATTGCTGGTGGCGCTGAGCAACGCCTGGGTGCCGCCACGGCTTTTCTGCACCAGGCTCATGCTGGTGGTGAAGGGCTTGCGGCTGGCCTGGATCTGCATGTGCGTGGCGCCATCGGTGGTGCCCGGCGGCGGCACTTGCGCCTGCACGGTGAGGCCCGGGATGCGGCTCATCAGAGTGGTGTAGCGTTCGAAGGTTTTGCGGGTCAGGGGGCGTTCGGCCAGGAGTTTATTCGCCAGCTTGTCGACGTAGGCCGACACCGGGCCGATGTCGCCGGTCTGCTGGTAATCCTTGATGTAACCCTCCACCAGGACCACGCGGACCAGGCCGTTTTCGAAGTTCTGCTGCGGCAGGAACGCATAGGACAGCAGGTAGCCGTCTTGCTGGTAGCGGCGGGTGATGCCACGGGTGGCTTCGATCAGTTGCGCGAGGTTGGTCTCACGTCCAATCAACGGCGCGTAGGCCTTGGCAGTCTCGGTGAGCGGGTAGATCGTCCCGCCTTCGATTTGCAGCTTGCGGATGGTGACCTTGGTGTCCATCAGCAGCGGCTGGCCCGCCGTCGGCGGCGCCTCGGGCACCTGGGTTTGCGGGGTGGCCGGGCGGTAGGCGTCGGCGGGCAGGTTGGGGACCGGCAGGGTGCGGATTGTGTCGTTACTGTTCAAAAAGCTGGGAAGGGGCTCGGCCTGTACGTAGGCACTGAGGGTCATCAATAACAACGGTGTCAACACGCGCATAGGACACTCCATGGTCAACTGCAGCAGCGCTTCGGGCCCGCCGGGTTCTAGGACGCGGTTCGGGAGGGCGGCGGTTCATCACCTATGTCGCCGCCCATAAAAAAGACGAGAGACTTATTTAGGGTCTCTCGTCTCAACCAAGCGTAGGCGCTGTAGGGGAGGCCGTCTAATCGGCCAGGTGCAATTCTATTTTCCGGTCAGGCCGTTCAACAAACCGCCAAGACCGCCCGTTGCTGTGGTGCCGCCGGTTGTTGTCGTTGCAGTACCGGTGGTTGTGGTGCTGGCGCCGACGTTCAGGCCGCCAAGCAGGCCACCGCTGGTGCCGCCAGTGCCGCCGGTGACCAGGCCACCTACCGAGCTCACGGTGTTGCCGACCGCCGTAACGGTGGTGCCGAGGGTGTTGGTGACCGGGTTGGCATTGGCTGTGGTGAGGTTAGTGCCCAGGCTGCTCACAGCGCCGCCGACTTGTGTTACCAGGCCGTTGACTGGAGCACCAACGCCAGTGGTGGTACCAATGTTTTGCGTCAGTGCAGTGACGCCGGAAGTCACTGGGTTCAAAGCTGCGCCGACATTGGTTGCGACTGCTGCGACCGGTGCCGTGGCGCCGGTGTTGGCGACGCCGGTACCACCCAGCACGGTGCCTACGGAGGCGATGGTGTTGCCCAGCGCGCCGCCGGTTACGCCGGCTGCACTGACGGTGCCGTTGGTGTTGCCCACATTCAGGCCAGTACCCACGTTACTTACCAGGCCACCCACCAGTTCCGGTATGCCGGGGGCTGCCGTGCCACCCGCAGGTGCGACATAACCGCCGGACTTATCGAGTGTGCCCCCGACGCCAGTCAGCACGCTGCCGACCACGCTGGTGACAGGGTTGCCGGTGCCGCCAGTGCTGGCGACTTGGGTACCCAGGCTGGTGACCGTCGAGCCGACTTTGTCCAGCAGGCCATTGACGGGAGTGCCCAGGCCGGTTGCGGTGCCCAGATTGCCGGTGGTGTTTTCCACCAGCGACACCACAGGCACCACTATTTTGCCACCCAGGGTGTTGGTCAGCGAACCCAGCGGGCCAGTGGTGCTGGCGGTGCTGAGGGTATCGCCGAGCATGGTCACCGTGGTGCCGACTTTATCGACTACGCCGCCGACCGCACCGCCGACACCGCCGGTCAAGCCACCGACCACGGGGACGCCGCCGAGGGTGGTCGACAGCGATTGGCCGGTGGTCGAGAGGCCGCCGCCCAGGTCGGCGACGCCATTACCTACGCCTGCCACGGTGATGCCCAGGGAGTTGCTATTGGTGCCCAGCGAGCCCAGGCCGGTGGTCACGCCGGTACCGATGCTGGTGACAGCAGTGCCTGCCGAGGTCACCAGGCCGCCAGCGGTAACGCCGACGACGGGTACACCGTTCAAGGTCGAGCCAAGATCACCCACGGCTGCGCCTACATTGCCCACGGTGGTGCCGAGGGTGCCAGCGATCTGGCCGGTGATCAGTGGGGTGGTTGTCGAGCCAGTTCCGCCGCCAGTACCACCACCCGTTCCGCCGGTGCCGCCACCTGTGCCGCCAGTGCCTCCGCCGGTCCCACCAGTACCGCCACCTGTGCCGCCAGTGCCTCCGCCAGTCCCACCAGTACCGCCACCGGTTCCACCCGTGCCGCCGCCCGTACCACCTGTTCCGCCGTCAGTGCCGCCAGTGCCGCCGCCGGTCCCACCCGTGCCGCCGTCAGTTCCGCCGGTGCCACCACCCGTGCCGCCGTCAGTGCCGCCAGTGCCACCACCAGTTCCGCCCGTGCCGCCGTCAGTGCCGCCGGTACCACCGCCAGTTCCGCCCGTGCCACCGCCCGTGCCGCCGTCACCACTACCTGTGCCTGCACCTGCTCCGGCATCTGGTGAGGACGCTGCCACGCTGGATTTATGCCCGCCACCTCCGCTGCTGCAGCCACCGAGGCTCAACGCCATGATCAGGGCCAGAGCGGTACTTGCTTTCCAAAACACTACTTGAGTTTTCATGATTGAGTTCCTTGCACCTGGTACAACCTTGGTTGTTTCAAACCCTCGTTACTTCTTGGGGTAGCGATAGGTTTGTCCGTGTGGTTATCACAGGCCCAGGCGCTCTTTCGTGCAACGCTCAACTTGGTATTAACGATTTATATAGATAAGGTCTTAGTCGGCTTAACGACTAATACGAAAGGTGTAATAGAAAAGACTTTGATAAAACTTAAATCTTTTAAATCAGTGAGTTAAATAAAAAAACGGACCTCGTGAGGTCCGCTATAACTTTGGGTATATATATACAATTAAGCAGGGTATTTCAGGCGATCGGCTGCCACTTGCCGAGCATATGCTGAATGTCGCCCGCGCCTTGGAGTACCAGCTCGCCACTGGAACCGGCAGTGCTGCTCATCAATATCACTTCACTGGGCAGGCGCACGGGCTTCTTGAACTCGACTTCTATCTCAATATTGGCAGCCGGCAGATGTGCTCCCAGCGCCGCCAGGGTGCGCGCCTTATTCCACAGCCCATGGGCAATGGCCTGGGGAAAACCGAATAACTTGGCCGTCGGCGCACTGAGGTGGATCGGGTTGTAATCGCCCGACACCCGGGCATAGCGGCGGCCGATATCGGCAGGCGCTTTCCAGCGTGTCAGCTCGCTGGTCGGGCCAGGGGCCAGGAAGGTTTTATCCACGGCTTCGCCTTCAAGCTTCACGCCGCGACATAGCATTTGGCTTTCGGCCTCCCAGAGCAGCCCAAGCGCATCCTCGACCACGGTCACAATGTCAAAGGTCGCGCCCTTGGCGTGGGGCTTCAGGTTATGCGCATAGACGCCGATGCTCAGGTCGCCCACGCCACCCAAGGGGCGATGAATGCGGATGCGATTGCTCAGGTGAACCAGCCCCAGCAAGGGGAACGCAAACGCCTTGTCAGTCAGCAACTGCATCTGCAGGCCGAACGCCAGGATATGCGGATAGGTCGCCGGTAGCATCGGGCCGTCGGCAAACCCGCAGACCTTTCGGTAAGCCGCGACGGCCCTGGGGTTGACGCTGACCCGGCAACGCAAGCCGTGTTCGGGCAAGGTGCTGCCGGTGATCTTGCGCTTGAGCGCCGCTCGCCAATACAACGGCAGTAGAGAGGGCGAACTGTCTAAGGTGTGCCATTGCATGTTTACGCTCCCAGAAGACTTTGCCCACATACCCGCAGCGCTTGGCCGCTGACCGCACCGGAACCCGGCTGACCGAGCCAGGCCACCGCTTCGGCCACGTCCTGGGGCAAGCCACCCTGGCCTAATGAACTCATGCGACGCCCGGCTTCACGCAGGGCGAACGGGATATGCGCGGTCATCTGGGTCTCGATAAAACCTGGCGCCACGGTATTGATGCTGATTCCGCGTTCCTTCAACAGGGGCGCCCAGGCCTGGGCCAGGCCGATCAAGCCGGCCTTGCTCGCGGCATAGTTGGTTTGCCCGCGATTACCGGCAATGCCGCTGATCGAGGCCAGCAGCACCACCCGTGCGTTGTCATGCAGGCTGCCGCTGTCGAGCAGGGCCTTGGTCAGCACCTGCGGGGCATTGAGGTTGACGGCCAGCACGGCGTCCCAGTATTCCGGGGTCATGTTGGCCAGGGTCTTGTCGCGGGTGATACCGGCGTTGTGTACCAGGATATCGAGGCCGTCGGGCAGGTGTTCGACCAGTTGGCTGGCGGCGTCTTCGGCGCAGATATCCAGTACCACCGTGCGCGCATTCAAGCGCGCAGCCAGGGCTTCGAGATCGGCCTTGGCCTGGGGCACGTCGAGCAGAATCACCTCGGCACCGTCGCGGGCCAGGGTCTCAGCGATGGAAGCACCGATGCCACGGGCGGCTCCGGTGACCAGGGCTTTGCGCCCCGCGAGCGGGCGCGTCCAGTCCTCGACCGGGGTGTCGCAGGCCGCGAGGCGGATGACCTGGCCCGAGATATAAGCGCTTTTCGGCGACAGGAAAAACCGCAGCGCACCTTCCAGCTGGTCCTCGGCGCCGTCGCCCACATACAGCAATTGCAATACGCCGCCGCTGCGCAACTCCTTGGCCAGGGAGCGGCTGAAACCTTCCAGGGCATGCTGGGCGCTGGCAGCAAACGGATCGCTGAGGCTTTCCGGCGCCCGGCCGAGGATCACCACGTGGGCACTGTGATCAAGGTTTTTCAGCAGCGGCTGGAAGAACTCGCGCAGTTGCTTGAGCTGGTCGGTGTGCTGCAAGTGGCTGGCGTCGAACACCACCGCCTTAAGCTTAGGGCCGTGCCCGGGGATCCACGCGGTTGCTGTCGAGGCTTCGGTGCCGTAGCTGTAAACCGCGTCGGTGAGTCGATTGGCAAACGCCAGCACCTGGGTCGTCAACGAGCCCCCGCCGAGCAGCAGTGCACCCTCGACCGGGCGCAGTCGTCCGGCCTGCCAGCGTTCCAGGCGTACCGGCGACGGCAGGCCAATGGCGGCGACCAGGCGATGGCCGAGGCTTGAGTTGGCGAAGTCGATATAACGGTCAGACATGGAACGCTCTCCGAAGGCTGGGGTTCAAAGGGTTGACCACCCTGGGGTGGCAGTCGTTCGATTGAGCCTAGGCTAGGCTTGATGATTCCACCCACCTTCAAAAGGGAGCTTTCCATGACTCAATTGCGCCGTGTAGCGATCATTGGCGGTAATCGCATTCCTTTCGCCCGCTCCAATGGCCCATACGCCACGGCGAGCAACCAGGCGATGCTGACCGCCGCGCTGGAGGGCCTGATCGAGCGCTACAACCTGCACGGCCTGCGCATGGGCGAGGTAGCCGCCGGCGCGGTACTCAAGCACTCCCGAGACTTCAACCTGACCCGCGAATGCGTGCTCGGCTCGCGCCTGTCGCCGCAAACCCCTGCATACGATATCCAGCAAGCCTGCGGCACCGGGCTGGAGGCGGCGTTGCTGGTGGCCAACAAAATTGCTCTGGGCCAGATCGAATGTGGGATTGCCGGCGGCGTAGACACCACGTCCGATGCTCCGATCGGGGTGAACGAAGGCTTGCGCAAGCTTTTGCTGCAAGCCAATCGCGGTAAATCCATGGTGGATAAACTAAAAACCTTGTTACAACTTCGTCCCCAACATCTCAAGCCGGAACTGCCGCGTAATGGCGAACCACGCACCGGCTTGTCCATGGGCCAGCATTGCGAACTGATGGCGCAGACCTGGCAGATTCCTCGCGTCGAACAGGACCAGTTTGCGCTTGAGAGTCATCAGAAAATGGCCGCGTCCTACGCCGAAGGCTGGCACAACGACTTGCTCACGCCCTTTCTTGGCCTCACCCGCGACAACAACCTGCGCCCCGACCTGACCCTGGAGAAACTCGCCAGCCTCAAGCCGGCCTTCGAGCGCAGCGCAAAGGGCACGCTCACCGCCGGCAACTCCACGCCGCTCACCGATGGCGCATCCCTGGTGCTGCTGGGCAGTGAAGCCTGGGCCAAGGAGCGTGGCCTGCCTATCCTGGCGTACCTGCGCGATGGCGAAGCGGCTGCGGTGGATTTCGTCAACGGTGCCGAGGGCCTGTTGATGGCGCCGGTGTATGCGGTGCCGCGCTTGCTTGCCCGCAACGGCTTGACCCTGCAGGACTTTGATTACTATGAGATCCACGAAGCCTTCGCCGCCCAGGTGTTGTGCACGCTCAAGGCGTGGGAAGATGCGGACTATTGCAAGACCCGCCTGGGCCTGGATGCGCCGCTGGGGTCCATCGACCGCAGTCGGCTCAACGTCAAGGGCAGTTCCCTGGCGGCGGGCCATCCGTTTGCCGCCACCGGCGGGCGCATCGTCGCCAACCTCGCCAAACTGTTGGATGCGGCGGGCAAAGGTCGCGGGCTGATTTCGATCTGTGCTGCTGGCGGCCAAGGGGTGACGGCGATTATCGAACGCTGATTAACGACAAAATTGGCCCATTGCATGCATTCTTCAGTGGTCAGAGGTCGGTAGCCTCTCCCACCGGCGAGCCGATTGCCGTATAACGAGTGCCACACGCGTGTTTGGTAATACAGGACCCACAATAAAAGCTGATGAAGACTCCTAAACGCATTGAACCCCTGATCGAAGACGGTCTGGTCGACGAAGTGCTGCGCCCACTCATGAGTGGTAAAGAAGCAGCTGTTTATGTGGTGCGCTGCGGCAACGAATTGCGTTGCGCCAAGGTTTACAAGGAGGCGAACAAACGAAGTTTTCGTCAGGCGGCCGAATACCAGGAAGGCCGTAAGGTTCGTAACAGCCGCCAGGCCCGGGCCATGGCCAAGGGCTCCAAGTTCGGCAAGAAAGAAACCGAGGACGCCTGGCAGAACGCCGAAGTTGCGGCGCTGTTCCGCCTGGCCGGTGCCGGCGTTCGCGTGCCCAAGCCGTATGACTTTCTTGAAGGCGTGCTGCTGATGGAGCTGGTGGCCGACGAGTACGGCGATGCGGCGCCGCGCCTGAACGACGTGGTGCTGGAGCCGGACCAGGCGCGTGAATACCACGCCTTCCTGATCTCCCAGATCGTGCTGATGCTATGCACCGGCCTGGTGCACGGCGACCTTTCTGAGTTCAACGTACTGCTCACGCCAACGGGCCCGGTGATCATCGACCTGCCCCAGGCGGTGGATGCGGCGGGCAACAACCATGCATTCAACATGTTGGAGCGCGACGTTGGCAACATGGCTTCCTACTTCGGGCGCTTTGCCCCGGAGTTGAAGAAGACCAAGTACGCCAAGGAAATGTGGGCGCTGTACGAAGCCGGCACCTTGCACCCGGCCAGTGTATTGACCGGTGAGTTCGACGAACCGGAAGAGCTGGCGGATGTGGGCGGTGTGATCCGCGAGATCGAAGCGGCGCGGCTGGATGAAGAGCGTCGCCAGGCGATTCGTGCGGCGGATGATGCGCCACCGAGCAAAGTGCCGGAGGAACCACCGCCGCCGCCTTGGATGCAGTGATCTTCGGGTAGATGAAGATCAAAATGTGGGAGGGGGCTTGCTCCCGATGGCGGTGTGTCAGCGACAGATGTGTTGACTGACACTCCCTCATCGGGAGCAAGCCCCCTCCCACATTTGGATTTGCGTGTAGCCAGTTAGAGCATCAGGCGCAGCAGTTGCCCGCTGCCAACTCCTTGAGTATCGGGCAGTCCGGTCGATGATCGCCCTGGCAGTGCTCCATCAGGTCCTGCAAGGTATCGCGCAGTTGCCCCAATTCGCGAATCTTGTGATTCAGCTCGTCGATGTGCTGGCGCGCCAAGGCTTTTACGTCGGCGCTGGCCCGTTGGCGGTCTTCCCACAGGGTCAGCAGCTTGCCGACTTCTTCCAGTGAAAACCCCAGGTCCCGCGAGCGCTTGATAAACGTCAGGGTGTGCAGGTCGTCATGGCCATACACGCGATAGCCGCTGTCAGTGCGATGGGGCGTTTTCAGCAGGCCGATGGATTCGTAGTAGCGAATCATCTTTGCGCTCAGCCCGCTGTTGCGGGCGGCTTGGCCGATGTTCATGGGCGTTGATCCTCCAAGTCCTTGGGTTTCCAGGTTTTCAACAACAGTGCATTACTCACCACGCTGACGCTGGACAAGGCCATCGCCGCACCGGCCAGCACCGGGTTGAGCAGGCCGAAGGCGGCCAGGGGAATGCCGATCAAGTTATACACAAAGGCCCAGAACAAGTTCTGGCGAATTTTCGCGTAGGTCTTGCGGCTGATCTCCAGGGCCGCCGGCACCAGGCGTGGGTCGCCCCGCATCAGGGTGATGCCGGCCGCGTGCATGGCCACGTCGGTACCGCCACCCATGGCGATGCCGATATCGGCCGCGGCCAGGGCCGGGGCGTCGTTGATGCCGTCGCCGACCATCGCCACCACGCCGGTTTTTTTCAGTTCGGCAACGGCAGCCGCTTTGTAGGCGGGCAGTACCTCGGCGTGCACATCGTCGATACCCAAGGCCTCTGCGACGACCCGGGCACTGCCGTGGTTATCGCCGGTAATCAGGTGGCTGCTGATGTGTTGCGCTTTGAGCTGTTGCACGGCCTCCAGCGCGCCGGGCTTGAGGGTGTCGCCAAACGCGAACAAGCCCAATACGCGGGGCTGCGTGCCTTGCTCGATAAGCCAGGACAAGGTGCGGCCTTCGGCTTCCCAATCCTTGGCGCGCTGAGCCAATTCGCCCGCCTCCAAGCCCGTCTCTTCCAGCAAGCGTCGATTACCCAGCGCCAGTGGCCGACCGTCCAGCGTGCCGGCAATGCCGCGTCCGGTCAGGGACTGGCTGGCACTCACATCGGCCACGTCCAGACCTTTCTCCTGGCACGCATCCAGCACGGCCTTGGCCAATGGGTGTTCACTGCCGCGTTGCAACGCGCCGGCCTGTTGCAACAAGAGTGCTTCGTTGCCATCCACGGCCGCCAGGTGCGCAATTTTCGGCGCGCCGGAGGTGAGGGTGCCGGTCTTGTCGAACACCACGGCGCTCACCGCATGGGCGCGCTCCAATGCTTCGGCATCCTTGATCAGAATGCCGTGGCGCGCGGCGACGCCGGTGCCGGCCATGATCGCAGTTGGCGTGGCCAGACCCAGGGCGCAAGGGCAAGCGATCACCAGCACTGCAACCGCATTGATGATCGCAGTTTCCAGGGATGCGCCGTACCACCACCAGCCCACTACGGTGATCAACGCCAAGACCAATACCGCTGGTACAAACACCTGGCTGACTTTATCCACCAGTTTCTGGATCGGCGCCTTGGCAGCCTGGGCGTCTTCGACCAGGCGGATGATGCGCGCCAGCACGCTCTCGGCCCCCAGGGCCAGGGTGCGCACCAATAAACGACCTTCACCGTTGATGGCGCCACCGGTGACCGGGTCGCCCGGCTGTTTAGGCACCGGCAGGCTTTCACCGCTGATCAGCGCCTCATCGGCATGGCTTTGGCCCTCCACCACTTCACCGTCCACCGGGAAGCGTTCGCCGGGTTTGACCAGCACCAGGTCACCGTGCTTCAACGCATTGATCGCGACGTCTTCTTCGCGGCCATCCTGCACGCGGATCGCCCGTTCCGGACGCAAGGCTTCCAGGGCGCGGATCGCGCTGGCGGTCTGGCGTTTGGCGCGGCTTTCCAGGTATTTGCCCAGCAGCACCAGGGCGATGACTACCGCTGAGGCTTCGAAGTACAGGTGCGGCGTCACGCCTGGGGCGGCGGTGAGCCATTCATAGATGCTCAGGCCGTAGCCGGCGCTGGTGCCGATCGCCACCAGCAGGTCCATATTGCCAGCGCCGGCGCGTACGGCTTTCCATGCGGCAACATAGAAGCGCGCACCGAGGATGAATTGCACCGGCGTGGCCAGGGCAAACTGTATCCAGGCGGGGAGCATCCAGTGCAGGCCGAAGGGTTCCACCAGCATTGGCAGCACTAAGGGCAACGCCAGCAGGATCCCTGCCACCAACGCCCATCGCTCACGGCGCAGGCGTCGGGCCTGGTCGGCTTCGGTGGCGGTTTCGCTTTGGGGCAGGGTGGCGGTGTAGCCGGCCTTGTCGACTGCGGCGATCAGTACGCTGGCGTCCATCTGGCCGAGCACTTCGATATGAGCGCGTTCGTTGGCCAGGTTGACGCTGACACGCTGTACCCCCGGCACCTTGCCCAGCGCGCGTTCGACGCGGCCGGCACAGCTGGCGCAGGTCATGCCGCCGATGGGCAAGTCAAATGTGGTGGATCCATTCATGGGACAGTCCTCCAGGAGAAGTTGCCCTTAGGATCAACCTTAACCTGTGGAGAAGGTCAAGCGTCTTCAGTATTCCAATGCCGCAGGCTTGAGGTACATGCCGTCCGGGCCTTGAGCGATACGCAATTTGCGTACATCGCCAGCCTTCAAGGTAATGTTCTGCGCGGGTGGCGCCAGCAGGCTGGGCAGGCAGCCTCCGGACTGACCTGGTAGCAGCTTGAGACGCAGCGATACATCGCCCGCAGGCAGATTGAACGAGGTGGCCTGTTCCTGGAACAGGCGCCCGGCCAACTGGTCCTGGATATACAGGCCGATCTCGCAGTTGGTCGGCACCTCCAGGCGCTCGCGGGAAATGATCAGCACCGCATAATCTTCAGCGGCAAGGGCTTGGGGCGCAGCAGCAGACAGGCTCATCAGGCCGGCAAGGGCAAAAAACGACCAGCGCATGGCGAATGCTCCGTGGTTCACAGCAAGGAAAGTTGAAGCTTGGCCGACGTTGCCTGCGAATACCAGCCCGGCCGATTTTTTTGAAACTTGACCTTGCTGTCGTGGCAAGGTTGACACTGTGTCCCAACCTCATCAAAGGAGTCATGTCATGCAAATATTCAGTGTTGAAGGAATGACCTGCGGCCATTGCGTTCGTGCGGTGACCCAGGCGGTACAGAGCCAGGATCCGGCAGCGAGTGTCGAAGTGGATTTGGGCGCTAAAGAAGTGCGCGTGGCAAGCAGCCTGCCCGCGGATAAGGTCATCGAACTGATCATCGATGAGGGCTACACCGCTAAGCTGGCGTGATTTTTCTGATCGTTAGCGACCTAACGTAATGTTCATGGCACCCAAGCGCGGCTAGACTGTCGGGCTGCCGACTCACTTGGGTGTCTGATGAACCTTCGCATAATCCTGATTTTGGGCGCCTTGAGCGCCTTTGCGCCGTTGGCGATCGATTTTTACCTGCCGGGCTTTCCGGCGATGGCCACGGCCTTTGCCACCGATGAAAAACATATCCAGTTGACCCTGGCGGTGTACTTCGCCGGCCTGGCTATTGGCCAATTGATCTACGGCCCATTGGCCGACCGCTTTGGTCGTCGCGTGCCGCTGCTCAGTGGCGTCACTCTGTTTACCCTTGCGTCCTTCGCCTGTGCCTACGCACCGTCCCTGGAATGGCTGATCGTTGCGCGCTTCGTGCAGGCCCTTGGCGGTTGCGCGGGCATGGTGATTTCCAGGGCTGTGGTCAGTGACAAGTGCGATGCGGTGGGCTCGGCCAAGGTGTATTCGCAACTGATGCTGGTCACCGGCCTGGCGCCGATCCTTGCACCTTTGGCGGGCGGGTTGATGGTCGGGGTGTGGGGCTGGCAATCGATCTTCCTGGCACTGTCGTTGTTCAGCGTAATGGCGGCGATTGCCGTGGCAGTCGGGTTGCCGGAAACCTTCCCGGCCGATCAGCCGCGCCAGCCGTTGTCTGGCTCGTTGCGCCGCTACGGCTCGCTGTTGTCGGACCGCGTATACCTCGGCTATGCCTTGACCGGCGGCATCTCGATTGCCGGGATGTTTGCCTACATCGCCGGCTCTCCCTTCGTATTTATCAAACTCTACGGCGTGCCTGCCGAGCATTACGGCTGGCTGTTCGGTTCCAACGCCGCCGGCTTTATCCTGGTAGCGCAGTTGAATGCGCGGTTGCTGGCCAAGCGCGGCCCGGCGTTTTTGCTGTCGCGCACGGTATGGGTCTATGTGGCGGCCGCGTTAACGTTGCTGGGTATTGCCGCGCTGCGCACCGAGGCCTTGTGGCCTTTGCTGGTGCCACTGTTTATCTGTATCGCCAGCCTGGGCTGCATTTTGCCCAATACCTCGGCGTGCGCCATGAGCGGGCAGGGCGCCCGGGCCGGCAGTGCGTCGGCGTTGCTCGGTTGCATTCAGTTCGGTGTGGCGGCAGGGGCTGCGTCGTTGGTCGGCGTGTTGCACGACGGCACAGCGATGCCGATGGCCATGGTCATCAGCTTGTGTGGTGTGCTGGCGGTGACGATTGCGATGTCGACCCAGCGCCTGCAACGGGCAAGGGCCGAACAGGCGCAGGTCTGAAATGGGTCAGCCAGCGGCGGAGCGTTGCTGGCCGAGGGGAAAGCGGTGGGGCGCCTGGATACGGGCTTGCAGGGTTTCGGCAAAGGCGCGGGCCTCGGCTTCACTGCGAAAGGTGATGGCTTTGCCGTCGAGACGAACCTGCCATTGGCTGCCTGGGGATTTTGCTAACGCTTTTATCAGGATCTTCATTGCTGACTTCCTCGCGTAAAAGACTCGTGGCAAAGGCGGCCAATATAAACCCGAATCCCCTTAAAAATATGACAAGGGTCAACTCTCAGACTAATGGCGTCGTCCATTAATTACATGAATAACGGACGACACTGACAGTCGTTTTTTTAGAACCCTTCCAGCACGATCTTGCCCTTGGCCTTGCCGCTTTCCAGCAGCGCGTGGGCACGCCGCAGGTTGGCCGCATTGATTACACCGAAGTGCTCGCCCACCGTGGTTTCCAGGATGCCGGCGTCGATCAGTTCGGCCACGCGGTTGAGCAAGTTGTGCTGCTCGATCATGTCCGGCGTTTCGAACATCGAGCGGGTGTACATGAACTCCCAGTGCAGCGACAGGCTCTTGCGCTTGAGCTTGCTCACATCCAGCGCCTTGGGGTCATCGATCAGCGCCAGCTTGCCTTGGGGTTGCAGCGCCTCCACCAGTTGATCGAGGTGATGCTCGGTCTGGGTCAGGCTGGCAACGTGGGTCACTTGCGAGTGACCGGCCTGTTTCAGCGCTTCGCTCAGCGGCTGGCTGTGGTCGATCACCAAGTGGGCACCCAGGGCCTTGGCCCAGGCCTGGGTCTCGGGGCGCGAGGCGGTGCCGATGACTTTCAGCGCGGTGAGCTGGTTGGCCAGTTGCGTCAGGATCGACCCCACGCCGCCGGCTGCGCCGACGATCAGCAGGCTCTGGCCTTGATCTTCCTTGCTTTCAATTATCTGCAAGCGTTCGAACAGCAGCTCCCAGGCGGTGATGGCAGTCAACGGCAATGCAGCGGCTTCGGCAAACCCCAGGCTCTTGGGCATATGGCCGACGATGCGCTCATCTACCGTGTGCAGTTCGCTGTTGCCGCCTGGGCGTACCAGGGAACCGGCGTAGAACACCTTGTCGCCAGCCTTGAACAGCGTCACGTCGCTGCCAACGGCCTGGACCACACCGGCCACATCCCAGCCCAGCACCTTGGCGGCGCCGTTTTCGGGGGCGACGTTCTGGCGCACCTTGGTGTCCACTGGGTTGACCGAGATGGCTTTGACTTCCACCAACAGGTCACGCGGGCCGGCCACGGGCTCCGGCAGTTCGATGTCTTGCAGGGATTTTGGGTCGTGGATCGGCAGTGAGGCGTAGTAGGCAATGGCTTTCATGGTGGCTCCGGTAAAGGGGGCGTGATGCGGACTTGATGTAGGGATCAGGCGAGGAATTTCAGGCGCTTGAGGTCGAAATGTTCGAGCACGTCAGCGGCTTTGGCGCGAAAGCTCTGGATATGCGCGCTCTGGTCATGGTCGGCCAGCGCTGCCTCACTGCTCCAGCGTTCGAGCATGTAGAAGGTCTCGGGGTGTTGCAGGTCCTGATGCAGGTCGTACTGCTCGCAGCCGGCTTCCAGGCGGGTCGGTTCCAGTAGGCCGCGCAGCAAGGGTTCCAGGGTGGCTTGTTGGCCGGGTTTGGCGATCAGCGTGGCGATGACGTTAAAGGCGGTGGGCATATTCAACTCCTGGCACGTGATAACGGAATGCGCAGATGATTGGCTATTTCCCATGTAGATAAAAGCGGCTAAAACAGCAGTCTGTTTCAACCAAATTTTGATAATGGATGGAAGTGCATGCTGCGTTTTGATGATTTGCAGTTGTTTGTGCGCGCTGCGGACTTGGGCAGCCTCTCGGCGGCGGCGCGGGTCATGGACCTGTCGCCCGCGGTGGCCAGCGCGGCGCTCAAGCGTATCGAGCAGCAACTGGGCACGCGCTTGCTGGCGCGCTCAACCCGCAGCCTGCGCCTGACCGCCGAAGGCGAGGGCTTCCTGGAGTATGCGCGTGCGTCACTGGGTGCGCTGGACGAAGGGCGGCGCCTTTTGGCCAGTGGACAAGATCATGTCAGCGGCGTGCTGCAATTGTCGGCGCCATCGGATTTTGGGCGTAACCAGCTGGTGCCGTGGCTGGACGAGTTCCAGCAGCAACACCCGCAATTGAATGTGCGCCTGTTGCTCGGCGATCGCATTGCCGACCTGTTCCGCCAGCCGGTGGACATCGCCTTGCGCTATGGCGAACCCGAAGACTCCAGCCTGATTGCGCTGCCCATCGCCCCGGATAATATTCGAGTGCTGTGTGCCGCCCCCAGTTACCTCGCCCGCCATGGTGAGCCGCGACATCTGGAACAACTGGCCCAGCACAATTGCCTGCTCTACATGCTCGGTAGCCGGGTGCATGACCACTGGGGTTTTTACGACGGCAAGCGTCATGTAAGCCTGACGGTCAGCGGTGACCGGTTCAGTGATGATGCCGATGTCGTGCGCCGCTGGGCGGTGGCGGGGATGGGTATTGCCTACAAGTCCTGGCTGGATATAAGCACCGACGTGCTGGCCGGGCGCTTGCGCTTGATCCTGCCGGAGCTGCAGGGCGAGCGCACGCCGCTCAACTTGCTGTGTGCCCATCGTGCGCAATTGAGCAAACCTATCAATCTGCTGCGGGAGATGCTCGTGGCACGTTGTGCGATATTGACCGCGCAGCGACCGGGGCGAATGGCTGCTAGGCAATAGCCTGCGCCACGGTCGGAAGTTTCACTCATATCCTGTCCTGATCTGCGCTGTCAGACGCCGCGGAACCGCTGGTCTGCGCACCTATACTTTGGCCTCAACCGCAGCAGAAAAATGGTTTAACAGGGAGTGAATACATGGAAGCAGCACCTTGCATCAGTCAGATCGCCAGCTTGCTCGCCGAGCCTAAGCGCTCGGTCATGCTCTGGGCCTTGATGGACGGTTCGGCGAAGTCTTCAGAAGAGCTGGCGACCCTGGCCGGACTATCGCCGGCATCGGCCAATGCACATTTGGCGCGCCTGGCCGGCAGCGGCCTGCTGCGAACCGAGGCTCGACGGGGCAAGCGGTTGTTTCGCGTGGCGGCTGCGGATGTCAGTGTCGCCATTGATGCGCTGGCCAGTACCACCATGGCCAGCGCGGCGCGCAGCACGCCGAATGCCTTGCCGCCGGCGCTTATGGCGCCACCGCTGCTGCGGCGTGCCCGCCTGTGTCACGGCCATCTCGGCGGCGAGCTGGCGGCAGGGCTGTACCGGCGGATGTTGGAGGCAGGCTGGATCCAGCGCCATGAGCAGCGTACCGAGGTCACGGTCAAGGGCGCGCAGTATTTGGCAGGCCTGGGCATTTTTACCCAGGCACTGGCGGCGCCGTTGGCCTGCGATTGCTTCGACTGGAGCCAGCAGCAACCGCATCTGGGAGGGGCGCTGGGTGCGGGGTTGTTGCAACTGTTCCTGCAGTCGGGCTGGATCAGTGTGGTCAACGAGTCGCGGGCTTTGCAGGTTTCCGATCTCGGGCTCGCGCAAATCAACCGGCTGGCGGCAGTGTAGGCGCCTCGTCAGCGGTTCGCGTCGTTCAGGGTTTCAGTCAGGTCGCATCCAGCAATAGCCAGGGATAACGATGTCGCACACTCGCCGAGGGATTTTTCACAAGGGGGTGTGGCATGGGTATACAGGGCTATAGCGCAGCGGAACGGTTGGAGCGGCTGCCGATCAGTGGTTACCACCGAATCATTTTCATCATCATCGCCTTGGCGTTTTTCTTCGACTCCATGGACTTGGCGATGATGACCTTCCTGTTGGGGTCGATAAAAACCGAGTTTGGCTTGAGCACCGCCCAGGCCGGATTACTGGCCAGTTCGAGCTTTTTCGGCATGGTGGTCGGCGCCTCGCTCTCCGGCATGCTCGCCGATCGCTTCGGGCGCAAGCCGGTGTTCCAGTGGAGCATCGTATTGTGGGGCGTTGCCAGTTACTTGTGTTCCACGGCGCAGACGGTGGAGATGCTGACGTTGTTTCGTATCCTGCTGGGCATTGGCATGGGCATGGAGTTTCCCATCGCTCAGTCGATGCTGTCGGAGCTGATTCCGGCCAAGGGACGCGGGCGCTACATCGCGTTGATGGATGGTTTCTGGCCGTTGGGTTTTGTGGCCGCAGGCGTGCTGTCTTACTTCCTGTTACCGGTGATTGGCTGGCGCGACATCTTCCTGGTGTTGGCGGTGCCGGCGGTGTTTGTGTTGGCCATCCGGTTCTTTATCCCGGAATCACCGCGCTGGCTGGAACAGGCCGGAAAGCATGACGCGGCGGACAAGGTGTTGCTGGGCATTGAGCAGAAGGTACGCGAGTCCCTGGGCCGGGCTGATTTACCCGAGCCGGTTGCCCTGCCGAGGGTCGCGACTGTACCGGGGACTTTCTTCTCCGCGTTCCAGCAGCTGTGGTCGACGCAGTACCGCCAACGCACAATGATGATCTGGAGTGTGTGGTTTTTTGCCTTGCTCGGCTTTTACGGGCTGACATCGTGGTTGAGTGCGTTGTTGCAGCAATCGGGTTTTGCCGTGACCCAGTCGGTGTATTACACCGTGATCATTTCCCTGGGCGGGATCCCGGGCTTCCTGATGGCGGCGTGGCTGGTCGAACGCTGGGGGCGTAAGCCGGTGTGCATCGTGACGCTGCTGGGCGGCGGGGTGATGGCGTTTTTGTATGGGCAAAGTGCGGTGTTTGGCGGCAACGTCGGCCTGCTGATTACTTCGGGGCTGCTGATGCAGTTCTTCCTGTTTGGCATGTGGGCCGTGCTGTACACCTACACGCCGGAGTTGTATCCCACTTCTGCGCGGGCGACAGGTTCTGGGTTTGCTTCGGCGGTTGGCCGGGTTGGCTCATTGCTCGGGCCGTTGGTGACCGGGCTGGTCTTCCCGATAACAGGGCAGGGCGGGGTGTTTGCCTTGGGCGCGCTGTGCTTTGCAGTCGCGGCGCTGGTGGTGTGGGTGTTTGGGATGGAGACGAAGGGCAAGACGTTGGAAGAGCTCACCCAAGTCTAAAGCTCAATACAAAACCTATGTGGGAGGGGGTTTGCCCCCTCCCACATTTAGCATGCATTCATTTAATGATGGCTGGTTATGGCTTTACGAGCCGTGCATCCAGGCTGTTTTGCGCCAGGCGTTTGGCCTGGTCCTGGGTCATGCCCAGGGAGGTGTACAGCGCGTGGAAGTTCTCGGTGACATAGCCGCCGAAGTACGCCGGGTCATCCGAGTTCACAGTCACCTTCACGCCACGCTCGAGCATGTCGAGGATGTTGTGCTGGGCCATGTCGTCGAACACGCAGAGCTTGGTATTGGACAGCGGGCACACGGTCAACGGAATCTGTTCGTCGATGATGCGCTGCATCAGGCGCTCATCTTCGATGGCACGTACGCCATGGTCGATACGCTGGATCTTCAGCAGGTCGATGGCTTCCCAGATGTACTCGGGCGGGCCTTCTTCACCAGCGTGAGCCACGGTCAGGAAGCCTTCGTGACGGGCACGGTCGAACACGCGCTGGAACTTGCTCGGTGGGTGGCCCATTTCCGAGCTGTCCAGGCCCACGGCCACGAACGCATCACGGAACGGCAGGGCCTGGTCGAGGGTTTTCTCGGCTTCGGCTTCGCTCAGGTGGCGCAGGAAGCTGAGGATCAAGCCGCTGGTGATACCCAGTTGCTGCTCGCCATCCTTAAGTGCCGCGGCGATGCCGTTGAGCACCACTTCGAACGGCACGCCACGGTCGGTGTGGGTCTGCGGGTCGAAGAAGGGTTCGGTATGAATCACGTTCTGGGCCTTGCAGCGCAGCAGGTAGGCCCAGGTCAGGTCGTAGAAATCCTGGGACGTGCGCAGCACATCGGCGCCTTTGTAATACAGGTCGAGAAACTCTTGCAGATTATTGAAGGCATAGGCCTTGCGCAGGGTTTCGACGTCGTTCCACGGCAGCGCTATCTTGTTACGTTCGGCCAGGGCGAACAGTAACTCAGGCTCCAGCGAACCCTCCAGGTGCAGGTGCAATTCAGCCTTGGGCAGGGCGTTGAGCCAATCGTACATTTTTAAAATCTCATCAGGTGCAATGGCGGCATTCTACAGGCCATGGCTGAAATAATCGGCAAAACCTGACCAGCAGGAGAGTATTTGTCTCACCCACGCAAGGTTGATGTGAACTAAGGTGTAACGAAACGTTAGCGGCTTGGCGCAGTCTGTACCCCATCAATGACTGATTCGCCGTATGAAAAGGCCCGGAATGCTCACATCCCTCAAGCAAGAAAAATTCATGTTGCTGGCGCTGATTGCCGCCATTGCCGCCTACCCGCTGGAGCACTGGATGCTCCACAGCGGGCAACTGGTGGCGCTGCTGGCAGGCTTGGCGCTGATCGCCTTTATCGTGATGGCTTCGATGCGCGTCGCGCACCATGCCGAGCAACTGGCGGAAAAGGTAGGTGACCCCTACGGCACCATGATCCTGACCCTCGCCGCGGTATTGGTGGAAGTGGTGATCCTGGCGATCATGATGAGCAACGAGCCATCGCCCACGCTGGTGCGTGACACCATCTACTCGGCGGTGATGCTCGATATCAACGGCATCCTCGGTCTGGCCGCGCTGATGGGCGGCATCAAGCATGGCGAGCAGTCTTACAACGATGATTCAGCACGCACCTACAGCGTAATGATCCTTACCGCTATGGGTGTGTCGATGGTGGTGCCGGAGTTTATCCCCGAAGCGGATTGGAAAATCTACTCGGCCTTCACCATTGGCGCGATGGTGGTGCTTTACACCTTGTTCCTGCGCATGCAGGTGGGGCCGCACAGCTACTTTTTCAGCTACAGCTACCCGGAAAAGCGCCGCAAGAAAACTCCGGAGGAGGAGCAGGCGCCGCCGGTCAACCTGGCGTTTTCCATCGGCACGCTGGTCTTTGGGGTAATCGTGATCGGCGCATTGGCCGAGGTGATGTCCAAGACCCTCGACCTGGGCCTGGAAGGCACCGGCGCACCGCCGGTAATCACGGCGATTGTGGTGGCGGCTATCTCTGCCGCGCCGGAAATCCTGACGGCACTGCGCGCTGCGTTGGCTAATCGTATGCAGTCGGTGGTGAATATTGCGTTGGGGGCATCGTTGTCTACGGTGATCCTTACGGTGCCGGTGATGGAGGCCATGGCCCTGTATTCCGGCCAGCCGTTCCAGATGGCGATGACGCCGGTGCAGACGGTGATGGTGTTTATCACGCTGATTGTCAGTGCGATCAACCTGAACGATGGCGAAACCAATGCCATCGAGGGCATGACCCATTTTGTGTTGTTTGCGACCTTTATCATGTTGTCGCTGCTGGGGCTGTAACCAGACTTCGAGAACACCCCAGAACCAAATGTGGGAGGGGCGGTGCGACGGTTCGACTTGCTCCCGATAGCGGTGGATCAGCCAACTTATATATGACTGAAACACCTCCATCGGGAGCAAGTCGAACCGTCGCACCGCCCCTCCCACATTTTGGAATGTGTTGGGCTCAGGTGCCGGCGATGAGTTGGCGAGCCGCCTGAGTGTGATCGGCGATCAAGCCTTTCAGGTCCAGGCCTTCCACTTGGCCGTCGATTACCCGCCACTGGCCGCCGACCATCACCCGATCCGCCCGATCCGCACCGCACAACAGCAACGCTGAAATCGGATCGTGGCTGCCGGAAAAGCGCAGTTCGTCCAGCTTGAACAGCGCCAGGTCAGCCTGCTTGCCTACCGCCAGTTCACCAATATCCGTACGCCCGAGCAACTGCGCCGAACCTTTGGTTGCCCAGCCCAGCACGCTTTCTGGGGTGATCTTTTCTGCGCCATAACGCAGGCGCTGAATGTACAGAGCCTGGCGCGCTTCAAGGATCATGTTCGACGCGTCGTTGGAAGCGGAACCGTCCACGCCCAGGCCGATGGGCGCGCCGGCGGCAAGCAGATCCAAGGTCGGGCAGATGCCGGAGGCCAGGCGCATGTTCGAGCTTGGGCAGTGGCAGATGCCAGTACCGGCGGCGCCCAGGCGTGCGATTTCATCCGGGTTGAAGTGAATCCCATGGGCCAGCCAGGTGCGTGGGCCGAGCCAGCCGACGCTGTCGAGGTAGTCCACGGTACGCAGGCCGAAACGTTGCAGGCAGAAGTCTTCCTCGTCGAGGGTTTCCGCCAAATGGGTGTGCAGGCGTACATCCAGGCGGTTGGCCAGCTCGGCGCTGGCTTGCATGATCTCGGGGGTGACCGAGAACGGCGAGCACGGCGCCAGGGCTATCTGGATCTGTGCACCGTCGCCACGCTGGTGGTATTCACGGATCAGGCGCTGGCTGTCGTCGAGGATCACCTGGCCTTGTTGTACGGTCTGCTGCGGCGGCAGGCCACCATCGGCTTCGCCCAGGCTCATGGAACCGCGGGTGAGCATGGCGCGCATGCCCAGTTCGCGCACGCTTTCTACCTGCACATCAATGGCGTTTTCCAGGCCATCGGGGAACAGGTAGTGGTGGTCGGCTGCGGTGGTGCAGCCTGAGAGCAGCAATTCAGCCAAGGCGACTTTGCTGGCCAGGGCAAGTTTTTCCGGGGTGAGCCGTGCCCATACCGGGTACAGGGTTTTCAACCAGGGAAATAACGGCTGGTTGACCACCGGGCCCCAGGCGCGGGTCAGGGTTTGATAGAAGTGATGGTGGGTGTTGATCAGCCCAGGCAAGACCACATGCTCGCGAGCGTCGAACATCTGTGCACAGGGTTGTGCCGGTTCTTGGTCTTGGGCCAGCACTTCGGTGATCACACCGTCTTGCAGCACCAGGCCGCCGCGGGCATCGAGGCCATTGGCAGTGAAAATCGCGAGAGGGTTTTTTAACCAGATACGGGTCGCAGGCATTGGCCGGCTCCTCTGAATGATGGGTTCAGGTTTGCCAGCTCAGTGTTACCCTGTCTGCTGATCCAGGGTCGCCGGGGAGGGCGAGGTGGGCAGTTTACCTCTGTAGGAGCGAGCTTGCTCGCGAAAATCGTCAACGATGACGCGGGCAGTCTGGCTTTAAGCAGTGCCTGGGCGTTCTTCGCGAGCAAGCTCGCTCCTACAGTTGGGGGGGTTACCAGGCGATGGTGTCGCCCTTGTAGTCCACGAAGTGGTGGCCGCCTTTGCCGGTGTAGGCATTCACCTGATCCACCAGGCCGCGCACGCTGGTGTCGACGTCGATATGCGCATTTTCGCCGCCCATGTCGGTCTTCACCCAGCCCGGATGCATCGACAGCACGGTCAGCTTGTGATCGCCCAGTTGGGTGATAAAGCTGTTGGTCATCGAATTGAGTGCAGCCTTGCTGGCCTTGTACAGCGCCAGATCCGAACCGTCGGGAATGGTCACGCTGCCCAGTACCGAACTCATGAAGGCCAGCACACCGGTGTCTTTGCGGATCTGCCCGACAAAGCGCTGGGCCAGGTTAATCGGTGCCACGGCGTTGGTGAAGAACAACTGGCCGACTTCCGCCAGGGTGGCGTGGCCGGGCTCCTGGTTCGCCGGGCCCTTGACGCCAGCGTTGACGAACAGCAGGTCGAAGGTGCGGTCTTTCAGGCGTTGGGCCAGGGCGATCACGGCTTGCTGGTCGTCCATGTCCAACTTCTCGACCTGCACCGGCCCCACGGCTTTCAGCGCATCGGCTTTGCTCGGATCGCGCACGGTGGCGGTCACGTCCCAGCCATCCTGGAGCAATTGCTTGACCAGGCCAAGGCCCAGCCCGCGTGAGGCGCCGATGATCAGTGCGGTTTTTGGCGTAGACATGAAAGGCTTCCTTTGAAATCGCGGTTCAGGGAGTTCAGCAAGTAACAGTAGCAGTTTCAGCGTTGCAGCAGGATGCGCCCACGGCTCAGGTCGGCGAGCTGGGCTTGCAGGGTGTCGATGTGTGCCTCCCCCAGCGCAAGCTGCAGCTCCACGCCGTTGGCGGTGAAGGTTTCTTCCACCACCAGGCCTGCGAGTTCAGCGACACGCAGCTTCACCAGGTTCAGCTCGGAAAACCCACAGGCGCAGCTCAGTGGCACACGGCTGACCAGTTCGATGCGCTCGGCATTTTGCAGGCATTTGTTTGCACCGCCGCCATAGGCACGGGCGAGGCCGCCGGTACCCAGTTGGATGCCACCGTACCAGCGGATTACCAGCACCGCGACCTGATCAAAGCCCTGTGCCTCGATAGCCGCAAGAATCGGGCGCCCGGCGGTGCCGCCAGGTTCGCCGTCATCGTTGCTGCGGTATTGGTCGGCCAGCTTCCAGGCCCAGCAGTTATGCGTGGCGTTCAGGTCGCTGTGTTGCTCGAAAAAAGCCTGGGCGTCCTGCGGGCTGGTGATGGGTGCCGCCAGGGTGATAAAGCGGCTTTTGCGGATTTCTTCACGAAATTCGCAAAGGCCTGTCAGCGTAAAAGACATAACTCGCTTCGTTTATTGGGCTGGCTTGATGCCGCAGCCTTTGAGGATGATCTGGATCAGATTGGTGCCAGCGTCTTCCATGTCCTGCTTGGTCAGCTTGGTGCGACCGGTGACGCGGCAGATCTGGGTGGCGAAGTCGGCGTAGTGCTGGGTGCTGCCCCACAGCAGGAAGATCAAATGCACCGGGTCGACGGGGTCCATCTTGCCGGCGTCGATCCAGGCCTGGAACACCGCCGCCCGGCCACTGAACCAGGCGCGATAGTCTTGGCTGAAATATTCGGTGAGGCATTCGCCGCCGCTGATGATCTCCATGGCGAAGATCCGCGAGGCTTGTGGCTGGCGTCGCGAAAATTCCATCTTGGTGCGGATATAGCGCGTGAGCGCCACGGCTGGGTCGTCCTCGGCGGTCAGCGCGTTGAAGGTGCTGTCCCACAGTTCGAGAATATTGCTGAGTACCGCAATGTACAGGCCCAGCTTGTTGGTGAAGTAGTAGTGCAAGTTAGCCTTGGGCAACCCGGCACTGGCAGCAATGGTATTCATGCTGGTGCCTTTGTAGCCATGGCGGGCGAATTCATCTTCAGCAGCCTGGAGAATCGCTTGTTCGTTCTTTTGCCGAATGCGGCTGGCGGGTTTACCGGCGTGGTTGCTGTGGGCAGGAACTTCGAGGCTCATGGAGGTTTCCGTGCTGATCGATAGAGACGACGTGTGCACAGATAACCCACCCTAAAGCCCCAGACAAGTCCCGATGCAATAAAACCGTCAAAGCAGTTCCAGGCTGTCGCTTTCTGGCGTGTGGTTTGCGGCAGTGGTGCTCGGCTTGGCTTCCGGCAGTAACAGGCACAAGAGGATGGCGGTGAGGCCGCCGCTGGTGATGGCGGAGTCGAACAGGTTCTGCACCAGTGTTGGCATCAGGTGCAGCAGGTTGGGCTGGGCAGCGATACCCAGGCCGACGCCGAACGAGGTGGCGATGATCAACATGCTGCGTCGGTCCAGCGGCGCCTGGGCAAGAATACGCACGCCGGCAGCGGCCACAGTGCCGAACATCACCAGGGTCGCGCCGCCCAGCACTGGTTTGGGAATTTGCTGCAGCACGGCGCCGATCAGCGGAAACAAGCCGAGACAGAACAGCAATGCGCCGATATATAAGCCGACGTAACGACTGGCCACGCCGGTGAGTTGGATCACGCCATTGTTCTGGGCGAAGGTGGTATTGGGGAAGGCGCTGAAGGTGGCGGCGATCATGCAGCTCACGCCATCGCCCAGCACGCCGCCCTTGAGTCTGCTTATATAAGAGGGGCCGCTGATCGGCTGGCGGGCAATCATGCAATTGGCAGTGAGGTCGCCGACGGTTTCGATACTGCTGATCAGATAAATCAGCGCTATCGGCAGGAAGGCGCTCCAGTCGAAGTTGAAACCGAAGCGGAACGGCGTAGGCAGGCTGATCAGGGGCAGGTCAGGCAGGGCCTGGGGAGTGAGTTTGCCGCTGAACCATGCGGCCAGGCTCCCCAGGGCCAGGCCGATGATGATCGCCGAGAGGCGTACCCATGGGGTGTTGGAGCGGTTGAGCAGAATGATCGTCAGCACCACGAACAAGCCGAGCGCCAGGTTGGCGGGGGCGCCAAAGTCCGGTGCATTGAAGCCGCCGCCGAGATCGGTGATGCCCACCTTGATCAGGCTGATGCCGATCAACGTAATCACAATCCCTGTAACCAGGGGCGTGATGACTCGGCGCAGTTGGCCGATAAAGCGGCTCAGCACGATCTGTACCGCCGCGCCGAAGAAGCACACGCCGAAGATCATCGCCAGAATATCTTCCGGGCTACCGCCCCGTTGCTTCACCAGAAAGCCTGCCGACAACACCGCGCCGAGAAATGCAAAGCTGGTGCCTTGCAGGCAGATCATCCCGGCGCCTATACCAAACGGCCTGCGTGCCTGGATGAAAGTACCTACGCCCGAGACCATCAGCGCCATGCTGATCAGGTAGGGCAAGTGGGCGGTGAGGCCGAGAGTAGAGCCGATGATCAGCGGTGGGGTGATGATGCCGACGAACGCCGCCAGTACATGTTGCAGTGCTGCCAACAGTGCGGGCAGTGGTTTCGGGCGGTCGTTGAGGCCGTAGATCAGGTCGCTGGAGCTGGAGGATTCTGGGGGCATGGCGGGTTAACTCGAGGCGGACGGTTCAAGGTCCCTGTGCCTTGCAAAAAGCTGTCCACCTGCTCAGCTTTTACCCTGAAACCCGAGTTAGCGGGTTGCGGCCAGGCTTTCCAGGAAGCTTTCCAGCACCAAATGAGGGCGCCGACCCTTGCGTGTGACCGATGCCAGGCTCAAATCGTAAAAACGTGTAGCTGGTTTCAGTGCGCGCAGTCGGCCTTGTTGCACCCACAAGCTGGCGTAGTGGTCGGGCAAGTAGCCGATGTAGCGGCCGGTAAGGATCAGGAACGCCATGCCTTCACGGTCCGAAGCGCTGGCGGTGCAGTTTAGCGCCTGGTAGTGGGCCTGGATCTGTGCGGGCAGGCGGAAGGTGGGAGCGATGGCGTCCTGGTCGTCGATGCGTTCGTCTTCCAGCTGCTTGTTGTCGGCATAAAACAATGGGTGGCCGACTGCGCAGTAGAGTAGCGAGCGTTCGCTGTACAGCGGCTGGTACTCCAGGCCCGACAGCGCGCTGGCCTGGGGCACGACGCCGACGTGCAGGCGCCCGTCGAGCACACCTTGCTCCACCTCATTGGGGGCGATCATGCGGATCTGGATTTGCACGTCCGGGCCTCGCTCCTTCAACTGTGCCAGTGCATGGGTGATGCGCATATGGGGCAGGGTGACAAGGTTGTCGGTAAGGCCGATGATCAATTCGCCGCGCAGGTGCTGGTGCAGGCCGTTGACCTCAGTGCGAAAGCTTTCCAGGGCACTCAATAATTGCAGGGCTGACTGATAGACCTCGCGACCTTCCTCGGTCAGTGAAAACCCGGCGCGGCCGCGTTGACAGAGCCTTAGCCCGAGGCGCTGCTCAAGGTCGCTCATCTGTTGGCTGATCGCCGAGCGGCCGATGCCGAGCACGGCTTCTGCTGCCGAGAAGCCGCCGCACTCCACCACGCTGCGAAAAATGCGCAACAAGCGAATATCAAAGTCGCTGACTTGCGCCAAAGGGTCGGGACGACGGCTGCTCATAGTTTAGTGAAGTCCTGACTGAAGGTTAGAAGAGTTGGATTTCATCGACTTTAGCCCCGTGGCAATTTAGCTGCAACAACGCTTTTCCGATCCCGACGCTGCCTTTTGCCTTGCGAGGTTTTGCTGATGAACATGCCCGAAAACGCCCCATCGTCCCTGGCCAGCCAACTGAAGTTGGACGCGCACTGGATGCCCTACACCGCCAACCGTAACTTCCAGCGTGACCCGCGCCTGATCGTGGCCGCCGAAGGTAGTTGGTTGACTGATGACAAGGGGCGCAAGGTCTACGATTCGTTGTCGGGGCTGTGGACCTGCGGCGCCGGGCATACGCGCAAGGAAATCCAGGAAGCCGTGGCCAAGCAACTGGGTACCCTGGACTATTCTCCAGGTTTCCAATACGGTCATCCGTTGTCTTTCCAACTGGCGGAAAAGATTACCGACTTAACCCCAGGCAACCTGAATCACGTGTTCTTCACCGACTCCGGCTCCGAGTGTGCCGATACCGCAGTGAAGATGGTGCGCGCCTACTGGCGCCTGAAAGGCCAGGCCACCAAGACCAAGATGATCGGGCGCGCACGCGGCTACCACGGTGTGAATATCGCCGGTACCAGCCTGGGCGGCGTCAACGGTAACCGGAAGTTGTTTGGTCAGGCGATGATGGATGTTGACCATCTGCCTCACACCTTGCTGGCGAGCAATGCGTTCTCCCGTGGTATGCCAGAGCAGGGCGGTATTGCGCTGGCCGATGAATTGCTCAAGTTGATTGAACTGCATGACGCGTCGAACATCGCGGCAGTGTTTGTCGAGCCGATGGCCGGTTCCGCTGGCGTGCTTGTGCCGCCACAGGGTTACCTCAAGCGTCTGCGTGAGATTTGCGATCAGCACAATATCCTGCTGGTGTTCGACGAAGTGATCACCGGTTTCGGCCGCACCGGCTCGATGTTCGGCGCCGACAGCTTCGGCGTGACCCCAGACCTGATGTGCATCGCCAAGCAGGTCACCAATGGTGCGATCCCGATGGGCGCGGTGATTGCCAGCAGCGAGATCTATCAGACCTTCATGAACCAGGCGACTCCGGAGTACGCCGTGGAATTCCCCCACGGTTACACCTACTCGGCGCACCCGGTGGCTTGCGCGGCTGGCCTGGCCGCATTGGACCTGTTGCAGAAGGAAAACCTGGTGCAGAGCGTAGCCGAAGTCGCGCCGCACTTTGAGAATGCGCTGCACGGTCTGAAGGGCAGCAAGAATGTGATCGACATCCGTAACTACGGCCTGGCCGGTGCGATCCAGATTGCCCCGCGTGACGGGGATGCCATCGTGCGGCCATTCGAGGCTGGCATGGCCTTGTGGAAAGCCGGTTTCTATGTGCGCTTTGGCGGTGACACCCTGCAGTTCGGGCCAACGTTCAACAGCAAGCCGCAGGATCTGGATCGTCTGTTTGACGCGGTCGGCGAAGTGCTGAACAAGATCGACTGATTTTTCCTTCTATATAGAACAATTTTTCAGGAGCCCTGCATGAGCCTTATCCAGCATTTGATCAACGGCCAGTTGGTCAGCGACAGCGGCCGTACCGCCGATGTGTACAACCCATCCACTGGCCAGGTGATTCACCAGGTGCCGTTGGCCAGCCGCGAAACCATTCAAAGTGCGATCAACTCGGCAAAGGCGGCGTTCCCGGCCTGGCGTAATACGCCGCCGGCCAAGCGTGCGCAGGTGATGTTCCGTTTCAAGCAATTGCTGGAGCAGAACGAAGCGCGTATCTCGCAGTTGATCAGCGAAGAACACGGCAAGACTTTGGAAGACGCGGCGGGCGAGCTCAAGCGCGGGATCGAGAACGTGGAGTACGCGTGCTCGGCACCGGAGATTCTCAAGGGTGAGTACAGCCGCAACGTGGGGCCTAACATTGATGCCTGGTCGGACTTCCAGCCGTTGGGCGTGGTGGCGGGGATTACGCCGTTCAACTTCCCGGCCATGGTGCCGTTGTGGATGTACCCGCTGGCGATTGTGTGCGGTAACTGTTTCATCCTTAAGCCGTCCGAACGTGATCCAAGCTCGACGCTGTTGATCGCGCAACTGTTGCAGGAGGCCGGCTTGCCTAAAGGTGTACTGAGTGTGGTGCACGGCGACAAGGGTGCGGTGGATGCATTGATCGAAGCGCCGGAAGTAAAAGCCTTGAGCTTTGTAGGCTCGACGCCGATTGCCGAGTACATCTATTCCGAAGCGACCAAGCGTGGCAAGCGCGTACAAGCGTTGGGCGGGGCGAAGAATCACGCTGTGCTGATGCCGGATGCAGATCTGGATAATGCCGTGAGTGCCTTGATGGGGGCGGCGTATGGTTCTTGCGGTGAGCGTTGCATGGCGATTTCGGTGGCGGTATGCGTGGGTAATCAGGTGGCGGACGCGTTGATCGCCAAGTTAGTGCCGCAGGTCAAGGCGTTGAAAATTGGTGCGGGCACCTCTTGCGGTCTGGATATGGGGCCATTGGTGACGGGCCAGGCGCGGGATAAGGTCAGTGGCTACATAGAAGAAGGTGTGGCTGCGGGTGCGGAGTTGGTGGTTGATGGTCGCGGTTTGAGCATCGCTGGGCATGAGCAAGGGTTCTTTCTCGGCGGCAGCCTGTTCGACCGCGTGACCCCTGAGATGCGCATCTATAAAGAAGAAATCTTCGGACCGGTGCTGTGTGTGGTGCGAGTCGACAGCCTCGAAGCTGCAATGCAACTGATCAATGATCACGAATATGGCAATGGCACCTGCATCTTCACTCGTGATGGTGAGGCGGCGCGGCTGTTCTGTGACGAGATTGAAGTGGGCATGGTGGGAGTCAATGTGCCGCTGCCAGTTCCGGTTGCCTATCACAGCTTTGGTGGTTGGAAGCGCTCGCTGTTTGGCGATCTGCATGCCTATGGGCCGGACGGGGTGCGTTTCTACACCCGTCGCAAGGCGATCACCCAGCGCTGGCCGCAGCGGGCTAGCCATGAAGCGTCGCAATTCGCCTTCCCTAGTCTTTAAAGCTTGGTAAGTGGAAAGCCGGCTCCTTAGAGCCGGCTTTCGCGTTTTCGGAGCTTTTTTGATCGATATGACAGAAATGTGAAAAAGAAGGTTGACGACAGATTCCATACGCCTATAATTCGCCCCACTTCCGGCGCAGTCAAAATGGAAAACTCCTTGGTAAACAATGAGTTATGAAGTTTTCGGCAGCAAGTTGCTTCAGTTCATCGAAGCCAAAAGGAAGTTGAAAAAGAGGTGTTGACAGC